>CAZYMB010000004.1:0-36682 GCA_964648795.1 uncultured Acidimicrobiaceae bacterium
AATCTATCTATTACACGCTTCGACTTTGCCTGATTGAAGAACTCGGACACACTGGTCGCTATTCGTGGGCCAACACCTTCGATGCTGGCAATCTCTTCGACTCCGGCAACCTTGACCTTGTCGAGATGACCAAAGTGAGAGGCCAGCGCTTCGGCTCCAGTTGGACCAAGGTGCCTGATTCCAAACGCCACTAAGAGCCTTGATAAGGGTTGACCTTTTGATTCTTCAACTGCTTTTTGCAGGTTGTCGATTGAGATCTGACCGAAGCCTTCTAGCTCTGAAACTTTGTCCCAATCTAGTGAGTAAATGTCAGCAACATCGGCAAGGAGATCTTCCTCGATAAACAAGGCAACTGTCGATTCGCCTAAACCTTCGATGTCCATTCCTCCTCTGGATGCAAAGTATTCAATTCGATTCTGCTGCTGAGCGGGACAAGAGTAATTAACACAGAATGTGTGCGCCTCGCCCTCTGGCTTAACCAACGGCTCCGCACAAGACGTGCACTTGGTCGGAAACTTCCAAGCTTTAGAACCTTTAGCTCTGTCAGACAACACTGGTCGCAATACTTCTGGAATGACATCTCCTGCTTTGCGTACCACTACGGTGTCTCCTGGACGAACATCTTTAATGGCGACCTGATCTGCATTATGAAGCGTTGCCATCTGCACTGTTGAACCGCCTACTACTACCGGCTCTAGAACTGCAAACGGGGTTGCCTTGCCGGTGCGACCAATTGACACCTGGATGTCTATAAGTTTGGTTTCTTTTTCTTCTGGCGGATATTTGTAAGCTATTGACCACCTCGGTGCCCGCGCTGTAGCACCAAGGATCCTTTGCTGAGCGAAGCCGTCAACCTTAGTTACTATGCCATCTATTTCATATGCCAGTCTGTGCCTAAGCTCTAGGCCTTTTTCAATGCGTTTCTCAACTTCTTTAATCGACTTGTGAGTACGACGCTCCGGATTGACTGGTAAACCCAACTCCCCTAACCAGTCAAGGCCAGCTGAATGAGAAGCTACAGGCAGATCATTATCGTGGTGACCTATTTGATATACCCAAAAACTGAGCTTTCTAGAAGCCGTCACTTTCGGATCTTTTTGACGAAGACTTCCCGCTGCGGTGTTTCTCGGGTTTGCATAGGCTGGCAGGCCGGCATCAATCTGAGATTGATTTAGCACCTCAAAGACTGCGAGCTCCATATAGATCTCACCGCGAACCTCAAGCTTGCCAGGCACCTTTTCAGAGAGCTCATCAGGAATTGATGCAATGGTCATAACGTTGGCCGTTATATCCTCACCGACTTTGCCGTTCCCCCGAGTAGCCGCTCGAACAAGTTTGGAATCTTCATATAGAAGTGAGCATGCCACGCCGTCTATTTTCATCTCGGTGATGTAGCTAAAATCTTGATCGAGTCCTTTTGCCGCCCTCTCATTCCAGGCACGAAGCTCTTCAATATCAAAAGCATTGTCCAGACTCATCATTGGTTCTAAGTGCTCAACTGGGGCAAACGCTGTATTAATAGGTGCACCAACGTCGGTAAGCGGATTGTCTTTGGGAGCCAGCTCTGGAAACTCGTCTAGAAGGCTTTTTAGCTCTTTAACGAGCTTGTCGTAGTGTGAATCACTGATTTCAGGCTGGTCTTTGCCGTGATACGCCATATTTGCTGTATTGATGAGTTCCACTAGCTCTGAAATACGCTTTTCAGGATTAATTGGGCTCATATAGCTGAAATACTAGCCTTTGGGGTGATCTGAGCCTGTCTCAATTCCAAATCTGTATTCGGCCGCTAAATACGTCAATTATGTTTTATTTGCGCCTAATACTGTTGATTTAGTTAAAAATAGCCGTTAAACAGTCGATAGCTAGAAAGTAAGGGATCGCTGTATCCCATTGGTAAGAACAGGGCAACAATGAACGAAGAAAAAAACAACACGGGGCTAGTAGCCATACTAGGCCTAGTCGGAGTGGCACTAGTCGCCGGAATCATTTGGCTTCTAGTCGGACGTGGTGACGGAAGCTCGATCTCATCAGGTCTGATGAATGATGATACTTCGGGTGAATCTGCTGAAGGAATACTTAGCGGCTCCGACGGTGCTGCTGCGAACATCTCGACTGAGGGCGTACGTTTCCAGGTAACGCAGAACACATTCGCTGCTGCAGGGTCAGTTAACTCTCAGACCAGGTTCGCTCTTGATCCAGTGATTGCGCTTTCTTATGGTGACGGTGCATCGAACGCTCTTGAGAGTGACCCAAACATCGAAGCAGAGCCATATGCTGAGGCACTAACTGGTCTAGTTTCACTAATGTCTACCAACATTGAGAACGGAGACCTTGAAGTAACCTCTGATGCTGTTATAGCTTCCGGAACAGTGCCTTCTCAAGCTTTTAAGGATCAGTTCGATGCTCTACTAAGCGCAGATTCTGGATTCACACAAACAATTACAAACAACATTACGGTTGAAGAAAAGGGCTTCTCAGAAGTCGAGCTCGTTAACTCTGATGGCGCTACAACTGTGACAGGAACGGTAAAGAACGCTGAAATTCAGTCTTTGATTCAGAACTCTTCAACTGAACTATTCGGTGCAAACACCCAAGTAGATGTAACTGTTGATGAGACTCTATTCGCCGGTTACTCATGGAGTCGATTCCCTGAGTTCGTTGGTGGACTAAGAAACTTCGAAAACTGGTCAGCGGGATCAGCTAACAACAACCCATTCGCTACTTTGACTGACGGTCTGAACTTCGATACAGCTTCTGCGGTACTAACCGCTGAGCAACAGGACAGTTTGGCAGGACTACTACCAATCATCTTTGCTTCTGAAGGCCAGGTTTCTGTTACGGGCCACACAGACTCAGACGGTTCAGCTGCAAACAACCAGGCACTAAGTGAGCGTCGTGCGGCATCAGTTGTACAGTCCCTCGTTGTAGCTGCAGCGATCGCAACAGGTTCTGACAACGCTCTAGCTGAAGAAGACTTCAACATTGTTGGAAGCGGCGCAAGCAACCCAGTTGCAACTAACGACACAGCTGAAGGTCGAGCCCTTAACCGTCGAGTTGAGTTCGGTATCCAACGCTAATCTGGATCAATTCGAATTGCATATTCTTTGAGTTTGGGTGCCGCAAGGCATCCAAACTCGTTTTTAGCAGCAAAGACTACAGGCCTCTGCCCAGGTCATTCGAATCGTCAAGTGATTCTGGGGCTACTCCTGGACTGTTATAGCTTATCGCACGCCCAGGACGAGGCAGCGGGCCTAACTGCCCAGGCAAAAACGAGTTTGGGAGGCCCCTTGAGGCCTCCCAAACAATAGTTATTAGGGTTTTTAGCTTGTTAGCTAGACACCTTGGATCTTGAGTTCGATATCGACACCCGCTGGCAACTCTAAACGCTGTAGTGAATCTACAGTTTTAGGGTTTGGCTCGAGGATATCGATTAGACGTTTGTGAATACGCATTTCGAAATGCTCACGACTGTCCTTATCTTTATGTGGTGACCGTATAACACAGAAACGGTGCTTCTCTGTTGGCAGAGGAATTGGTCCTCTCAAAGTAGCGTTTGTCCGAGACACAGTCTCAACAATCTTTTTCGTTGACTGATCAATCTGCTGATGATCATATGCCTTTAGTCGGATTCTTATTTTCTGTTGGGTCGCCATATCAGTTACTCAATAATTTCTGTGACACGACCAGCACCTACGGTACGGCCACCTTCACGAATAGCGAAGCGTAGTCCTTCGTCCATAGCGATTGGGTTGATTAGTTCAACTGTCATTTCGGTGTTGTCACCAGGGACACACATCTCTGTACCTTCTGGAAGGTTTACTTCACCAGTAACGTCAGTTGTTCTGAAGTAGAACTGTGGACGATAGTTGGTAAAGAACGGCTTGTGACGTCCACCCTCTTCTTTTGTTAGTACGTAGACCTGAGCCTTGAACTTCTTGTGAGGAGTGATTGATCCTGGAGCAGCTAGAACTTGTCCACGCTGCACGTCGTCTTTTTCAATCCCACGTAGAAGAGCACCAATGTTGTCACCAGCTTGTCCACGGTCAAGGTCCTTACGGAATGCCTCAACACCAGTACAAGTAGTCTTGTGAGTGTCTTTGATACCTACGATTTCAACTTCGTCAGAGATGTTGATAACGCCCTGCTCAACCTTACCGGTTACAACAGTTCCACGACCAGTGATTGAGAATACGTCCTCAATTGGCATTAGGAATGGCTTGTCGAAGTCACGCTCTGGTTCTGGGATGTAAGAATCAACAGCTTCCATGAGCTCCATGATCTTGTCGCCGTAGTCAGAGTCACCTTCAAGTGCTTTAAGAGCTGATACTCGAACAACTGGAACGTCGTCGCCTGGGAACTCGTACTCAGAGAGTAGTTCACGGGTTTCGATCTCGACTAGGTCGAGAAGTTCTTCGTCATCAACCATGTCTGCTTTGTTAAGAGCAACGACCATAGCTGGAACACCTACCTGGCGAGCAAGTAGAACGTGCTCACGAGTCTGTGCCATTGGTCCGTCTGCAGCAGAGATAACAAGGATTGCTCCGTCTACCTGTGCAGCACCAGTAATCATGTTTTTGATGTAGTCGGCGTGGCCTGGCATATCAACGTGCGCATAGTGACGAGACTCTGTCTCATACTCAATATGCGAAACGTTAATGGTAATACCACGCTCTCGCTCTTCAGGAGCTTTATCGATGTCTTCGAATGCAGTAGTTTCACCACCAATTCGTTCACCTAATACTCTTGATATTGCCGCAGTAAGAGTTGTCTTACCATGGTCAACGTGGCCCATTGTTCCCACATTCAAATGTGTTTTGGACCGATCAAATTTTTCTTTTCCCATTTGATTATTTCCTTTCGAATCTCCGAACGTGGGAGCACACGGTATTTATTATTTATTTACTCGCCCCGAATGCGCTGGACAATTTCTTCCTGCACATTACCCGGAGTCTGTTGGTAACTATGGAATTGCATAGTGTATGTGGCTCTACCTTGGGTCTTTGAGCGCAGATCGTTTGAATAAGCAAACATCTCCGACAAAGGCACCTCAGCAGTCACTACCTGGTTCAAACCACGAGACTCCATTTGGCCAACCTTACCTCTACGCGAGTTAAGGTCACCAATGACGTCTCCCATGTAATCTTCAGGAGTTACCACTTCAACCGCCATCACTGGTTCAAGCAGAACAGGTTTGGCCTTGCGAGCCGCTTCCTTAAATGCATTGATACCTGCGATCTTAAACGCCATTTCTGACGAGTCAACATCGTGGAACTTACCATCAAGCAATGTTGCTTTGAAGTCCACTGTTTGGAATCCAGCCAAGACACCAGTGGTCATAGCTTCTTCGATTCCGTGACCTACAGAAGGAATGTATTCCTTCGGGATGCGGCCACCAGAAATCTTGTCTTCGAACTCGAAGCCACCACCTGGGCCAGTTGGCTCCAGCATGATTTCGACTTCTGCGAACTGACCTGAACCACCAGACTGCTTCTTGTGTGTGTAGGTGTGTGAGTCGACTGTGTTTCGGATGGTCTCTCGGTAAGCAACCTGAGGCTTACCTACAGCTGCTTCGACTTTAAACTCTCGAAGCATACGATCGACTAGTACTTCTAGGTGAAGCTCACCCATACCGGCAATAATTGTCTGGCCTGTTTCTTCGTCAGATGAAACACGAAATGTTGGATCTTCTGAAGATAGCTCGGCCAAAGCCTTAGCCATCTTGTCTTGGTCAGCCTTTGTCTTAGGCTCAACCGCAACGTGAATTACTGGCTCAGGGAACTCCAGAGATTCTAGAACTACTGGGTCTGCAGCATCGGTCAGTGTGTCACCTGTGCGAACGTCTTTTATGCCGATTGCAGCCATAATGTCGCCGGTTCCGGCTTCGTCACGGTCCTGCTGCTTATCAGCGTGCATTTCAAGTAGACGACCTAGGCGCTCTTTCTTGCCGGTACGAGCATTAAGGATTTGGTCACCCTTTTTTACTCGACCAGAGTAAACACGGAAGTAGCAAAGGTTTCCTACTTGTGGTGCTTTCATCATCTTGAAAGCTGTTGCAGAGAAGGGTTCTTCGTCAGAAGGCTTACGCTCTATTGGTTCCCCACCCTTAAGCGCCTCACCCTGAACAGGTGGAAGGTCTACTGGAGATGGAAGGTAGTCGATTACAGCGTCAAGAAGTGGCTGTACACCTTTGTTCTTGAAAGCAGTTCCGCAGAGAATTGGCACAAGCTCACCAGCAATGGTCGCTTTACGCAAAGCAACCTTGAATTCTTCAACACTGAACTCTTCACCTTCGAGGTACTTTTCCATCAAAGATTCGTCAGTTGAAGCCACAGCTTCTACAAGCTGTTCTCTATATTCAGCAGCCTTGTCAGCTAAGTCGTCTGGGATATCTATTTCATCGAAAGAAGCACCAAGGTCTTCGCCTCGCCAAACGATTGCTTTCATCTTGACTAGGTCAACGACCCCTTCGAAGTTAGCTTCGGCACCGATTGGTAGTTGAATGATTGCGATGTCTTTAGTGAGACGCTCTTTAATAGTGTCAACTACGAAGTAGAAGTCTGCGCCAGTTCGATCTAGCTTGTTAACAAAACACATGCGAGGAACGCCGTAGGTGTCAGCTTGACGCCAAACTGTTTCGGTCTGTGGCTCTACACCAGCTACACCGTCGAAAACTGCGACAGCGCCATCAAGAACACGAAGGGAACGCTCTACCTCAACGGTAAAGTCGACGTGGCCTGGAGTGTCAATGATGTTGATGCGGTGGTTTTCGGGACCCCAAAACGCGGTGGTAGCAGCAGAAGTAATGGTAATACCACGCTCTTGCTCTTGTTCCATCCAGTCCATGGTGGCTCCACCGTCGTGGACTTCACCAATCTTGTAGTTCTTACCTGTGTAAAAAAGAATACGCTCTGTAGTTGTTGTCTTACCAGCGTCAATATGGGCCATGATGCCGATATTGCGGTACTTTTCAAGCGGAGTGTTTTCGTTTTCTGACATGTCTCTAAGTTCCTACCAACGATAGTGAGCGAATGCTTTATTCGCCTCAGCCATTTTATGCAGGTCTTCACGACGCTTAACGGATGCTCCGATACCATTTGCTGCGTCCATTAGCTCATTGGCTAGACGTTCGGACATGGTGTTTTCACGACGGTCACGAGAGTATTCAACTAACCAGCGAATAGCCAGTGTTGTAGCTCGACGTGGACGTACTTCTACAGGAACCTGGTAAGTAGCACCACCAACACGGCGAGAGCGAACCTCTAGCTGTGGCTTTACTTGGTCGACTGACTTCTTTAGGGTTCCTATTGGGTCCCCACCTGATTTATCGCCAAGTTGCTCAAGTGCATCGTAGACAATACGTTCTGCAACTGTCTTCTTACCTGAAAGTAATACTTTGTTGATCAACTGAGTTACAAGAAGTGACTTGTAAACAGGATCTGGCTTGAGTTCTCTTTTTGGAGCTGGGCCTTTTCTAGACATTAGCTATCCCTTCTTTGCACCGTAGCGACTGCGTGCTTGCTTACGGTCACCAACACCTGCAGTGTCGAGTGTGCCGCGAATAATCTTATACCGAACACCTGGAAGGTCTTTTACTCGACCACCACGAACTAGAACAATTGAGTGCTCCTGAAGGTTGTGACCTTCACCTGGAATATAAGCAGGAACTTCAATACCTGAAGAGAGTCGAACACGAGCAACTTTACGAAGCGCAGAGTTTGGCTTCTTAGGTGTAGCTGTATAAACACGAGTGCAAACACCACGTCGCTGAGGGGAACCCTTTAGAGCAGGTGTAGTTGCTTTTCTCTTCTTACTTTTACGGCCCTTACGAACCAGTTGCTGCACTGTAGGCACTAACTAAACCTTCCTCAAAATGAGTAATAAACAAACTTCAACCCGGAGGTGACTTTGGAGCGACCTTGCGGCCCTCTCGAAAGCTGTCAAAACCCGAGTATTTCGGCGCGTTTACAAACTAAACTCACCGGCTAGATAAGGCTATCTTAGTAAAACTAAGAAGCAACCTAACTGGCATGCGGGTTTGATAATTACCAGATGCCCAGAGACATCGCAGCTTCCAGGTCTTCCTGAACGCCATCAAAGACTCCTAAAGCAGCCGAAACTCCCACCACGTTGAAGAACACGTGTGCCCAGATGCTGGGGCCTAACCTGTCGAAATACACGGCCATGATTGCCAAGATTGCTCCGATAGTTCCCAGGGTTATGGCCACCACCATGTACTCAGAAAATCCGCTGTCTCCGTCTGGGAAATGAACCAAGCCAAACATAATGCTAGAAATGGCAATGCCTATGATGCTCCCACCTAGTTTGCTGTTAGTCATCGACGCACCGATTCCAGCAAAGATGCGGAGGCTCACGCCACGGAAAACCACTTCTTCAGCAATTGGCGCTCCAATAACGGCAGCGAAGACAATGACTATGATCCAGGGGCTACCAGAGTTGTCTGAGATAACAGCGGTGTTGGACTGACTTTCTTCGACCCCTAGTAGAAACATGACCGAGAATGTTGCAGCGGAGCCAGCAATAAATAACACTGGTAGCGCTACCAAGCCATAGAACACGTCCTTAGCTTCTATTCTAAACTTCCAATCTCGAAGCTCTTTAACCAGACCGAAACCTTTAGCTTGAACTAAGAGTGCTATAGCTAACTGAGTCCCCTGCTGAATTATTAACCCCAGGGCCAGTACCCCGATTGGGGTGCTGTCTGCCAGATCCACGAAATCGATGTTCGGATCTAATGCAGCCCAGATTATAACGAAGGGCAACGAAATAATGAAGGTAGCGATAAAGCCGCCAGGAAAGCCTAAAAGCCAATCCAGAAGACTTCGACTAATTTCTCTTGAAGAAAGTTTAAGGTTCTCCTCAGACCCAAGACTTGGTGGAGGAGGCTGTTCTATCACCACCACTACCCTAGCGAATGTACAGCCATTGCGGTTCGGCTATTTAGCCTTTAGCTGACACGAAACGTGATTACTTAAGCGGCTGTCCTGATTAAATCGTGGGCACACGGTTCATTTGTGTTGATCTCTGAGGCACTACGGCCGGTCGAAGCTACAAAGAAGCAAGCTAGACGAGCGGCTCCCCTGGTTAAATCGTGGGCACACGATTCGGAGCTCTTGTATGGAAGACACTGCCAACCCCGACTGACATCACAGAAGACTGTCTGACATGCGACGACGCCGGTTTCGCTTTCAGCGAAGCCCTTACCGAGTTTCAACAAGTTGAAACGTCGCCCTGGCTAAAACCAAAAAGCTCCAGCCGAAATAGCTGGAGCTTCCTAGTAACTTTTAGTTATTGTCTTAGCCGATTTGGTCTGGCACTACAGTCGGAGGTTGCTCTCCATTTGTAGGCTCAGCCGCTGGCATGACTGTTTGATGTGCTTCTGCTTGTTCAGCACCGATCGACGCCAACCATTGAGCTGGGTCTTGTTCGGCACCTTCTGAAGAGTAGAAAGACATCGGCTGGTAATCAGGAGCATCAGTAGTCAACTCACGGTGGCGAGTTAGACCAGTACCGGCAGGGATTAGCTTACCGATAATAATGTTTTCCTTGAGACCAATCATTGAGTCAGACTTACCTTCGATTGCAGCTTCTGTTAGGACACGAGTTGTCTCCTGGAAACTTGCGGCTGATAGCCACGAGTCAGTAGCCAAAGAAGCCTTAGTGATACCCATAAGCTCTGGCTTACCGGCAGCTGGACGCTTCTTGTCACCAACGAGCGCCTTGTTAGCATCGCTAAATGCCCACTGATCGCAACGCTCACCAGGTAGGAACTCAGAGTCACCTGGATCGGTGATTGATACACGGCGAGTCATCTGACGAACGATTAGTTCGATGTGCTTGTCGTGGATTGATACACCCTGATCTCGGTAAACTTTCTGAACTTCTTCAACTAGGTACTGCTGAGTTTCACGAATTCCCTTGATCTCTAAGAGTTCTTTCGGATCACGTGGACCGTCAACAATTGCGTCACCAGCTTTGACTTCGTCACCATCGGCAACTTCTAGTCGGGCAGCTAGCGGCACTGTGTAAGAGTCTTCTTCACCATCATTAGTGACAACTGTGACTACTTTGCCTTTACCTTCGTCTTCTTCGATTCGGATCTTGCCTTCTACACGAGCAAGTGTTGCTGCACCCTTAGGTGTACGAGCTTCGAAGAGTTCAACAACACGTGGCAAACCACCGGCGATATCTGCACCACCGGCAACACCACCAGTGTGGAAAGTACGCATAGTAAGCTGCGTTCCAGGCTCACCGATTGATTGAGCAGCGATAACTCCGACTGCTTCACCAACTTCGATGTCGCCTCCAGTAGCTAGAGACATGCCGTAGCTGTCTCCGGTAATACCAATTGGAGAATCGTCAGTCAAAGGTGACAAAACCTTAACCTTGTCAATCTTTGGATCATCTCTTAGGGCTTCCATCTCGTCTTCACGAACCATAGTTCCTTGAGCGATTGTGTTGCCATTGTCTAGCTTGACATCTTCAGCCAACACACGACTGTAAAGTCGTGTTTCTAGGTATGTTCTGACCATCTTCGCATTTGGGTTAGATGGGTCTGAAGCTTTACCAGTTGTCTGATCGTAGTAACCGTCAGGCTTAACGTCTTCAAGTACAAGGGAGCGAACTGGCTTGTCAGACTCGAACGGAGAGTTATCGTTGATGATTACTTCCTGTGCAACGTCTACAAGACGACGAGTTAGATAACCCGAGTCAGCAGTACGAAGTGCGGTGTCAACAAGACCCTTTCTCGCACCCGGCGTCGCAATGAAGTACTCCAACATAGTTAGACCTTCACGGAAGTTCGACTTGATAGGACGTGGAATCATGTCACCACGAGGGTTAGCTACCAATCCACGCATACCTGCGATCTGTCGAACCTGCATCATGTTTCCACGAGCACCAGAACCAACCATCATGTCGATTGGGTTAAACTGCTTGGAAGCCAATGAGACTTCCATTGCTTCTCTAACTTCGTCAGTAGCGGCGGTCCAGATTTCTACTTCTTTCTGGCGACGCTCACCGTCGGTGATGATTCCCTTGCGGAACTGAGCCTGAATCTTTTCAGCTTCGATTTCGTGACGGTCTAGAATTTCCTTCTTCTCAGTTGGAGTCTGAACGTCGTTTACACTTACTGTTAGACCAGACTTAGCTGCATAACCGAATGCCTTGTCTTTGATTGCGTCTAGTGCTTCACCGACAATTGCTTTCGGATAAGAAGTAGCTAGCTGCTCAACAATTACACCAATGTCACGCTTCTTGATGATCTGGTTTACAAACGGGAACCTGTCTGGCAAAGCCTCGTTAAGAATTACTCGACCACCCGTAGTTGGCGTGTACTTGGCAGCTTCTCCATTAGAAGGAGTCTCTAGCAAGTCTGGTGTTCGGTAAGTGATTGGATCGTGTAGAGAAATTTCTCCAGCTTCGTAAGCTCGCTCCACCTGATAAACATTGCGGAATGAACGCAGTTGATCAGACGAAGTAGCTTCACCGATCATCTCTGAAAGATAGAAGCAACCAATAACCATGTCCTGTGTCGGGGTCACAAGCGGACGACCGTGCGCAGGAGATAGAACGTTGTTAGCAGACAACATTAGAACTCGAGCTTCTGCTTGAGCTTCTGAAGACAATGGAAGGTGGACTGCCATCTGGTCACCGTCGAAGTCAGCGTTGAATGCTGCGCATACAAGTGGGTGAATCTGAATAGCTTTACCTTCTACCAGTACTGGCTCAAACGCCTGGATCCCAAGACGGTGAAGTGTAGGTGCACGGTTAAGAAGAACTGGATGCTCTTCGATTACGTCTTCTAGAACTTCCCAAACCTGTGGCTTGCGACGCTCAACCATACGCTTGGCTGACTTAATGTTGGCAGCTAGCTCAAGGTCTACAAGCTTCTTCATAACGAAAGGCTTGAACAGTTCCAAAGCCATAAGCTTTGGGAGACCACACTGGTGGAACTTTAGGTTAGGTCCTACGACAATTACAGAACGACCTGAGTAGTCAACACGCTTACCGAGAAGGTTCTGGCGGAAACGACCTTGCTTACCTTTCAACATGTCAGACAGTGACTTGAGTGGCCTGTTACCTGGACCAGTAACTGGGCGACCACGACGACCATTGTCAAACAGTGCGTCTACGGCTTCTTGAAGCATGCGCTTCTCGTTGTTAACGATGATCTCAGGTGCACCAAGATCCAGAAGACGCTTTAGACGGTTATTACGGTTAATAACTCGACGGTAAAGATCGTTTAGGTCAGAGGTAGCGAAACGGCCACCATCTAGCTGAACCATTGGACGTAGCTCTGGTGGAATCACCGGAACAACATCGAGGATCATTGAACGAGGGTCGTTCTCTTGAACACCGTTCTCGTCTCTGCGGTTAAACGCTGCAACAATTCCCAGGCGCTTAATTGCCTTCTGGTAACGCTGGTCAGAAAGACCTGCGCCAACTTCAGTGTTACGGTCAACCATCTCACGAAGCTTCACTTCTTCAACGTCGAAGTCAATACGTTCTACAAGCTGTGCAATGGCGTCTGCGCCCATGCCACCTTCGAAGTAATCACTCCAACGGTCAGCCATTTCTCTCCACAGCATTTCATCTTCGATGATCTTGCGTGGGAAAAGGCTCTGGAATTCGTCGAATGCACGATCTAGCATGTCGAGTTCGTCCTCGAATTGTTGACGAACTTCAGCTAGTTCTTTTTCGAAAGCTTTCTGACGTGCAGTAATTTCTTTTTTGCTGGCTTTGTCTTTCTCCATTTGAGCGATCTCTTTTTCGAGACCAGTGTGCTCTCTGGCAAGCTCTTGTTCCATCTCGTCATTGATAGCTTTACGCTCTGCAACAACTTCGGCTTCAATGTTCGGCATGTCCTCGTGACGCTTCTCTTCGTCAACGTGGGTTACCAAAGAAGCAGCAAAGTAAATTACTTTCTCAAGCTGCTTTGCCTTTAGTTCTTCACGCGGCTCTGTACCCATCAATAGGTATGCAAGCCAAGAACGAGTACCACGCAGGTACCAGATGTGAACACATGGCGCTGCGAGCTCGATGTGTCCCATGCGCTCACGACGAACCTTGCTACGTGTTACTTCAACACCACAACGCTCACAGATGATGCCTTTAAAGCGGACTCTTTTATACTTGCCGCAAGCACACTCCCAGTCCTTTGTAGGACCGAAAATCTTCTCGCAGAAAAGGCCGTCTTTCTCAGGCTTCAACGTTCTGTAGTTGATTGTCTCTGGCTTCTTAACCTCGCCATTAGACCAGGTACGGATTGCATCAGCCGAAGCCAAGCCAATTCTTAGTTGTTCGAATTCGTTTACATCTAACACTTTAAATTACTGTCCTTATTTCGATCTATACTCGGCCAGCTGCTCTAGCAGCATCTTCTTCGTCTGATCCACGCTCTGGTCGTGATAAATCAATTCCTAGCTCTTCAGCTGTACGGAACAATTCATCGTCAATTTCACGCATCTCGATTTCTTCGCCGTCTTCAGAAAGCACCTCAATATTGAGACACAATGCCTGCATCTCTTTGATAAGCACCTTGAATGATTCTGGAATACCGGCTTCAGGGATGTTCTCACCCTTAACAATTGCTTCGTAAACTTTCACACGACCAAGTACGTCGTCTGACTTGATGGTTAGAAGCTCTTGCAAGCAGTATGCAGCACCGTAGGCCTCAAGTGCCCATACTTCCATCTCACCAAAGCGCTGGCCACCGAACTGGGCCTTACCACCAAGTGGTTGCTGGGTAATCATTGAGTATGGACCAGTTGAACGTGCGTGGATCTTGTCGTCTACCAAGTGGGATAGCTTTAAGATATACATGATTCCAACCATGATCTTGTTGTCATATGGTCGACCTGAACGGCCATCATAAAGTTGTGCTTTACCATCTTCACCAACGAGCTTTTCGTTTGAATCTGGGTCAGCTGAGTCCGAGTTCATGTTGCGGAAGATGTTCTGAATTGTTGGCTTGTCACCAGACAGTTCTTCTTCGTCCCACTTAGCTCCGTCAAATACTGGTGTAGCAACAAGTGTTGCAGGCGTTGTAAATGGTCGGGTCTTATTCTCGGTTCCTGCAAATGGCAGCTCACCAACTTGCTCACCGTTGAATTCCCAACCCCATCGGGCTGCATAACCAAGGTGTGATTCAAGAACCTGACCGACGTTCATACGAGATGGAACACCAAGTGGGTTTAGAATCACGTCTACTGGAGTTCCGTCTTCCATGTATGGCATGTCTTCAACTGGAAGAACTCGAGAAATAACACCCTTGTTTCCGTGACGACCAGCTAGCTTGTCGCCGACACCGATCTTGCGCTTCTGCGCAACATAAACACGTACCAGCTGGTTAACACCTGGTGGCAATTCGTGGTCATCTTCACGGTCAAAGACTTTTACATCAATAACTTTTCCGGTCTCACCATGAGGTACCTTCATTGAGGTATCTCTAACTTCACGGGCCTTCTCACCGAAGATCGCACGTAGTAGTCGCTCTTCTGGTGTTAGTTCAGTCTCACCCTTGGGCGTTACTTTACCGACAAGTAGGTCTCCAGGAGAAACCTGGGCACCGACTCGAACTATTCCTCGTTCATCTAAGTCAGCTAGAACGTCGTCTGAAAGGTTTGGAATGTCACGAGTGATTTCCTCGGCACCAAGCTTGGTGTCACGGGCGTCAATTTCGTGCTCTTTAATATGGATAGAAGTTAGAACATCGTCTCTGACTAATCTTTCTGAAAGAATGATCGCATCCTCAAAGTTGTAACCTTCCCAAGGCATAAAGGCTATAACTAAGTTCTTACCAAGAGCCAACTCGCCGTTGTCAGTTGATGGACCGTCTACCAAGACATCTCCAGCCTTGAACGACTCACCAACGAACATGCGTGGCTTCTGATTAATACAAGTGTCCTGGTTAGAGCGGTTGAACTTCATCAGGTTGTAGACCTTCCTACCTGACTTCTTATATTCAACGACCATCTGCTGAGAGTCAGCAGAAATGATCTTGCCTGGCTCTTCGGCAGTGATTGTGTCCGCAGCGTCCATAGCTGCTCGACGTTCGATACCGGTTCCTACATATGGGGCCTCGGCAGTCAATAGTGGTACTGCTTGACGCTGCATGTTCGCACCCATGAGTGCACGGTTAGCATCATCGTGCTCCAAGAATGGAATCAAGCCAGTTCCGATCGATACGATCTGCTTCGGCGATACGTCCATCATTTGAACTTCGTCAGCTGGAACCTGCGAAATCTCGGTTGTAGCACCGAAGAAGACGTCTCGTTCCAACTGGAGTTTCAAGTCTCGAAGCGAAGCCGCCTGCGGTGAACGTCTCGACAAGATCTTGTCTTCAGCAAATACGCCGTTGTCCTTCAACTTCGCATTCGCCTGCGCTACCACATACTCTTCTTCTTCGTCAGCTGTAAGGTAAACGATCTTGTCTGTGACCTTGCCCTTAACAACTTCACGGTATGGAGTCTCTAAGAATCCGAAATCGTTAACTCTCGCATAAGAAGAGAGGTAACCAATAAGACCGATGTTTGGTCCTTCAGGAGTCTCGATAGGACACATTCTTCCGTAGTGGCTGAAGTGGACGTCTCGAACCTCGAAACCGGCTCTTTCTCTTGAAAGACCACCCGGTCCGAGCGCTGAAAGGCGTCGACGGTGAGTCAAACCAGATAGAGGGTTGACCTGGTCCATAAACTGACTCAACTGAGAGGTTCCGAAGAACTCCTTAATAGAAGCCACAACTGGACGTATATTAATAAGTGTCTGAGGAGTAATAGCCTCGACGTCTTGAGTGGTCATTCTTTCACGAACAACACGCTCCATACGAGACAGACCAATACGAACCTGGTTTTGGATTAGCTCTCCAACAGAACGTACACGACGGTTAGCGAAGTGGTCCTGGTCATCTAGTCGATAGCCAGGCTCAGTAGCCATCAGGTGTAGTAGGTATGTTGCTGTTGCAAGAACTTCACAACGAGAAAGAGTGGACTGATCCTTCTTAGGAGTGTCCAACTTGAGCATTGGGAACAGTTCTTTAAGACGCTTAATTTCTGGTCCAAGCTTTCTGTTGAGCTTGTAGCGACCAACTCTAGAAAGGTCGTAACGTCGGTTCTCGAAGAATGCGGTACGCAAGTAAGAGCGAGCAGCCTCAAGGGTTGGTGGCTCGCCCGGACGTGCACGCTTGTAAATTTCGATCAAGGCTTCGTCTTGAGTGACCGCAACTTCTTGGTCTTTCTCCCATTGTCCTTCTAGGAAGTCGAAGTGCTTTACGAATGATTCCAAGAAACCTGGAGCGTTTTCTTCGTCATAACCAAGAGCACGAAGCATTACGAATAGTGAGATTCGACGCTTACGAGCCACACGGACGCCACAAGTTGGATCCTTGCCTGGCTTCTGCTCTACGTCGAACTCTAACCATTCACCTCTATATGGGTGGATTGTACCTTTAACCATTTGGTGCTTGGCCAAGTTACGTAGTCTGAAACGTTCACCCGGCTCGAAGATGACACCTGGAGATCTAACAAGCTGCGATACAACAACACGTTCAGTTCCGTTAATTATGAACGTGCCGTTCTCTGTCATCATTGGGAAGTCGCCCATGAAAACTGTCTGCTCTTTAATTTCGCCAGTAGCTGTGTTTAGGAACCTTGCCTTAACAAAGACAGGAGCCGAGTAAGTCATGTCTCGTTCTTTACACTCTTCTTCAGTGTGCTTAGGGATTAGCTCAAGGTCTTTGTCGTTCGGATCGAAGTCCATCTCGAGTTGCAGTGTCTCGGAATAATCCGTGATCGGAGTAATGTCTTTAAACGCCTCAGACATACCTTCTTCTAAGAAACGTTTGAAGGAATCTTTTTGAACCGATATTAAGTTCGGGAGTTGGAGAGCTTCTTCAAGCTTTCCAAACGAGTAACGATTACGTACAAGAGTACTTGCAGGCACGGGGGCACCACCAGATCTGTTATATAGTTAAAACGGACAAAGACGCATGCTGAAGCCGACCCTCAAAATTTCTTACGAGAAACTTTTAATCGACAACTAACACCACGGCTTGTCAAGCATATTCACTAAATATTCACAATCCAACCGTTTTATTGGATTAATCCCTTTGTCTACGAGACTTGACGGTCTTGTCACTGGCTAATTCTAATGCCACAATTGCCGACTAACTAAGGGTGAACAGCAAAAGCTCTGACCGTCCGTTGTTTAACAGCGCCTCAAGCCTAACGGCCGTTGCAGCTGCAACTATGGCGCTCTCGCTGATTTTGGACCCAGAAGTCAGATTCAGAGACTTCAGAGTCATTTACGAAGGGAGCCGTTTACTCTGGGCTAATCGCTCAGCAGAAGCGTACGATGCTGCCAACTTCCAACTAATCACAGACTCATCTCTACCTGAAGGGCTAAGACAGTTAGACGTATTTATTAGTCCTCCCCCATTTGCAAACTTTGTTGGACCGTTTACGCTACTAAGCCCGACCGTTGCACTAGTTCTTTGGACCCTGCTCGGACTTGTGATTTATACGGTTTCACACAAAGCTCTCAATTTAAGCAAAGCAGTTTGGCTGACTGGACTAGTGCTTCCCATGTCCCTATACAATCTCTTTCTGGGCCAGACAGGTTTTTTTGCGCTAGGCCTGGCCACGCTTATCCATACTCTTTGCATTCAAGAGAAGAAGGTCTTAGTCGGACTTGTTGCTGGCCTAACAATTTTAAAGCCACCGTTGTTTATCGGTCTATTTATCTGGTGGGTTATTGATTGGAAGCGGTGGAAAGTGTCACTGGCAGCTGCGTCGGTAAGTGGATTAGCTATTACCACTTCCACGTTATGGTTTGGAATAAGAGCGTGGGAAGATTTTCTTGGGGCGATCGAGACTCGGTCAGCGTTAGAAGGTGTAACCGCATTGCAGTTCTCGTTACCTGAAACCGTTGTGAGGTTATTCAGTCATTCAATTGGACTGAGTGTCTACGCCTACCTTTTCTACTTAGCTCTCGGCGCTTTCCTAATTTGGCACGCCAATAAGAAATGGGAGGGCCGACTCGATGTAATTTCTGGAGCCGTTCTTCTTGTCTCAGTTTTTATCTCACCACATCTTATAATTTATGACTCCGTCATGTTAGTGATACCTTTGGCGGTGGCCATACAAAATGGTGTCCTAAAAAAAGATCAGCAAATAATGGTTGCTCTCATGGTTGGATCAGTTCCTCTCACTGTCCTAGCCGCTGGTCCGATACCAGCACTAAATGAATACGTAGCAGTCAGCACCTTCGCCATGATTGCCGCTTCATGGGTCTGGGTTAAATCCATCGACTCAACAGACCCACGTGTTGCAACAACGAAAGGTTTTGAGACGCTCACCCAAGACTCACTCGGGGCCAAGGTTCAATGAAGGTTGTTAGGAAAGCGTCTGCGAACTCTAATATCTATAACGGAATTATTCTGATCGTTTCTCTTGCCATCGCCTATATTGTTTGGGCCGCTCGAGCCACAGCTTTCAGGGACTTTCGAGTGATGTATGAAGGTAGCCGACTGATCTGGGAGGGGCGCTCAAGCGAAGCCTACGATGCTGTCAACTTCCACCAGATATCTGATTCAACGTTGCCAGCTTCCCTTGGTGAGCTAGACGTATTTATTAGTCCCCCAACCTTTGCTGTATTCTTGAAGCCCTTTACTTGGCTAAGCCCGACAACCGCTATCTTGGCGTGGACATTACTGGGAATAGGAGCCTTAATATATAGCAGTCGAATCCTATTACTCGATCACACAAACTGGGTTGTAGCACTCGGATTACCTCTATCAGTAATCAACCTCAGCCTGGGCCAAACCGGATTTTTTGCCCTAGCCTTAGCTGCCTCTATCCATGCAATGTGTGTCAAAGACAAACGAATCACTGCAGGATTACTAGCTGGACTAACCATTCTAAAACCGCCACTGTTTCTTGGTCTTGTTATCTGGTGGGCACTCGATTGGAAACGCTGGAAAGTTTCAATCGCTGTAGCCCTAACTACCGGAGTTCTACTCATAATTCCGACCATAACTGGAGGATTTCAAGTATGGAGGGACTTCTTCGGTGCTATCGAAACGCGCTCGAATCTAGAACAAGTTACAGCAACACAATTCACTCTACCCGAGACAATCATCCGACTCTTTGGACACTCAACAGGCACTAGTTACTACGCTCTTGGAATCTACATAGCTATTGGTTTCATCCTGATGCGAGCTGCTCTCCAGCGTTGGCCGGAAAAAACAGATGTACTGTCTGGAGCAGCCGTACTCATTTCAGTATTTATCTCGCCGCACATACTCGTCTACGACTCGCTAATTCTGGTCGTACCATTTGCAGTCGCAGTCCACAACGCAGTAGCAACGAAGAGCCGACAGGCAGCCGTGGCAATCCTTGTCATTTCAATACCCATAACGAGTTGGCCTCTTGAGCCACTACCAACTCTAAATTCACGGATAGCCCTAAGTACATTCGCCATGATTACAGTGTCATGGATCTGGGTCAGGTCAATTGATTCGCCCCCAGTCGAAGCCCATACTCCAAAGGAACTAGAAACGGTATAATTGAGCCGTGGCGGATCGAGATGAACAGTACACCCGACTGCTGAATACTCTGGTTCAGGTACTCCGATCACGAGTCAATGTACTAAATCAGATTGAATCTGAATTGAGCACTAACCTTTTTTGCTATACATACACAGAAGATTTCCAAAATGAGATTCAACTAGCTGTGGAGGGCATCGCAGACAATGAAGACCAGATCTCTGAAGACGAATTGTGGCAATTAGCTAGCCGACTGATATTTAAGTCAAACGAGCTGATCAAACAACTTCTTTCTAAACATGTCTCTGAAGACGAACTTGAACGACGCTTACCTGGCTACTGCAACGAATCTCTGGCAAGAGTTTTCATCGAGATCCCGTCGATAGTTGCTTCGATTCCGAGTGCTCCGCAAGACGAATTTGGCCGCAACAAACTAATCTCAATAACACAATCAATTCAAACCGTTCACCTTCCTCTACATGCTAAAGATTTAGGCACACTTGCCAGGGCTCGAAACTTCTACATTAACTATCTAGCCAACGTCACTATTGAATTCTCAGCACTTGGACCAGAGTACGAACGATTTGTTGGTTCAGTACAGCGTATGGGCACACAACTCTTTGCCGAAGACTTCCATCAAGCGCTAATGACAAGAAAAATTTCTGAAGGCGCCACTGGTGTTTATGCAAAGCAAGCTCCCAGAAGAACAAACAAAGAAACAAAAGATGTACCGTTCTACGAACTATTGAAGTGGGGACACACTGCGTTGCTACTCAGAGCTGCTCGACCAATCTTGATAGAGCCCAGTCCCGCCCTAGGAGAGAGATTTCTGTCCTCACCAACCTCTGAGGAGTCACCTCACCCCTTTCTGGAGCTACACCATGCTGCAGAAAACATGAGATCTGCCCTTCTACCAGTTCTGGGCGACATCGATCTGGTAGCCCCGACAAGCAGTCGACAACAGGTCGAAAACATTGCTCTGATTATGGCTTCTTCCGGATACCATTTCGAAAAAATGGCCAGGGATTCAAACTTGGAAACCAAGTGGACTTACCATCCTGAAATTAGTGGCCTCCACGGGCTATCTGCTAGCAACATCGACACATCTGTGTCTGGTTTTAACGCTGCCATGGAAATACTCGTTGACTTCCAATCTGACTTAAGAGATGCAATCCGATACTACGCTTCGGGTTGTCTGTTGATCTGCGAAGACACACAGACGCTCATATCCCTGGAAACTAATTTTAATGAACTGGGAAACAAGATCTGGCCTGCTAACAACAAAATGCCTTCTGACTGGAAGCATCTTGAGGGCATAGATCCTGACCGGGTTTGGGAAAACTCAGGAAAGTACTTTCCTGGGCTGTAGCCCTAGTTACCTGCGTGCGCTGGCTTCATAACCATAAAGAAGCCACCTTGTGGATCTTTCAGACCAGCCATGCGGCCAACCGGAGTATCGAATGCTGGAACAGTTGCTTCGCCTCCAAGCTCTACCGCTTTGGCTACGCATGTGTCAATATCCGGGACACACATATATGTAGCCCAATAGTTAGGGAGTCCTTCTTTCATCGGAGCCGACCCGCCTGCTACAGGCTCACCATCAATATTAAAGAGTAGGTATGGGTCTGGCCCACCCATATCTTCTTCTGTTATTTCCATACCGAACGTTTCTGCATAGAATGGCGCTGCTTTGGCCAAGTTGTCTGAAGTAAGTTCGTTCCAGATTAAGGCTCCATCTTCGTTAACTACTTCGCAACCAATTGAGTCTTTGGCTTGCCACAAACCACACATAGCTCCACTCGGGTCAGAGATAACTGCCATCTCTCCAGAGTCTCCAACAGACATTGGCGGCATCACGACGGCACCCCCACCAGCTTCGACCTTGGTGCAACACTCGGCCACATCATCCACAGCCAAATAGGTGTTCCAGGCAGCTGGAGCTCCAGCTTGTTTCATAGGTTCTGGTTGTTCCATGATCCCCGCACATGCTTTTCCTTCACAAGATGCCGTTAGATACTCTCCACCCTGTGGCGTTGGGTTAGATTCGAACTCCCAGCCCATGAGACCACCATAAAACTCTTTAGCTGCTTCGCAATCTGGTGTTGCTAGATCAATCCAGTTTGGTGTTCCTTGTTTGTAGCTCTCTCGTGTTGGCATCGATGTTCCTTGGCTGGTTGGGTGAAGACAGCCTAAAGGCAGCAACATCTAGGTGTCAACGCTAGTAATCACATCTCCTTCACTAACTCTTCTAGACGTAGTGATCAGTAGCCAAGCAAACAGGACTCCGAACAAACCCGCACCGACTAGAAACAAAGGCTGCTGATCATAGAGCGAATCAAGATACCCGAATGTGAAACTACCCAAGGCTTGTCCTATTCTGCCTGAGGCTAAGAACATCAACGTTGCTATGGCTCTGGTAGATGCCGCTGCGGTTGTCGAGATTTCAGCATTTAGGCCTGTGATTACAAAAGATTCTCCAACCCCATTAATCAACGCTGCTACCAAGATGACAACAAAAGATTGGGCGAATCCAACCAGTAGGGCGTTCACAATAAACAAACACAGACCGCTCAGAACCACAAACCGGATAGAAAACCTGTCTCTCAACTTCCCAATTAAGCTCGAAGAAATAATTATCCCTATAGCAGTAGCGCCAAACACCAACGACCGAGTGCTCTCAGATGCTTCGAACTCTTCAACAAGAAGCTGAGGAATTAGCGTTACCTGTAAGCCAAAAATCATGAAGAAAGTAGCAAAACCAACAAATAAGCGTCGGGCAATCCCTGAGCTAAGCAATGTAGTTTTTGCTTCAGATAATTGTTCTCGAAGCCGGCGACCCTTTGGCAGTTCAACTTCGGGCATAAAGCACCACAATAAAATAGCTACCGGAATAGCTAACAGTTGCACGAGGACCGCTAAGCGCCAGGTTGAAACATCAGCTATGAAGCCGCCCGCTAGCGGGTTGACCAAGAGGCCAAGACCAATCATGGACCCGTTAAAACCAATATAACGGACGGCCTTCTCAGAAGGGAACATATCAGAAATAGAAGTTATGACCAGGCCGATCAAGCCTGCATTGCCAAGCCCGACGAATCCACGACCAATCAGGAAGACTGAGAAGTTAGGAGCCAGTGCCTGCACAAGCCCAGACATCCCAAAAATAATCAGACTCGTTACCAACACTTTACGACGACCAACTCGATCAGCCAATAGACCTGCTACAGGAGCTCCTATTGCTGCCAACAAAGAAGAGACACCTATTATCGCTCCACGAGCCGTGTCACCTTTGCCGAACTCATCAACAATCTCGGGAGTCGAAGGCGAAACAAGCCCTGCCCAAGAAACTGCCAAAACACTAACTGAGAAGAGCAGAGCTAGGAGCTTTGGGCCTGGGGACAAACGCACTGTCCAAGCATAGTCTTTAGTTGGTCAGGGACTAAGGTGCTGGCGCAATACTTGCCTACAACCTCGTCAGCGACGCCATAAGTTGCTATTGGATAAAAACAACTAGTCGCTAAGCTTAGGTAGTGGCGGAACAACGGAATGAGAATCAGCAGCTTGAGCTGACGGTGCTCAGCATCTTAAAACAACGTGCCAACCTTCTTGAGTCGCTTATTACGGATTCAGACGAACATCCAAGAGTTGCTGACGAAGACGCGTTTCAGACTGCTATCGAAAAGGATGCAGAAGCCTCGGATAAATATCGAGCCCTTTTGGAAACAGGACTGGACCGATATCGGGTCAGCAACGGCTTCTCCGATCCTGGGTTAATGACTGATGAGACTCTTTCTATTCACCTCGAAGCTTTGGTTGATATAGCTAATACTGCCGTCTCTAGTGCCATTGAGTCGATAGTTGGCAATGACTTCGTACCCGACGAAACTATTCAGGGATTGACCAACCCAGTATTTCTACCGGCTGTCCTAGGTGAAGCAATAACGCAGATGATTTCCGTCGGCAATTACGGAACAGATGCAGAAGCAATCGATTACTTCGAAGGCCTAGTTAACACTGATCTAGAAGGCTTACCTGAAATCATTGGTGAAACGATCCCTGCGCTCCTGGGGATCCGCTCTTTCTACCTGGGTTTACTGGCTACAGCCACTGCAAGAGTTAACTCCCGGTTCCCTAACAAAATTATCTACCTCGAAATGCTAGCCGAGACCGGGGAATGCTTGTTCGGCGATGACTTTTACAGGACCATGAACCTTAACCCTCCACACGGGATGGCAGGCTCGTTCCCCAACCATGCAGCAACACAACCGAGACCTCAAGAAACTCAAACGACTCTAGGACAAGGGAACCTCAGTGATACTTATGAAGATCCATATGCAATCCAGTGCATCAAATTGATGGACTTGGGATACACGGGCTTGGTTATAAAAAAGGCAGTCGGCCCAGTGGCGGACATGGGCTTAGGCCAGGAAACCATTAACCAGATAATTAGAACTCGCAATAGAAACTACAACAAGATGCCTTCTGAACAATTAGATGAACTAGAAGGTCCTACAACTGTACAAACAGTCCTAAGCATTGCTAGCTCCACATATTTGCAGTCAACCTACTTCATGCATGCGCTGAGCCAACTACCTCTCGAAGACCGAGACGACAAACTCCTCTTAGAGCCTCAATCAATTCACGACAAATGGAGCCCATTCATACTCCCATTTGAAACATCATTTACCGCTGGCAGGTCTCACCAGATGAAGTGCTACATATCAATGTTGTTTATCACACTCGACTGTTTTACTTTGGCTCTAGCAACCAACGACGACCGGTATTTGGACCTGATCAAGATGATCCCTACAGCCGTAAGCTCGGTGGGTCAGATGACCGATATCCAAGGAGCCCTGAAAAATCGATCTGACAGCGACAGTATTGCAATTTGGAACTGGTTCATGTTCAACGTGACCCAAGACTGGGTGCGCAAGATTGCTCAAAAACTTCCGAACCACCGGAAGGCTCACCACATACTCACCCAACTCAATTCGTTTGGGATAAGAGGTTACGGCGAGCATTGGGAAGCTATTGGGATATCTGAGGTCCAAGCATCACAGGCTCGACAAGTAGCCAATCTTCCGACTCTTCGAGGTTGGGCTCCAAGGTACTAGATGCAAAAAACTGAAAGTCCCAGGCATCGTAAGATACCTAGGACTCTCAGAATTTTATAAAGATGAAGCGAGTTACTGTAGTTCTACAGTTCCGCCAGCTTCTTCGATCTTAGCTTTAGCAGCTTCAGCATCATCGGATGAGGCATCCTCAAGAATTGGGGCTGGAGCTTTCTCCACTAGATCTTTAGCTTCTTTTAGTCCGAGACTTGTTAGTTCACGAACAGCCTTGATGACGGCAATCTTCTTGTCGCCAGCGGCAGTTAGTACCACATTGAACTCAGTCTTTGCAGCAGCGTCGTCGCCACCTCCAGCTGGAGCCCCTGCAGCTGCTACAGCTACTGGAGCTGCCGCAGTTACGTCGAACTTCTCTTCGAACTCTTTTAGGAGCTCAGATAGTTCGAGAACGCTCATGTTTGATATTGCTTCTAGGACATCGTCCTTTGTCATTGTTGCCATTGTTATTCTTCTTCCTTAGTTTCGGCAGCGTCAGCATCGTCTGATGCTTCTGCGGTTGGTTCTTCTGCAGCTGCATCATCTGACGCTTCTGCTTTAGTTTCAGTTGCCTCTTGTGCTGAAGCGTCATCGGTTGATTCTGCTTCTGCGGTTGGGGCTGGTTCATCACTAGCTTCTTCTGCAGCTGGAGCATCATCAGTTGATGGCTCGCTAGCAGCTTCTGCTGGTTCTGATTCAGGAGCACCAGGTGCTCCTCCATTATCAATAAGTGCTTGGAGACCGTATGCGAAATCTCTTGGCAGTGCTGCCATGAGACCAGCAAACTTCGACATTGGCGCTTGTAGCAATCCAGCGAACTTGGCTAGTAGTACCTCTCTTGGTTCTACGTCTGCTAGCTCATTGACTTTGTCAGCTCCTATTACTTCGCCTTCGTAGTAACCGCCCTTAATAACTAGATCTGGGTTCTTCTTGGCAAAGTCACGAAGTGTTTTCGCAACGCTGACAAGGTCACCATCAGTTCCGTCTGGACGCTTTTCTGTGAAGGCTAAAGCAGTTGGGCCGAGCAATTGCTCGTCCATCTCGACACCAGCTTCCGAGGCTGCGCGGCGAACAAGAGTGTTTTTGTACACCTTGTAGTAGCCACCATTCTCACGAAGCGAGTTACGAAGTTCTGCTAATGCATCTACGGTCAGACCACGGTATTCGGTCACATAAACAGACTGCGCTGAACTAAAACGTTCTTTGACTTCTGTTATTGCGGCGACCTTTTCTGGTCTTGGGTTTTCCATTGCACCTCCTTTCAGTGTGTAGGTTGTGATCGTTACTCTGCGCCGATCGCAACCGAACACCAAAACAAGGTTTGGAGCCAGTCAAAAGATCGCCTACTTAGGATTTATTGGCAAGCCATACCTGAGGTCTAGGGCGTAAAGATTCAATTACAGTTGGCAATACTAGCGGGAAATAGCTATTTAACTACCCACTGTTAGGGTGCAACCAGAAGTATCAGTAGTAGGCGGAATCTCAATTGGCTGCAAAGTCCAACACAACAAGGCTTAGTGTCGTAATACCTGTTCGCGATGAGTCAGATGACATCAGAGTTAGCCTTGCAACGCTGCTTTCTTCTGAAGGCCTCACAGGAATGCATCTAGATATTCGAGTCATCTCAAATACTGCAACTGACACCATCATTAAACTTGCCCAGGAACTAGCACTTGAGTTTCAAGATGTAGATTGGCGACTAAATACTACCGAGATTCCGTTTGCTGGCAAGATAGGCAAACTAAGCGCTGGTGCGAAACAAATGGCTGATACACCGGTACTAGCCCTAGATGCCGGGGTGAAATTAGCCCCACAAACAGTTCGAAAATTAGTGGATGCAATTTCTACTGGTGAACTCGATATTGTTTCTGGAGATCTACAGTACTTAGATTCAGCTAACCGAATAGTTCAATCATTTTCGCGGGCTTACTCATCAGCACCCTACGCTCGCAGTAACGACCTGAAAGGCAAATGCGTCTTATTTAGCCCTCAGTGTTTAAACATCCTCCGTAACGCGCCCGACGTAATAGCCGATGACCGTTACTTTCTCTCACAAGTTCCCCGGAATCGCCGTCAAAAAATTAGAGGCGCAGTAGTCGGGGTATTTCCACGGCCGTCAACTGGTCCTCTCATAATGCAACAATCCAGATGGATCTCATCTAACCGATTATTTGATACCGAATACCCTGCCTATCAACGTAATGAACATGAAACAGGCCGTCGCCGCTACTTCGGGCCAAATCCGCCAGCTTTACGTGATCAAATTACGTACTTCGCTGTGATGAGCGCCGCTCAAGCCCATAGTCGGATTCGACCGCAAACGAACTCCAGATGGTAACAGTTACTGTCGACAAGATCATCAAAAGATGGGACCTTAAATGCATACAACGGCGTTAAAATAGACCTATGGCGGATATTTTTAAAGCAGACCCTAACTCGCAACTTCCTGATCTCATAAACCTCTTGAATCTTGCGTACTGCGAGTTAGAGCTGCTCACTGAGACCATAGTGTTTAACGATGACCTTACGGGCCGTGCACAGGACCGAACTAACGAATTCTTACTAAAAACCGTACTAGCGCCACGAAATAAAATGTCGAGCTGGCAACCTAGCGACCCTATCCCTTTTGAATCCGATATTAGTCCTCTGTACTACAGCGGAGCTACCTCACCTACGCTCGGTAGGCTAAAGCACCGTTTCGAAGATGAGCTTGAGGTTGTCTTTCGCGAGACAATTGGGATCCAGGGCGATGTTGCTTTAGAAACGGGCACGAACCCATCGACATACAGGATGGAACAAGTAGGTCTATCTACGAACCCCCTCCTCCATCTCGTTTCTTCGGCAGGCTTAACCATGCCAGAACTCGTTGGTCTAAACCTTGAGGTCGACCCTCTCACTTGGGCCTATAACAATCTTCATCTAGCTGTCGATTACCTTTACCGAACCTGTGCGGACGTTCTGAAAGGATACGTCGACCGGAACGAAGTCCTAAAAGCAGTCAACTCTATTATCCCAGCGAATACCGACCCAGACCCTAGACTCAAACCTAGTGAGACGGCCATTGCTAAGGTTAGCGAAACGAAGCTATTTCAAAGAACAACTATAATTAAGAATGGTATGGCTGGAATTCTTGGCGAAATCCCAAATTCCTTTGGAGTCAACTTTGAACAAGAATTCACCCCGTTCAAAGCTGCCGCTAAAACCTATAAGCATACAGTTGGACAAGTCACCGACAATGTCGTCCAAGGAAACTTTCCTACACGCTCGTGAGGTAGCAGCCGGCGGTACAAAACCACTAAGCAGGCAGCTCGAACTCGGTTAGTTCGCCACTCCAGCCATTAATCAAATCTCTGGGCTCGATAAATATAGTTGTGATTTCGATTGGAACAAATACAAACTCATCGCGTGTAAATGGCTGCTCATTTGCGTGATCGTGCAAGAGAACTCTTTCACCTAAAACATTGCCGTCAGCGTCTAGCACGCGCCATCCATCGGCATAACGTTCCGGCGAATCGTATTGGCTAGAGATTGTTACTGAAATATCCCATTCGCTTCCATCAAGTTTTTCGGCAGAGACGTCCAAGACAACTGGAAATTCAGCGTTTGAAGTATCCACAGCGTCAGCATTCGTGCCAGGATCGTCGGTCGCTGGTTCATTCACTGATTCAACCTCGGCTTCTTCATCTTCTGGACTTACCTCGCCTACCTCTACGGCTTCGTCCTCAACGCTGACTTCACCATCAACGGACTCGTTGTCGGTGGCTTCGACTTCGCTAGCTTCCTCAGGCTCACTCGGGGACGAACTTTCAATAGCTTGTTCACTGGCCGAGCAGGCAACTCCAACAAATAGCAGAAATATCAGTATTGGCTTCACGCTTAATAGCCTATGCTTAAGTGAACGGGTAAGGCGGGACCAGCTCAATGAGCGATGCATTTAGTACCAAAGTGCCAGAAACTAGAGCTGCGGCAATCCGAGCTATGGGTGGGTTAGCGCTACCTGCTGGCCTAGAAAAGCTAGGACACCCCGTGGAGAAAGCCGGCAACGGCATATTTGTCGAACTGCCGAAAGATTATTTCAGCCACCCCAGACTTGACGCTATTGAAGCTGTAGTTGATTGGGCTACCGGTAGCGACCCACAAGTGCGATTTAAGATCGAGCTAAGAGGAAAACTCAGTGCTAGCGGATCAATAGTTCATTGGGTCCCCTACTGGGCCGAGCCAACCGATGGCCCCAACCTAGATAACGCCCCTCATGACATCGTCGAGAATATTTTTGAGCCGTTTCGCCATACAGCTTCCGAGCTATTCCACAAGATGAACTTTAAACCCGGCGCCGCCCTCCAACTTGAGTTGTTCCGTCCCCCAGCTCGAGCCACGACTCCTCATATCGACCCTAGACACACCGGCGACGCCCTAATTAGTAGAGGCGCAAGAATCAGCTTTACGACAGAACCTGGAACACGAAGATTCGACCATCAATTCTCAAATGGGAACCCAGAGCTCCCCGTAACCCCGGGTACAAGCAAAGCTCTGACCAATCATGCACTACTTGCAACGCACCTTTTGATGTATGAATTGTCGCAAGGTTATCAAATCGGGCAAACAGCGCCAGGCGTCTTACTTGTTGGTGATAGTTCCTTGCCTTTTGTACACGCTTCTGACTCAAACCGATCATGGCTTCTCGAATGCCACTGCGACGAATACTACTACGCCGACAGTGCAGACATATTCCGCAGGAACTATCCCGATTTACAATTGACTGAACGAGTTTCTGCCCGAATGGGGCTAAACAGGTAGTTTCTCTTGTCTGTTTCTATAGTTTCTTACCGGAGCCCAAGATTGGCGGTGCAGTTCTGTCGGACCCAGCTCTTGCAGCTTTGAACGATGGATCGGGCTTGGATAGCCCTTATTCGATTCGAACTTAAACTCTGGGAACCTAGAGCTATATTCACGCATCATCCGGTCCCTGGTCACCTTGGCCAGAATGCTGGCAGAAGCAATCGATAACGATTTCTGATCGCCTTTGACAATGATGCGAACGTCGTCGGTTGCAGAACACATCTGATCACAAAAGTTCCAGTTGCCATCCAAGATGTAGCCAGTTGGTCTTTCGCTAAGTTGATCGATCGCTCTCTTTGTGGCCAGACGTTGCGCCTCTGACATGCCCAAGCGATCACAGTCTTCGTGGCTTGCGTGACCAATCCCAAAGTCGCTAACCCAGTTAGCCACCTTGTCGAACATCTCTTCTCGGATCGCCTCAGAAAGCTGCTTCGAATCCCGAACCTTATAGATACGTCGATCTTGTGGGATCACGGCAGCTGCAACAGTTAGCGGCCCAGCCCACGCTCCCCTGCCGACTTCATCTATTCCAACAACGACACGCCCATCAGCCCACATTTCTTGTTCTGTTGTCAAACCAGGAGATTTTGAGCAGACCATTAGAATTAGATAATAGCATTGGCTCCGTGAATGTCATTCTGTGCGAAGCTTTCTACAAAGGGTCCCACAAACAGTGGGCGGATAGCTACACCAAAAACTCAGCTCACCACGTAGACCTATTGACCATAAGTGATATGGGCTGGCGCAAGGCTTTACGAGACTCTGCCGACGCCTTTCAACTTCAAATATCAGAAGCGATAGCTGCCTCTGGTGCCAGCTCAGTCATCTTGTGCTCCTCTATGACAAATGCGCAAACAATCAAGAACGACTTCCCTGAGATACCAGTTGTGCTATTCATGCATGAGAACCAACTTGGTTACCCTGGCTCTGAGCTGCCCAACAAGTTCGCTCAGATCAATTGGCAATCACTGTCTGCAGCTGACCTAGCTATATTCAACTCTAAGTTCCATCTCAACCAGCTTCCAGAGCTACTGCCCAAAATCGGAGTCGAACCAGCTCAGATTCAAGAACTGACTACCAAGTCTGTTGTTGGCTATGTTGGCATTGACCCAGAGCTGTTCGAACTTTCAACAAGACAGGGCGAGGCACCATTAATACTTTTCAACCAGCGCTGGGAAGAAGACAAACGGCCTGACGTCTTTCTTGAAGCCTGTGTACAACTGAAATCCATGGGTTACGAGTTTGAGTTAGCGCTTTGCGGCGAACACTACCCTGGCAGGTACCAAGTTCCGGACCTACTACGTGAACGAATTAAGTTTGAAGGATGCTTACCAAGAGAAACCTACAAGCAAGTGCTCGCGGAAACTGACATCGTAGTTTCAACTTCAGTCCATGAGTATTTCGGAGTCGCAGTGGCCGAAGCCATAGCAGCAGGCGCTATCCCTTGCCTACCAAATCGACTGAGCTACCCAGAATTATTGCCTGAGTCAGCGATCGAGCTGCTCTATGACGACAACTTTGCCGCTAAATTACGAGACCTGCTAGACACCCTCGAAGTAACCAGAATTGACTATCAAGAACTATTGCGGGCACATTTACATCAATTTAAGTGGGAAAAAGTAGCCTTGGGATACGACAATACTTTCTCATCTTTAGCTGTTTCAACATAAGCACAATTCAATACACTGGATAATTGATGGCGGATCGAATTCAACGGCGTAAATCTAGATTGGGGCTATTTAGCACGCTCAGTATTGCCTTGAGTACCGGAGGGGCACGCCTAGGAGTCCGTCCACGAGAAACGGTCGCTCTAACCACATTCTTTGGCTTCACTGTAGCTTTGGCTATTGGTTTCAACCCAATGTTGTCGACACCACTCATCCTGGCACTAGTACTTCAAAGGCTGGGCAGGTATCGAGAAATCCTAAGTGGCCAAGTAAACGATGATTCCGATGTCTCTAAATTGAACCAGCTAACCAAGCAACCCATAGTAATTTTCCACACTTTGTCCAACCTCGGACTTTTTGTAAGCTTTGCTACGATCGGCGCTCTTGCAACAAGCCCACAACTGACTGATGCAGTTAATTTGGCTACAGCTAATTTCGAATCGGTAGTCATAACTTCGTTTATCGGCTCTACCATCGCCACATTCGCTGCGGAGGTACTCGCCCACGATCCACTCTGGGATATAACCGAGGTTATTCGCCAAGCTGAGCGAGAAACAACAGCTAGCCAAAGCACAAATGAACATACTGAGCAAATCTCAGCGGCTGAATTAGAAGATTTTCGAAAGATATTCGAGGAACAATACTTCTGCGAGATCCGACTCAGTGGCGTTTCAACCAAAGAGTTAGACGAAGCAAGACACAAAGTTAAGGCTGCAAGAAACGATCAATGGATACAGCTCATTCGACCGAATGGCCGTCCGCTGCTGAGTCGCAGTGTCGCTAACGAACTGAACATAGAACCTAAGCCAGATTTTGGATATGGATACCTTACAAAGCCCGAAGCTTTGACAGTACTTCAACGCTACCTAGAGAGCCCGCTAGCAGCCAATACCGATACAGGTCCGCTCAACAGTGTTCGGCCTAGACCCTCTCTTCGGAAAGGAAGCGGACCTGACGTAGCTAACCCACAGGCCACGACTAGATCAGCTATAAGAATTGGTACCCCGTACGGGATTTGAACCCGTGCTACCGGCATGAGAAGCCGGCGTCCTAGGCCGCTAGACGAACGGGGCTAGAGCCAGTTGTCAAGTTTAGCGACTAGGCGGCGATATCGGTGCCCGATGTAGCCAAATTCTCAGCGTCCTCTAGATCATCTACCTTTGCTCGTTTGTTTGCACCACGATATATCAACGCGGCCATTGCGAGCACGTACAAATCTTGCGGAATCACCCACCATGTAAGAGGCTGGGACAGGAACCTTCCGAAACAACCGCAGTTAGGAATATCCAAGCCTTGGGTAAGTCCATGTAATGCCATGGACAGCCAGAATAAATAGACCAAACCAGTCACTACCGCACCTTGTTTAGGGTTAGCTATAAGCAACAAAGCTGCCGCAAGCTCGGCAGCGATTATTGCTATGGCAGCTAGCTCGACTGTGGCACCGGGAAACACTTCGTAATCCTGTAACGCTGTTGTGAAATCATTAAATGAGATTGCTTGAAGCACCCCCATAAGTCCAAGAAGTAGTGAAATGTAGAGAGGCAGAAACCCTCCAGTGGCTCTCATTAAACTGGACCATCCACTCTTCAATAGTGTCAAGCTAGGCAACTATCTCAATGCCACGCGTATGGAACCCTGTAGCTCCTGAAGGCGCAACTTCTGTGATCTCTTCTACCTGAACATCACCGTTCGCATCAGTTGCTCGCACCTGAAGCACTACTCTGTTGGTGAAATCAGAGCCTCGCTCAGCTACGTAGCTGGCAACATCCCAGTTATAGATCCATTGCACCCAAGTATCTTTGTTAACCGTTGGGCCGATGTCTGCTTCAATCCATTGGTTATTTTCTGGAGCTGTCAAATCAACTTGCTGGCCTGCTGGTGGCTCATCAATAAAGCGAAGCTCTACTCGTTCGACTCCAGTGTTAGGTGCCCAAGCAATGCCGGCAATTGGTTGTGAGCTGTTAGAACCAGACACTGTTGTACCTGGCAGGTCAATTCTTGATTGCAGTTTAACGGGGCCACGTTTTGACCAGCCTCTAGGAATCCAGAACCCGTCAAACCCATCCCACGTAGTCAGAGTAATTTCTTCGATCCATTTGGTTGCAGAAACATAACCGTAGAGACCCGAGACAACCAGCCGAGCTGGGAAACCATGGAGCTGTCGGAGCGGCTCACCGTTCATCCCAACGCACAACATCGCAACTCTGCCATCGTAAGCGGCTTCAACTGGGAAACCACAAGTCCAATCGTCTACCGAACGACTAGCAATTTGTTCTGCCCCATCTTGAACCCCAGCCATATCGAGAACTTGTGACAATGGAACACCCTGCCAAACAGCGTTACCGACAAGGTCACCACCAATCGGGTTAGAGACGCAAGACAAAGTAACCGGAGCAATAGTCGTAGACATCTCTACCAACTCGGCGTAATTAATTGTCACTTGCCTATCAACCATGCCGTTGATTGTTAGAGACCAAACGTCTGGATCTATACTTGGCTTGGTCACTGCAGTATCGATTAAGTAGTAGTCTTCGACTGGCTGCACATAAGGCGTAAGATTTCCATCCGCAGCTGGAACAGTAATTTGATCGGCTTCGACTCTGGCAATCTCGTCCAAAGCCTCTGGATTCTCAGGGTCTAAAAACGTGATCCCGTCTCTGGCTTGGTCAACTCGACCTGAACCTCTAGAAGAAAATGCTCCGAAACCAGCTAGACCAGTCAGGATGCCGGCGGAGGCTGCAAACCCAAAGAACTTACGGCGTCCATCGTCGTCAGCTAACGCAGGTGCGCCTTCTTCGCCAGAAACTTTTCCAGGTTCGGCAGTCAATAATTGATGACCAGCGATAACCACAATTAGAGCTGTTACTACGGTTATCAACGTCAATAAAATTGCATGGAAGAAATTTGCTTGAGGATCAAATGCAATTGCCAGAATTGAGACCAGAGAGAATCCACCTAGAACACCAGCAAAGATCTCAAGCTTCCTTGTGCGCATAGCGAGGAACCCGACAATTCCGGTAATGACCGAGATTCCCACACCCAAAGCAAATTTATTATTCGTATCAAACATTGCCCGACCAACATCAACCAACCACATTGGAGCTGTATCGATCACTTGGCCAGCCACAGCAATCAGTGGACCAGGCACATTAATAATTCCTGCCACAAGTTCTGAAACCGCTAAGCCTGCCGAAGCAGCTATTAACCCAAGCAGGCCAAAGAGGTTCCGTGAAGGCAACTTCGAATCCTGATTTGCCGGCGCTGAAACTTTGTTCTCTTCTGCATCTAGGGATTTATCGTCTTTATTCACCATTAGTACAAACCGTTTTACTGTCTATGAATTCCAAATTCTAGACTAACTCAGCTCCTTGGATGCGAAATTTTAGCTCTTATCCGTCTGTAATACAGCCAGTACTCGCATCGGAAACAAGTTTTGAGTACTTGTGAAGCGTTCCAGCAGTGTATTTGGGCTCAGGCGCAGTCCAGCTTGCTTTACGGTTTACCATCTCCTCGGCTGAAACATCGACCTCAATTGTGTGCGCCTCGTCGTCGATTGTTATGAGGTCACCATCTTGGACCAAAGCGATGGGACCACCTTCTTGAGCCTCTGGCACAACGTGGCCGATAATAAAGCCATGACTTCCGCCAGAAAAACGTCCATCGGTAATCAGTGCTACATCATCAATAAAACCGGCTCCAGCAAGTGCGCTAGTTGGCTTTAACATTTCTGGCATACCTGGGCCGCCCTTAGGTCCTTCGTAGCGGATAACTATTACATCGCCGGATTGTATTTCTTTATCCTCGAGTCCTTTAACCATTGCTTCCTCAGAGTCATAGACCCGTGCAGGACCAGAAAAATTTAGACCTTGCTTGCCCGTTATCTTGCCGACTGCTCCACCTGGAGCAAGGTTGCCTCTAAGAATAGAGATGTGACCACGTGACTTTAGTTCCGAGCCGAGCTTGGCGACAACACTCTGGGATTCATCCAGCTGAGATTCTGCAACATTTTGTTCGAGAGTATTTCCTGTGACAGTGAGTTGGGTTCCATCAACAAGACCTTCATCCATCAAATACTTAACCACACCGGGAACGCCACCAACTTCGTGAAGTTGTTCCATAACGTACTTGCCACTTGGCTTAAGGTCTGCCAACAAAGGCACTCGATCGGCCACTTTGAGCCAATCGTCGAGGGAAAGTGCAATACCAAATGAATGAGCTATGGCCATTAGGTGAAGCACCGCATTTGTAGAGCCACCTAATGCCATTGTCACTACCATTGCGTTCTCAAGCGAAGCCCTGGTCACGATTTTGCGTGGGGTCAGTTCTTGCTCCAAAAGGTTCTTAATTGCCCCACCGACGCTGGCGCATTCTGCAGCCTTTTCATCCGACATGGCTGGGCTACAAGAAGAGTAAGGCAAACTTAGCCCCATAACCTCAATGGCTGTGGCCATGGTATTAGCTGTGTACATTCCACCGCACGCTCCAGCTCCAGGACATGATTTAGCGACAATGTCTTGGCGCTCTTGTTCTGTAATCACTCCAGCGAGCGTTTGACCATAGCTTTGAAATGCCGACACAATATCTAGAGCAACCTCTTCGCCTCCGACATTGGCTGAGCCAGCTTGAATAGTCCCGCCGTAAACCATCAGGGCTGGTCGATCGAGTCGACCCATTGCCATAACAACACCGGGCATATTTTTGTCACAGCCTGGGATCGTCACCATTGCGTCATACCACTGAGCACTCATGACAGTTTCGATAGAGTCGGCAATAAGGTCCCGGCTTTGCAGCGAGAAACTCATGCCATCGGTTCCCATGCTGATTCCGTCCGACACGCCAATCGTGTTGAATTTGAAACCAACTAGATCTTGGTCAACTATTCCAGCTTTAACCAAGTCGGCTAGATCATCTAAATGCATGTTGCACGGGTTACCTTCATACCAACATGAGGCAATCCCTACTTGCGCCTTGGAGAAGTCATCGGTGGTTAAGCCTGTTGCGTGCAGCATTGCTTGCGAAGCACCTTGCGAAGCAGGCTGAGTAATTGTTGCTGAAGTCTTATTTATGCCAGTCATGGTAACGACTTTAGCTGTCGACTGAAGTCAACTGGGCCATGAATAGCTAGTAGATAACTTCTGCTAGCAGAAACCTTAAACTAGATCGCATTCGACTGAGCTCAAAACTACCCCTCGAGCATCTTTCGCCTCAACCAAATAAACCAAATCACCAACACGATCAGAATCAACAAACCTCAAAGCATTAACACCAACGACACCACGCCAGTGATCGACAGAACCATCAACACTACGACGAACAACAAACCGGTCAACACCATCACCAGACGCATCCCAAGACACAACAGCCGAAACACCATTCCGTACCACAGAACAAGACTCAACCACAACACCCACAGGACCAGGAACAGGAACAAGCACAGGAGCAGCTCCGCTACATCGGGCTGAGCTCAAAACTACCCCTCGAGCATCTTTCGCCTCAACCAAATAAACCAAATC
>CAZYMB010000004.1:36782-59269 GCA_964648795.1 uncultured Acidimicrobiaceae bacterium
CTGAGCTCAAAACTACCCCTCGAGCATCTTTCGCCTCAACCAAATAAACCAAATCACCAACACGATCAGAATCAACAAACCTCAAAGCATTAACACCAACGACACCACGCCAGTGATCGACAGAACCATCAACACTACGACGAACAACAAACCGGTCAACACCATCACCAGACGCATCCCAAGACACAACAGCCGAAACACCATTCCGTACCACAGAACAAGACTCAACCACAACACCCACAGGACCAGGAGCAGGGGCAGGGGCAGGAGCAGGGGCTCGGGTCGGTGCTGGAGCTACAACCTCGTCGCCAGTGATTACCCCAGGAATTGGGTTAGCTTCATGAAAGTCTCGGAAGTCTTCAACTGAGTTTGGTACATCAGGTAACGACAAATACAGAGAAGGAGTCCACTGTTCTGAAAGTAAGTGATACTTACCAATTCCTGGTCCTGGAACCTTAGTTCCCTCGCCCCCATTCGACTGATAGTAGTCAACACCACATTGTCCAAGAACCCGTACGCCAGAAAGGTCTACTCGTTTGCCATCTGGCTGTTGTAAACGAATCTCAGAAGTCAAAAACTCTGCTGTTTGTCCAGCTTCAATTGGAACCCTGGCGCCATCCCAGAAGTGCATATTCAATGCTTGATGATTCCATGGAGCTGAGAAACTGCCGTCTGCTTCTTGTCTCCAGTCGATTAATCCTATAGTTCCAGCATCGAATGGGTTACCGACGAAACCAGGATGCGCAAAATAAGCGCCGTTATTAACGCCTCCACCATTTAAGAAAGCATCTACACCTTTGTTCCAGCGACCATTAGTGAAACGGTAGTAAGCACCTGCCTGAACGTTGATTCGAAAATCTACTGACGGGGTATGTCCTACTTCTGGAAAAACTGCACAACGCCATTCAGCGAACGCGAAGTTCTCTAACTGACCGTAAGAACTAGAAATACGTGGACCCAAAGCAAAGTCAAATCCTCCAAGTGGAAGATCTGCATCGTGCAAACCGGTAATGTCATTGTCTCTAGGGTTAGAACCATCACCTTCTGCTACAGTTCCATCGATGACTTGCTCGATTGTGTAGGCCGCTTCGACGTTGAGATTGTTAGCGTTAGCAAACGAAGCTGCCGAACCTGCCAATCCAATAGCTACAACAACAATTAACCCCAACCAATATTTCATGCTTAAACCGCCTCCAAACCGACGGTACTACACCATAGAAACCGCACAAAGCGATTTGATTCGTTTGGCTCACCAGACCCAAAAGGTCAACCCATGAGACAGAATTTACTTGGTTAGTTTGATTATCAGGGTCCCAGAAAGCGACTCTAATTTCGCCGCTCCAATTACCTTACTGTAAGCCTTTGGTAGAAAGTGAAGCTTGTCAGGCAGATAAGGCATGAAGACTTCTGGCTCATCATGCAAAATGACCTCACATTTTGTGAAACCAGCGGCACGAGCAGCCTTGTTAACTCCGCCGGGAGTATTTTGTGTAGCTACCACAGGAAAGTGATAGTGGTCGATCTCATCTGGCCGTAGCTTGTGGAGGACTTTGTCAGTCAAGTTGAACTTAGCTAAAACTTTGGAACCAAGTCCGAAGGGGTGAAGACCATTTGGGGTCACACACAGCAAGATCCCTCCTGGTCGCAAGACTTGTACCACAGAAGACAAAAACTCAGTTGGGTTTGGCAAGTGCTCCCAAACATAGACTGCAGTTGCTAAATCAAATAGTTCGGCCTCACCAGATTGAACACGAGACTTGTGCTTGGCGGCAAAATCTTCAGCTGGCATGTGATATCGCTCGTCGATCCATTTGTTTTGGTTGATATCTTCGTCTGGGTCGACACCTACGTAATGGGTAGCCAAATCAGCAAAATAAGGCGAGTACTCTTCGGCTCCATGGCCAGCACCAACGTCCAAAACTCTAAAGTCAGCTGGACTAGCTTTGCGTAGTTCTGAACCTATGGAGGCCAGTTTCTCGTACTGATTCATCGCCGCTAAGACTACAACTAAGGTCATGGTTATGCAGAGCCATCCGAAAAACGCTTTATTAGCCAAATTTGGCATGAGAAAGGTGAAATAGCCTGGTAAGTATTTTTCGATAATTGCCGAATAGATAGTAATGGAGCAGGATTTACAGCTGGTTCCGGCAGGCAGACTTGGAGCATTGCTTTCAAAAAGCCGTCGAGAAGAGGGATTAGATATAGCAAGCGTCGCAGTTAATTCTTCTGGCGCTTTCGATCTACGAGATTTACAGCGAATCGAAAACGGTGAAGTAGAGCTAACCAACGATCAAATCAAGTCACTAACTGAGCTCTATAAGGTCGAGTCAGGCCTAGTACTCCCCTCGCGATCTCATCTAGTTATTGACCTCGGCAATCAGCAACTCTCGGTTGGACCCAACCAAAAAAAGGTCCAAACTGAGGATGAAATCCTCGAACAGTACCTTGCACTTCTGTATATCCTGCGTGACATAAAGCCAGGAACTGAGCTGACACTTCGCCAACCAGACCTACTCACTTTAGAACAAGCCTTGGAACAATCGGTACGTGATATCGAGCAAGAGCTCTTTGGCTTAATGACTCAGACAACCATTGAGGAACGAGCCTACAGCTTAAGCCAAACAATGATTGTTCCGGCTGCCGGATTACTAGTCGGTCTAAGTGCATTTGGCTCGCTCGTTTTTCTAAATGGCCGACCAACTATTGAAACACCTGATCTTGGGTCGGTTGCAGAAATTGTTGAGACCCCAACTGTGGGCTCTACTCTGCTGACTCGACCTCGTGCGACCTCTAACTCTGAGGCTCCCAGCTCAGCCGATGTCTCTCAACTAACTCCCGTTGAAGTAGGGCGTCTCGCAGAACAAGAAATCTCCTACGATTATGCCCCACTGCTTCCAGGCTGGAGCATAGAGTACCGGGAAGATAAACCTGGTTTCCGCGGCCTTACTTTCACACGCGAGAAGCGAATTGAGATTTACGTTAACGAAGACGAGTCACCAGATTCGGTTGCCGGGATACTGGCTCACGAAATCGGACATGCCATCGACGTCGAGCATCTAACAAATACCCAGCGCAACTCTTGGCGAGATGCGAGAGGTTTACCTGATGCTTGGTGGCCTGGGAACGGGCTATCAGACTTCCATGTTGGAGCCGGAGATTTTGCTGAAGCCGTTGCATTCGTAATAGCAGATTCGCCGTCAGACGCACAGCTTGGCGACTTCACCGAAGACCAAGTACAGCTAGTAAATCAACTTCTTCCCGATGCCTAGTTGTCGACAATTACCTTTTTAATTTCACCGGTAAGGTTCCATTCAGCCTTCTTGCGCACGATTCCTCTGCGAGCTCCAGCTAGGTAATTGACTGCGCCTCCAATTAGTAGTGCTTGGGCCGCAAGCCAAATCCAAGTTAAAGCGATTAGACCAGCACCAACAACCGCTGTAACTTCGTTGCCTCCCGAGATGATTCCGATGAAGTCACTAATCACAAAGACCAACAAGGTCCAGAGAATCGAAGCAACAACAGCTCCAGGTAAGTCGTCTCGCCAGCGGTTTCTTTCCGCAGGCCCAAAGTAGTAAATAATTGAAGCCCAACCGACCAAGGTGATACCTATGGTCGTATAGCGACCGAAAGTAGCTAAGAGGTTCGACTCTATATCGGTCCAAAGGATTTGCTCTAGAACCAAAAGCGGCAATGGAATGATCATTGTACCGATTCCAAGAAAGATGGCTACGACACGAGTGGTATACCAAGGTCGCCCATCTTCAACATCATAGGCTTCTTCTAAAGCACGAATCAGGCCGGCGAAACCACGCGAGATAGACCAAAGAGCAAAGCCAAGCGAGATCGTAAACAGACCAGGGTTGGTCTGATCAAATAAACCATCGATAGCCTCACGAATATCACCGCTACTGTCAGAGAAAATATCCCCAATGAACTCGATCACATTTTCACGAATCTCGGTTTGAAAACCAAAGTCCAAAACATCGTCGAGCGGTCCAAGGACAGACAATAGAGTCAATACAAATGCTGGTAACGAGATAAGAACCCAGAAAGTTACCATCGCTGCAAGGTCGCCAATCGAACCGTGATACCAGCGAAGGGCAACATCGACAATGAATTGCCAGGCGGAACGAAAAAAACTCATAGCAGTATTTGAGTATAAACCTAACTGAGTGGGGCTACTGCGTCTCATGGTACGCTAGTCGCTCTATGGATACGCCATTTACTGATAACACCGCTGGGCAAGCGTTTCTTATCGACCCTAAAGGTAGAAAAAAAGGTCCTGGGATTCTGGTTTTGCACTCTTGGTGGGGGCTAAATGAATGGACCAAGGACTTTTGCGCAAGACTTACCAAACTTGGCTACACAGTCCTTGCCCCAGATATGTTAGATGGCAAAACCACAACTGACCCCGAGGAAGGTGAGCGCCTGCTCGCCGAACTCAACCCTGACGAACTTTCGGGGCTAGTAGTTAGCTCTGCACAAACTCTACGCGCTGCATCAGCTGACCCTAATCGTCCAATAGCAACTGTTGGTTTCTCAATGGGAGCATCGATGGCTTTTTGGCTATCAGTTAATCTTCCTCATAATGTCAATTCAGTCGTAGCGTTTTATGGAACACAGGCAATCGACTTCGATAAGTCCAACGCCAAGTATTTGGGTCACTACGGGGACTCAGATCACATGGTTTCAGCGGACGAACGCGTTTCTACCGAGTCATTTATTCGTTTAGGAGGACGCGAAACAGAGTTCCATACTTACGAAGGCGCAGGTCACTGGTTTTTCGAAGACGGCGAAAACTATAACGAAGAAGCTTCTAAATTGGCTTGGGCTCGGACCGTAAACTTTTTAGCTGAGCAACTACCAGTGGATTGAAACACTCCACAGTTTCTATCTACTCGCGGATCTGAACAGAATCCAAGATCTCTCGAAGGTCTTTGGGAAGGTCTGCTTCGAAACTACATAACTCTTGTGTTATCGGGTGAGTGAACGCTAGCTCTTTCGAATGCAGAAAAAACCGGTCCCCTATGTCGAACTTAGACCCGTACTTGTGATCACCATAGACAGGGTGGCTGATTGAAGAAAAATGTATTCGAATTTGATGGGTGCGCCCCGACTCGAGCTTGCATTTCAACAGCGTCGTATCTTCGTAAGTCTCAAGCCGTTCAAAATTTGTTACCGAAGGCTTTCCTCCTGCAGAAATGTTCATTTTGCGATAGTCCTTTGAAGACCTAGCTATTGGAGCATCAATGGCACCCACAGCATTCTTGACGTGACCTTCTACTAAGACAAGATATGAACGATCAATTACTCGATCAGCCAACATCTCACTGAGAGCATCGTGAGCTTCACTAGTCAACGCAACAACGAGCAGCCCAGAAGTTTCACGATCGAGACGGTGGACAATGCCTGGCCTATTTGGTTCGCCGACATCAGCTATCTGAGGAAACATTGCCAATAACCCATTCACAAGTGTGCTGGATTCATTTCCTGCCCCAGGATGAACCACTAAACCAGCAGGCTTGCTAACTACTGCTAGGTGTTCATCGCTATAGACGACTTCAAACTCGATGGAGTCATCTGCCTGTAGGTCACTACTCACATGTACTATTTCAAACTCGATCGTTTGACCTTCACTCAAGCGATACGAGGTTTTGGTAATCGCCTTTTCATCTACGAAAACTTTCCCGTCATCGATCAAAGCACTGGCCTTCGACCGGCTGATATCGCCAACCAGGCAAAGTGCTCGATCGAGCCTCTCCTTTGCTAAAGCCGCTGGAACAACTTCTTTATATACCTCAGCGCTCACCCAGCTCACGATAACGCCAAGGCGCAAAGTTCGTGCACGCTCCCAACCAGTTATGAATAGATCATAGGTTTTGAGCAATGGTACTAAGCTCTCTAATCATGAGTGGTCCGCTGATTTACGGAAGAAATATCGCCAAGAGCTACGGGCAGACAACAGTGTTGTTAGACGTTAACTTCGAAATCTTTCCTGGTATAACTGGCATACTTGGAGCGAACGGAACCGGTAAAACCACGCTTCTAGGCATGATCTTAGGGCTCCACCCACGAGATAGCGGAGAACTAAATGTCTTTGGGGCTGACCCTTGGAAAGCAGGTTCAGCTGTTCGTGAACGCATTGGCTATTCGCCAGAACACCACACCATGTCACCTGATATGCCGGCAGTGGACTTTGTGACTCTGGTAGGGCAACTCCATGGGCTCCCAAAACATGTCGCAGCTAGCCGTGGTAGCGAATCACTTTGGATTGTCGGACTGGGCGAGGAACGCTTCCGACCTATGGGAACCCTTAGTACTGGACAGAAGCAGCGTGTCAAACTAGCTCAAGCACTAAGCCATGACCCAAAGTTGATAATTTTAGACGAGCCAACCGATGGCCTTGATCCAAATCAGCGTGATTCTGTTCTTGATGTAATCAAGAAAATCTCTGATGAGTTCGGTATTAGCGTTGTTATCTCTTCCCACCTGATAGAAGAAGTGGAGCGAATTTGTGATGCAGTAGTCATAATTGGAGAAGGACGAACTCTGGCCGCAGGCTCGATCGAACACCTTAAACAAGGCGTCGAAGCAATAATCGAAGTCGAGCTAGTTTCACCCAGCCAAGTCCCAGCTGTCGCCAAAGACCTAGAAGCTCAGCCTTCAATTTCAACTGTTAGACAAGATGCTGGGCGACTGTTTATTGATTTTAGCAATGACAAAGCATTTGATGAAATAAGGGATGTTCTAGCGAACCACGAAGCTGGCATCATCAGCCTGCGACAAAAAGCGATGAGCCTTGAAGACATCTTCTTGGAGAACATGCGATGACCGAAGCCAACATCTACTCGCAAGGCTATAGACGCTATGAAGGTGAACGAACTGGATCTGCCGCTGCCATAAAGGCAATGCAGAGCCACTCTTTCAGAAAAGCTCTCGGACTCCGGCGAGGCTTCCGGTTCAAGGTTGTCCCCATTCTAATCATCCTTTTGGCGTACGTTCCCGTTGTAGCTTTTGTCGGCTTCGCCGTCATATTTGGGCTCTTCCTTCCAAACGAAGCCGCCGAAGTGGCAGAAGACTTTCTACCAACCACCGCCCAATTCTTTGGAACTCTGGGTTTCGCCACCACTATCATGGCCGGATACGTCGGGCCATTAATTCTGAGCGATGACAGACGCGATGGAATGCTAGGGGTCGCACTTTCTTCGGTACTTACTAGAGGCAGTTACCTTCTAGCAAAGGGTTGGACTCTCCTAATTATGATCTTCACAGTCTTGGTGGTCCCACAAATCGTTCTGCTACTAGCTCTTACTACTCAAGGAATCGGTCCTGATGGAATAATTAGGTGGCTAGAACGATTCGGTCATATCCTTGTCGGAGGTGTAGTTATCGGCTCCTTCTACATGTTGCTGTCTTTAGCAATTTCCGCTGTGTCAGATAGACGTTCATATAGTTGGATAGCTTACTTTGTCGGAATTTTGGTCTCAGGCGCAGTGGCAGATACTCTCGCCTTTGAAGGAAGCAATGCCTCCTACAATTTACTGAACTTACGCATTTTACCGATCGAACTTGTGCATCGAATACTGGGTAGTAGCGACGGTGATTGGTCCACAATCCAGAACTCCACAACCAGTCTGTGGATAGCGTGGTTTCTAATTGTCGCCGTCTGCATAGGAGTAACTGGATTCCAGTACACCAGATTGTTGGTTAGGAAATGACTGATTTAGCCAACCAGCCAGACCCAGCAAATCAGCCGCCACCGCCAGCTACCCAGTGGCCTCCAAGCGATGCAACCGTTGTTTGCTACAACCTGAGTAAATCCTTCGGTCAGCTGGTTGCTCTTTCTAACTTCTCAGTTGCTATCCGACCCGGAGTAACGGGGCTATTGGGTCCCAACGGAGCCGGCAAATCGACTCTTATTAGAGTCATTGCTGGTCTGACAAAACCACAAATTGGCAAAGTGTGGGTTGCCGGTGGAGATCCACGAACGGATGCTGATGTACGTCGTCGAGTATCAATAGTGCCACAACAAGAAGGTGTATTCGAAAAGCTAAGCGCATACCAATTTGTTGAACTTGGGGCCACTCTAAATAACATGCCGAATCCAAGAGAGGCCACGCTATGGGCGCTTGACCTCGTGCAGCTAATGGACGTCAAAGACCGCAAAGTAGGGGCATTCTCCAAAGGCATGAAACAGCGGGCAAAGATCGCTTTCGCAATCTGCTCTGACCCATCAGTAGTCATACTTGATGAGCCACTCAATGGGCTCGACCCTCAACAACGCAAAAACATGATTGAAGTGTTTCACCGCCTGGGCTCCATGGGTAAGACAGTCATTGTCTCATCTCATGTGCTTGAAGAAGTCGAGCGCTTTGGATCTCATATTGTGGTGATGGCTCGAGGCAGACTTGCTGCCGAAGGTGACTTCCGGGATATTAGAGAAAAGATGGATAACCAACCACGCACAATTCGAATCACTAGTTCATCTGCTCGATCGCTTGGCTCTGCGCTAATTGACTCCAGCCTCTGCGAAGGGTTAACAGTCGTAAATGATTCAGAAATCGTGGTCCAGTCTTCTCAGCCGACAAGCTTTCGGAACATGATCGCAGCGACAGCTAAAAACAAGAACATAACGTTGAAAGAAATTCAACCACTCGATGACGACCTCGAATCAGTATTCAAATACCTTGTTGAGGGTGCTCCATGAAAGCTGCACTTGCCATATTCAGACTCTTTCTCACTAGTCAATTCACGATAGCGAGACTAGCTATTTCTGTAGGATTAGCTTTACTAGGGGCACTACTGGCTTTCACAATTTCTGATAGCCAAGGGACTGTGCGAATAGAAGACTCAATTATATTCATAGCCATATTCGGTGTCGGGATACTGGTAGCGCTCACAGCCTTAAATCTCATGAGTGGGGTGATGGGACAATTACGCGAAGATCAAACCATGGTCTATCTATGGCTCTCACCAACTAGTCGATTCACAATGGCCGTAGCTGCTGTCACGTCGGGTTTCGTAGCAGCAATACCTTCAATCATTGTTCCACTACTAGTCATCAGTTTCATTGCCAGTGGCTCAACACAACTAGTTGGCTACGCCTTGATCGCCGGACTAGCCGCCACAATTGCATACTGTGCGATCTTCTCGTTCTTTGGGCTGATCAGTCGCTTCTCGACGATAATTGGCATCCTATTTGTCATCGTTTGGGAAGGGCTTATCGTTGGGACGCTGGGCTCTGGCTCCACAGGATTTCAACGCCTTTCTATAAACGCACAGGCTAGACAAATACTCGTCACGCCTGAAGGTGTTGGTTCTCCAATTGCTGGGGACCTCGGCATCGCTGGAGGTGGTGTCACAAGTGCAATCGTCACGCTTGCAATTATCACTTTGATAGGTCTTGGTCTATCAACTTGGCGACTACAAAAAATGGAAGTCGCTTAGCCGTTAGCTTTTTGGCTAAGTAACTGATTCACAGCCTTACCGTCAGCTTGACCTTTTGTGGCTTTCATAACTTGCCCAACAAAGAAGCCTTGGAGTTTACCTTTTGCGGCTGCATCACCTTCGCAGAAGCGAGCCCACTCATCTGGCGAGTCAGCAATGATTTGGCTGACAATTCCGTCTAGTTCCGATGAGTCCATTGCTTCAAAGCCCATGTCCGCAGCAATCACGGCTGGATCGGTTCCATCACCAGAAACTAACGCTGCCAAGACTTGCTTTGTCTGTGTAGCAGACAGCTCACCACCTGTTTCCATATTAATTAGTGACGTAAAGCTCTCAACGCTTAGTTCGCCAGCACCTTCGCCAAGATTATTCTCGGCATGGGTGATAGCTCGAGAAGCATCTGCACCTGCGGCGACACTTTGCTTTACTAAATCATCTAAATTACGGGTAACCACGACTCCGGCAGCTTGTGCGGAAGCTCCAAGTTCGACAAGGTCTTGCCTTCGCTGTCGCGGCAATGCTGGCAAGCTAGCTCTTATTTCTTCGACCCAAGCTGGATCAGGCTCTATTGGCACAAGGTCAGGGTCTGGAAAGTAACGATAGTCTTCGGCGTTTTCTTTGCTTCGACCAGAGCGAGTACGTCCGGCTGCTTCATCCCAGTGTCGGGTTTCTTGAATTGGCTTTTCGCCAGAATTGTAAAGCTCAACATGACGAGTTGCTTCGTATTCGATTGCTCTCGTTAGGGACCGTAGCGAGTTAACGTTCTTAACTTCACAGCGAGTTCTCAGCTCATCAGCACCTACTGGGCGAACAGAAACATTTGCGTCGACTCGCATTGAGCCTTCTTCCATCTTTCCGTCACTTGCGCCAACGGCGATCAGAATGTCACGTAGCTCTTCTACATATTCTTTGGCTTCGGTAGCGCTCTCGATATCTGGCTTGGAGACAATCTCTATCAACGGCACACCAGAGCGGTTGTAGTCCACAAGTGAGTAACCGGCATCGTGAATACGCCCGGACTCCCCCATATGGGTTGACTTGCCGGTGTCTTCTTCCATGTGAGCACGCTCGATGCCAATCGTTCGACCAGATGGAAGCTCTAATGACCCTTCAGTATTTAGTGGAAGATCGAACTGCGAAATTTGATAGTCCTTCGGCATGTCTGGGTAGAAATAGTTTTTGCGACTCCAAACGCAACGGTTAATCTCACAACCTAACGCAAGGCCGATACGTATCGAATATTCAACTGCTGTGTGGTTTACGACTGGCAAAGATCCTGGGAGGCCGAGACACACCGGGTGAATATTAGTGTTCGGCGCCGCACCAAACTCGTTGCGGGCAGGAGAGAACATCTTTGATTCGGTAGCTAGTTCAGCGTGGACTTCTAGGCCCACTACCATTTCCCAACCGTCTTCTAAAGCAAATTCTTTAGCCATTGTTTACGCCCTCCAATGCCTGTGCTGCTCGACAAATAGTAGCTTCACCAAACTTAGGTCCAAGAAATTGCATCCCAATTGGAAGATCGTCTGCGCCAGTTCCAAATGGAACCGAAATACCAGGGTGGCCGGCCAGGTTGGCTGGGATCGTCGCAACATCTACCAAGTACATGCTGAGTGGGTCTTCTTTGGCCCCAAACGGGAACGCTACCATTGGTGATGTCGGCGATAACAAGACATCAAACTTCTCATATACTCCAGCAAGGTCAGAAATGAGCTTTGCTCGAAGCTTTGATGCCTTGGCAAAATACGCATCATAATAGCCAGCTGAAAGTGCATAGGTGCCAAGCATTATGCGGCGCTTGACCTCATCGCCAAACCCGGCAGTTCTGGATGAGCGCATCATCTCTGCTGTGTTGCCACCTTCACCACGTAGTCCGTAGCGTACACCATCAAAGCGAGCCAAGTTAGATGAAGCTTCAGCTGGAACGAGCATGTAGTAGGCAGCCAGAGTTGCTTCAATCGATGGAATGGAAACTTCTTCTACCTCTGCACCAGCAGCGGTTAGAGAATTTGCTGCGGTATTGAGCCCTGCAATAACTTCCGGCTCGAAGCCGTCAAGTCCGTCGCCGGCAAGTTCTTTAATAATGCCTACTTTCAGACCGCTGATGTCAGCACCTTCAACAAGAGCTTTACTGACCGAGTCTCTATCACCCGGTAACGATGTGGAGTCTCTTGGATCATGTCCAGCAATTTGGTCGTGCAGCATCGCTACGTCCGAGACAGTTTTACCAAACGTACCGACAGTATCGAACGAGCTGGCAAATGCGATTAGACCGTAACGACTAACGCCCCCGTAAGTCGGCTTCATACCAACTACGCCACAAAAAGATGCAGGCTGGCGAACTGAACCACCGGTATCAGTACCGAGCGAAACTGGGACCATGTCTGCTGCCACGCAAGCTGCTGATCCACCAGATGAGCCACCGGGCACACGAGAGGTATCAACTGGATTTAGAACAGGACCAAAGGCAGAATTCTCATTCGAAGACCCCATAGCAAACTCATCACAGTTAGTTTTGCCAACAATTACTGCATCTTCAGCAACAAGTTTGGAAACAACCGTCGCGCTATATGGAGGCACCCAACCTTCTAATATTCTAGATGAACAAGTCGTCTCTAGACCTTCAGTACAAAGAACGTCTTTAATCCCAATAGGGACCCCTGCCATAGCGCCGACTGTTTCGCCAGCCGCCACTTTACGATCAACTTCAGCTGCAGCTTCTAGTGCAGTCTCATTAGCAACTTTGTTAAATGCGTTTATCTCGCCGTCTACTGAATCGATCTTGGCGAGTGCTTGCTCACAATATTTAACAGCACTAGCAGAACCGTCAGCAACTTTGGCAGCCATTTCGGTAATAGATTCCCAGCTCATAGCTCTTCTCCTAAAGCTGGCGGAACCTTGAATTGATTAGATTCGCTGTCTGGAGCATTCTCCATAACCTGGTTGGTTACATCGACGGCCTCGACTTCATCTTGTCGGTAAACGTTTACCAAGCCATGAGGGTGGGCGGTTGGTTCGAAGCCATCAAGATCGAATTCGTCCATCTTGGCTACCAACCCAATAATTGAACCAAGCTGAGGTGTATAGGTCTCAACTTCTGAATCGGTGAGGTTCAACATGGCTAAATCAGCGACTCTGCGGACCTCTTCTTCTGAAATAGGTGATTCTGAGTTTGTCACGCCGCTTAGCCTAGCGTGATTGTCTCAAGAGTTTTCTATTCTCTCCGAGCTAGTTTCAGACTATGGTGGTCCGAGTGACCAAACATAAATTCTTATCCGATTCCTGGATTACCGAGGCGCAGAAAATCGCAGCGGAATACGCCGATGATCTACCGGCACCAGAAGTACAAACCGTTATCAACGTAATAGTTAATAACATAGAACACCGAGAAGATCAGACCCTCTTAGGCCACTTAGACACCAACACTGCTGAGCCGGTGGTAGAAGTTGGACATTCCACCGATGCTGAGACCACAGTCACCATTAGCTATGAAACAGCCAAGCTTGTTTTTCTTACTCCGGACCCGACCCAACTAATGCAAGAATTTATGGCAGGCAAGATCCTGGTTGAGGGCGATGCCACCAAACTTTTGGCCCTACAAAATAACCCTGGAGCTCAACCAGACCCCGACGTCATGGCTCTCTATAAAGAAATTCAAGAGATGACTGAAGGCTAATTTAGAGCCGTTAGTAGCGTGACCCGATCAACCGTTTCGAGTGCTGTACCAGGGGTGGGGTTGACCTGAACTACGGCGTTTGTTTCTGGCCCACCAACCAACACCACATCCAACCCGAGTGCGACGAGCCTTGCTCGTGCTACGGTGCCGGCTAGACCGGTAACGTCAGGCACTACTGGTGGACCTTCGGAGATCAAAATAGTGACGGTACTTCCCCCTGAGGCAACTGTCTCACCCAATGGTTCTGATCCAAACGCTTGACCTATGGCAACCCCAGCTTGTGTAGTTCTCTCCTCGGTAGCCACACCGAAGCCTGCTGCTTGAAGCACTTCCGATGCTCGAGCGGGGGAAAGGCCATACACGTTCGGTACTGCAACTAGAGATGGACCACTTGAGACTCGAAGTTCAACAGCTGTGCCATCTTCGAATACGTCTTGGGCGATCGAAACTTCGTCTCCACCCACAAAGACAGCAATAACTTGCCCTTCTGGAACATCATCAGATGGCACACTAGCCGTTGCTTCAACGGAGAAACCTTCGCGCTCGAGTACTTGACGGGCAGACGTTGCCCCGAGTCCAAGCACATTCGGAAGCGCTCCAGATATAGGACCCTGAGCGACAGTTACGGTCAGTTCTTCGCCTTCTTCGATTTCTTCACCTGGGTCGATCGATTGTGATGTTACTTCACCAACCTCTGCGTCATTAGTGAGCACCGAGTCAACTTCTAGCTCTAGGCCCTGCTCTTCTGCAGATGGTCTGACCTCAGTTAGGTTTCGGCCAACAAAGTCGTCAACCGTTGCGGCCGCCGGTTCTTGCAAAATTGTAGAGTTAAAAGCCTGACCGTTGTTGTCGTTGACTGCAAGGTATCCCAAGACTCCAACCAAACAGACAAAGCTGGCTGCAGCTACAAAGGGTGCAACTTTGGCTGCGAGTGCCCTACGAGGCGTTTCATCTGGTGTAGTTCTAAACGGAGCTTGCTTGACATCAGAGACAGGATTAGTGGTATCTCCTTGAAGGTCTATCTTGCTCGGAATGTGCGATTCGATGTCGAGTGTTTGTAGCGGAAGTGGGCTGGCTTGCCCAAATTTCGGAGCAGCAACTGTCAGGCGTTCAATTAATTGAAGCGCTGTTGGGCGGCGTGTTGAGTCAAGCATGCAGCAGTCATTGACCAAAGTGGTTAACTCTTCTAGACCTTCGACTTCAAGTTCGACTCCGGTATCACGTCGCATCTCGATCGTCTTGAATGCGTCAGCACCGAGCAGTGGCACCTCCCCCGTTAACATTTCTGCCAGAACAAGACCTAGAGAGTAAATATCGGCTCGAGAATCAATTGGGACTTCGCCGCTTTCTCGCTTCATCTGTTCAGGTGCAGCATATTTAACTGTCCCAACAAAGGTTCCCGTTAGCTCTGTCCAAGCTGATTCAGCTACAGCTCGAGCCACTCCAAAATCAGCGACTCGAAGGCGGCCATTCGTATCAAACAGCAAGTTTGCTGGCTTAATATCACGGTGAACCAGACCTCTAGAATGAGCGGCGTGGATGCCTGCAGCAGCTTGACGGGCTACTTCAATTGCTTGGGCAGGCTCTAACTTGGGGGTTTTTGATAGAACAGCTTTGAGGGTTCCACCTCGTAAAAGCTCCGAAACCAGAAATAGACCATCTTGTTCGCCCCAGTCGTAAACAGACAAGACGTTTTCGTGAGTAACTTTTGCTGAGACTCTTGCTTCGGTTCTGAACAGGTTAAGAAACTTGTCATCGTCTGCGAGAGCAGGTCTGAGTCTTTTGACAGCGACTCGACGACTTAGCTTGATATCCTCGGCTACATATACGTCAGCAGAAACCCCGGACCCCACTAAGGCCAGAAGCTCGTAACGCCCGCCTACAATTGAGCGTATTGCGTCACTGCCGACGCTATGTAAACTACTGATGTCAACTAGACTAGCCGGTATTAGCGGGGGATAAAATGCTCAACGAAAAACCGCAACAAAAAAGGAATACCATGGTCAGTGGAGCCTGGATAGTTGTCGGATTGATCGTTACAGGAATCGCTGTTTTAATACTGATTTCGCTAGATAGTAGTGACCCTGAGCCTGTTATTGCATTGAACCCAACAACTACTACAGCTAGTGATGCAGCAGGCGAATCGACCATTCCTGCAGCAGCGTCGGGTGAAACTAATGTTGAGCTGATTCAAAGGTTCTTACCTTCAGGAGGCACGGCATCTGCTTGTTCAGAAGATGTGGGAGTAATTGTGGCGCAAGGTTTTGCTGCAGAGCTAACCATTAATGGGCGCACGCTTGCCGACAATGAGCTGAACGTTAACCTCAATTCTGATGGATCCGTCGCAAACCAAATTACAGCAACAAGGTCTCGTGGACAGTACTCATTCACTCCCTCAGATGATTGCCCAAGCTCTGGACTTATCCGAGCGACAAACAACACACTAGAAGTCTGCGTATTTCGCTTAGGCGACGCTGGCAGGAGATGCCTCGCCATGGAGAGTTTTACGTTTAACGCTGCATAGCAGTTTGAAACAACACTTTGGTGCCTTAGTGCGGCAGACTATAAGAAGTGGACAAAGAGAAGCTTCTAAAATTATTGCCAACTGTGGTTTGGGTCGTGGCAGCCGTACTCACAATTTGGCGCCTGTCTGATACCGGGGCCGACCTTTCAACCTTTACTGCCATTCTCGCATGGGCGTTATGGTTCGTGGTGTTTGTGGCTTTGCTTGTTCCAGCTACTATCGGCCTAACAGTTGTGTTCATAGCTATTCCTATTGTTGGTGCAATAGTTGGGTTGGCTGGCGGCATGGTTGACCCAGCAATACTTATTGCTGGACTCGCAATACCATTTACTATTGTTTGGACTCCAACCGGCGACTACATGATCAACGGTTCATCATATGGTTCAGAGAAACGCTTTCTTCTTAAACCGACTCTCATCATGAGTATTGTGTTTCCACTTTTAACAACTATTGCAGCTGCACTAACTGGCTTTGCAACTAGAGCTGTTGTTGAAACACAATGGCTGCTTCTACTGATATTGATACTGCCAGCTATTGGTTCTATCTATGTTGCTGCCAAAGTGATCCATCAAGGTTTTCGTCGCTGGCTCGTTTTTGTTCCGGCCGGCATAGTTATCCATGACCCTTATCTTTTGAAAATCTCGGCAATGACCCGAAAACCAAATGCTGGCTACCTAACAACTGCGCGCACAGACCTAGACCAAACACAAACTACTGATCTAACCGGCGGAGCGACTGGTTACCGTTCTCACCTTGTGACAAAAGAGCCCATCACACTCGATTTGAGAAGCGGCGAGAACATCGAGTCCAGCAGCATTCTATTTGCTCCCCTTCGCCCTGGAGCCGTGCTACGTGAAGCCCGTGTCCGCGGCTTTAAGACTAAAGTTGGCGACTAGCTGGCTGCTTTGTTGATGCGGTCTAAAACTGCGTCCAGTATGTCACCTTCGGTCGGCGGCACAACGATTAGTTCTGGGATTTTTCGATAGTCGGCTTCTCTAAACACTGAATAAAGGCTGCGTGCGTAACCTTCAGCATCAGTTGGCATGGTCCATGACAGTGGATGCTCGACGTTTATAGGTGCGACGACACCTGAAGTTTCTGGAATCTCAAAGTCTTCGTGAGTCAGCTCTTCCAGACTCATGACTCGAAGTTTAGTTTCGGGTGAATAATGTGACTTCATCATGCCTGGAGCTCGTGAATCTCCATCAGTACCATCCACTACTTCGACGCCTAAGACTTTTGATATCTTCGACACGGCAACTCCCCCAGGTCTAAGCAGAGTTGGCACAGAAGTTAAATCAATAATTGTTGATTCGACGCCAACCTCACATTTACCACCGTCGATGATCAACTCGATCTCGTCTCCGATGTCGGATTCAACATGTTCAGCGGTGGTTGGGCTAACTTTGCCAAACTTGTTCGCACTAGGTGCTGCAATTCCGCCATCGAATGCTTCACAAAGTGCTAGCGCTATTGGATGTTCGGGCACTCTTAGGGCGATTGATGTTTTGCTGCCGACTGCTTCATCGCAAACCCGACCATTGCGGGCAAGAATCATAGTCAACGGTCCTGGCCAAAAGGCTTCCGCCAATGCAATAGCGGTTTCATCGAAATCTCTGACCCAAAGACGAGCTTGCTCTGCTGACGCTATATGAACTATTAGAGGGTGGCCGACGGGCCGGTTCTTGACATCGAAAATCTTGTTTACAGCTTCGGAGTTCGTTGCATCGGCTCCGAGACCATAAACGGTCTCGGTCGGGATCGCCACTAAGCCACCTTCTTGGAGTGTTTGCACGGCCATGTCTAGGTCTTGTTCGGTAATAAGTTTTGCCATAAGTTTTACGCTGCGAGCGCTCCACCAATGACGTTAGCACCGTTGTAGAACACGACGGACTGACCACTAGCTACTCGCTGTTGTGCTGAGTCCCAAGTTATTTCGCATGTGTCGCCAGAAACATGCAGCGCTCCTTGTCGAGTCTGTCCGTGAGCGGCACACTGAAATGTCATTTCTCCTTCAGTTGCAGCATCAGCCCAAACAACGTCCACCAAACCCTGTGTATCAACTAGAAGGTCGGCTTTACTACCAAGCGTGACTGTCTGAGTGTGGTGGTCTATCTCTGTTACGTACTTGGGGGTGTTATTGCCACCAACATTTAGTCCTCGGCGTTGACCAAGCGTTACTAGCTCAATGGATTCAACATCGCCCAAACGGTCGCCTGCAGAGTTAACTACTGTTGCACTTTTAAGTTCTAGGCGATCACCTAAGAACTTCTTGCGGCCACCAACAGAGTGAATAAAGCAGACATCTTGTGAATCGGGTTTGTTGGCGGTTCTCATGTCGAGGCGTTCTGCATGAGCCCTAACTTCGTCTTTTGTCATGCCACCAATTGGAAGAAGTAAACGCTTCAGCTGGGCTTGGTCGAGCATGTAGAGAACATATGACTGATCTTTTTTGTCATCTTCGCCTCGAGAAATCCAATTCTTGTCACCAGTGGTAGCGATTCGTGCGTGATGGCCAGTTGAGACTTTTTCGATACCTAGTTCATCAGCTCGTTGATACAGTTTGTCGAACTTGATGTGACGGTTGCATTCGACACATGGGTTTGGGGTTTGCCCAGTGCTGTGGGCTTCTATATAAGGGTCCACCACGTGCTCGGTGAACTCTTCGCCAAAGTTGAACACGTAATGCTGTATACCAAGACGATCTGCTACTCTGCGGGCATCTTCGACGTCTGAAACGCTGCAACAGCCAGAATCTGAGGCTCCGCCCCACAGTTTCATGGTTACACCAATAACTTCATAGCCCTGCTCTTGAAGCAATGCAGCAGCAACAGAGGAGTCGACGCCGCCTGACATTGCCATTAATACTGGTTCACCCATCTTCATCAGGCTATCTGTAAAGCTGAATTAGGGGTCAGTGAAAACTTGAGAATTTAATCATAAGAAGACGCAATTCAACTGTTATCGCCTTAAGCTGTGGATATGACAATGAATGGCACAGTAAAGTTTTTCAACGGGCAAAAGGGCTTCGGCTTCATCACCCCTGACGAAGGCGACAAAGACGTATTCGTTCATATCTCAGCTGTACAGGCTTCAGGTATGCAAGGACTAGATGACGATCAAAGAGTTAGCTTCGACATGGAAGATGATTCTCGAGGCAAAGGCAAAGTAGCAGTTAACCTAACTGCTATCTAACACCAGCTTCTTTCTGATCTGACTAGTTGGCCACTAGGTCAACTACTTTAATGCACCTATATCAATTTCGAGGATCGCCTGTCAAAGTTCACCTGAACTTCAGCAGGCGATTTTTCGCGCTTACTGCTTAGCTGACCTGATTTGCTCCACAGCTGCCGGCAGTTTCTCGAGAACGTACTGTATTTCTTCTTCGGTGGTGGCATAACTAAGCGAGAATCGCAGAGATCCCTTCGACAACTCTGCCGGCACACCCATTGCTGACAGAACGTGACTTGACTCCATTGCTCCACTCGCACAAGAACTAGCTGAAGAAGCCATGATGCCTTCTCGTTCTAACAAGAACAGCAAAGCTTCTGAATCTACGTCTTCAAAACACAAGTGAGCGATGTTAGCCAGTCGGTCCGAGTTTTCCGCTGTAACTTTGACCCCGTCAATCTTGTCTAAGACACCGTCAATTAGGACATCTCGTAAATTTGCTGTGTCCACGATGCCACTACTTTTCTCATTCATTGTTGCCTCTGCCGCTGCAGCCATGCCAACAATCCCAGGAACATTGTGAGTTCCGGCTCTTCGTTCTCTTTCTTGGCCGCCACCAAGCTGTAACGGGTCTAGCTTTGTACCAGCCTTTACAACCAGAGCGCCAACACCTTTAGGTGCCCCAAACTTGTGACCTGAAAGTGACAACATGTCACAGAGCTGCGTTACTTCTACTAGATCTAGCCAACAAAAGCCCTGTACTGCGTCGACATGGAAGATGGCTTCGGGCAAATACTCACGCACTCGTCTAGCAACTTCTGAAATTGGTTGAATTACACCGCTCTCGTTGTTGGCTGCCATGACTGAAACAATAGAAGTGTCGGCTGGGAGTTCTGCGATTTGGTTTAGTTCAACAACCCCATCTGCCCCCACTCCAAGGACAACTCCCCCAAGTTTTTCAACTGGGTTAAGTACAGCATCGTGTTCTATCGCAGAACATGCAACTGTGCCGCCCTTCAATGAATGGACCCCGGTTATTGCTAAATTGTCTGACTCTGTCCCACCAGAAGTGAAGATGACTTCCCCTAGATCTATTCCAAGGAAACCGGCGAGCAAGTCTCTTGCATCTTCGACAGAGCGTCGGGCATCTCGAGCCATCGAATGCCCACCAGAAGGGTTGCCATAGTTCTCACGCATTGCAGGCAGCATTGCTTCAATTGCCTCTTCACGAGTTTTAGCTGTTGCAGCGTTGTCTAGATAGCAGATCACAAGTGTTAAGGATAGGTGCTAGTGCAGGATTCGGAACGCAAAGAACCCAGCGTTCAGAAAAAACAGTCCGAGAATGAACGTTCGATATTCTTTTCGTAGCTTTCTAGTTAGAAAAAATATGCCAGCCCAAATAAACACTGCGCCTATGGTCTGACCCAGTACCCCGGCATCTGTTCTCGGAAAAAAGAAATCGTTAATCAAGCACCATAAAACTAGTCGCTTCACCAAGAACTAACGTGACTATGTCTAGTCTTGTTTAGTGCCCTCCATAACCGTGACAAAAGCAATTGATGCCTCCCCAGAAGAATTGTGGGGTTATCTTCGTAATATCGGTGACCATACCGAGTGGATGGCGGATGCAGAATCGATTACTTTCACTAGCGAAACCACCGAAGGTGTGGGAACAACCTTTGACTGCCTTACCAAGGTTGGTCCGATCAAGTTAAACGACAAGATGACTGTCACCTCTTGGGTCGACAACAAAGAAATGGGTGTTACACATTCTGGGATAGTTACCGGAGTTGGAGTTTTCACCCTTGAACCAAAAGGCACCCAAACTTTGTTTACGTGGTCTGAAAAACTAGAGTTCCCCATCTATTTAGGTGGCAAAGTTGGGGCTTTCTTCGCCAAGCCAATTCTGACAGCAATCTGGAAAAGAAACTTGAGCCGATTATCTGACAAATTTGGAATCTAGAATACAGTTAAGTTCCAGCCCGGCGAACGCTGCCGGAGGCAGCCCGGTTAAAAACCAAAGTTCAGCTAAATAATTCCCTGAAGAGGATTTGTCAACCCCACGTAAACCGCAGCTCCCGCTAGCGCTAACACCGCAACCACTGCTGCCACGACCTTGCCGGGGTCTTGGACAGTACGTGTGCCCACTCCAAGCAGTGCTGCGATCAGCCCTCCCCCAATGAGTCCACCAAGGTGTCCCCAAAAGGAGATACCGCCCACGAGGATAGGTAGTCCAATATTCAAGATAATAAAGAAGCTAATTGGCGAACTAAGAAAACTAAAACCCCTCTTTTGATAAACAACCGCCATAGCCCCAGCCAAACCTAGTACTGCCCCAGAAGCTCCAAGTGTTGGGATCCCAAAGTCAAACAGCAAAACAGCAAGCGAGCCGCCAAATAGCCCCCCCAAATAGACAAGTCCAAATTTGAGCTTGCCAATCAGCTGCTCAAGCTGGCGCCCAAAGACCCAAAGTAGATAGCCGTTGAAACCGATATGGAAGATAAAGCCTGTCGAGTGCGCAAAACCAGAGGTGACAATTCGCCAAAGCTCGCCGTCCTGTACTGCTGGGCCGAATAGAAGCAAATTACTTGAATTTTCGGGTCCAGCCAATTGGAAAACGAATGTGAGTGCTATGAGCCCGAGAATGACTTTAGTCAGAACGGCATCGCCAGTGGTACTACCAATACCTCGATGTACCTTTTGAGCACCTGTTTTTGCGCATTCAGGACAGTGAAACCCAACCGATGCTTGTTCCATGCAACTAGCGCAAATTGGCCGTTCGCAGCGCTGACAGGCCACTGCAGCGGATCTATTTTCATGTTTGTAACAAACCGCATCTTCACGCATATCTAGCTAAAACAGTGACTTTCTCTGGATTGTTCCCTTAGGTAATCAATACTAGCGTGCCGAGGGTGGGCCATTAGGACCATAAAGGTGTTATATCCTTATATATGGGAGAAGTTTAGTAAATGAGCTTTAGCGGGCTTGATCTTCTACCAGTTCAAAGGAGAACAAAAATATGTTAAGTGAATTCATGGCTTTCGTAAAGAAATTCAATGTATTACCAATTGCAATCGGACTTATTCTTGCAACAGCTTTCGGGCCGTTTATTGATGCAGTCGTTGCACTAATCTTCAACATCATTGGAGTTGTTGCTGGAAACGAAAATCCAGCAGAGTTCCTTGATACTTTGATGATTGGCGACATCCTTGTCGGGCCAGTACTATCAACATTCATTAGCTTCTTGGTCGTAGCGTTTGTGGTATTCATGATTGTTAAGGCTCTTAACAAGTCTGGAATGGACACAGAAGCTGGAGAAACTCCAGATCAGAAACTACTTGCTGAAATCCGAGATGCAGTAAAGAAGTAAGACCCTTTAAATCTTAGGGTTGGGCTCTAAGAACTGAGGCCCTGGTGCATTAGCGCCAGGGCCTTTTGCTTTTTAGACTTATGAGACTGGTTGGTCGGACTCTATTGTTGATTGCTCGTCTAGCTTCCGTCAGGTGAACTCTTTAAAAGAGTCCCCCTGACTCCAGAGGCCTTCGCAATCACAACGAGTACGACCAATTCCCAAATACAAGTCTGCAAGCTCTAAAGACTTACTGGTGTACCGTCGTTCGCTTTGCTCACTTACCGAGTTTCAACAAGTTGAAACATCGCCCAAACTTA
>CAZYMB010000004.1:59369-112823 GCA_964648795.1 uncultured Acidimicrobiaceae bacterium
CTCTTCGCCGATGTGGCGAACTGAGGTAACACCGGGGACTCTGTCGGCAAGAATGCGCTCGAGGCCATCTTTGAGAGTCTGAGACGAAGCCGGGCATGTAACGCAGGCGCCAACTAGCTCGACTAGCACTTCACCAGTTTCTTCGTTAACTTCACGAAGAAAGATATCGCCCTGATCGGCCTGAATAGCAGGTCTGATGACCTTAATAACATCGGCAACTGCAGACTCAAAGTCCTCGCCAGTAACGGGGGTATCAATAGTGGTTTCTCTAATTGGTGATTTATCAGGCATTACTGACAAGCATAGAACTGAATTTGCCCAAAACATAGCCCAATAGTGGGATAGGATGACTCGATGAACTTGTCTGACCTACCTTTGGCACACCAGGGCGGCTGGGATGAAATCTTGATGGTGGTTGGACCACTAGCAATAGTCGGGTTTCTTCTCCTTGTTGCTACCAGGCGGCTCCGAGCTAAAGCGGCGGATCGTCTAGTCTCCAATGACAACAGTTAAGGTCACCTTTGATAGTTCATCTCCTGAGGCGCTCAGCGCCTTAAAGCCTCGCAGCGACCTATTAATCGAGGAAAGCTCCGGCGACGGCACTTGGACTCAGACCAAAGGCCCGTTCAAGTCATATTCTCGCTCAGTCGTTGTCGATGAACAAACCGGAGCAGTCAGCCAGACCGTCGACTTCGCGCTCGATGCACCTTTTTGGAGCTTCGCACTGACACCACTTTTTAAATCTTCGTTTAAGAATGAGCCAAAGGCCGAGCGCTCTTGGTGGCCAACAGAAGTGGTATCACACAAAACTGTTCGCATCGTTTCGATCCTTGCTTTCTATAGTCTTATGTCTGGATTCCTTGGTGCACTAATTACCGCGGAAATCGCGTTTATCGGTGACGACATGGGCATTGCTTCGTCTCAGCAAGTAGACATATTGGCGTGGACACGCATCGGGATTGTCATCTCAATATTCGTTCTCCCACTAGCAGACCGATTTGGCCGCAAACCGCTTCTTGCCTGGGTGTCAGTAGCCGCCATAACCTTTACTGTCTTTACTTCCTTCTTTGAGAATGTTGCCTGGATAATCTCGACTCAGGCGATAGCGCGAGCTTTTATAACGGCAATGTACTCTCTCTCAATCCTCGCAGCTCTCGAGCAAGTCCCAAAGGAGTGGAGGGCCCGTAGCATAACTGCTATGACGGCTACAGCGGGCATCGGCATTGCTATATCCACCTTATTTTTGCCGCTAAATGACATCAACATTAACCTTTGGCGAGTGCCATTTATCTTTAGCGGTATCTTAATCTTCGGGGTAATCTACGCCAACCGAAACCTCGACGAGACATCACGATTTGTAGAACGCGAACAAACCGAGCAAGTCGAGGTGAAAAATACAAAGTTCACTGCTAAAGACAAACGTAACCTAGTCCTTGTTGGGATCGTCTCCTTCTTTGCTCTGTTCTTCTCTACGCCCTTCAGCTCGGTAAGAAATACTTTCTTGGAAGAAGAGAAAGGCTGGACGGCTACAGAGATTGGCTTCTTCCAAGCAGGAGCCACAATCCCAGCTGGAATAGCACTTTTCTTGGCAGGGCTACTTGCAGACCGATTGGGAAGAAAGACAATTGGGATCACCGGGCTTGCTATGGCAATTGTGTTTGCTGGAGTAGCGTACAGCCTGCCAACGTTCGGTCTATTTACGACTACGATGATTAGTCTAATAGGAAGTGGTCTGGCTTTCCCTGCGATATACGGCTACAAGTCTGAACTATTTGATACTCGGATTAGATCCAAAGCAAACGCCTATATCGATGTGTTAGTCGTAGCTGGCAGCGGACTAGGGCTACTTGCGACTGCGAGGCTAATCAACATATTTAACGACAGCATTGGCGCCGCTATAGGAATCCTAGCGATTGTTAGTTTGCCTGCTGTGTTTGTCTTTTCCAAATACTTACCTGAAACTGCGAACAGAGAGCTAGAAGACCTCTCATCATCCGAAACTTAACGAACAAATTTTAGCGACGCTAAGGCATTGCTCTCAAGAGGCTTCGTAGTCAAAGGCTGATCAAAGCCTGAGCGACCAAACACTCCCCTAGCTCTGTCCGGTACTTCATCTAGCGGCATCGGCTCGGCTAAGAAATATCCTTGGGCATGAGTCACACCAAGACTTGCTAGAGCACGTAGCTGTTCTAGCGATTCCACACCTTCAGCGATTGTCGCCCTATTAAGACTCTCTGACATCATCACAATCGCACGCGTCATGGTCTGTTTCTCATGGACAGACACCAAACCATCTACCAACGACCTATCGATCTTGACTTCGCTAAGAGGGAGCTCGAAGAACCGGTTCAAAGAACTAAACCCTGCCCCGAAATCATCCAACGCTATTCCAATTCCTTGGCTACGCAAGAATCTCATTTCCTCGAGAGCCCGCTCATAATGCTCAAATGCAACACCCTCTGTAATTTCAATCACAAGATCTGAGTTCATGCCGCCAGCCATTCGGCAAGCATGCATAAGTTGGTCCTTGACCTGACCTCGTTCAAAACTTCTAGGCGAAATATTGACAGCAATTTTGACGTCGCCCAGCAGCTCGTTATTCTTCCAGGCTGTTCTACATTCCACAAACTTCGCTAAAGCTAGTTCAGTAACTGAGTCAATGATTCCAGTTTCCTCCGCTTGAGCTATAAACTCTGCGGTACTCTTGTCTGGGTTCGAACTCCATCTTGCAAGCAACTCGACCATTGCGATCTCTCGAGTTGCAAGATCATAAATTGGTTGAGCCCAAATATCAATCTCACCGCTGCGCGTTGCTTTGCGTAAAGCTTCTCGTGTTGCAGCCGACTTCAGACGAGTATCTGCCAGTTCTTCACTGAACTCTATGGCTTGACCTCGACCTGTAGCCTTTGCAGCATAAAGGGCGTAGTCACTGCGCCGTAAATATTCAGAAAAGTCAGAAGTAGAATCCCAATCTTCTATCGGGCTTATTCCAACACTTGCAGAAATAAACACCTGCTCTTTGCCTATCTCGAACGGTTCTTCTACCAGATCGATAAGACTGTCAGCAAATTCTTTTTGATCAATGTCGGAAGTAATAACAAGCAGAAACTCGTCACCACCAAGCCTTGCTACTTTCCCACTATTTGCGATCTTGGCTGAAAGTCGTTTGCCGACCAAACTCAAAACTTGATCCCCTACTTCGTGGCCAAGTCTGTCATTTACGTCTTTAAAGCCATCAAGGTCACAGAACAGTACGGCTGAGATGTCCTTTGAAGGTGTACTGTTGAAGAAATCCGAGATACCTAGCCGGTTTAGCAAGCCGGTTAAATGGTCATGATGAGACCGTTTTCGCTCAGTTTCAGCTCTACTCTCTGCAGAACTACGGAGACGAACTAATTCTTCGAATTGAGCGGTGTTCACCGACGGAAACAAGAAAGCAAACGCAAGACTCACCAATGTTGCCCCAACCATATTCCGCTGGATTTCTCCATAAACCAATGGGGAAAACAGTGCCGGCGTCGCAATCGCTAACACAAGTGTTCTGGCAAAGGGTCGGATGGTGGAGAACGTAATTGATACAGCTCCGACAGATCCAAGTATTACTCCAACAGCTATTGCCACGAATTCAAAATCTGGATCAGGATTGACTAAGACTATGGCGCCCGTGCTAGCAGCTAGTGCAGTAACAGAGGTAAAGAAGCCCCAAGGCAAACCATGTTTGGAGATTCTTGAATTGGTGTAACTTGAGAACCCCGTAACAATCATCGCAGCTGTGCAAGCCAAGATCGCTATGATCACCCATTGAGTAAGACTGTTTTCTCTCATCGTCACGACACTTTGAGAAATGAACCAAAGCGTTGGTCCAGAAGTTGCAGCTAAAAGAGTAAACGGAAGTCTAATTCCTCTGAAGACATCGTGGCGAGCTGCAACAAGGTCGGGATCGACGTGGACACTTCCTGTGTCTAGCTGCTGTGTCGGCTCATTCTTCACCAATACCTATCGGCTTGGAGGGTCCTATAATAAGGCGCCACAGGCGGCCCTAGATCTAGCTGATTTAGCGGCGTTTATAGCGTGGGTACAACCGCTCTCACAATTGCTTTGGCTTTCAAGTCACAACTACTAGGATTAATGGTGCTGTGACTGGCGTTTAGGTGGAATACCACCAGGGAGCAGCAAACAAATGCCGAGCGCCTGGGCGAAACAGAAAAACCCATGAAAGAGGATAATCCTGTGCCCGAGTTAAGCATCGAATCGCAAGCCTTCCAATCAGCTTTAGAAGTAATTTCTGCTGTTGAACCAAACATTGCGGATCACATTCGCGGCGAGTTGGACAATCAGCGAAGCCAACTAAAACTTATTGCTAGCGAGAACTATGCATCGCCGGCAACTCTGTTGACAATGGGCAATTGGTTGAGCGATAAGTATGCCGAAGGTAACCCGGGTCGACGTTTCTATGCCGGCTGCGAGTACATCGATAAGGTTGAAACTGCTGCTGCCGATCATGCCAAAGCTTTGTTCGGAGCAGACTACGCGTACGTGCAACCCCACTCAGGGATTGACGCCAACCTTGTTGCTTTCTGGGCGATACTCGCAAGCCGCATTGAGTCTCCATTCCTTGATTCGCTGTCTGTTAAAAACGTTAACGATCTAGATGACCAAGATTGGGCAGAGCTTCGAGCATCTCTTGGCAATCAACGTATGGTTGGCATGTCACTTGATGCTGGTGGCCATCTAACTCACGGTTTCCGACACAACATCAGTGGCAAAATGTTTGATCAGCGAAGCTACGGTGTCGACCCTGAAACTGAAATGATCGATTATGACAATGTCGCTGAGATATGCAGAGAGTTCAAACCTCTGATTCTTGTTGCCGGCTACTCTGCATACCCGAGACGAGTCAACATCGCTAAGATGCGTGAAATAGCCGATGAAGTTGGCGCAACTTTGATGGTCGACATGGCGCACTTTGCCGGTCTAGTAGCAGGAAAGGTACTTACTGGCGACTTTGACCCGATACAGCACGCCCATATTGTTACCTCAACAACCCATAAGTCTCTAAGAGGACCACGTGGCGGGATTGTTCTGTCTAACGACGCTGAAATCGCTAAGTTCATCGACAAGGGTTGTCCTATGGTGCTTGGTGGACCACTCTCAAATGTGATGGCGGCTAAGGCTGTTGCTTTTTCTGAAGCCCGCCAACCCGAGTTCCAAGCCTATGCACAGCAGATTGCCGATAACTCTGTAGCTCTCGCTGAAGGACTGATGGAGCGTGGAGCACGCCTAGTTACCGGTGGAACTGACAACCACTTGTGCGTAGTCGATGTAACTTCGTTTGGGTTAACTGGACGCCACGCTGAGGCAGCTCTACAAGATGCTGGTGTAATCTGTAACCGCAATTCGATTCCAAACGACCCTAACGGCGCTTGGTATACCTCTGGTGTAAGACTTGGAACACCAGCATTAACTACTCTTGGAATGAAGACCGAAGAGATGGCCGAAGTCGCAGACATCATCACAACCGTTCTTAAAAACACCAAGCCAGCTAACGGAAAAGATGGTAAGCCTTCACAAGCGAAGTACGATATCGATTCCAAAGTTGTTGATCAGTGCCGCAAGCGCTCTGCTAACCTGCTTGGAAACTTCCCGCTCTATGAGCAGGTTGTTGTTTAAGCGCCTAACTCCACTCGGCCACAATCCAAGAGCCTAAGCCTCGAGGGTCCATTAGGGCTTTAGATTGTGACTTTCGGCTCTTCATTCTGAGGCTTGCAAGGTCTGGAGCAGCTTTCTGAGCTTCCCAGGCAAGCATTCCCTCCTCAACAAGAGCGTCTATCCCGTTTTCAACTAGAAACTCGGCCTGAGCGGTCGTCCTCATTGGGGTGGGGAGTTGATCGAACCCTATGTCGGTAGTGATATCTATCTGCCCAGGACTAGCCAGCGGGTCTACATCTACAATGTGGCCTTGATATGTCCTAAGCCAGTCCCCTCTTTTTGCTAGCTCGGCCGTTGTGGCCATTCCATAGTCAATCATCAGAAGCGATAGAGGGTTTCTGGATAGCACTGAACTAATCCATTGTTGAGAGCTTCCATGTACGGGGAAGGTCAAGCCATCATCTATTGTTTCGAACTTGTTGGCAACATCGGTTTCCAACTCGGCTCGCTGCCAAACTAATTCGCTATTAGAAACAAAAGCTTCTTCGATCTCTGTGCCAGCTTTGCGGCAATATCTGAATGGCAAATTATCCAGGAGCTCGTTTGCGAAGACGATTGCGTTACTCAGGTCCTGGGTTTCAAACTCGTCTGGGGTTAGATCACCGTTTTGATAGTCGACGCCAAGAACTTCTAAATCTGGAAGCTGCGAACGAAGCTCTGCCACAAGGGTGCCTCGGTTGGACCCGACATCGTAAACTGTCTTAATAGTGGTCTTTGCTGCCTCATCTCTGATCCAGTTCGCAACGACAGCACCAAATAGAGAACCTACCTCGGGGCTAGTAATAAAGGACCCTCGACTGCCAGTGGTTTGCTCAGCAGAGTTGTAGAAACCCCCATTGCTATACAAACAGCGCTCCATATAGGCGTCGAATCGCTCTAAATGGCTGTTTTGGGTGTTGTCCATCTCTAAAGAGCATATTGGGAGCCCGGATCTAATCGCTAGGCTGTGATAACAAATTTGAGGAGACAAAATGGCAGATTTAGAGGCACTAGAAAAAACGATCGAAGATGCGTTCGAAAGACGAGCTGACTTAGACAGTTCTTCGACTGCCGAGCTAGACGCTGTCAACGAAGTACTCAACTTACTCGAAACCGGGGACCTGCGAGTAGCAGAACCAGCTGACGGTGATTGGAAAGTTAACCAGTGGGTTAAGAAGGGTGTTCTCCTTAGCTTTAAACTGCAAGACAACAAACTAATTGACGCTGGCAACACCAAGTACTTTGACAAAGTCCCTCTAAAGTATGCCAAGTACGATCAGGCACGGTTCGAAGCCGAAAAGACTCGTGTTGTTCCTAACGCTCAAATTAGACGTGGCGTTTACGCCGGACCAAATGTTGTCTTCATGCCAAGTTACGCAAACATTGGCGCATACATAGACGAAGGCACCATGGTCGACACATGGGCCACTGTCGGAAGTTGCGCACAGATAGGTAAGGATGTTCACCTTTCTGGTGGCGTAGGTATTGGTGGCGTTCTAGAGCCGCTACAGGCCAACCCAACAATCATTGAGGACAACTGCTTTATTGGCGCTCGTTCAGAGATCGTGGAGGGCGTTATCGTCGAGAAGGGCGCCGTTATCTCAATGGGTGTCTTTATTGGACAATCAACCAAGATTTACAACCGTGAAACCGGCGAAATCAGCTACGGAAGAGTCCCAGCAGGATCTGTCGTTGTCCCAGGAAACCTTCCTTCAGCTGATGGTAGCCACAGCCTCTATGCTGCAGTAATCGTAAAGACAGTAGACGAACAGACTCGAGCAAAGACAGCTCTAAACGATCTACTCCGAGACGACTAGCTGATTAGATGGCGGGCAGAAACATCAAGACCTGGAACGGATTTAATTCTCCACCTACTGGTTGGACTGTAACTATTCTGGTTGACGTATCTGAAATCATCGAGTCATGGTTCACAGCTGAGAACAACGAGACATATAACAATCTGTATTGGCGACTACGTGAAAGATTCGGCTACCAACCTGTCTCATTAAAACCCAAGACCAGACGACTTCTCAGACCTCTAAACAACTTGGTTGCCGAGGTCTTCTATAACGTGTTAGGCAAGGGCGACAGCTTTATGCTCTATTCCAATACAGTTAGCGCAAACGATATCCACTACGACAAAAACACACCTCTAAGAGCTGTAATTACTCTCCCTCATCCAAACCGAACAAATATGGTGCCCACCACAGTATTTTATCCAGCCCACAAAGGAGCCATACAAAGGCTGAAGCCATCTCCAAATCAAGACCTTGAACTCACCTACGCCGACCATAGTCCCGGTGTGGAGAGCACCACCGCTCTACTAGAAGCCAGACCGATATCTGTTGTTCCAAACTCACTTGCAATCTGGACCTCAGACACACCTCATTCGAGCCCCTGGATGACGAGATTCACCCGTCCATGTCTTGTGTACAGCACAGTTGGAACAAGTAGTGCTGACCTTTCCTCGATTGAACCTGGGAAAGAAACTAAGGCCCTGCCTTTGGTAGAGCCCAGACTAAACCGATACCCTCGGCAGGCAATAAGGGCTCTATAGAAGTAAATCGCTAACCCAGTACCACAACTGGAGTTGAGTTCCCGTTGGAGAAGTGAGTCCTTTGGGCAGTCGTATTGAAACTACCGTTTACAAAGTTCCACAAAGTTAGAGCATCTTCATTGTTCTGACGGATACAACCAGCTGACTCATGCTCGGTCAAATCGTTCGGACCGGCAAGCTGTTGCGCTGGATTATCTGGATTGAATGGAATACCGTGGAACCCAATACCCAAATCGTTACCTTGCTGGCCAGGCTCTATAAATCGCACCATGTTGTTTGATTGCCACTGGTAGTTGCCACTGGCTTGACGTTCCCCCGACAAAGCAAACGTTGAACGAGTAGTTACTTCATATGTTCCAGCAAACGGCGAGCGTGGGTTACCACGAACCTCGTAGAAGGCGTGGATAACGTCTTGACCGTTAACAGAATCGACCAACCACACCTTGTAACGATTAGCTGAGCTTGGGTTGCGACGATCATAGACAATGCGTCGACCAGCTCCAGAATCGGCTGGAATGGCGTTCAGAGCCTCGACCTCTACGGTGGTTTCGCTACGTTCATCAAATACTCGTTCGCCTAGCTCAAGGTCTACTAAACCGATTCTCACGACAACATTCGTTGTCTCATCAAACTGACCAATGGTTCTCTGGATGTGATAACTACCCACTGCTTCACAGTCAACATCGATGCGTTGACGTTCATCGGACTGGAAACTGAAGAGTACAACCTGATAGTCACGTCCATTGTCGCAACCAAACAATGATGCTTCTACTACGACTTCGTTGGCCAGGTTTACCGAAAGATTTGTTTCGAGTGTTGGGTGAGCTATTGGGGCAGGGGTAGCCGCTGACTCTGTCGCAATAATTTCAACACCGGTAGCAGCTGTCTCCTCTGGCGCTACAGGATCTGTCTGGTTAGCGGCGGCCGAATCTTCAACCGTCTCTGCTGGATCTTCTGGAGCATCAGCTGGTTCATCCACACGGAAGTCTTCCAAATCAAGAATGACTGAATCGTCGTTGGGTCCTCGGTCGTTGGCAACAGATGTCTCTTCATTAAAGAACTCAACAGCGTCAGCTGGGTCAGCAACATCTACGACCGACTCACTGAGTTCAATCTCACTCGATGCTGAAGCAGCTGAGCCACACGCAGCTAAAAGTAGAATGCCGAAGGCTAGAAACAGCCTACGGAGGTTAATTGCTTTGATATCCGCCAAGATCCGCACTGTTTCAGTGTACAGCGACCCCTAAAAACACCACATCGGCTGCCTAGGTTTAGTTTCCTAAGCCGAATTCAGAGACTGAAAGATCTGGAAGAATGCCGGTTAGACCACTAACTAGCGTGAACACTACGGTGACAGCCAAGGCAAGCTGCAAACTAGGTGGGATTTTAATCCCTGAGCTGTCGTTGTTAGCTACAGGCTGGAACCACATTTGCTTGGCGACACCGAAGTAATAGTACGCAGCTATTACAGAGTTGACCGCAGCAATAATGGCCAGCGATATACCTGCACCTGATGGAGACCCTGAGCCCTCACCGAATGACAACAAGACCTCGAAGATTCGGAACTTAGCTAACCAGCCACCACCTACCGGCGGAATACCGGCAAGCGAAATTAAGAAAAGGGTCATTGCTGCGACTAAGCCTGGAGCATATTGGAACATGCCGCCAAAGCTCGATGTCTCAGCAGAGCCAGTTTTACGTGCTGCCACAATTACAACAGCAAATGCTCCGAGTGTCATCGCTGCGTAAATAAGAAGATAGTTAACGATTACAGAACGAGCTAGATCCGGGTTAGAGGCGTAGACAGCGAAAGGCGCAATCATATAACCGGCCTGACTAATACCTGAGTAGGCCAACATACGGACCAGGTTGGTCTGACGTAGCGCCAGCAAGTTGCCAACAGTCATTGTTAGCGCCGAGAGTATCCATGCAAATGGCTCGACTATAGAGCCACCTCCGTCAAAGGCAATGAATATGATGTTCATTAACGCTACGAAACCAGCTGTCTTAGATGCAACGGCCAAGAACGCTGTCAAAGGCGTGGGCGCACCTTCATAGGTGTCAGGCGCCCAAGAATGGAACGGCACCGCTGAGACCTTGAAAGCAAAGCCTACGAGCGTAAATAGAATTGCGAGAATCGCTAGTGGTCGAGCTCCCGCCTCAGTAACTGCTGGGCCAATCTCGTCCAACAATGTGCTCCCAGAGATTCCGTACAGTAGCGACATGCCGTAAAGCATGATCGATGTCGCAAACACACCCATCAACATGTATTTGAGGCCAGCTTCATTCGACTTATGGTCGCTCTTACGCCATGCCGCCATTAGATAAGCCGGAATTGAGACTAGCTCGATGGCTATAAAGATAGAAATTAAATCACGGGCCGATGTCATGACAATCATGCCTAATACAGATGCCGATATTAGCTGGTAGTACTCCGAGTCGTAATAGTCGCCGTCTGCCAGGTAGTCCGAGCTCATTAGCACTACTACAAAGGCAACTAGTAAGAAGAGCCCTTTGAGTACAAGAGAGTATTGGTCAACGACATAACCGCCACCAAACATTTCGCGTGGAAGGTTCTCGTCTGCGTTCCACAAAGTGATAACCGGAACTAGCGCTACTAAGAAACCAAGACCAGTGAGGGTTGGGATGTATCGTCTGGCCTTGTCGAGTAGCACAATATCAAACAGGGTTACTAGCGCTCCCCAACCAAGAAGAATCAACTCAGGTGCTACCGCATGCCAATCAATGGCAGGCCGGTTGAATACAACCTCTGGGATATCAGCCTGTGCGATAATACTATTCAGCACGTGCCCACACTTCGCTTAGCGATGAAACTGCTCCGTCAGTGACATCAAAGATGATGCCAGGAACGAAACCAAGAACAACAATGAGAATTACGAACGGAACCCAAGCAATGTACTCGGTTGGGACTACGTCTTTAACATCTGGGTGGTCTTCGAATTCTTCAGATGGAGTACCAAAGGCCGTACGTTGAAGTAGCCACAGCAAGTATGCGGCGGCTAATACAGTACCGATTGCGGCTACAACCATATAGGTGCGGAAGACATAGACATTTAGGTCTCCACCTGGGTTATAAGCTGCCAAGATTGCTGGGAATTCGCCCCAGAAACCTGCCAAACCAGGAAGCCCTAGCGATGCCATTGTCGTTATACCTAGGATCCAACCCATGCGTGGGGCTTGAACAAGCAAGCCACCAAGTCGCTTAATCTCGAGAGTGTGGTAGCGGTCCTTAACCGAGCCTGCGATAAAGAACAGCATTCCGGTTATTAGGCCGTGCGCAACCATACCGAATATTGCGGCGTTGATCCCAAAGTCAGTAAGCGTTGAGATACCGAGCATGACATAACCCATGTGTGCAACCGAAGAGAAAGCAATTAAGCGCTTCATATCGGTTTGAGCCAAACAACCAAGAGCACCGTAGATGATACCGATAACAGCTAGGAGGCCTATCCATGGCGCCCATTCCTCTGCTGCTTGAGGCAGGATTGGAAGTGCGATTCTAATGAAACCGTAGGCACCAAGTTTTAGTAGTACAGCTGCCAAGATTACAGAGCCTTGAGTTGGAGCCTGAGTGTGAGCGTCAGGTAACCAAGTGTGGAATGGGAAGATTGGAACTTTGATACCAAAGCCCATGAACATCCCACCAAACAACAGCACCTGAGCTAGCAGGCTTACATTTTCGGATTGCACTCGGCTTGCAAGCTCAACGATATTGAATGTGTCCGCTCCAGTTAGCCAGTACAGCGAAAGGAAACTGACAAGCATCAATGCCGAACCAAACAATGTGTAGAGGAAGAACTTGATTGCTGCGTATTGGCGTTGTGGACCTCCCCAGACCCCGATCATGAAATACATTGGCAACAGTGTGACTTCGAAGAACACGAAGAACAGGATCAGGTCACGAGCCACAAAGACACCGAGCATTCCTGTGTGTAACACAAGAGTCAGCATTAAGAATGCTTTGGCATTCCCAGGTGAAGGCACGTGGTTCCACGTGTAGATAATGACAAGTGGAACAACAAATAGGGTTAGCGCTATTAAGGGGAGCGAGATGCCATCGATACCAATTGCATAACGGGTGTCGATTACTTCTATCCAGCGTTTGTCTACTAAGAACTGCAATGTCGAAGAGTTATCGTAGTCAAAGTTAATGAAAAGTAGGATTCCGAAGAACGCTGAGACCAGCGACGCCCCTAGTGCGACTTGTTTCTGTAGCAGCTCATTCGTTTTGGGAATCCCCATCATGAGCAATGCACCAGCTAAAGGTGCAAACAGCATGAGGGTTATCCCCCAGGTATCTAGAAATTCACTCATAAATCACCTTTGATTCTAGTTCTTCCCATTCTTTACACTTCCCCAATTGCCAATACGAATACCACTGCAATTAATACAGCGGCACCAAACATGAGGGCCGCGTATTGGCGAACCTGGCCTGTTTGTAGTTTCTTTAAAGTTTCACCAGAACCAGAGGCAGCAAATCCTGCGCCATCAACGGTTCGGTCGATAACGCCTTGGTCGAATCCTCTATAAAGTAAGCCACCAAACATGGCTGAGGCCTTACCGACAGCGTTGACTATGCCATCTAGAACGTTCTGGTTAAACCAGTAAGCCATTCTCGCAACTACACCCTTGGTAGAGCCCGCAACAATGTTGGTGTAGAGATGGTCGAGGTAGTACTTGTTTTCCAAGATCTTGTAGCCCGATGCCAACAGTGGAACTCGTGACTTGACGCCATCTTTGTACTCTGTTGCATCTGGGTCAGAGGCATATAGCTTCTTGTAGTACTTACCAACAATGGCAATCGCTACCAACACTGCAAGCGTTGCAAAGATTGCTAGCGACAGGCTTGGCTTACCATGAGTGAACCCGTTGATTTCTTCGTTAACAAACGTTGGGATTCCCTCTGGCTCGACCCAGTCTTCGAACTTGTGCGCAAAGCCTTCGATACCGATTGCTTTGACGAAACCCGATGGCAAGTTCAAGAAACCGACTGTGGTTGCGAGGAAAGCAAGAATGATTAGTGGTGTTGTTATGCGCCAGCCGGATTCATGTGGTTCTTCGTGGCCACGATACTTGCCAAAGAATGTCAGCCAGACAGCTCTCGTCATATATGCAGCGGTTAGTACAGCTGTTATCGAGCCGAGTATGAAAGGAAGATAGTAGGTTCCATTGCCGCCCGTGCCAGGCCAAACACCGGCACCGACAAGAATTTCATCCTTAGACCAGAAACCGGCCAATGGAGGTAGGCCAGCCAGAGCTAGCGAGCCAATCATGAAAGTGGCAAAGGTTTTTGGCATAAATTTGCGCAAGCCACCCATGTCAGATTTCATATCAAAGCTGTGGTGCACGGCATGAGATACCGAGCCAGCGCCTAGAAACAAGCAAGCTTTAAAGAAGGCATGGGTGAAGAGGTGGAACATACCAGCGGTGTAGGCCCCAACGCCTAGCGCCATGACCATGTAACCAAGCTGTGAAACTGTGGAGTAAGCCAAGACTTTCTTTAAGTCTCTCTGCACGAAAGCAAGTAAGCCACCACCAACGGTTGTGATGCCTCCGATTACTGCCATCACATTCCATGATGAACCAGCGATTGAGAAGCCTTCGAAGAAGACTGGGTAGAGGCGGCCAATCATATAGACACCGGCAACAACCATTGTTGCTGCGTGAATCAAAGCAGATACTGGAGTTGGGCCTGCCATAGCGTCCGGGAGCCATGTGTGAAGAACGAACTGTCCTGACTTGCTCATTACCGCTGCAAACAAACTCAATGATGCAATTAATAGAACACCTTGCGAGATGCCTCCCTCTTCACCTGAGAGAACGGCTTGGGTGTTGATTTCAGTAATGCTGAATGTGTTGCCAGCAGCAAAGAACAAAATGATGATACCGATTATTAACCCGACGTCGCCAACACGGTTAGTTAAGAAAGCTTTTAGTGCTGCATCGGAGTTTGGTTTCTCTTCCCACCAGTGTCCAATAAGACCGAAAGAACAAACGCCTACGAGCTCCCAGCCAACTAGAAGCTGGATTGTAGAGGTTGATAGCACCATGAATAACATTGATGCTGTGAAGAGCGATAAGAAGGCAAAGTAGTGTGTGTAGCGACGGTCGCCGCCAACGTAGTCGGTTGAGTAGACGTGAACGAGTCCCGAGATCAATGTGACAACAAAGAGCATCATGACTGACTGGCCATCAATCCATGTGCCGATACCTACATCTGGTGTATCTGCTTCAGCGGTTTCACCAAAGCTGAACCATTCGACCTCGGTAATAATTGGAGCGCCGCGAACTCCCTCTTCTCCTTCGATTTGAGTAATTGTTGTATCGCCTTCTACAAACAGCAGGCTTTCGGTTGCTCCGCCCTCGCCTGTAAAGGAAGCTTCTTCGATTTCAGAACTTGCTTCCGTTGAAGTTTCTTCTGTGATCTGGGCGATCCAAGTACCTGCAGCTAAACATGCAAGCACAAAGATAGAAAGAACAGAGGTTATGCCGATTTCGGCACCCTTGTATGGCAGTCGCTTGCCGAAAAACAGGATCAGCAAGAATGCAGTCGCCGGGATAGCTGGGAACAACCAAGCGTTAGAAAATATCCAGGCGATGTCTCCTACAGCTAACATAGACCTACCCCTTCAGCGCATTCGCTTTGGAAACATCAATGTTTCGACGGTTCCTATATATAAGGAGCACGATGGCCAGACCTACGCCCACTTCTGCGGCCGCTACAGCAATAACGAACAAAGCAAATACTTGGCCAGCCAAGTCGCCATTGAAAGCTCCGAAGGCAATCAAGTTGATATTCACTGCGTTTAAGATCAACTCAATTGACATCAATACGAGTACACCGTTTTTACGGGTGAGTACTCCGTAGACACCGATTGCAAACAAGACTGCAGCGAAGAATAAAAACTGAGATAGAAACATGTCAGTCCTTCCTCGCAATAACGACAGCACCTATCAAAGCAGCTAATAGCAGTACTGATAGCGCTTCGAAGGCAACGATGTAGGTTGAGAATATTTCGACTGCAACTTCTGAGGTACGCTGCGGCTGACGGTCTCTCGGCAACGATACTTCGCCGAAGAACTCCCAGATTGAGAAACTCAAGATTAGTAGCATCCCCAGCGACACAAGACCGCCTAACCATTTCTGGTCGTGGTCTAAGTCGGTGTCTGCGCCGATCTGTGTTCTGGTTAACATCACACCGAAGAGCAACAGCACCATAATGGCGCCAAGGTAAACCAAGATCTGTGTGGCAGCAGCAAACTCTGCGCCAAGAATAATGTATGTTCCGGCTACTATGCTCAATACAACAAGTAGGTACAGCGCAGCGTGTACGACGTTGTCAGTTGTAACCATCTTTAACGCAGCTACTACACCGACCAAAGCCATCAGATAGAAAAAGATCGAGACGATCCATTCACCAGTTTCAGACAGCGGGGTACCTTGAGCCAGAAGTTCGATCATTCGGGCCTCGGAACTTTCTTAGCTTTTACTTCTGAGCCTGCTTCGTAGGCCTCAAAGTCTGGAACTGTTTCCATCCATTCGCCGAGCTTTGACTTGTCGTGCAATAAGTCAGAAATTTTTGGTTCTGAGTATTCGTACTCAGGTGACCAAAAAAGCGCTTCGAATGGACACACTTCAACGCAAATACCGCAGTACATGCAAAGTGAGTAGTCGATATCAAAGCGGTCGAGCTTGTTTACAGTGCGTGGCTTTCCACCAGCACGACGTGGTGGCGCTAGTTCTTTATGGCCTTCTATATATATGCACCAGTCTGGGCATTCTCTGGCGCACAACATGCACGAAGTGCAGTTGTCTTCGTGTAGTGCAATAACTCCACGAGCTCGTGGGACTGGATCTTCTTTTTCGTGTGGATACTGAACGGTTTCGGCGCCCTTAACAACGGTCTTGGTCATCTCGCCGAGAGTCATTCCTAGACCTTTGATTACACCTGGAATTAGACCCATTAGAACACCACCTTTAGAATGCCAGTCGCAGCAATGTTGACTAGCGAAATTGGGATCAGTATTTTCCAGGCAAATGACTGGAGCTGATCTTCACGAAAGCGTGGGTAAGTAAAGCGAACCCAGTAAATCACGAATGTGATAGCCAACATCTTTAAGATCATGATGATTGGCCCAACAAAGTTGAATAGGTTCGAGTATGGGTCGAGCCCCAGTAGCTCTGTGACAAATGGCGGCACTGACCAACCACCCAAGAATAAAGTTGCACCTAAGAACGCAAAGATGTTAGCTGTTGCGAACTCGCCGATAAAGAACATTAGGAACCTAAAGCCCGAGTACTCGGTCATAAAACCAGTTACTAGCTCTGATTCAGCGACTGGCATGTCAAATGGTGTCTGTGTTAACTCTGCCTGTACAGCGATGAAGAAGATTATGAAGCCAACGAATTGAGTGATAATGAATGGGTTGCCAAGTGCGCCCCATCCAAATAACTCGCCACTAATTTGTGCATCAACAATGCCCTGCAAGTTAAGTGTGCCGGCCTGAATTACTACACCAACAACCGCTAGAACAAGTGGTAACTCGTAAGCGATTAGCTGTCCGGCTGCACGTAAGCCACCGAGTAGTGAATACTTTGACGAGCTTGCCCAACCAGCCATTAACACGCCAATGACCGAGACTGACGATACGGCTAGCGCGAAGAAGATTCCGGTGTCGAAATTAACGAAGAAGGCATCTGGCCCAAATGGAACTACCAAAGCAAGCAAGAAAGAGGAAATAATAACTACGTATGGTGCTGCGGTGTAGACAAAGCGGTCAGCATTGTCGGGAATGATGTCTTCTTTTTGTGCAGACTTTCCAAGCTCAGCTAAAAGTTGCATCGAGCCAAAGGGGCCTGCTTCCATTGGACCAAGCCGGCTCTGCATAAACGAAACCATCTTGAATAGATATAAGTAGACGGTTGCTCCAGCGGGAACAAGGACAACTAAGAAGGCAAAGAACAGTCTCACAATAGTTTCTTGCCAAAAGGCTAATTCGAAAGCGAGCATTAGCGGTCTAAATCCCCCAAGATGAAGTACAGAGAAGCAAGGATAGTAATAACATCCGGCACGTATGCACCTTTCAACACCCAAGGGGTGATTGACATGTTAGAGAAACTTGCGGTTCGAATCTTGACTCTGAATGGTTCTAGGCCACCTTTAGAAATAACGTAGTATCCCATCTCCCCTAGTGGGTTTTCTGTTGCCACATAAGCTTCGCCTGCTGGAACTTTAATAATGCGTGGGACCTTCGCCATGATTGGTCCACCTGGCAAACCATCAAGAAGTTGCTCTACCATGCGACATGACTCACGTGTTTCTTGTAGCCGCACCCAGTAGCGAGCAAACGAGTCACCATCTGGGTGAGTCCAAACTTTCCAGTCAAGTTTGTCGTAAGGCAGAGGCAAATCTTGGTCTCGACGTAGGTCCCAGTCGACGCCTGATGCTCTAATGTTTGCGCCAGTCATACCGTATTCGATGGCTTTGTCTCTTGGTATTACACCAATGCCTCGGGTACGGTTCTGAAAGATTTCATTGCCAACAATTAGACCTTCAGCCTGATCGCAGAACGATTTGATCTTGTTGATCGCAGTTCGTGTGCCTTGTATCCAACCAGCTGGCAAGTCGTCTTTAACTCCACCGATGCGGTTGAAATTCGGGTGGAATCGTCCACCAGTTGCTGCTTCGATCTGGTTAAGAATTAGCTCTCGATCACGCAATGCATAGAACATTGGGGTAACAGCGCCTAGCTGAACACCCATGTCGCCTAAGAACAGGACAATGTTGGCGATGCGGCCCATTTCGAACAACAAGGTTCTAATCCACTGCGCACGTTCTGGTGCTTCAATCTCCATTAGACGTTCGCTTGCAAGTACGAATGGAACTTCGTTGGCGAAACTACCAACCCAGTCGATTCGATTTATAAGAGTTGTTACTTGTGGGAAGCTTCTAACTTCGGCCAACTTTTCGTAACCTCGGTGCATGTAACCAAGCACTGGGTCTACCTTGGTAACTTGCTCACCGTCGAGACGAACAATTACACGTAGCGTTCCGTGTGTTGCCGGGTGCTGTGGCCCAATGTTTAGGGTCATGCCTTCAGCTTCGAGCTCTACATTTACTCTTGCATCTGCGGCTTGGGCTGAAACATATTGGATCTGACGGTCAGACAGGCTGCCGTCTTGTTCTAACGGAACTTCAACTTCTGTTTCACCCGTTGGGGTTAAAGAGTCTGTCACTGCGCCCCCACATCTGGGTTCTGGGTACTTGCTCCACTTGGAGTCGTTTTTGGAGCTTGCCCCTCGTCTTTTTCGGGCATTAGTTCGACATCCACAATGCCCGGCCATGGTTTAACCAGCCGGGCCATTAAAGGGAAGTCTTTGCGCAGCGGATTGCCCTCAAAACCGCTTGGAAGGTAGATATTTCGCAAGTTTTCGTGGCCTACAAAGTTGATTCCGAACATTTCATAGGCTTCACGTTCGTGCCACTGGGCACCACCAAATAGGTCGGTCCATGTTTGGACTTCTAGTGAGTCCCCTAAGTCTGCCTTTACTGTTACCCCAAGCTTTTTTTCGATTGAGTACAGTCGAGCAAAAATTTGGAACCTGGTATCTCCACCGGCAAGCCCAGTTGCGATTTCTTCACCTGTTACTTCAGCTGCTTCTGTGTTCCCAAGTTGAATATCTACTGCCGAGTCGAGGCTTCGACCAAACGGAGATTCTTTCCAGTCGATGGCTGAGAGAAAGTCAAAGAAACCGAACCCCATTTTCTGTGACAGCACTTCACCAAAACGGTGCCATGATTGGATTTGCACCCGCACTGTTAGGTCTTGACCCATCTCCAGATGTTCGCCAACTAGAGCCGGACCTAGTTCGTCTTTGATTTCTTCGAGAAGTTCTTCGCGTGCGGGGTCTGCTGCGTTTTCAATTACTGGTGTTTCTTCTTCAGCTGAGGGCAAGAGGGTCCCCCTTCCACTTTTCGCTCATGTCTTCGTTCTGGATAAGTTCTTGAAGTAGCACAATGCCTTCAAGTAGAGCTTCTGGACGTGGTGGACAACCAGGAACATAGACATCTACTGGAATGATCTGGTCTACGCCTTTAGTGACCGAATAGCTGTCCCAATAAGGACCACCACAGTTGGCGCAAGACCCCATGGATATAACGTATTTAGGCTCTGGCATCTGTTCGTAGAGCCGACGTACAGCTGGAGCCATCTTGTCGGTCACAGTGCCTGAGATTATTACGAGGTCGGCTTGACGTGGGCTTGCGGGTAGTGGGATGACGCCTAGACGCATCACGTCGTAGCGAGGCGAAGCTAAAGTGGCCGCCATTTCGATTGCGCAGCAAGCTAGGCCCCATTGGTAAACCCAAAGCGAGTATTTGCGGCTCATGTTTAGAAGGCGGGTTAGCCCTTTTGGCATTTTGCCTGATTCGACTAAGCCCACTTGAGTACCCCTTTACGCCATGCGTACCCAAGCCCTAGAGCAAGGATGAAAATAAAGATGACCATCTCTACTAAACCGAAGAAACCGAGCTGTTCAAGGATTGTCGCCCAAGGAAAGATGAACACGGCCTCAACGTCGAACATTACGAATAGAAGAGCAAAAATGTAGTAGCGAACCTGGCTTTGTGACCAGCCGTCACCGATTGGTTCGACACCGCCCTCATAGTTTTTGACCTTGCCAGCGCTTGGTCTAGAGGGTCGTAGAGCGGAGGCAACACTGATTAAACCACCGACAGCAGCCGTGGCTAAGATCATGAAAAAGAAGATGAGCAGGTATTCTCGGAAAAACTCCGACACAGCCAAATACTCTATCTCACAGACCCTTTGGGGTTGCGGTTTTAGGACTATTTAGAGCCAGTTTTGAGTTACACCAACGGCACACCTACCTGGAATAGGTCTGTCGCTCCATCTCCCAGATACGAACATTTAGGTTGTCGTGGTTAACCCTCATATCAGCCTTAGAAAAATCTAATCTCTTTGGGATAGCTTCACTTTTTTCATTTCCAGGTTCACATGCAATTTCTACTTTTTCAATGTGTCTGTTGCCGAATGCCGCAGCGGTCAAAGCTGCTGCCGCTTCGGTCATGTATCCATGACCTTGAGCATCCTCTACTAGCCAGTAACCAATCTCGAGCGATTCCGGTGGTTGGTCATTTCGATGATGAATACCAATAGTACCAACCGGCTTCTCATCGCCATCTTTGACCCAGATACCATAGTTAAAGCTCGTACCAGCTTGTGCTTGAGCGAGCCAATCAACCGCTATCTCGGCGTAATCGGTTGTTTCAAAAACATCTGGCGCAGCCCATGGCATCCATTCAGCTAGATATTCGAGGTTTGCACGAACAAGTTCTGGGACAACAGTCTCAATTTGCTCAGCCGTATACAGTTCAATTCTCAGCCGGTCGGTTTCGATTAATCGTGGAAATTGTGTCGCCATAGTCGCTCACTCCTGTTCACGGGAACCCGAGGAGGCTTCTTTCGAATTTGATTTCGCCAAACATCACGCCGAGAGCATGCAAAATTCATCTAAACCATTAGTAATTCGTAGTCGTAGCGGTCGAAGACTCCAGTGGCAATAACGCCTGGAATGGCCTCTAAATCTGCTTCTGGCGGCACGTCACCGCTGAATGAGACATCTAGAATGACGCCACCTTGTTCTGTTACAACTGGCCCGTCTTTTCCACCGGCTGGGCGAAGCGGAGCTTTGTTTGCTCCAAGTGCCTCTAGAGAGTTACGGACTAGATCAATTGAGTTTGGAAATACTTCGACCGGCACGGCAAACTTCTCGCCAAGCTTTGTGACCTTCTTTGATTCGTCGGCGACAACATAAGTCTTGGCTTGGCTAGCGATTACAAGTTTCTCTCGAAACATTGCACCACCCCTACCTTTGATGAGGCGGCCGTTCGGGTCTACTTCGTCAGCGCCATCAAACCCCCAGTCGATTGGACTCTGCCCTAACGGCTGCACTCTGACTCCGAGTGCCAGTGCTGTTCGTTCGATTTCGATAGAAGTTGCAACGACTGCGAAATCAATTTGTTCTTCGGCACCACGTTCAGCGAGCGACACAAGTGTTAAGTACGAAGAAGTTCCAGACCCAGCCCCGATGACCTGACCAGAGCTGAGGTTTTGAACCAATTTGTCGGCCAAAGCCTGTTTGGCTTCCCGATTTGAGATCTCGGATGGCCAGTTGGCCTCTAATTCGGCTTCTTTTCGGGCTAAAGACATAAGCCTAACCTAGCCCAAAAAGGCGCTTGTATAGTCATTTTTTGACATCTTAGGCCGATAGGCATGGGTGTACCTTGCCGACCTCAACAAACACCTTGGCGCCACGAAGACTAAAGATCTAAACCTGCTGCGCTCTAAGGGTGGACGAAATGTGATGATCCTTGGTCTAGTAAGCATGTTTACTGACATCTCTTCTGAGATGGTCGTTGCCGTGATCCCTCTGTTTCTTACCAGCCAAGTTGGTTTCGGTATCTTCAGTTTTGCAATCTTTGAAGGCATATTCCAAACAACTGGAGCATTCTTTCGTCTCTGGGGTGGCCAAATCGCTGACCGCACAAGCAACGCCAAACGCATAGCGGCTTTCGGATACGCAGTCTCGACTGTTACACGCCTCGGCTTGTTCTTATCTACTTTCATCGGCCAGGTCTTCGCTATACCGTTCCTAATCGCAGATCGAGTCGGCAAAGGAATCCGAGTAGCACCAAGAGATTCTCTAATCTCTAGAAGTGTTCCAAAGGAGAAGCTTGCTACAGCTTTTGGCATCCATCGAAGCCTCGACACTATGGGTGCTTTACTTGGCCCTATCGCTGCCTGGGTCATCCTCGGACTCACCCCTAACGCCTTTGACTCGGTCTTTTTTGTATCTCTTATGGCTGGTGGAGTTGGCGTCGCCATAATCATTTGGTTCGCCAAGAATCCAGAAGAGTTGGATGAAACTCCTGTACCTATCGAAGAACCTAAGCCTGTTGCAAAACAGATCGCAGGAGTGCCTCAACTCATTAAGGCAGTCGCTCAGAACAACGCCTACTACCTGATTGGCGCTGCTGGCCTTCTTTCATTGTTCACTATTGGCGAATCATTGTTGTATCTCTATCTGTTTAGAGAAGGCAACTTAGATGCCACGCTGTTTCCGTTGCTGTATGCGGGTACTGCAATTGTCCACTTACTGCTGGCTGTTCCGGTAGGAAAACTCGGCGACACTTACGGCAAAGTCAAAGTCTTCCTCTTTGGTCAGGCATTACTGATTCCCGCCTACCTGTTGATAGCAAACGTAGAAATATCGGGAACAATCGTGCTGCTCACTCTCGCTATCTTTGGTGTCTACTTTGCTAGCACCGACGGCGTACTGGCGGCCATTGCTTCTGCTATCGCTCCAGAAGAATCTCGAGGGACCCTACTTGGAGCCGTAAGCATGACTGTGGCGTTGGCGAGGCTAGTTTCAGCAATTTCGTTTGGTTTCTTATGGGGACGCACCTCTTTAGGGGCTCAAAACTCTGTAAATCTCTACGTAGCGGCACTTGTCATAGCACTAATTATTTCCTCAGTATTTTTGCGAAAGTTGCCGATAAACAAGGAGGATCAAAGCTATGTCTAATTCAACCAGAAATGCAATGACCGCTATGGGTTTTATGGCGCTGCTCGCTGTGGGTTATGTTGGCTTTACTTTCTGGCGCCAATCAGCTGACATAGATTCTCGCAATGCTGCTGCCGAGGAAAGAGCTGCCGAGTTCGTCGACCAACTTGCAGCCAGAGATATAGATGACGAAGAAGAGCCAGTTGACCTTGGCTTTGATGATGGATCAGAGTTCTTGATCAACCGCATCCCTGGTGACGACTACGGTCGCCTTGTAAGACGCACCGCCCTAGGTGACCGTGAGCATGTTGGCAATATTCGTTGTGAGCGTTTCCATGCTGCTGACGACAATGGTTTATGTTTGTGGCGTTCGGGAATCAACTCGTTTAAAGCCACACTTTATGACTTCTCGGAAGGCACTGAAGAAGAGGTTCTTACTTGGGGTATTCGCCTTCCTTCACGTGCCCGTGTTTCTAGAGATGGATCATTCGCTTCTTATACTGTGTTTGCAGAAGGCAGTGGTTACCAAGATGTAAGTGGATTTGTTACCATAGCCGAATTGTTTGATACATCTAACCCAGAGGAACGGTTTAACCTTTTCCAGTTTGATCACTCTGAAGAAGACGCTGAATACTTTGATGATATCAACAGCAACTTTTGGGGTGTGACGTGGGGTCGTGCCGGAGAGTTCTACGCTACTTGGGGCAACGGCGAAGAAACACGAGTTATCAAAGGTAACTTTGACGACAAGACTATTGAGATTCTTGACCTTGTTGGCTCTTGTCCTTCTCTTTCAGGCGACGGAAACACCCTTGTTTATAAGAAGCTCGTTGACGAAGAGTTCTTCTTGGTTTCTTATGACCTAGAAAGCGGCGAAGAAACATTCTTGAACGAAACCCGACCGGTCGATGACCAGGTCGAGTGGCTAGACGACAACACTATTGGCTATGCAATTCACCCAGAAGGCTTTGTTTCTGATGAGACAACAGTGCAACCCGAGTTTGATACTTGGTCACTAACACTTGACGGCAGCGAACCAGAGCTATTCTTGCCTAACTCTGACTCACCGGTTAACTACCAAGAAACAAGCTTCTAGTCTCAGGTGAAGACTTTCGCTTGAACAAGTTCTTCTGACTTCTAGTTCAACACCACGAGCTCGATCAACCCATCAGCCGTCGCTTTGGCTAGCGCTTTGGCGGAGGTTGAGTTTTTATTTGGCGCAGCGGCGGTAATTACTAGAACTGGCTGTCCGTGGTCAGCTAAGGCTGCGTGGGCGACTACTCGCATGACATTGTCGATCGATCCAAGCCCTGGTTTGTTTACTAAGAAGCCACCCTCTACTAGCACTAGCTGCTCGGTGCCGTTCGAGTCGGTCACTAGAGCGTCAAAGGTTAGGCCTGCGACTTTACGTGCTTTGGAGTCATCAACCAGGGTGTAGTTGTGAGCTCTTAAGTAGTCCTCTGCCATGTCTGCAACTTTTTTGCCGGCGTTAACTGCTCGATCGTAGCCTTCGGTGACTTCTAAATCGAGTTGTTGAGTGTCGCTGTATTTTTGCAGTCGTTCGTTAGCTGCTTGCGCATAATCTGCTTCTGTATCGAAGCCAATACCTATACGATTCGACTTGGCCGCCGCAATCAGTGTTGAGCCAACACCGCAGAATGGATCAAGCACCAAATCATCAACGAAGGTGTACATATTAATTAGGCGCTCGGGCAACGCAACTGGAAATGGTGCTGGGTGACCGACACGTTTTGCCGACTCGGGGTCTATTTGCCAAACATCGGTTGTTGCATCCATAAATTCGTCATTAGTTAAGGTGGACACATGTGGCAGACCGGCCTTCTCACGCTGAGCTGGGGCTTGCGCTCTAGAGAACATTCCTTTGCTCGCTACTATTACTCTCTCGGTCATGTCACGAATAACTGGGTTAGTTGCTTTGGCGAAACTTCCCCAGGCGCATGAACCAGAAGAAGTCTTTGACTTTTGCCAAATGATTTCACCCCGCAATAAAAAACCTATTTCGTCTGACAATATGCGGGATACATCTGCCGATAGTGAGCGATAAGGTTTGCGACCCAAGTTGGCAACATTAACTGCTATTCGCCCCCCAGGTTCAAGCACTCGGTAACACTCGGCAAAAACTTCGGCCAACATCTGCAAGTACTCTTCGAAGTTGCCTGGTTTATCCGAAGCTTCATTTGTTAAGTCAATTGCGTCTAGCTCATAATCTTTGCCCACGAAGTAGGGGGGCGATGTGACGACTAGAGCAATTGAAGAATCTGCAATCTGTGACATGTCTCTAGCATCACCAACTAAACACTCGCCAGCTCCTAGAGAGTCAACAAACTCTTGGTCTCGTACTACGGTTTCGTCAGTAGATAGCTCCGGCTGACGAAACCTTGAATAGAAGGCATCTGAATTGTGAGATTCTCGCTTACCAGAGCCAAAACTCTTAGTCTCAGTTGCCATTGACCCAATGCTAGTCGAATAACGTAAATGGTTCGCTCCAGAGGTCGGCAACCCAAGGAAAGACTTGATAGTCTCTAGCCCGATGGCGGTACACAACTCACAAACAGAACAACTTGTTCTTGTGCTTAAGGAACAGCTGGACGAAGCTGGAAATGTATTTAGAGATCACGAAAAATACAGCAACAAACTAGCCCAGATCTTAGATGGAGAACACTTTACAGAACTTCTAGTAGCCATAGAGGAACTTGTCAGTTGGGCCCCCGCAGGCCACCGGGCAATTGAGCCACTGTCGAAATTAAGTGATGTTCTCTATGATTGGATTTTTAAAGAAGGCACCATACGGAATCGAGCCCACCATGAAATCTGGACAACACGGGCTGAAGATACTCTGGAAAAGCTAGAAACCTTGATCGGCAACGAAGATCTACGTGATTTGGCTTGGCTGTACAGCAAAGACGAACCGTACCAGACCGAACGCTTAGTGATCGAAACTATTAACAACGCTGTGGGTTTGGCTCTCTAGAGTTTGAGCTTGTAGTTTCCAAGTTCCCGCTATCTGTAAACCACGAATACACTAGTAAGCATGGCGTTTACGAAACCTGCATATAAACAGCTGAAAATCGGCCCGATCAACGTAGACATGCCTGTTATTTTGGCGCCTATGGCCGGTGTTACTAACTCGCCTTTCAGAAGGCTGTGTCGTCAGTTTGGTGCTGGTTTGTATGTGAGCGAGATGATTTCTGCTCGAGCACTTGTAGAGCAGAATGCTAAGACACATCGTCTAGCTGATTTCGCACCCGACGAAGACCCTCGCAGTTTGCAGTTGGCTGTCGTTGACCCTGACATTGCTTACAAAGCAGTGTTCCTACTTGTAGAGAACGACCGTGTCGACCATATTGATTTGAACTTTGGTTGCCCTGTTCGTAAAGTTACTCGAAACGGTGGTGGCGGTGCCCTCCCCTACAAACGCAATCTGTTTCAAGCCATTGTCGAAAATGCTGTCAAAGCTGCCGGCGATGTTCCGGTCACAGTGAAGATGCGTATTGGGATTGACGAAGACACCCACACCTATTTGGATAGCGGCAAAATCGCCGAAGATGCAGGTGTTGCCGCAGTTGCACTTCATGGTCGTACTGTCGAGCAACTTTATTGCCCGTCAGCCCGCTGGGAAACAATTACAAAGCTAAAAGAGCACGTAACTAGCATTCCAGTCCTTGGCAATGGCGATATCTGGGTGGCCCAAGATGCATTAGACATGATGGCCGAAACTGGTTGCGACGGCGTAGTCATTGGACGTGGCTGCTTAGGTAGGCCGTGGTTATTTGGGCAACTAGCTGCAGCATTTAGAGGCGAAGAAATTCCTGCCCCACCAAACACAACTGAAGTCGGCCAGATTATGTTTCGTCACGCAACAGAACTTGTCGAATGGTTTGGCGAACACAAAGGTATTAGAGAGTTTCGCAAACACACCACCTGGTATTTGAAGGGCTACCCGGCTGGCGGCGAGATTCGTGGTCGACTAAACCAGATAGATACGCTAGAGCAGCTCCAAGAACTCATCGCTGAGATCCCTGAAGGCGACTTACCGCCAGAGAACTATTCAAACAAACGCGGCCACACTAGAGGCCCACAAAAAGTTGTTCTGCCAGAAGGCTGGCTCGAAGACCCGTTTGACAATCTTGTAGCTAACCCCGAGGGTGACTCCGCAGCGTCAGGCGGTTAACAAATGAAGCGTGTTATCGAAAACTTCACCTGCGAAAACTGCAACAAAGAAGTCGAAGGTAATGGCTACACAAACCACTGCCCAAAATGCCTTTGGTCAAAACATGTAGACGTCGAGCCAGGAGATAGAGCAGCCAAGTGTGGCGGTCTAATGGAACCACAGAAGATCGAGACCGACGGCACTGGCTTTCGAGTGACACATAAGTGCATAGCGTGTGGTTATACCAAGCCGAATAAGTGCGCCAAGGGCGATAACGTAGATCAGCTGGTTACCAAAGCTGCTGACCCTATTTAGCCCTAAGGTGCAACTGCTTCGAGCATTCCTGAAGCAACACCTGGGATGATGCCGAGAATTAGCACGACGATTACGCAAACCCCGACGCCGGCGACGCTTATCGACGGGACGAAGGTAACTTTCTTGTCTCTTGCTTCATTAGGGTCTGACATAAACATTGAAACAATGATTCGCAGGTATAAGAAGGCTGCTATTACTGCGCTTAACATCGCTACGGCTGCCAAAATATAGCCGCCGGTCTCTTGTGTGCCAGTTGCTGCGAAGATGACTCTTACCTTTGACCAGAACCCAGCAGTAAATGGAACGCCGGCTTGAGCTAGAAGGAAGAAAGCTAGCAGCCCTGCATACAGGGGTTGCTGTTTGTATAGACCAGCCATAGCTTCGAGGGTCAACGGTGTATCGTGGCCAGTGTTTCGTTCGTGTGTGCGCTGAATTAGCGACATTATGCCGAAGGCACCTGCAACCATAAACGAGTAAGCAATCAGATAGAAGACAACTGAGCGGACACCGAGTGAGCCAGCGTCGCCCAAGCCTTGCGCCACGTAAATACCTACCAATAGGAACCCAACGTGGTTAATTGAAGAGAATGCCATCATACGTTTAGCGTCGGTTTGCGCGAGGGCCATAACGGCACCACCCACAAGACTTAATGCCGCTAGCACGAAGATGACCGGTCGGAGTTGATCTCCAAAGTCACTAAAGCTAACTAGCAGCACCCGAAGCAGAGTTGCAACACCCGCTACCTTGACCGCAGAAGCCATGAAACCAACTACCGCGGTAGGTGACCCTTGGTAAACGTCTGGGGTCCAAGAGTGGAACGGCACAGCCGATATTTTGAACGCAAACCCGACCAGCAAGAACATAATGCCCACAAGAATTAGCGAAGCTTCAACTCTTGAACTCAAACCAAGAGCATTAACACCAGAGTTAGCAATCTCCGAAAGCTGAATCGAACCGGTGGCTCCGTAAACAAGTGCTATTCCGTAAGCGAATATGGCTGAAGACACAGCTCCTAAAGCAAAGTACTTGAAGCCTGCTTCTTGACTAGTTGAACGTCGTAAATCGAGAGCTGCAAGTACATAAACTGCGATACTCAACACCTCTAGGCCAACAAACAACAGAATCAGGTTGTTGGCTGCGACCATAATCATGCCACCAGTAGCGCTTAGGAAGAGCAAAACATGCTGTTCCATTACCGAAGACACACCACTATTGCGGCCAGAGAAAGACTGCCTCTCGAACGTGAGACTCGCTACTGCAGCCATCACAATAATTAGACCCCACATGATCAGCACAAAGCTGTCGACCCCGAGTGATTCGCCAACAAGCCCAAGCGGTCCGAACTCTTGAACAGTTCGCCAAATTGGGAACAATGCTGCGAAACTAATACCAGCAGCCATAACGCTAAACACCATTGACAACAGCCCAATCTCAGACTGGCTGCGCTTACCCATCAACGACACAAGAACAACAAGAATAATTGGGGCAATACCCATAATGAATAGCGGAAGTATTTCTTTCCACTGCACAGCCGGAACTGCAAACCTTGGGTCTGTTTGAGCTAGAAGATCAACTATCACTTGCTTCTTCTTTCTTTGTTTCTGCTTCTTCTAGTGACTCAGTCAGACCATCAGCACCAGAACGCTCGGGTGCTAGCGGCTCAGCCTCTGTAAATTCAGAGTCGCCAGCTTCGATAGTGGCTATGAGCGCATCCACTGAAGGCTCAATACGATCCAACATAAAGTTCGGATACACACCCAAGAACACGATTAGAACTAGCAATGGAGCAATACCGGCGAGCTCTTTCATCGAAAGTTCTTTCAATACCTTCTTAGGGGCAGTTTCTGGGTCGGCTGGTTTGCCGTGAAAAGTACGCTGATAAGCCCAAAGCAGATACAGAGCTGCCAATATAACGCCAGCTGTAGCAACCACTGCCCACCAACGTGCGGCGCTAAATGTACCAATAAGAATTAGAAACTCTCCGACGAAACCATTGAGACCAGGCAGACCAATACTTGATAGAACTACTAATGTCATCACTCCCGCAAAGATCGGTGCTGACTTTTGCAGGCCAGACATCTCAGAAATCTCACGTGTCTTAAGACGGTCATACATCCAGCCAACCAGAATGAACAAAGCACCAGTAGATATACCGTGGTTAATCATCTGCACTACTGCGCCATTTAGCCCTTGTGAGTTAAACGCAAATATGCCAAGCACGATAAAGCCCATGTGCGCTACCGAAGAGTAAGCAACAAGCTTTTTTAGATCTGTTTGAACCGTAGCAACCGCTGCCCCATAAATAATGCCTATGACACCGAGTGTCAAGAACAGCGGCGCAAGAGCCACCGTTTCAGCTGGGAACAGTCCAAGCCCGAAACGAATAAGACCGTACGTACCAAGCTTAAGCATGACACCTGCGAGAATCACAGAACCAGCTGTTGGAGCCTCAGTGTGGGCATTAGGTAACCAGGTGTGAATTGGGAACACTGGCACTTTGACCGCAAATGCCAAAGCAAACGACAGCAGAACCAACCAACGAGCAGTCTCGCTAACACCGGCCATGTTCGCCTGGATGTCTCTGATGTCGAAGCTAAAGACTTGGCCTTGTCTGGTCAAGATACCGAGAGCCAAGATACCGACAAGCATCAACGCCGATGCTGCCATTGTGTATAGAAAGAACTTGAGGGCTGCATAAACTCTGTCCCCGTGACCCCAGCCACCAATCAAGAAATACATAGGCACTAGAACAATTTCAAAGAAGGCAAAGAACAAGAACAAGTCAATTGACAAAAACGCACCAAGCGAACCTGCTTGAAGAGCCATGAGGTGGAAGTAGAACTGACGTTTGTCATGATGGGCCGACGTAGTCATAATCGCTATCGGGAACAACAGCCCGGCCAGAACAACTAGGAAGAGTGAAATGCCGTCAACGCCAAGTGTCCAGTTGATTCCAAGCGACGGTATCCACTCAACATCGGCAACCTGTTGATAGCCGCCCTCACCTGTATCAAACTCTGCTAATACTATGAGAGAGGCAAGCCCAGTTAGGGTCGAGCCAATAAGAGCGACTGGCCTTGCCAGGCTCTCCGTGTTCAGCATTACGATCAAGGCTGTAATTATTGGAATAACGATTAGAAGAGTAAGCATCAGGAGACGAGACTCCAAACTACCCACCCACACATTGCAATTGCGCCTAAGGCAATCAAAGCAACATAGTTGCGGACATAACCGGTTTGAGCTTTACGGAACAGTGTTCCGACACCTGCCGAACTACCAGCAACACCTTTTGAAATGCCATCAACAGCGGTGCGATCAAAGTAAGAGAAGAACTCGAACATCTTTCGCCCAGGACCACCCATGAATTTTGCATAGGTAGCGTCAATAAACCATGCGTTCTCTAAGAATGGTGACCTCAACGGGCTAGCTTCGATTTCTTCTTGCGAAACATCTTCAGGCGATAGCGAGCCACCCTTGCCAAACAATTTGTATGCAGCAAATATTGCTACAGCTCCAGCCGCAATGGCAACAAGCGCTAGCCATACCTTGGCAGAGCCTGTCGTACCAAACTTGGCTTCATTAGCGAACAACGAAGGCTCTAACCAGCCTTCAAGGAAGTGAACATCAGTTCCTCCGAGGAAGTCCTTAGTGAATGGTAAGTTCAAACCGCCAGCTACAGCTGCCAGAACGCTTAACACCACCAAAGGAATCGTCATAGTCTTTGGCGATTCGTGTGGCTTAACTTTTTCAACATCAAAGCGAGGCTTACCGAAGAAAGTCAAAATAACTTGGCGCGTCATATAGAAACCGGTTAGTAACGCTGTGACCAGACCAACAACCCAAAGTGCTTTGTTTGAGCCCCAAGCAAACACCAGAATCTCGTCTTTAGACCAGAACCCAGAGAATGGCGGCACGCCGGCGATTGCTAGCCAACCAATGATGGATGTAAACGAAGTTACTGGCATGAATTTCTTTAAACCACCCATGAAGCGCATGTCTTGTTCGTCGTGGACTCCGTGAATTACCGAACCAGAACCTAAGAACAACAGAGCTTTGAAGAATGCATGTGTGATCATGTGGAAGATAGCGGGAACATATCCGCCAACACCCACAGCTAGAAATAGGTAGCCGAGCTGCGAGATTGTTGAGTAAGCCAAGACACGTTTGATGTCGTTTTGCGCAACAGCGGCAGTCGCTGCAACCAAAGCCGTTATGGCACCAGTCCAGGCAATTACATCCAACACCCACGGGCTAGCTTCAGCCAGAATCGGATTCAAACGGGTCAATAAGAACACACCTGAGGTGACCATCGTCGCTGCGTGAATGAGCGCTGAAACCGGCGTTGGTCCAGCCATAGCGTCAGGTAACCAAACGAATAGCGGAATCTGTGCCGACTTACCTGTTGCGGCCAACAAGAACAGAAGCACAATCGCCGATGCAGTTACTGTTGCTATATCTCCTGCAATTGCGCCTGCAGCTATGTCGTCATAGTTGATAGACCCGAGGGACCAGAAGACTAAGAAGGTTGCGAGCATGTAACCAAAATCGCCAACTCGGTTAGTAACAAATGCTTTCTTACCAGCAGAAGCGTTCTGAGGTTCGGTAAACCAGAACGAAATAAGAAGGTATGAGCAAGCTCCTACGCCTTCCCAACCAAGGAAAGTTAGTAGCAAGTTGTCGCCTAGAACTAGCAGCAACATCGAAAACACAAACATGTTGAGGTAGATGAAGAACTTTGAGAAGTTCTCGTCACCGTGCATGTACCCGATCGAGTAAAGGTGAATAAGAGTTCCGACACCAGTTATAAACAGCACCATTGTTACTGATAGTGGATCAATCAGTAGTCCGGCATTAACTTCAAAGGAGCCGGCGCTAATCCAAGTGAAGATATCGACAATATGAAAGCGGTCTGCAGCCTCTAATGAGCGAAGATCGAAGAAAACTAAGACAGTAAATACAAAGCTTAAGAAGGCTGCAATGGTTGCAACCCAGCCAGCCAACGGCTGGCCCAGGCGCTTACCAACCAACATGTTAATGATGAAACCAGTAAGTGGCGCAGCGGGGATTAACCAAGCAAGATCTAACATAATTAGCCCTCTACCCCTTCAACTCGTTCATAGCGTCGACATTTAACTCAGCGTTACGTCTGGATAACATCATCACCATCGACAAACCGACAACCACTTCGGCTGCGGCAACCACCAAAATAAAGAACACAGAAGTTTGACCTGTTAAGTCATCTAAGGCAGATGAGAACGCAATGAATGTGACGTTCACAGCATTAAGCATCAACTCAATACACATAAACATGACCAGAGGGTTCCTGCGAATTAGAACACCAAGTAAACCAATTGAGAAGAGGGCTGCTGCAAGAACGAGATACCAAGTGTCGGTCAAGACTATGGCCTGGGCGATAAAGCTATTCACTATTTATCATCGCTCCCGTCTAAGTCTTCAAAGTTAATTAACGAATCTTCTTGTGAAGGTCCTTTAGGTTCCTGTGAGTCGCCTGGGAACTCTGTGAGTTCCTTCGAGTTAGCGGGAGAACCTTCGGTCTCCTTCGAGTTGACTTCGTCAACGTCGCTTGCTCCGAGATCGTCAGCAACTGTCGCACTAGAGCTGGATTCGGCTGATTCATAAACCTCAGGAGGATCAGGATCAAACACAGGAGAACCAACACCAGCGAGGCTTAGCTCGTCGATTCGTTTGCTGTTCTTAACCATTACAACCGCCCCAATGGTTGCAATAGTCAGCAGTAATGCTGTTGCTTGAAAAGCCACCAAGTTACTGGAGAAAATGTCGCCCGCTAGCTGGTTCACATCTGGTGTTTCATCAATCGGGTTGAGACCGCTCTGACCAGTTAACGCTAATGCGGGTGCACCTTCAGGCGCTCCGTTTGACCCCGAAGGCCCGGAAAGAAACAAGCCGAACATGACCATAATAAAGAAAGTTCCAGCAGCCACATACCCAATCGAACGCTGACCTGCCAGTGGTTCGACAAAAATCTCCTGCGCCTTGTCCACACCGAGCAACATAATCACAAACAAGAACAACACAACAATTGCACCGGCGTAAACAACGACTTGGACAAAGCCCAAGAAATTAGCATCCTGGATAATAAACAACAAGGCCACAGAAAAGAAGGTGGCTACAAGGCTAAGTGCTGCACGAACTGGGTTATGAGAGAAAACAACACCCAGTGCTCCACCGATAGTGATGGTTGCGGCAATTATAAAGACAACTAGATCTACCACTTACGCGTCCTCACTGGTTTCTGCCGCTGGCTTATTCGATTCGCGTGGTGATACATCTGGTTGACGGGTTCCGTGGCCTAGTTCGGCTGACCAACCAACTTTGCCGACAAAGTCTTCGTCGCCTGATGGTGAAGTGGCTCGCATCCAGCCAGAAGTGTCCTTGTCGTCGCCTTCACGCCAGTCTTCCCAGTCAAGATTCTGTGGCTTGCCGTCTTCGTCTACGACAAGTTCTTCTTTGGTATAGACGGCTTGTTCACGACTAGTGAACGAGAACTCAAATAGCTTTGATTCGGTGATTGCCTCGGTCGGGCATGCTTCTACACAAAGGTCGCAGTGTATGCAGCGCAGATAGTTAATCTCGTAAACAAACCCAAAGCGTTCCCCTGGCGAAGTTGGGTCTGCCGGGTTGTTGTCTGCTCCACGAACATAGATACAGTTAGCTGGGCATACTCCAGCACAAAGCTCGCAGCCAATACACTTTTCTAGACCGTCTTCGTAACGATTTAACACATGTCGACCGTGAGTTCGTTCTGGCTTAGGAACTTTAACGTCTGATTTACCACCCTTACCGGCTCGATAACTGGTTGTGGTTGTTCCTTCGAACCACTTCTTGAAAGTAACTGGGAATCCACCTAAGTAACTCATGCAGTGACCTCCAGAGAATCAGAATCCAAACCAGACTCCGCTAAACGAGATGCATGTGATTGATTTATCGCCTTGCTAAGCAGTGTCCAACCAATTAGGAACACAGCTAGAGCAGCAAGGATAAAGATTATCGAATCCACTGCTGGAGTCCCTGTAAAAGCTAGACCCTCTTCATCAATAGAGAGAAGGCGTAAGCCGGCCAACACTAGAAGCCATAGAAGAGAAATTGGGATTAGGACTTTCCAACCAAGATTCATTAACTGGTCGTAACGCAAACGTGGAAGGGTGGCTCGGAACCAAACAAACATAAACAAGAAGATTAAGAGTTTCGAGAAGAACCAGACAAAGCCCCAGAGCCAACCCGGTAAGAAACCAAAGTCAGGACCTGCTGGGCCACCAAGGAACAACGTCACGATAATGGCGGACAAAGTGACAGTGTTCATAAACTCAGCTAAGAAGAATAAAGAAAAACGAAGCGATGAGTACTCTGTATGAAAGCCACCTACGAGTTCTTGTTCTGCTTCAACCAAGTCAAACGGTGGGCGGTTAAGCTCGGCAGTACCGGAAATTATGAATACGACAAAAGGCACTAGTGCTGAGGTGATTATGTGCCACTGCGGGAAGATTCCTAAGGCTCCCGCACCTGCTTGGGAAGCAACAATCCCATTGGTGCTAAGTGTCCCCGAAAGTAAGATTACAGAAGCCAACGACAAGCCGAGGGCTGCTTCATAACTAATTGCCTGGGCAGTTGCACGAACCGAGCCAAGTAGCGGATACTTTGACCCTGATGCCCAACCAGCGAGCATGATTCCGTAGATCCCGATGGAACTCATTGCTAGGAACAGCAACACTCCAACTGGAGCATCGGCAACCTGGAATAGTGCTTCTCGACCAAATATTTCTACAGTTCCGCGTTCACCATCGTTAAAGTTGCCAGCTATTGGCACAATACTAAAAGTTAAAAATGCTGGCACAAGCGATAAATATGGGGCCAACTTAAAGATAAACGGGTCCGCCCGTTCTGGAATGATGTCTTCTTTGAAGAAGAGCTTGATTCCATCGGCCAATGTTTGGAACAAGCCAAATGGACCTGCAACATTTGGGCCTATACGATTCTGCAAACGGCTGACAACTTTACGTTCGAACCAGACCATCAGCATTACTGAAACCAAAAGAATTACGAAAGCTATAACAGCAACCGCAATAGACAAGATTACGTCACCTAGGTCGACTCCGTCTGAAAGGAATGGTTGACCGCGTTCTTCCATTACTGACTCCCCTTCGGGCTTGTAGGAGCAGAGTCGGACACCTCGACAACTTTGACAACTGTCATTGATTCATCGCAACTGATCAAATCTCGAATATCTACATTGCCGACATTAACAGGGGCCCAAATAGTTCCAGGCGCAACAGTGTCATCTGGGCGAATTTCGACAGTAACTTCACCAGAGACACTAGTGAGTTTTACTGTGCTGGCAGAAGCAAGATTCAATCTCTTCAGGTCTTGAGTATGGGCTCTAACTCGCATCGGGCTTGCTAACCCGGCTAGTGTGTCGCAGTTCTTCAACATGGTGCCTGTGTCCCAGAGTTTGTGGCCACACACTAGAACTAACTCTTCTTCACTAATTTGTGGGGGTTCCGGGTCTGAGATAACTCGTATCGCTGGTTCTCTATTGTTACGAGACTCTGCCATCAGCCCAACTGAATCAATAACGACGCCTTCGGGGTCTAGTTCGATCTGCGCCCAAGGAAGGTCGACTTCAGTGTGAACGTCTTCGATAGTCTTTGGCAGTTCTGCACCTTTAGGAGCCAAACTTACCGCAATGTCAAAGTCACTTCTTGCCAGACCTGGAGCTGTAACTCTGGCCTGTAGAACTGATGCTCGCCCTTCGGCATTAATGAAAGTTCCGTTGGTCTCACCAAACATTGTGACTGGCAAGAATACCGATGCGAGCGAGCTGGATTCGTTGTGGAAACAATCAACAGCAATAATGTTGTCTACATTTCCTAATGCAGCTTGGGCTAGTTCTTTGTCAGGGAAATCTCCAATAGGATCGGCACCCAGCAACACCAACGTGTCTACTTCGCCGTTCTTCGCAGCTTCTAAGATTGCTTCTGTTGTACGACTCTGAACGTCTAGATCAGCTGAACCACCACTAGCGCTTGTAAAGCTTGGAGCTAACCCGTTTGCAATTGCACCAGCCGAGTTACCTCTTCTTGATGCAACAATAAACTTTGCTTCTGGGCGTGCGACTCTGACTTTAGAAATTGCCGCCCCAAGGAACGATGGAGACTCAGCAATATTCGGGCGCCCAACGATAACAGTCAGTGGCTTGTCTGGGTCGATTTGAGTGCTGTCACTACGACGATCGGGAGCGAACAAACCTTCAACCGAAGCAGCTAACTGTCCTGGCAATGGGCGAATGCTCGATTTCGCATCCCCACTGAGTGCGGTCTGTCTGTAGGTAGTTTCGAACAGGTCAACGTGGCCACGAACGACTGCGTCTCTGAGTCGAAGGAACAGTGCTGGCATCGTCTCTTTAAGGTCTTCGCCAATAAACAAAACCTGAGACCCGACAGCGAAAGCTTCGTCATAGGTTGCCCTAGGGACAGTAACGCTCAGCCCGAATGGAACTTCGTCTCCCATAGATGCGTCGACATCGGCAATACCGTAAGCGTCGAGGGTCTTTCTCCACATGTATTGCGCTTCGAAAGTAAGTCGGTTCCCACCAATTACCGCAACGTCAGGTTGTTCAAGCAATGTACGAGCCGTAGCTATGGCATCGTTCCAGCGTGCGGGCGCAGAGTTAACTAGAGGTTCGGTTATTCGGTTCTCTGAGTAGTTGGCCTCGTAGATGAATCGCTCTTTGTCGCCGAGCCAACCCCAGTTAACGGCGTCGGCGTCGACACCGAGAACTCGAATTAGTTTGTCTTGACTTGACTGAAGCAATACTCGTGAGCCTGTCCCGTCAACGACAGAAGTGCTCATGTTCGCAGCCAAGTCCCATGGGCGAGCCTTGAAACGGTATGGTGAAGCAGTTAGCGCCCCAACAGGACATATTTGCACTGTATTACCGCTGAAATAGGAAGCAAACGGGTGGTCTGGAAAAGTGTTGACCTGAGTTGAAGAACCACGATCTATAAAGTGAATTAAGGCGTCACCAGCGACATCAGAAGCAAACCGAGTGCAGCGATCACACAAGATGCAACGCTCTCTATCTAGGTGAACAAGATCGCTTATCGGGATGGGTTTCTCGAAGTGTCGTTTCTCTTCTACGAAGCGTGACTCGCCAGGACCGTATGCATAGGCGTTGTCTTGAAGTGGACACTCTCCACCTTTGTCACAAACTGGGCAATCAAGTGGGTGGTTAGCTAGTAGCAGTTCAAGGACACCGTCTTGGGCTTCTTTGGTTGCTTGCGATTCGGTTTCGACTTTCATCTCAGGTGTCACAGGCAGCATGCAACTTGGTTGCAGCGCAGGGCCACGACCTGTGTCAACTTCGACCAAACACATGCGACACATACCAACTGGGTCCATGCGCTTGTGGTAGCAGAACCTTGGGATGTGAACACCATTGCGCTCGCAAGCTTCGATAAGTAGTTCACCTTCTTCGGCTATCAATTCTTGACCATTCATTGTAAACGGCACGCCTGTTACTGCTGGTGTTGGGTCGGTAGCTGTCATTTGTCTGCTCCGATTACGTCATTGATTGGGGTGTCAAGGTCTATCGAAGTACCAGAAATTTTAGCCTCAAACTCAGGCCGGAAACGTCTTAAAGCCGAGGTTATTGGCGCAACAGAAGATGGTCCTAGAGGACAAATTGTGGTCTGTTTTGGCGGGAACGGTATGGCTTCAAGGCCTTCTGCTTCCCAAGCAGCGCCCGGATAGTTACCGGGTGAAATCTGTGAACCAATGTCTAGCAGTAGATCTATATCTTCTAGACGGCCGTTGCCGTCGAGAATACGTTGCAGGATCTTTTCTTCCCAGGAGGTGCCTTCACGACATGGGGTGCACTTACCACAAGACTCGCGTGCAAAGAATCTAACTACACGTAAGCATGCTTTAACGGCATCAGTGGTTTGGTCCATTACTACAAGCGCACCCGAGCCAAGCATTGACCCTGCTGCACCTATTTCTTTAGCTTCAAGTTTTAGATCAAGTTGTTCTTCGAAGAACCATGGAGCTGACCCTCCACCTGGGATAAACATTTTGACTTCGCCACCATCTTTAATGCCTTGGCAGAAGTTGTCGCCGTAAAACAAGTCTCTGAAACTGACTACGCCTTGTTCTGTTTCGTACACGCCTGGACGGTTGACATGACCAGAGATGGCAAGCATTCTGGTTCCTGGTGAAGCTTCTGAACCGTACTGTTTGTACTTTTCAGCCCCGTTTTGCATGATCCACGGCACGTTAGACAACGTTTCTACGTTGTTAACGATTGTGGGTTTCATATAGACACCCTTGACTGCAGGAAAGAACGGTGGCTTGAGGCGTGGCATGCCACGGTTACCTTCAAGGCTTTCTATTAGAGCCGTTTCTTCACCAACAATGTAGGCACCGGCTCCCCAGTGGAGAACTATGTCTATTCCGACATCAGTGCCGAAGATGTTTTTACCAATGAAACCTTCTGCGTAGGCGTCGTTTAAAGCTTGAGCGATACGTTCTTGAGCCAAGGCCATTTCGCCACGCACATACAAGAAGCACTGCTCGATACCGAGGGCATACGCTGTGATTAGGCAGCCCTCGATCAGTTGGTGCGGGTCGTGCTCCATTAGGAGACGGTCTTTGTATGTTCCTGGCTCGGATTCGTCTCCGTTTACTACCAAGTATCTTGGGAAAACGTCCGGCAAGAAGCCCCACTTAACACCTGCTGGAAAACCAGCGCCTCCACGCCCAAGAAGAACAGCGTCTTTGATTTGTTCTGCTACTTCGTTTGGCGATAGGTCTAATGCTGCTTCGAGAGCTTGATAACCGCCAGATCTCTTGTAATTAGCCATTTTATAGGCGTCTGGATCGGTAAAGCGAGAGGTAACGATCTTTGGGCCTTCATTGTCTACAAAGCCATCAAGGTGTGGGACGTAAGCATTAGTTGCCATTGATCTTCACCTCAGTTTCTGGTTCTGGCTGGCGCGCAACAAACCACGCAGGTGGCTGATCGGCTGTTGGTGGTTTGATGCCTGCTTCACGATCCGGTGGAATGTGCTGCGAAACATTTGCAAGGTTTCCGTGGTGTGGCATGTCTAAGTTGCCTTCACGGATATCATCGATAATTGCGTCGAAGCGTTTCTCGTCTAAACGTCCGGCATAGCGGTAGTTAATTTGCATACACGGTGCTTCTGTACAGGCAGCAATACATTCGACATCTTCGATTGTGAACATGCCGTCATCTGTTGTGCCACCGGCGCTAATGCCAAGCTTTTCTTCAGCGTGATGTAGTAACTCTTCGCCACCCATCAGCTGACACGAAATGTTGGTGCAGATGTTGACCATGTATTTGCCAACAGGGTGTCGTTTGAACATTTCATAGAATGAACATGTTCCAAGAACTTCTGCAGGGGTAATCCCGATGAGTTCGGCAATGTGTTCCATTGCGTCGTCAGCCACATAGCCATCTTGGCGTTGAGCTAGGTGAAGTAGCGGAATTAACGCTGATTTAGGTACCGGGTAGCGGGCGATGATCTCCTCAGCTTCTAGGACTGTTGCGGAATCGAATCGGCTCATCGGTCAACGTCTCCAAGGATTGGGTCAACGCTTGAGATGATGGCGACTGTGTCAGCTAGCTGAGTATTGGCCATCAAGTGTGACAGACATTGCAGGTTATAAAAGCTTGGTGCTCGCACATGCATTCGGACTGGTTTTGAGCCACCGTCAGAAACAATGTAGACACCGATTTCACCACGTGGACATTCGATACCGACATAGGCTTCGCCTTCTGGAACTTTGAACCCTTCGGTGAAGATCTTGAAGTGGTGTATTAATGCTTCCATTGATTGGTCGATGCGTGCTCTTGGTGGCGGTGTGACTTTTTTGTCTTGGCTTCTGTAGTCGCCGTCTGGCATGTGTTCGATTATGTAGCGAACGATCTTTATTGATTCACGTATTTCGTGCAGGCGAATGGCAAACCGGTCGTAGCAGTCGCCATGTGAGCCAACTAGAACGTCAAAGTCGACTTGGTCGTAAGCCAAATATGGCATGTCTTTGCGAAGGTCCCAGGTTGAACCAGTAGAGCGAAGAATTGGGCCAGTTATAGACAGAGCCTGGCATTCTTCAAGAGTGATTTTGCCGATTCCTTGGAGTCTTTCTCGCCAAATTGGTTGACCTGACATCAGGATTTCATACTCTTCAAGGCGTGGGGGGAGCATGTCCATTAGCTCTGTGAGGTCTTGTTGCCAGCCGTCTGGAAGGTCTGCTGCTACTCCACCTGGGCGGATGTAGTTGTGGTTCATGCGTAAGCCAGTGACTTTTTGGAAGAAACGCAGCACTTGCTCACGTTCTCTCCAGCCGTAGATGATCATCGAGACTGCGCCAAGGTCAAGCCCGTTGGTGGCTTGGAACAATAGGTGAGATGAGATTCGGTTTAGCTCACACATGAGCATACGAATCCATGTGGCACGATCTGGAATCTCGAGTCCTAAGAGTTGTTCAACAGAAAGTGAGAACGCAAGCTCGTTAAAGAACGGTGAGGCGTAGTCCATGCGAGTTACGTTGGTTGGGCCTTGTAAGTAGGTGAGGTTCTCGCCGGTCTTTTCCATGCCAGTGTGGAGGTAGCCCATAATTGGCTTGGAGCGCTGTATTACTTCACCCTTCATTTGGAGCATTAAGCGCAAGACGCCGTGAGTCGACGGGTGCACTGGACCCATGTTTACAAGCGTTGTTTCTTCGTCTATTGACTCATCTAAAGCTATGGCTTCTTCTGATCCAGCAGCTATTTCAGCGGCTTTTACTTCACTCATGCGAAGTACAGCGTCACGGTTTTTGAGCACTCCTAGCTGAGAGGTTCTTCGAGTATTAGAGCTATTAACATCTGCTGTTGGGGGCTGGGTTGAGGCTAGATCTTCTGAGGTGTCAGTCATCGTAGCCTCCCTGCGGGTACTTGAATTTAACCGGGATAGTACCAGTTTCGTAGTCTTTCCTAAGTGGATGCCCGTTCCAGTCTTCTGGCATAAGGATGCGGGAGAGGTCTGGGTGGCCGACAAATTCGAAGCCAAACATGTCGTAGGTTTCGCGCTCGGAGTAATCAAGACCTGGGAAGACACTGTATAGCGAGTCGATCTTAGGGTCGGCTTCAGGGAGTTGGGTTCTGACACGAATGCGCTCTTTACGTTCGTGAGAAATGAGGTTTAGAACAACTTCGAAACGTTCTGGTGTGACAGATTCTGGAAGATCTCTGCGTTCGGTGCCGAGATAATCGACACCAGTAATATCGATGGCCATATTCCAACCGTCATTAAGCATGTCGATAGCCAATTCTTGCCACTTTTCACGGTCTACGTGTATGACTTTTTGGTCGCCAGAATACGCGACAGGACAGCCATATAAGGTTTCTGAATCCACGCCTTCATTAGCGGTTTCGGCGGTATCTGTCACAAACCACAACTCTACCCAGCAGCACCCGGTGACCCAATGATCCAGCCGTATTTATCGCAGTTAAGAGCCGACCATTTTTTGGCCTGCTTGGCCATCTAGTTGTTCGATCATTATTTGTGCTCCGCCACCGTTAGCTTGGCGACGTTTTAGAAGCTCGCCGTTCTCGATCTGGGTGTGAAGTGTTGTAATAGCGTGAAGTAGTGTTTCTGGTCCTGGAGGGCAACCGGGTGCATAAACGTCGACTGGGACTATCTGGTCTACACCTTGAACTATTGCGTAGTTGTTGAACATGCCACCAGATGACGCACAAACACCCATGGAAATAACCCACTTTGGTTCTGCCATTTGGTCATAGATTTGTCGAAGCACTGGGGCCATTTTTTGGCTGACACGCCCAGCGACAATCATTACGTCAGCTTGACGAGGTGAAGCTCTAAAGACTTCCATGCCAAGACGTGCCAAGTCATAGTGTGAACCACCGGTAGCCATCATTTCGATAGCGCAGCATGCAAGCCCGAATGTTGCAGGCCATGAAGACCTTGCTCTTGACCAGTTGATTAACTTCTCAAGTGGTGCTGTTAGGAAGTTATGATCTATGGCACTAATGCCCTCGGCTTTTGCTGCCTCTAGTGGAACTCCGCCAGTCATGCCGCAACCGGCTCTCTACCTTCGGTACCAACAACTCGAACATCATCTCTTTGTGTGGCGATCTTAACTGCTTCTGCCTGTGGCTTAGAAACCTCGTTATCAGCCTGTAAAGTACCCCAATCGAGGGCTCCATTAGCTATGAGATAAACAAAGGACTCAAAGACGAGTGCTGAGAACAGAAGGATTGCGAAGTAACCGGCAGCGCCGAGATTCATGAACTCGACAGCCCACGGATACAAGAAAATGATCTCGATATCAAAGATAATGAACAGCATCGCTACAAGATAGAACTTTACTGGAAAGCGTTCTGCTGGCTCACGAGCAGGGATAATGCCACACTCATATGGGGAAAGCTTCTCGACAGTTGGGTTCTTTGGGGCAAGCATCTTCGATGCAATAAAGCTAACAACACCAAACAGAATCGCCAGAATCATCAACGCAAGTATCGGTAAGTACTGTTCCACTATGCTGCCGCCGCTGCTACTGCTGCATCAAGTGATTGACTTCGTCTGTGAAGCAAGAAGCATAGATAGATAAAGATAATTGCACTCACAAACGTAAACGCTAGCGGCGTAAATCTGGTTCCGGAAATTACCGCCGGAATAGGACCACCACGGTCTCGTTCCATAACTACTGAAATTACTGGTGCCTCAACGTCAACTTGAGTAACTGGCGGGACGTCGCCGTCCAAGGAAAACTGTTCTTGAGCCGCCTGAACTTGTATAACTATCAACTCTTGTGAATGTAACGGCGTGAAAATTGATTCATCAAACCAGTGGACGAATCTGTCAATGTTAGAGGCATCAACAGCGATCCTTGGCTTCCCACCTCGTGTGAATGTTCCGAACAACAGTGGTACATAGTCATTGGTTGAATCGAATACCTGCTCTTCTAGAAGGAAACCATCCACTGAAGCCTGGGCATCTCCCCTAACTGGCTCAGCAGGCGACAGAAACTCCCAACCATTCAAAGTGTCATTCTCAATAGCGTCTCTCAATGCAAACAATTGGCCTAGAGGAAAACCACCCGCCTCTGCAGCGTCCAGCAGGTCCTCCGCAAACTCAATTTCTTCTGCAGAGGCGTTTCGGTCGATAGCATCTTCCCCGTCATCCTCGACAACAACCAAATCACTAACGCCACCAGTCTCTGCCTCGGCCAAGGTCCCTTCGCGAATTTCTAGCAGGTCCCAAGTTGGGGCATCACCTATCCAACCGGTGCCATAAACAGTCCAGATAATTCCCATCAGGAACATCCAGCTAAAGAAACCGGCTCCGGCCAGCAGCAGACCTTGTCTAATACCTGTGTTAGTTGCAAGAACTAAGTAACTGGCTCCGCAAAGAACCAAGAACATAGCAATAACAGAAAGAAGCCCTCGGAAGAATACGTTGAAATCTACACCGTCGATGAATCCGAGCAATTCCACGGTCACTAGTTTAGACCTCTCTCGTAGTCAACCACTGCCTGAATGTAGTCTTCTGGAAGTAGTCGTCCAAAGCCTGGCATTTGACCTGCACTTGACTGGCCACCAACACCATAGCCTTCACCAATGTTTGCGCCGTTAAAGATGAAGTCGAATTGAGACTGCGAGGTACGTTCAGGCATTGCAGTGATTTCACAGTCGTTTACCAAACGACCATTTGAGGTTTCATAAACAGCGCCACTGAACTGAGTAATATCTAAAGGTTCAGGGTCGCCAACGTTGCCGTCAGCATCAATTGTTGGCTCAACACCAGGATCTACGGCATAGGTAGCGCCAGTCTCTGGCGTAAATAACCCAGACTCAAACTGACAGAAAGCTAAATCGCCGGCTTCACCAAGTTGTCCTGCTGTCACCGTAGCCACATCATCATCTGGCGCATCGCTGTCAGTTGCGTCATCTTCACTGTCAGGCACAACCACTTCAGTAACTTCGACTAGGGGGGTGGGCAGAACAAGGAATGGGTCGCCGTCTTCAGTTATTGGACGAGAACGGTCATCTAGCAAAATTTGTGTTCCGTCCAGGGCCAAGACAATTGGTTCACCATTATCGTTCGTTAAGCCATTTGCTGGAGCCCATTCACCATCTGGAAGCTTCCAAGTATCGTTCGGGAAGCGAGCCTGTAGCGAATCGCCGCAAAGGTTAAACCCAATACCTGAAACACCACCACCACAGCCGGCAACACCCTCATCTAAAATGTTAGGGATTGCATCGATTCCAAGCGACCAACCTGCTGTATGGCAACGGGCACAAGAGTATGAGCCAGAACCAAAGTCAGAGAACAACCCGAGGTTAAATACAGCCTCACCCAGCGTTTCAAACTCACCCTCGTCAAGCGATCTTTGTACTTCTGCTCGCACTGCTGCTTCTAGCTCATCAGCTGCAGCTTGAGCCAACACTGACTCTTCGTCTTGGAGGTCACCCCCGGCATTGCCAGCAACATCATCTCCAGCCGCAGCGATATCAACCACATTAAGACTCTGAACCTGGAGTGTCTCGAGATAAAGAATTACGTTTTCGATCGCCTGAGTAGTCAATGGGCCACCACCCGGTGTTCCCCACGCCGCCATAGGCGAACCACTACGACCAAAGTTAAGGATGTGAGTTACTTCCTCTTCTGAATAGCGAAGTAACAAGTTGTTCAACGCAGGTGCTGTCCAAGAAACATTAGCGATGAACTGACCGTCACCATCTTGAAGTACGAATGGCGCTTCACCACCGCCACCATCAGCAGCGTGACAGGCAACACAGCCTGCGCCATTAACGTAGGTGTTTTCTCCTCTGCGTTCGAAAGTAGCGTTACGAACAGCTACAGCACCTTCTTGGCGGCCAGGTTCAGCGACTGTGTAGAACGTGAAAGCGATAGAAATAAACAGTAGAGAGACAAGAGCAAATGTCAGAGAACGATCAAGACGAGGACCTTCTAAATCCTCGTCATCTAAATACTCTTTCCTGTTGGCGGCTAGCTCGATCTCTGAGCCAATTTCATCTTTGGATTTACGTGAGTTCGCGTAAATAGCAACCGCAAAACCAAAAAAGGTTACGAGCGCGATCCCAAGACCTATAGTCCGAAAATTAGTCTGGGCGATCAGACCAATTAAGTTTAGGTTTTGAGGCACTCAGTATTCTCCCATAGCTTGACAGTTGGGACCTTCCGCCTCTTGTCCCGTTGTATTAACTCCAATAGCTGGCCCTTGAATGATAATGCCGGTATCGACGCTTAGTACGCCATCGGACGATACTTCCATTGGAAAACGATCCATTCCTCGTGGCGCTGGGCCACCCTTCTTCTCCCCAACACGGTTGTACTGAGAACCGTGACAAGGGCACTCAAACCATTGAGAAGTTGAACACTCTGGCACACGACACCCTAAGTGAGGGCATGTCTGGAATAGTGCTACTACACCAGCTTCAAGACCTTGGGAAACCTGAGGATAGAAGGTGTAACTACTTTCCGCTTTGGCCAAAGCGGTACTCGGATACTCGGTAATCCACATACGACCTTGTGGCACATAGAAGAATCCACCACCAGCTCTAATCGACTGTTTAATTGATTCGACATTACCTACGACGATTTTCGAACCGAAACCACCGCCACCTGTTGGCCATAGGGTCTGTATTACGCCTACTCCCAGAACGCCAACACCAAAAGAAGCAGCACCGATAATTCCACGATTAAGAAACTGTCGACGGGATTCACCAAGTGCATCTGCGTCTGGTGGAGTGTAAATCTCAGCTGCTGCAGGTTTTGCTGGAGCAAGCTCGGTTGCCCGTGCCTCTAATGCTGCAGACTCAAAGCCTTCACCCTCCAACTGAGAAGGATCCTTAATAACTCTGGCTCTATCAGCCTCTGTTGTTGTCAGGTCCCCGGCCAAAGAGCCAGTTGCCAATTTGTTATCTTTATGCCTGAATAGTGCCAATGCTGCAACAACAGCCAATACCACTAAGCCTATAATTACCCATGTCATAATTCGAAGAAGATCCCTTCTTCCCAAGGAAACACGAACAAAAATCCGGGTCCCCTAAAGAATGATCCAATTATCGACAGAATCGCCCAAAACATCAAGAAAATTGTAAATATGGAAACCGCAAACTTACGACTCTCAGGTTTGTTACCAACCGTCTTATCTATATAAGGAGATAACGCTAAACCAATGATTCCAATTCCCGGAATCGTCACACCAGCCACCATTGGGTGAAATAAAGTCAAAAGTTCCTGTAATCCAAGGAAGTACCAAGGAGCTTTAGAAGGGTTCGGAGTCAGGTTTACGTCAGCCAAAGGCCCCAAAGGAGCGTTCACAAACACGCTAAAAACCAGTAGAAAAGCGGTTATTGCGAGCATGGCACCGAATTCAACAACAATCAGGTGAGGCCAGGTATGGACTTTATCAAGAGGTTTTGACTTAATATCCTGGATAGAGCCCGCTTTTACTACTGTTAAGAGTCTTTGGGTATGGCCTCCAGGGCCAGTCATTGTGGGAGATGGCGCTGCTGCGACTCCACCACCGGCTGGAGAATTGGCAGTTCTTGCTGCAACTGATGAGGTACTATCAGCGCCAGCACCTTTGTTCTTTGCTTTTTTAGATCTATTAAGAAGGTGCGCCGGAATCCCCGAAGCGGCAGCTGCAGCTTCAGAGCCATCGTCGGTATCGACAGAACCTTCGGCTGGTGCCTGTGTTTTAGCCTCAGCCTTAGCTTTGGCTGCCTGTGCCCTCTTTTTCAGATGTTCTGGAATATCGCTCATGTTTACAGTGGTCCTGAGATGCCGCCGTCTTTACGAACTCGCCAGAAGTGAATTGCCATAAAGATGACCGTTACAAAAGGTACGAACAATACGTGCAGTACATACCAACGCAGCAGCGTTTCGGAACCAATCACTGAGCCACCTAACAAAACGAACTGCACTTCGTTTCCGATGACCGGCGTGAAGCCCATCATGTTCGTACCCACAGTTACCGCCCAAAGCGCTAACTGGTCCCAAGGCAATAGATAGCCGGTAAACGATAGCAACAAAGTAAGTGTAAGAAGAATCACGCCGATGATCCAGTTGAACTCGCGAGGAGCTTTGTAAGCTCCGTGATAAAACACCCGGGCCATATGCAAGAAGACAGAGATCACCATTAAGTGAGCTGCCCACCTATGCATGTTTCGAAGCATTAATCCCAGTGTGGTTTCAGAAACAATGGTCTGAGTGTCGGTATAGGCCCTGGCTGCGTCTGGTGTATAGAAGAACATCAAGAAGATGCCAGTAACGGTAAGGAGAATAAACAAGAAGAAGCTAAGCCCACCTAGACAAAGTGTGTAACTAACTTTGACTGCGTGACGCTTAACCTTCACCGGGTGAAGGTGATACAAGACGCTGTTCATGATTACGTAACTACGGTTACGAGGACTGTCGGTATAGCCCTTACGGAAAACCGAACCGGGTCTAAAAATAGACTCCCAGACCTGAGAACCATGGACTGAATCGACTAAATCGCCGGCTCTTTCCGATAGTGGTTTTGTTGAGCTTTGATTAGTCGTCATCTAACCTGAAATCCTAGTTTGTAGCCACCGGGTTTGGGACATTTCGTCGCAAAGATTTAACACAATTAACCAAGCCTCATCCCGTACCCATAACCATAGGTGGTTGTGCGTTGATGGAGATCGCCACCACCCTTTGGTTCTTCTATTTTGCCTAGGATTATCACTCCCGTTGGACATCGATCTACACACAGGGCGCAGCGAGTGCAGACATCGTCGTCAATAGTGAAGACAAATGCGTCGTTGGGGTCTTCACCAGGCTTAACGACCCCAAAGCTTTCCTCGACTACGTCGACTGTTTGCATGTGGATACATTTCCAAGGGCAAATATCAACACAACCCTCACAAGCAATACATTCAGACTGGTCAATGTGGATGAACTGTTTGGGCTTTACAGCTGCCGCCAAATAGTCTTTGTCTACCTCGACTAGTAAATAGTCATCACGAAATTCTGGTAGTGGAGGATTAGCATCGGTAACAGCCACTCACTACCCCTGTTTCACTAGCGGACGCCCGTAGGTTGTTCGCTTTTCGAGTGCCTTTTTGGCCTTCGCCTCTTTGTCTGCTCCTCTGTTCTGCCAAAGAAGCCACGTAAGAATAGTTCCACCGCCATAGATGACGTAAATGCCAACAGCTATTGAGTCAGAAATAGCCCTGTAGGTAATATCAAATGGGAACCAGCCGTCTTGACTCTGGGGTCTAACAAAGTCTCCCCAACCGAAGAAGAAACGGTCGCTACGCCAACCAAGTTCGTTCTCTGCCCATGTAAGCCACTGATGCGGAACAACTCCGAAGATAATGAAGATTAAGAAGAAAACATAGGTTGAGCCAAGCATTGCTTCACCCCAAGTTACAGCTTGCCCTGCAGGGCGTTTTGAGCGGTACCAAAAAATTCCGCCGATCATGACAAGCGAAACGATTATAGATGTGACGAATGCAACCATACGACTCAGACTTTAAACGGACATTAAGTAAGCGGTAATTTAATAGTGCCGACAACACTTTGGAATGCACCCAAATTTGAACGCAACCCAGCACCAATAATCTAGCCGAGACGAAAGCCGAAAACCGAAATTACAGGAAAGAAAACTACGTAGTCTTCGTTATTTCAAAGTTGTAAAGAGTAGTTATCTGTTCAATAATTAATGCACTTTCGATACATTGTTGGTGCTACTATCTAAGGGCGATTAAACAAACCTGAATGGGCAAGTGTGAGCGAGATACCAGAACATCTTCTGAAGAGAAGTAAAGCTGCAAAATCAAAAAAGACTGGTACTGAATCTAGTGAAAGTTCAGCCGCTGAATCTCCAGCTACCGAGTCAAGCGCAGTAGCGCCAGCTGCCGGGGATGCCCAAGTAGCAACCGCTCCCCCAACTGCAGACCTTCCTTATCTCGATAAAGAACCGGAACCTGAAAGAGAAACTCCAAGCTATATCAAAGCCGCCAAAAAACGGGGCAAGATTCCTTTCTGGGCAATGCCCGTCGTGCTCGCAACTCCAGTTTGGGCATATGGTTTGGCAGGAACATTGCAGCAACCAGAAGTAGAAGACCCACTGGTTACCGAAGCTGCCGAGATTTACACAGTTGCAGGTTGTTCAGCTTGCCACGGAACCGGTGGTGGCGGAGGAATCGGCTATCAACTTTCCGATGGCGCTGTCATAGAAACATTCCCTGAAGCAATCGACATGATTGTGCATGTCGCCCGTGGCTCTAGTGCAATCAATGGCGAAACCTATGGGGCTGAAAGAAACGATGGCAACCGTCGTATTTCTGGACAACGTGGCAACATGCCTGCCCAAATCAATGCGCTTAGTTTAGAAGAACTCGAACTTGTCATCTATCACGAAAGAGTCAACCTCGGTGGTGAAGATGTCTCTGATGAACGTGGCCAAGAATGGGCTGAACATGTCAGAGAAGGCATCGAATCTGGGGCCGAAACAGAGATAGATCTAGAGTTCCTACTGGCCTGCGCTAACCCTGACCAGACTCCTGGAGCAACCGGCGAGGCTCAAGGCGACGAATCTGTCCGCTGCCCTGGTCCACTTCCCGCTGAAGCAGAAGAAGAATAAGCCCAACCTAAATTTATGCAGGACTTGTGGGTTCTGCTTCCGCTATCTCTTTAGTGTCTTCACCATTCCAACAATCCGTGATCTGGTATTGCGGTTCGCTACTTTGCGAGTTAGAGGCAAACACAAATTTGTCCAACACAAAGAACTTGACTACCCAGATTAGGAAGTAGCCAACAAAGCTTGCACCCTGGACTATGAGCGTCGACTCACTTATCTGAGACGCCCCTGCGACCATAAGAGAAGAGACACCCACACCCAAAATAGCAATAACCCAAAATGGGACAACCTGTTTACGCCAATCGAGTCCACTGAGTGGCCAAACCCAGATGCGTGAAAGAACAAAGGCTGGGACTGCTGTAATAACGGCAGCAACAACATTGGCAGTCACATCACCAAAGTCAAATACTTGCCTGAAAACAAAGAAAACAACCTGGTGACAAACCACATTAAAGCCAGAAACCAACCCAAATTTCAGCACCTCAGGACGCTGGGAAATTAAGTTTTGAACCTTTGTAAACACTGGTTATTCCGCAGCCTTTCTAGAAGAAAACTTAGCTCAGCATTGCATAACTCTAACAGCTGGACCTGCCTAGCAATAAAGTCGGCCGTTTTGTCGTAGAATAGAGGTATGGGTGGAAAAGTTATGGAATCTAGGAACCGTCAACTCGGGGCAATACTTGGCATAGCCATACTTATCATGGCTGCCTGCGGGGCAGATTCAACAGATTCTGGTTCTTCTGAATCAAGAGGTCTACTCCCTGAGGAAGTCACCACCACCCAGGAAGACACAGTCGAAACAACCGACGACGATACAACTACCTCAGATGCCGCTCAAACATCTCTTCAAGAAGTCGACACCGAAGGTGCTGAACTAGTTCTTCAAGAGCTATTCTCCCTCACCGAACCAACAGACCTCGCAACTAGAACCGGCGACGATTCAATCTGGTTTGCAGAGAGAGCGGGCACAATAGTTCAGGTACAGCGCTCTCTCATTACTTCAAGCCAAGGGCGCACCACAACACAGACCGAGTTTCTCAAGCCACTACCAAACAAGGCACTAGATATACGATCACGGGTCTCAACAGAATTTGAAGATGGTCTCCTAGGCATAGCTTTCTCTTCTGATGGCAATGAACTGTTCGTAAGCTACAACACTCCAGACCAACGCTCGATAGTTTCGTCTTTCGATATGGTCGGCAACGTTGCAGACCCTAACTCTGAAACAATAATCCTCGACATCGACCAGCCTTTCAGGAACCACAACGGCGGCCAGATAGTCATAGGCCCTGATGGCTTTTTATATATCGGTCTTGGTGACGGTGGCGGGTCAGATGACCCCGACGGCCATGGCCAGAACACACAAACTCTGTTGGGCTCAGTGTTGAGAATCGACCCAGAAGAACCAGATGTATTCCCAGCCAGCAACCCTTTCATTGCAGATGAATCTCTAGGTAGGCCAGAGATCTGGCTATACGGGGTCAGAAACCCGTGGAGATTCTCTTTTGACTCGGCAACCGGCGATCTATGGATCGGCGACGTTGGCCAAAACACGCAGGAAGAAATTACTTTTATCCCAAGTAATGGAAGCCCTGCCGGACGTGGCGCAAACCTAGGTTGGGCTGATGTTGAAGGAACCCAAGTTAGAGCAGATAGTGCTCCCAATGGCCACGTTTCTCCAATATTTACATACAACAACACATCAAATAGTTGTTCGGTCGTTGGCGGCCATGTTTATAGAGGTGACTTATTAGAGTGGCGAGTCGATGTTGGAGATGGCCAACTAGAAGATCGTAGCCTAGACGGCAGCTACGTCTTTGGAGACTTCTGCAACTCACAGCTTTCTATTCTGACTAGTAACGGCGACTCCTTAGACAGCGAGCAGCTCGACCTAGGGGTCTCTCTTTCAAATCTAATTTCTATTGGTGACGTCGACGGTGAGTTGTTCACGCTTGAACAAGGTGGTCGAATATCAGTATTAACAACTTCTTCTCCAAGTCGAGACATAGTTGTTCTAGGACCAAACCAACCACTACCTCAAGCAGCTGTAAGTTCGGAGATACAGGTACTACCTGGTGGAGTAACTGACCCAGCAGAAGGCGCAAACACAACTGTCGCTCCGGAAACAACCGTCGGCTAACAGTGTTGCACTAGAGTCGACCTGATGCAAAATCAGCAAACTCAAGTTGGCGCTATCCAAAAACCGTTTGTAGCGCTAGGCCTTGGATTCATTGGAACTATCTCAATGTTCTTGGGGTGGTTTCAAATCGGCCAACGAGTCCGAAATAGCTTTCAGACAATCGACTCAATTATTCAAACTCCAATTGGTGACTCCGTTGTACCCAACATAGAGACACTCTTACCATTGTTTGAAACGCTCTGGCTCTTTCTACCCGCCTTAGCTTTAGCTGGACCAATGCTTGTGATCGCTTCATACAAAAGAACTGGTTGGATCATGAGCATTACGTTCCACCTGCTACTCGGACTAGCAGCCACCGCTGCAGCTTTTCGTAACTCAACTCAGGTTGGCAATATAATGGGACTAGTAGTTGCGCTAGTTTTCTTTATTTACTTGATCGCCAGCTCACTATTGTCTCGCACTAGCCGATAGGCGGTCTGGGACCAACAACTATGAGGGAACAATTTAATGACTGATCAGTTCAACCAAGGACCTTTCGACCAACAAGGCAACCCCCAACAACCCCAGTTTGGGCAGCAAAACCAGCCACAGTATGGGAACCCCCAGCAACCCCAATACCAGAATCCACAACAAGGTCAGCCGCAGCAGGTTCAGCAAACAGTCAACAACCAGCCTCAATTTCAACCAGTTGGAGCACAAGATTCTGGTAGCAGCTCAAACTTAGGTCGTCTCGGCCTCATCGGAGCGCTTGCTGTGTTGTTAATTGGTGGAGCGGCAGCACTAACCTTTGGAGTCTTCGGAGGCTCTGACGGTGGAGCAGATAGCCCTGTTGCTGCAGCAGAAACTATGTTCCAAGCTGCCGCTGACCAAGACCCTCTTGGAGCTTTAAGCGTCATCTTGCCAAGCGACTTCGAAGCCTTCGTTGAACCTAACGTTGCAGTTCTAGAAGAATTAGTACGTCTAGGAATACTGGGTGACGCTGTCGTTGAAGACGGAGGGCCATCATTTGGTGACGCATTCCAATTTGAAATTACAGAGTCATTCGCCTTTGAGTCTGCGCCACTTTTTGAAGGCTCGGACCAGGTCAATAGCGTTACGGTTACTGCTGGACAACTAGTTGTTACCTTTGATGAAGAAGAATTTGACGAACTAATTGGAGACTTCTTAGCAGAGAACGTGATACTAGACGAAGAAGAAAATGCACCTGGCGAACTGCAGACAACTACTATTACGTTCGAGCCAACAAGAGTTGTTTCAGTGGATCAAGATGGCATTGA
>CAZYMB010000004.1:112923-168477 GCA_964648795.1 uncultured Acidimicrobiaceae bacterium
CTACTATTACGTTCGAGCCAACAAGAGTTGTTTCAGTGGATCAAGATGGCATTGAAGACATCATGGATGAACCATTCGAGATAATCACAGCCCAACAAGATGGCAGACACTATATTGCGCCTTCTTACTGGATTGCCGAACTTATTCGCCGTGACCTGGGCGCAGCAGAACCAAACCTAGGAAATCAACTAGTCCCAACCGGCGCCGACAGTCCCGAAGAAGCCTTGAACCAGCTAGCTAAAGCAGCCAGCGAATTCGACTTTGAAAGAGCAATCAGTTTGATGGACCCAGAAGAGTTTGGAGCTCTGTACTTCTATTGGGACCTTCTCGACCAAGACGTCGAAGAAGCAGAACGTCAAGCTGCGTCACTTCTGTCTGATGCAGGCGCTACTTGGTCACTAGATCTTCAGTCTCGTTCAGTTGAGCGTGAAGGTCGTACCGTAGTAATTCCTAACGGTGTGGCATTCTCTCTTACAACCGCTGACTTTGACGCTTCAATTGACCTTGATCCGACTGGTGGTTCATTTGGTGTAACAGCACAGGGTTCTGCGCTCAATGGAGATATAGAAGTTGACAATGACGCACAAACAGCATCCGGCCAGGTCAGCGGAAATGTCGAAGGTGAACCCGTAAATGTCCAATTCAATGCAGACCTTGAAGCTCAATCGGGTGCAGTATCAGGATCAATCGGCCAGGAACAAATCGATATAAACTTTAGTTTCAATGGCGACTGCTTCAACGTAAACGGTTCAGTTGCGGGACAGCCCATCAACGAACAAGAGTGTGGCTTTGGAACCGCTGAAACAACAGACCAACCAGATCTAAACGCAATCTTTGATGACCTAGAAACACCGGGTTTCAATGCAGTCGAGCGAGACGGTAGATGGTTTATCTCTGGAGCACCGACGCTTAGCTACTTCTATGTTGATATCCTGCGTGCGATCTCAGAAGACGAAGTGGAAGAGCTCAGAGGGTTCTTCGAAGATGCTGTTAACGCCCAACTAAACGGAGCGCTAGCCAATGACTCATTCTTTACCGAAGAAGACTTTAGCTCTGAGCCATTTGAAGAGTTCGACGTCCCACCCACTACGGACTTTGGCGAATTTGAATTCGAGTTTGACGAAGATGACTTTGAGTTCGACATCCCACCTACTACAGACTTTGGCGAATTTGAATTCGAGTTTGACGAAGGCGACTTTGAGTTCGACGAAGACGACTTTGAATTTGAATTCAATGCAGATGACTTTGAATTCAATGCAGATGACTTCAATTTCGAGGACATTACCGAGGAACTAGAACGCCAAGATGCCTAATCGCTGAGATTAAACAGCTACTACTTTCTCGGACGCTGGCTCTTCGGTCTCTTTACCCGTTTTCTTTGATACGATCGCTAGGATCACGCAACCTGCAATCGTAGCAATTGCTGATGCGACGAGAATTCCTATGATGGACTCGCTGAGAATAGACTCTCTAATCGATTCGTCGAGATTCTCGAAAGCCAAGCTGGCAATAAATAGGGAGAGTGTAAAGCCGATTCCGGCAACCGCTCCGCCACCCAGCACGTGACCAAAGTTCACCCCTTCAGGAAGGCTCGCTATCTTGAACTTAACTGCGATCCAGGTAGCAAGTGTGATTCCGAGTGGCTTGCCGATTACTAGGCCAAGTACAATTCCCAACGCTACTCGAGAGGACAGTGCCGACCCAACAGCGTCACCTGAGAGTACAATCCCGGCATTAGCGATAGCAAAAAGAGGAATAATAATAAAGCTTGCCCATGGTGATATCAGATGAGTCAAACGCGTTGTTACAGGTACAGACTCTTTAGCAGTCCAATTAGCTTCCTTAACCTGAAGCGCATCAATACGTTCTTTGTGTTCCTCTCCAGCTAGAATTTCGCGCATACGCTCGAGAGGGTTAGTTCCTATTAATGCTGTAGCGGGCGTTAAGAGTCCAAGTATTACACCCGCGATTGTTGCGTGTACACCAGACTCTAAGAACGCATACCAAACAACCACTCCCAGCACCGCATAAAGTGGGATGAACCAAACTTTTAGCCTCTTAAGAACGACAATTAGACCGAGTAGGCCAAGAGCCAGTCCAAGCCAACCGAAGCTTATAGATGTTGTATAAAAGACAGCGATTACCAGAATTGCGCCAATATCGTCCACTATGGCAAGCGTCAACAAGAACAGTTTCAGTTTCTTAGGAATTCTGTGACCTAGCAGAGCTAACACCCCAAGGGCAAATGCAATGTCAGTTGCCACGGGAATTCCCCAACCACCCTCTCCAGGTTGGCCAACATTGACGAGGTAAAACAATATACCTGGTACCAACATGCCGCCAATTGCAGCAATAGCTGGCAGAGCCGCTACTCGAGGTTCTCGAAGATCTCCAGTCACAAGCTCGGATTTAATCTCCATACCTACGACAAAGAAAAAGATAACCATTAGGCCATCGCTTACGACATGCTCAAGAGTTTCAGAGAAAATCTCACGACCCGCTACCTCGATATTGAGTTTGAAGTGCCAGAAGGCATCGTATGAATCAAAAGAAAGATTCGCCCAAATTAGCGCCGCAGCAGTTGCGATTATCAACACGATGCCAGATGATGCTTCTTGAGATATAAAACGGACCATTGGCCTAGCCACGGTCTTTGCAAGTAATGAATCTCCGCCGCTCCACGCGTGCGGTTGTAACTTAATTGGATTTCCAGCCGACATGAACGTTTACCTCGAAGTTGTAGCCCCAGCAGCCGTTAAGACTACCTTAATGTATCGGAAGAATGAACTCGAATCTTTCGTCTTTGTTTCGGCTCGTAATCTGGCCGCAACAGTGCAAATACTGGCTAACCGGCTTGCCTTAATTCCAGGTGAATAACTGTTCCAGTAACATCGGAAGAGTAAGAAAGGTCATCTGAAAGGTGCTTCATTAGAGGTAAACCAATAGCTCCCTCTCTGTCTATCTGAGCCGCCGTTGCCACATCAGCAATCTCGGTGGACTCAGGAAGTCCCGGGCCTGCATCGGCCACCCGTAGCTTGACCTTACCTGGCTCAATATCGCAGCGAATTTCGACCATTTCATCAGGGTCAGTAACAAGGTTGGCCTCAATAGCGTTTGTTACCGCTTCTGAGACTACCCACATCAAGTCTTCTAGTCGATCAGACACAAGACTCGACCTTGCCGCTACTGCTCCAACAATTACTGATCGGGCGCACGCGACATAGTCATAGGTTGATGGGATGGTTAGTCGTACTGTGTGCGCCTCGGGCATCATATTCTAAGGTAGCTGAACATCTGATAAAGGACTAGTCAAAGAGGTCAGATGACTTAGGTTTGCAACATTAGAAGCCTTCGACCACGCAGAAAACGAATTCACTGAGACGTCGGCTGGTTCAACCAACCAAGCCCATGGGTAAATTTCTGCAAAATCACTGATACTTTCACGCATTAAAGACTCAACGTCAGGAATGAATGTCGTTGCCATTGGCCGATCTTTAACCAGTTCTGCGTAAGAACCTCTGTAGATTTCGACGCTACGACGCTGCGCTAGATCAGCCAGTGTCTCGATCCAAAAACATAGCCTCTTAGAACTTAGGGCTTGTGAGCCAAGCGTTTCTTCGTCAAATACGAACACACATGGAGCATCTGGGTGAGCTACGAATGCCGGATCCTTGTCTCCCATAGAACTCGGGTTTAGCATTACGCCAGCAATGTCTCGCTCCTTCGTTACCGCTTCTTTGGGACCAAAGTTTGCCTCGTCGAACTCAGCTACAGCCGAGTTCGGAGCGGGGATATATATTGGGTCCGGCTGCTCGTAGTCGATTGGACACTCGGTAACTAGCTCACAGCTGGCACACAAACCTTGTGCTCGCTCCTCTACGTGCCAGCGAGTCAGCTTATAGTGCTTCTCAGAACCCACACCCGTAGCCCACTGCCAGCCAAGTCTGTTTGGGCCATGGGAACCGTCGAGTAAGTGCGAATAGAAATACTCTTGACCGCTCTGCCAGCTGTTGCCTGTGGCCACCCAGTGAGATGCAAACCAAAGCCGGACCTCATTGACCAAGTGCCCAACATCTTCTAGTTCTTCCATCACCAGATCCATGCATCCCATGCGTCTATCGATGGGCTTCACCGAATCTGGCGACTCAATTTCACGTTTAGTTCCGGTTTTGGTGGCACTACCAAGCCTCGCTAGCCAATGACGTGCATATTCTTGCCAAACTAGCTCGTTGCGATAGCTCGCTACGTCGACCGAACTAGCCTCACTGCTTGATTCATCGACTTCACTCCATAGCTCGTGAAGAGTTATCAAGCCAGCATTGACATAAGGAGAAACAACTGTCGCTCCGCGCTCGCCCACTGGATAAGCCGTAAATCTACTTTTCCCATACCCAGTTATATCGAGATCAGAAATAACGCTGTTGGCTTCGGTCTGTCCGCCTCTAATGGTCTCAGAAGCTGCCACAGGTCCTGAATAGAGCCCATCTAAATGGTCTGAAACATACTGTTGCGCTTTGAAAGAACCAGGTTCTGGTATCGGAAGCCGCTGCAAGTAAATCCTTACGCAATAATAGTGAGCGCAGGTAGTAGCGCTTCGCTAGGTAAATCTCTAGAGATAATAATGTGGAAGTGATCGCTATGTCTGGAAGAGCCAGAGAAATTTATGGGTTATATAGACAAATCGGTCTTGCATCTCGATATGGTGCAGATACGCAACCAAGCGACTTTCCAACTAGGCGAGTCGCCAGATAGTAGTGGGGATCCGACTTGGCAGCTGATCGTGTCGAAAGAGATGAAGAAGACCTAGTACGCCTTTATCTGACCGATATTGGCCAGTACCCCCTGCTCACAAAGAACGACGAAGTTGAGTTAGCTCAGCAAATCGAAAAGGGTAAAGAGGCATCTCTAAAACTTGAGACCGAGACAGACCTAAATACTTCCAAAACTCGTGAGCTAAAGCGTGACCTTCGTAAGGGCCGCAAAGCAGAGCGTTCCTTTGTTCAGTCCAATCTTAGACTTGTTGTATCTATCGCTAAGAAGTATCAGGCTTCAGGGTTACCGCTGCTAGACCTAATTCAAGAAGGTAACTTAGGACTTATGCATGCGGTCGAGAAGTTCGACTGGAGAAAAGGCTTTAAGTTCTCCACTTATGCAACATGGTGGATCAGACAAGCTATCACTAGAGGTATAGCCAACACAGGACGAACAATTCGACTTCCAGTTCACGCCGGTGACACGCTTACGAGGCTTCAAAAAGCTCGAGCTCGCTTAGAGATTAAGCATGGCCGCCCCGCAACTCTTAAAGAACTATCTCAAGAAGTTGAGATGCCAGAAGAGAAAGTTTCTGAAGCACTTCGGTTCGCTTCAGAGCCAGTTTCTCTATCTGAGCCTCTACGAGAAGACGGCGACGCAGAACTTGGCGACGTCGTCGAAGATAAAGGCGCAGACTCACCATTCGAAACTGCAGCAAACAGTCTTCTGCCAGACGAAATCTCGAAGCTCCTAAGTCCACTGGACGAACGTGAGCGAGAGATCTTAAAGCTTAGATTCGGCCTCGACCGAGGCGAACCAAGAACTCTTGAAGAGGTAGGCGAACACTTTGCTCTCACTCGAGAGCGAATTCGTCAGATCGAAGCTCGAGCAATGAGTAAATTGCGTCATCCTTCTTCTGATACTGGCGCACGCGATCTCCTAGTTGTCTAATTTCAACTAAGTAGAGAACGCTAGCGAGCCCTCAATGGGCGAAAGATCAGCGTTTGACGCTAGGCATACGATTGCTCGATCTCCTGATTCCCAAGCCTCGGCGTCTGGAGTGATACCTGTAACAAGGAACTCTGCTGTCGAGTACTCAAGCCCCGTATAAGAGTTAAACTCTGCCACACAAAGCTCTGTCGCAATGTCATTCAATTCACTGACTTCTGGGAAATCACTAACCGAAGCGCCGAGTTCGGTAGCCAAATCATCGGGAGTAGAGCCAACTACTTCTTGGACGTGGTTTGTAGAACACTGCACTGGTTCTACAAACTGCGAACCAGACTCATAAAGCTCAGCTAAGCAGTCACCAACTGTAAGTTCGGCCACGGCGAGTTCGCCACGTCTACTAAACACAATGAACAGGTTGGCCAATACAACAGCGAGCACTATAGCTATGGCGCCCAAAACTAATTTTGATTTCACTGCTCTATAGCCTAACCAGGTTGCGTTACCTACCGGTGGTACTCCAGTGCCACGGCTCAGAAGGTAAGTTCTTTAGTCCATATCGGTGAGCGTTCGCATCCAACCACTTGAAGCCAGAGTTATAACGAGACCCAATCGAACCACCATTGAGCGTGAAGTCAATTGCCAAGCCTCGCTCGTGCTGCGAAGACCCTGGACGAGCAGTCGGTGGAGAGCACTGTGAAGAAGACATCTCATAAACTTCGAAGTGTGAAGTTCCGCAATGCTTTTGTCTTAACTCAATTTGTCGTTGTGGATCTCGGTAACCCCAGCCGGCCAAGTTAATGCCATCGGCTCTGGCGTCGGTTAGTAGGCGATCGAGGTCATCCGCGATGCTGACGTGTACCGAGATACCTTGCACATTCACAATTTCCCCAACACCTGGGATATCTACAGTTGATCGAGAAGATGATGTTGTAGCCGAGCGAGCTGCCGCACGTTCTGCTAGTTCTTGTGTGTTTTCCTCGATCTGGGCTGCCAAATCAGAGTCTCTGTCAGCAAGTACCGCAGCCTCAGCTAAGCGAGCTTCCAACACAGCTTCGGCCTGGTCAACAACCTCTTGTTGAGAGGCCTGGGCAAGTTCTAGTTCTTGTCGATCAGTCTCGAGCAGTGCTTTACTTTGCTCTACACGAACCTCAAGAATTGTTGCCCGGATTTGTTCTTGCTCGAGTTGTGTGACCAAGTCGTTAAGACGAGAAATGTCCTCTGCCTGAGTACTAGTAACAGTAGAAAGAATCTCCTGTGCTCTAGCTTGTGCGGCTGGATCACTGCCTTCTGACTCTGCTCCATCGCCAATTTGATAACCAGATATAGCTTGATCACGAATTCTGTCTTCGAGCACTTTGATCTCAGCTCTACGAATTTCAGACTGTTCTTCTAGCTCTGTTATTTCTCTTTGCGCGGTCGTTAACTTAGCCTCCTCGGCTGAAACCTGCGCAGAGATCTGATTGACCTCGAGGTCAATGCTTTCCAAGGTTTCGGTAAGTTGCGCCACGCTCAGCTGGTTGGTTGCAATCTGATTCTGCACTTCAAGATTACGAGCTTCTATTTCAATACGTTGCTGGGCTAAAATCTCATTCTGTTCGTCCAGCTCGTCATCGGTTTGGGCAGCTGCAGCGGTAATCGAAAATAGCAGGGCACCAAGAAGCAGAATAACAATGCTGACCAGGGTATTTTTAATCGAAGAAACCTTATTTGTTTTTCTATTACCCATAACAGCTCAACCAATGAGATTCACTCATATTTGCCAGCTCGACGCGCCCTATCGTGAGTGGCTTATATAGATAGGTTAACTTAATACTGCCAGTGTGTCACATATTTTCATCCCCAGCACAAAAAAGGGCTTTAAATTCGGGACTTTTGGTAGTAAGGGTATGCTGTTTTAGATGACCAGCTTGCGAATCGGATTAGCTCAATTTCACCCTGTAATGGGCCAATTCGAGGCCAATTTGGCCTCTATTGGCCAATTGGTCCAAGAGGCTAAGTCTCAGGGCTGCGACATAGTTTGCTTTGGGGAACTAGCAATTTCGGGATATCCACCCCAAGATTTACTATTCAACACCCTATTTGTGGAGCGCAGTATCGAAGCAACAAACCGATTAACTGAGGTAGCGTCCGGAATCGTCGTGGTTATAGGTGGCGTGAGTTTTGGAGAAGAAGATAAAGCTATCCATAACTCTGCGTATGCGTTTGGCAACAGTAACCTTCTCGGGATATCGCACAAATCTAAACTTCCCAACTACGAAGTCTTCGACGAAAAGCGATACTTTACCCCTGGACCAGCGTGTGTCATCGATATCAAGGGCCACAAAGCTGGTTTGATAGTTTGTGAAGATGTTTGGGATGGAGACGAGGTTTGCCAGTCTCTAAGTGATCAGGGAGCAGAGCTGCTGGTAGTTGTCAATGCATCCCCCTACAGCTTGGACAAAAGCAGAGAGCGATCTGAAGTTCTCGATAAGAGGATGGCTGAAGTCGATCTTGGCATTGCTTATGTGAACATCGTTGGTGGTCAAGACGGGTTAGTCTTCGACGGGAGCTCACATGCTCGAGGGCCTCAATTCGAGATGATCTCAGACGTAGGCCAGTTTGAAGAAGGGCTAGCTGTTTGGGATTGGAACGCTGAACCAACGCAAACGAAGCCGAATAACCCAGTCGGATTGCCACAAAACGAGGCTGTTTTTGCGGCCTCAGTCAGAGGGCTCAGAGACTATGTTAACGACAACGGGTTCGATCAAGTGGGGGTTGCACTATCTGGAGGAATCGACTCTGCCTTGACAACTTATATAGCCGCCAAGGCGCTAGGAGGTGAAAATATACATGCTGTAACCATGCCTTCTGTCTACTCTTCTGATCATTCAATTTCAGACTCTGTTGAACTGTGCAACAACTTGGGTGTTGAGATATATGAGCTCGGGATAGAAACCATTCACTCGCAATATCAGCAAACGCTATCAGAAAGCCTCGATGCATCGATACGGCCAATCACAGATGAAAATCTTCAATCGCGAATCCGAGGAGTCTTAATGATGGCTCTGTCGAATCAACAAGACTGGCTTGTCCTTGCAACTGGCAACAAAACTGAAGCTGCTGTTGGGTACTCGACTCTTTATGGTGACACCGTCGGTGCATACGGTGTGATTCGTGACCTGTGGAAAGACCAGGTCTATGAACTCTCAAACTGGATAAACAGTAACTTCGAAGAACAGATCCCTGATCACATCATTAGTAAGGCTCCCTCAGCAGAACTAAGGTCTGACCAAACAGATGAGGAGACCCTAGGTAATTACGACACTGTCGACGCAATTCTCAAGCTCTATATTGAGCAGCGACAAACTGTTACAGAAATAGCGAGCCAAGGATACGACTTAGACCATGTAAAACGTCTGGTTAGCTTAGTTGATAGGGCCGAGTACAAACGTCGGCAGTCTCCCATCGGTACCAGGATCTCGAAAATGTCATTCGGTGTAGATAGAAGAGTGCCTATTACGAACTCTTTTAAGCCACTGTAAGCTACTCTGCGACTACAACTCCAACGATGTCAGTACCGACATTGCGAACTTGTCCTATAGCTGCTGCGATGTCTTTGCGAGACTCTTTACTTGAGTCAACGACCATCAGTGCAGCCTGAGCTAGTCGGGAAATATCGACAGCGTCTGCAACATCAAGAACAGCTGGTGAATCTATGAGTACAAGGTCATAGTCTTCGGTGACTGCACTCAACATTCGTCCAAATGCTTCGCTTTGTAGTACATCAGCTGGACGGCTTGTAGCTGTTCCTCCACCCAGTAGGTGGAGATTCGGGTCGAGTTCCAATTTCTCAATAGCATCGGCTAGTGAGCTCTGACCAGATACAACGTCGCTAAGACCAAGTCCGTCGTTTAGAGGATCGTCTCGCAAGTTACCGCCTACTAGCAAAGTCCTTCGACCACTTCGTGCAGCCATTGCTGCAAGGTTAGCTGCAACGAACCCTGAGACTCGAGAGTTCTTTACACCCGAAACAACAACCAATGACTTTTCCTCTTGGTCCAAGTTGAACAACATTGTTGCCTGGACTCTTCTGTAAGAGTCAGCACCAACGGAGTTACTTGGATAGACAGAAAGACCAGAACCACTTCTAAGTTTGACTGGGGCTGTACCTAGTACAGGAACGCCCAATTCGGCGATTTCGGTAGAAGCTGAACGCAGACGATCATCTGAACGATCCAGCACGAGTGCGAGCGAGACGCCAGCGATTAGGCCTAGTAGTGCACCAAAGGCAGGACCAGCTATTGTTGGCAGACCTTCTGTGGAGTCAGGAGCGGTAGCATCAGAAATTACCGATCCAGCGTCAATATTTGACCCTTGTGTACTACCAAGACTTCGACTAATCTGGTCGAGCTCAGCCTCAAGGCCGATTACTTCAAACGGCGCTGGAGCTCCACCAGCGTAAACGCTTGAAAGCTCAGTTTCGATTTGGACTTGTCTTTCAAGTAGTGATTGTCTGGTTTGTTCAAGGCTCGCTCCAGCGTCATCGCGTCTGAAATCAACATAAGCAACGGCGACTGCTTGAGCTAGCTGAGCGGCTTCCTCTGAATCGTCCGAAGATGCAGTAACAACAAGAATCTGAGAGTCACCGATTACGTCGACTTCGACTTTGTCGCTGTTTCGTTGAATTGCCTCGTCATCAAAATCGAGAGCTTTTGCATTCTGTAGTGTTTCAGGGTTGCTGTAGCTGGATAGAGCTTCGCCATCGGCTACTTCGATAATATTCAAGGCCCTACCAAGTACAGCTTGCGAAGATGCAATCTCTTCTTCTGTAGTTGTATTGATCTGGCGATCAGGATCTACGGTAGCTGTCTGAGCAATAATCGGCTTAACCTGGACTTCCGCCTCAGCTACGAACTGACTTCCGCGAGTCTGGAAGAGAATAAAACCAAGAATTAGACCAGCTATGGTCAGTCCCACAATAAGGGGTACATAGCGCTTCAACGGCGCTGTATATTCTGAGATATTTATGACGGGATTATCTGACATAATCTACTTTCTAATTACCTAACTGAATCTTATGTCGGCCAAATCGCATCATAACCTAGCAATTTGAGAATATTTTGTTCAAAATACACAAAAACCTTTCAGTCCCCAGAAATTCAGCCGACAGTAATGTTTAGACGGTTCAGAGCAATGAAGCTCAAGAACATTTGCGTTAAACTATTCCTTTGCTAGGAGACCCATGAAAACTCAACTTTCTCACCTCAAAGTGCTTGAATCTGAGGCCATGTTCATTATCCGAGAAGTTGCAGCTGAGTTCGAAAGACCATGCCTGATGTTCTCGGGAGGCAAGGACTCTATTCTTGTTCTTACCCTGGCAGTTAAGGCATTCGCCCCAGCGCCTGTGCCATTCCCAATTCTGCACGTCGACACCGGACATAACTTCCCCGAAGTTATCGAGTTCCGCGACAAGATAGTCGAACAATACGGGCTGAAGCTAATTGTTGCTTCTGTTCAAGACCAAATCGATTCTGGAAAAGTTAAAGAAGAAACAGGCCCAGGCGCTTCTCGTAACTTCCTACAAATCTCTGCACTCCTAGAAGCAATCGAAGAACACAAGTTCGATGCATGTTTCGGTGGCGCACGCCGTGACGAAGAAAAAGCACGAGCTAAAGAACGTATCTACTCATTTAGAGATGAGTTCGGACAGTGGGACCCTAAAGGCCAACGTCCAGAACTATGGAGCCTCTACAACGGACGCTGCAACCCAGGTGAGAACATGCGTATCTTCCCTATCTCTAACTGGACAGAGCTAGATGTCTGGAACTACATCAATGAGATGGAAGTAGAAGTTCCTGATGTATACCTAGCTCACCACCGTGATGTCTTCGAACGTGATGGCATGTGGATGGCTGTTACTGAGCACCTTCAAGCTCCAGAAGGCACGCCAGTCGAGAACAAGCTAGTTCGATTCCGCACTATTGGTGACGCAACAATTACAGGTGCTGTTGAATCGCCAGCTAAAACACTGGAACAAGTTATCGAGGAGATTGGCGCTACTCGCACAACAGAGCGTGGCGCAACTCGAGCCGATGACCGACGAACAGAAGCCGCTATGGAAGACCGCAAGAAAGAAGGCTACTTCTAATGGATCTATTAAGACTTGCTACAGCTGGAAGCGTAGACGACGGAAAGTCAACATTGATTGGCCGTCTACTTTACGATTCAAAATCAATTTTTGAAGATCAGCTCGAATCAATTGAAGAAACTTCACAGGCACGTGGTGCTGAAACGGTTGACCTTGCACTATTGACTGATGGTCTACGAGCAGAACGTGAACAGGGCATCACAATCGATGTTGCTCACCGCTACTTTGCAACACCTAAGCGTAAGTTCATTATTGCTGACACACCAGGACACACCCAGTACACCCGAAACATGGTTACCGGTGCCTCGACTGCGAACTTAGCAATCATCTTGATCGATGCCCGTAAGGGAATCTTAGAGCAATCTAGACGACACGCATTCATTGCCAGTCTGCTACAGATTCCACACCTTGTAGTAGCTGTCAACAAAATGGACTTAGTTGACTACGATCAAGAAACATTCGAAAATATCCGAACTGAGTTTATTGATTTCGCATCTCGTCTAGATGTTCCTGACCTTACATTCATCCCAATGTCTGCCCTTGAGGGTGACAATGTTGTGGATCGCTCAGCGAACATGGATTGGTACAACGGCTCAACACTGTTGCACCACCTAGAAGAGGTATACATTGCATCTGACCGCAACTTGCAAGATGCCAGGTTCCCAGTTCAGTTTGTTATCCGCCCACAAAGCAAGGAATACCCTGACTACCGCGGATACGCAGGACGCGTTGAAGGTGGAATCATGCGCCCAGGCGACGAAGTTGTTGCCCTCCCATCTGGTTTGACTTCGAAGATCAAAGCGATCGAACAGAATGGCGAAGAGCTTACGCAAGCTTATTTCCCAATGTCTGTAACCGTAATGCTGGAAGACGAGATTGATATTTCTCGTGGTGACATGATCTGTCGTGTTAACAATCAACCAACACCAACCCAAGACATTGAAGCAATGGTTTGCTGGATGGCAGATGCCTCGACCCTTACAGAAGGTTCGAAACTAGCTATCAAGCACACAAGCAATTGGGGCAAAGTAGTTGTCAAAGACTTCCGATACCGCCTTGATGTAAATACCTTGAGCCGAGACTTCGAAGCAGATTCTCTTGAACTTAACGAAATTGGCAAAGTGCGAATGCGTGTGACTAAGCCTCTAATGGCTGACTTATACGACCGCAACCGTCAGACCGGAAGTTTCATCCTTGTAGATGAGACAACGAACGTAACCGTTGGCGCCGGAATGATTACCTCCGTCGACTAGCGATGTCTAACCAAAAGACAGAGAACACTATTTGGCACGATGGCTTGATCGAAAGATCAACCAGAGAATCTAAGACTGGTCAAACTGGTTTAACAGTATGGCTTACTGGACTTAGCGGCTCTGGGAAATCATCTGTTGCTGTCGAACTTGAACGCCAACTAGTCGAGGCAGGCAACTCTGCATACTTACTCGATGGCGACAATTTGCGACACGGCTTAAACGGTGACCTTTCATTTAGCCCAGAAGACCGCCAAGAAAACATCAGGCGCACTTCTCATGTAGCTGCTCTATTTGCGGATGCCGGAGTAGTCAGTATCGCTCCCCTTGTAAGTCCTTATAGAGCAAGTCGTGAACTGGCCAGAGAACTACACGATGCCGCTGGGGTTAAGTTTGTTGAGGTATTCATTGATACCCCTCTGGAAGTATGCCAAGCACGCGATCCCAAAGGTCTCTACGAAAAGGCTGCCGCCGGAGAGATTAAAGGGATGACCGGGATCGATGCACCATATGAAGCTCCCGACAAACCTGAGCTTCGCTACACACCAGAAGATGGGCAACCAGACGAAGTTGCCGGAAAGATCATAGAAGCTCTCGGGCTCTAAAAATCTTCCCCTGTAATCAAGGCGAGCTCTTCAACATTAGGGTCTTCAACCAAGACTGAGGCGAACGCAACCGAGTTCTGAAATTCTATGGCAACTGCTTCGAAAGCTGGATTAAATCTAATCTCAGTTAACGCAACTCTGGTCGGATAATCTGAGACAAGCCCCACTGCTATATTTGTTTGGCGAAGGTTAGTAGCGGCTTGAGTCGCTTGGCCTGGGACACCGCTTCCATTAAAGACATCTACCGTAGCTCCAGCCAAGGTCGAGAAGCCTCTAAAGAGACTGAGAGTATCATCAGAACCTTGTGCCAACCGCAGTACTGAGGCTGTTCCCTCAGTACCAGCGACAACGGGCAAGGTATGGCTTGTTATGCTGTCGACTCCCACGCTTTGATAGGTAGTCGCAAGCGATGTCAACGATGAGATACTAACGCTACTCGAGAAGACCACGTTTTCTGCTAACACCGAAATCTGTGAATCTGTATTTATGAAATTGAGCGAAGTTGAACTCGAGACAAGCTCGCTAGCTACCTCTACCAAAAAGTTCCGTTGCCTCTCGGTTCTACCTAGGTCGCCAGTAGGGTCAGTGGTCCAGCGCCCATTCTCATTCTGTTCTTGATAAGAGCGGGCCCTGGCGTAAGCCAACGCCTGACTCCCATCGAGTACCTGAGTCCCAGCGTCAACTGATAGACCAGAAGCTAAGTCTCTGGCTGGGCGCTCAAAGTCAATTTCGACTCCTCCAAGAGAGTCAACCACCGACTGAAATCCTCTAAAGTCAACTTCCGCATAGTGATTAATTTCAATTCCAAGGTTTGATTGAATTGTCCTGACTAAGCGTCGTCGTCCCTCGCTCAGCTCTTCTTCAGTAGCATTAGACGGTACTCGGTATGCCGAATTGATACGTCCAAAGCTTCCGTCTATATCTACCCACAAATCCCGAGGAACCGAGATAATATCGATCCGATTCAAATCAGGGTCAACCCTTGCCACAATCATTGTGTCAGTTCTTACACCTTCAATTGGAGTGTTTCTATCCAAAAAGAACCGGGCATCTTCGTCTTCTGAACTTATCTCTGAGCGATCATCTGTGCCAACCAACAACCAGTTCGCTGGTTCATTATTTGGGGTCTCCACAAGACCCAGTTCGGCCCGCACTAGCTTTTGTGACTGTCTGAAGGCAAATCCGGCACCGGCAGCTCCAAGAATAGCTACAAGACTCAGTAAGATGCCCACTGAAATAAGAACCTTATCCTTGATACTTCTTTTGGATTTTACTGGGCGGTCTGTCATAGAAGGAAGAATTTAGAGACAAAAGAGTCTGTCAGAGACATCATACTATTCTCGTTTCCATAATAATACGGGAAGTAACAATGACGGAGTATTGGCGGGACGGCACCGTATTTTATCTACAATATAAGCAATCAAACGACTATGAATTCACTAGAAGATCCCGCCGAAAAACCTACACAGAAGAGTCGTCCAGTCCGTTCTGGGCCGCATGATGTCATCACTGTGTTACTTGACGATGGCTTCAGAATAAGTGGTTTGGAAAGCGCTTCTGAAGGCCGCAACAGTCATAGGAAACGAAGCGGCACAGAAATAAGACACGTCGCCGGGATTGATGCTGGCAGCCGACTAAGTCTTATTAATGGAACCTATCTAATTAAAACCGACCCAGAAGCAGAGCCCATCGAAATTGAAATTGAAGGCAGCACAGCAATTGCGAAACCCCGAAACATAGAACTTATGTTGGATGGGTTGCCGATTCATTCTGAAGAAATAATCGGCAACAAGGTACTCAGCGCTATGGGTAATAGCTTTACGATTCGGAACGAAAGAAACCAAAGTGGCAAGTCCGCTAAACCTTCTCGTAGAAAAAAACGCAAGAATATCCAAGTTCCAAAGTTCAGACTTAAAGAAAAAGTCACCTGGATACACGGAGATACTGACGAAACACCCAGCCAAGATCTTGATGAAGAATCTGCTGAGTTTATTGAATCAATCAGGCAAGCCCGAAATCTTGATGCAGCGACTCAGCGAACACTCCACCCCGATCCAGAAGAACTTGCCCAAAGAGTCGATACAAAGGGCGCAGAAATCCTAGCTAGAGGCGCTTCGGACCCTAACTTTCTCCGCTGGAGTATCTCCTATGCTGACCTACCATGGAGACCAAACTTTGGCCTGTCTAGAGAAATCCCACGCAACCTACATGCCAACGTGGACCAGCTCTGCTCTATCCCATCCGTGCCAATTACAGCTAATTTAGTTAGGGGCCCGCTGGCAATAATTGGCCCACCGGAAGCACGCTTCGCTAGCGCACGACACGCTATCTGCTCACTAGTAGCGTTTCAAAAAGTTGGGTCACTGGACTTAAAGGTAATCACGACGCCGGAAAACTCGGATTTACATTGGGGCTGGACAAGCGAATTCCCTTCCTGGGCATCACAAGCAGACAACCAAATCCGAGTAGTTATCGTAGATGGAATTCGAGCGTTTGACTTAGCTGGGTTACATCACGACAAAGTCACAAGCGGAGAGATGCATATGATTCTTTTGGCTGAAGACGAATCAGAACTCCCCGACTACTTCGATATTAAGCTTGCCGTTACCAACGATGGGCGGGCCACAGCGACTAATCAAGCCGGTGAACAACTAGAGGGTATAGCTTTAGGTGTGGGGACTAGACACGCCACAAAATTGATGCAACGGCTAAACCAAATCGAATCTAGCTAAATTAAAGATCTAGCTCTGAGCTAACACAATCAGCAATGCTTCTTTGCACACCCACAGGCAAATCTGCATTTGCGTCCTGCGTTAGTAGATCGTCTAACGCAACAAACTCTGAAAATAGCATCTCGGATGATGTCGTATCCCAGACACAACCACAAATGTCAGAGACTAAGTCACTATCGATATCACTGGCTCGCTGATCGAGAGCAATGTCTTCTCCTGTTTGAGTACAGGCAGCTAGAAAGCTGTCTTCGCTAAAGTCGTTGAACTCTTGAGCTTGAGTTGTGGCGCCACAGGCTGACCCCAAGAAAACGAAACTAATTAGTAGCTTGCGCATAATCTGAATCTAGCGCATCCGCATCAACACTGGACTTAGTACGAAAGATATCTTCTCTTAGGTCTTCGCCTGCCAAGCGTTGCCAAGACTGCCTGATTCGATCTGCAGTAGTCTGCTTGCCAAAGGTCTCACACACTTCAACCATTCGAGCTGTGAGCCTTTCATCGGACTTAACTGCTACCAGCCCTGACTTTAGCGCTCTAAAAGCAGCATGAAAATCACCAGCAACAACATGTCGTGAGGCAAGTTCGACAGTTAGATCTACAACACAGGCTTCGGCTTCTGCATACACATATGAGTGATATGAAATCCAACTCCAGTGTCTTGTGGAGGCAACAGAAAATACTTCTCCTCCTATTAGCTCGAGTCCAGCCTCAATTTGTTCAGAGCTAGCCTTAGGACCTGCCGCCATCAGTTCACGCAAACTGTCTAGGTCAGATGAAATTCCTGAAATCTGGTACATTCCCTGACTAGCTGTAGGAAAGAACTCTCGCCCTAGTTTGGCTCTAGTTTCAGAAACGAGATTGGAAAAAGTCTTGTCTGTTACTCGCTGACCATCCCAAAGCGCTTCCTTTAGCTGTGAGCGTGAACTTGGGCCATTAACGACTAGATATGTAACCAACGACAACTGTCGTTGCGTTAGTTCAGAGTTTCCATCAAGTCTGACTGGACCCAGAACATGCAACATCAAAGTGTTTGATGAGTGCCAGTTGGCTGGCTTGACCTTCTTGGCCACTGATCCTGCCTTAGCATCTATCAAAGATAGGACCACTTCTGCAGTCTGATTCGTTACCCGCTGAGCTTGTTCATTGATAGACAAACCCCCAAAGGCAACTTCACCATGTTCGGTGAATTCAAGATCGAGTTTGGCATCTTTGGTTGGATCCCATTCCAGAACATAAAGGTCCTTGTCGTTACATAGCTCAGGGGTCAGAGTGATACCTTCTAACTCAACTGAGCTTGCGACCACAACTGTTCCCTTGCTTTTAGAAGAGCGATCCCTGTTGCTACATATCAAGTTTCGAAGTTCAGCTAAGTCAATTTCTCGAACCTGATCAAATTTTGCCACGATGGCCTTACATGCAGGAGAGACCACCACTTCTAAAGGCGCCTTAGCTACCAACACTTGCAGAATCGCTGAATTAAGAAACTGCCCACATGAAAGATCGAACCCTCCAACCACGATGTGTGAGGACTTGCCAAGATCAATCGCACGATCTCTAGACACCATCAACTGCAATTCTCCGGTTGGTTGGAGTGAGCTTGGCCAATTGTCCGAGCCTGGTGGTACTTCTGTTACCAACACTTGATCAGTGCCATCGGCCAAAACTCGATTTATCGCAGCTTCATAGCCGCTAGGCCTAACTCTAGGTTCAGAGATGTACTCACCAGGATTTCTATCGATACTTCTGCGACGCCTTGCTGTTCGCAGTGCCTCAACAATGTCAACTACTAGAACACTACCTGCTACACCTAGCCCGGTTAGAACACTGGAAGCGTCTCTTTCAAATGCACCATCTGAATCAATACCTATAGAAACTGACTTTGAGTCAACCTCGACCACCTTTGGCACCCTGAGTTTCCAGCCTGGCTTAATAATTTCGGTCTTGGTGGTAATAACAGCACCATCATCGACTGCGGTGTTCATGTTTAACGAGCGAATGTAGGACCATGCGGCTGGATCACTCATGTACATTTGTGCCAAGGAAACCCATGACTCCCCCACAGCAACGGTGTGTAGTGAGACCTGGGGCGCTTGTTTTGTCGGAGTAGCTGCATTCTTGAGGTCAAGCGGTGTGTTATCTACTCCAGAGACTTCGGGAACGGTGCTGGAAGCTTCGACAGCACCAATTGTTGTGGCCAACACACCGGTTGCGATTAACATCCGACGAAATACCGTTGAACCTAAGCCATTGGACTGCCCAGGTCTGATGAGCTCACTAGCTGTGAATCGCACGAACAAGAGCCAAGAAGCCCAAGCTAAGAAATGAAGTACAACACTGACTATCGAAATAGTTGTGGGTCCATCCGAGACAAAATTGCTTAAATCACTAGGAGCTCGCCAACCGTATATCGGTGAGCCAATCAAAATTAGCCCCAGTGGCATCGCAAACAAAACAGCTGGAAATAGCATCGATTGGACTATTTTTCTAAACACCGCCATGTTATTCCTTGTAGTGGGCTCAACAGCCCAGATTCTGACGCCGTTGTCCGACTAACAGTCTAGCCCGCAACAGAGAGGTTCTGACTGGCCCCTATTCACGTGTCTAACCGCCAGCACTACTGGTAGGCTCTGGTTAACTAGCGCCTGTAGCTCAATTGGATAGAGTAGCTGGCTTCGAACCAGTTGGTTGGGGGTTCAAGTCCCTCCAGGCGTACTTAGCTAGTTATAGGTAATTAGATCTATAGGCCAGCTGGGCTAATCACTAGTCGTTCTAAAGAATACCTATTACTTCCCGTTAAATAACTAGGGGGAAGTAGTGCTCAATCTCTTAAGAAGAAAATTGCGTAAGGCCAAGCGACGCAACATATTGGCAATGTCAGTCATCTTCCTCGCGCTAACTTTCTCGATTGGATTATTCGTTGGCCAAGACCCAGAAACCGGCGAACTTAGCTTTGGTTTCAACCCGGAGAACAGTTTTACAGGCCGTACGTTAAATTTTGTAGCAACCTCGGTCGGACTCCCAAAAATAATCGGAGACGCCGACACACCCGAAGAGCTAGCTTTCTCTGATGATGATTCTGATAACAATATCGAGCTACAACAAGACGATGGCGTCCTAACTGAAGAAGGAAACTCCACTTCAACTTCACGAAGCAATGATTCACAAGTAGTGCCCACTTCACCGGACAGTGAGACTATTCCTGATTCGGCCCGTGATGATGAGCAACGAACTACCTCTTCTAGGACAGCTACGAGTAGCGACCAAACAAGTAACTCCGAAGATAACACCGATCCTTCAGACGATCAACCCGCTCCTAGTCCAACGACTAACGATGATTCAGACCCATCACCTTCTACAACTACAGGGACAACAATTGACAACGACGGGCGTGACCCATTTGGGCTACCGGCCGATGACTTCGAGATAATCAGATTTGACAGCTTCTCTGATGGTCAGCTCGACACGAATCTCTGGGAACCAAGCCAGGGCCTGAATTTTGATTTCTGGAGACAAGCCCAAGCGACTAACCCATTCGAAAATAGTTGCTACACCCGAGATCAGGTATTCGAGTCAAACGGAAGTTTGAACATTCAAATCCGAGCAACTACCGACTCAGAAACACAACAAGGCTTGTGCAAAGGCTACGGCACTGATCGTTTTCAAGCTGTGGGCGGATGGTTAAGCTCTAACTCACCAAACGGAGGCTTCGTGGTTGAACCAGGCCAATACGTAGAAACTAAAATTAGTTTCCCGCTCAATGGCAATGACAGCCTCAACTGGTTTCAGATTGACTTTACAGAAACTGAAGGACCTGACGGATTTATATCCCCATTCAATAGCTTTACCAATGCTGTCTGTACCCAACATCGCCACTCATCCGGCAACGTTAACCGATGCAACGGTGGAGGACTTGCCAAATCTAACAACGAAAGCCTTGTCATTGGCACGTTGTGGGAGACAAATGGAGCTATAACCATCTACTATAATGGCACAAAGGTAGACGAGTTCGACAATTCGCTAGCAGAAAATCATACCCAACAAAAATTGCGTCTCAATTTCTCATATCGTGTCCCTGGGTTTAGTTCTGGCGGGCTAGGTCGAGTTCTGCCATCAGAAAACTCTCCTCAAACTGTAGAAATTGATTACGTAGATCAATACGAGATTGTCGGATAAGTGGGAGGTTACGGCGCATTGTTTTCAACCATTAGACGCAAACTGCGTAGAGCAAAACGACGCAATGCTCTTACCGGAGCAGGTCTATTCCTTCTACTTACTTTTGTTTCAGGCTGGTTCATAGGACTTGATCCACAGACAGGAAATCTGACCTTTACCTTGGGTGGGCAATCTAGTCTTTCAGGGAGAACTCTTAACTACACCGCCACGGCCGTCGGGCTACCCACCGTAATTGGAGCGCCAGATCAGCTAGCTTTTGTTGATGACGAGCAAACTTCATCTTCGTCAGACACCTCTGAACCTTCAAATACCGCGACACCGGCCATCCCACAGAACGATGGCAACGTAGCCGGAACCACAAACCAACAAGAATCAACCACGAACGCTGACCAAACTGGTGAGAATGCCACCACAACTACTAGCAGGCGAATTACCTCACAAACAAACAGCGAAGACACTGACACCTCTACATCTCGAGGAGCTGAGCAATCCAGCACAACAGCGACCAGCCGTTTGACAACTGATTCAACTGCCGCCACTAGCAGTAGCCCACTTCCTCCAACTACTCTGTTTAGAACTGGTAGAGAACCACAAGTTGGCAATGATCTAGACGCAGATGAATTCAACCTTATTCAATTTGATGATTTCAACGGCACTTCGCTGAACACTAATCTCTGGCGGGATACATTCTTCTCTAACAATGGCTACACCCGAGGACTTACTACATCTGAGTCGTCCTGTTATCACGATGACCAAGTTTGGTTGGCTGGCGGACAACTTCATTTAGGAGCTCGTCGGGCTACCTCGGCTGAAAGTGAAAAGTGTGTAAACAAGGACGAGACCACTGCTGAGTTCGTTTCTGGTATGGTTCGCGGATACAACAGCGACACTAAAGATTCACTATTCACTATCGGTGAAGGACAATATGTCGAAACTGAAGTTAACGTCCTTACACACAATGGTGCACCACAGAACTGGATATCCGTTAGATTCACAGACTTCAAAACTGGTGGAGATTCCTTTAGTCTGCTTCATGGCCGTGGTGACCAGTTCTGCAGTTGGCACTTTGTTAGCGGGTCCGATAAACAGGGCTGCTCTAGCCTCAGCGGCACTATCACTGTAGGAATGGCCTGGGAAGGCAACACTCTCAAGGTCTACCGAAACAACAAATTCGTGACGAGCCACAGAATCGATTCAAAAATCAGCGAGCTGACTATGACAATCGGATACCGTATACCAAGCAACCCCACAGTTGCTGGATACAACGCTCCGACATCAACATCTACGACATCTGCTCAAACCTTCAAGGTCAACTACGTTGACATCTACGAGGTTAAGTAACCATGATGAACTTCAACCTTCTTACCAAAGTCAGACGAACTCTTAGGAAGTTCCGACGTCGAAACGCTTTAGCAATCGTGGGTGCATTTTTTGCACTGACATTTGTGACTGGATGGTTCGTGGGAGTAGACCCACAAACAGGAAATCTGACCTTTACCTTAGGCGGTGAAAACAGCTTCTCCGGAAAGACCCTTAACTACACAGCGACAGCCGCCGGCCTGCCAACCATAATCGGAACCCCAGACCAGCTAGCTTTCCAAGGCAGCAATGAAACTTCGGATAATGACCAAGTCGATAGAGCCGACGACGGCAATACGTCGACATCGAACCTAGCTCCAGACAACAACGTATCCACAGCTACAGGAGCAATTCAAGAAAACTCGGACCCCATAACGGCTACTACCACAAACAACACAGATACCGACGATGACCAAAGCTCGTCCACCACCCTAAGTACCACAAATCGCAACGCTCAAGGAACAACGACTTCATCTACCTCAACACGTTCGACAGAAACACGGGCAGGAGAAACTACTCCAACCAGTACCCCAGAACTTCCGCCTATATCAAATGGCCGAAGTCCCCTAAACCTAGATCAGCTTGATTTCCAACTTATTGACAGCGATGACTTCAATGGATCTTCGCTAAACACTGACTTTTGGCAGCCTGGATTATCTGACAGTGGCTACACAGATGCGCTTGCTTATTCTGAGACTGCTTGCTACTCCGATAACCAGGTCCAAGTCAGATCTGGATTCCTTGAATTAAGTGCACAACCTGTACCAAACTCAGATCGTAGTCTTTGCCTTAACAACGGGCGACGAGAAAATGGAAACAAGGCCCAGCTTGATTTTGTTACCGGAATGATAGCCAGCAGACCAGAACCCGAAGGTACGAATAGCGCCTTTGTAGTAGAACAAGGCGACTATCTCGAGACACGCATTGAAATTCCTGTCACAAACGGTTCGGCTAGAAACTGGGTTGAGGTTTACTTGCACGGTCGTAGAAATTGGCACCCAGGAGACGTGTTTAGCACTTTCAACAATGGAGGACTCCTAAGCCCTGTCACGGGCCTCGAAGAGGGCGCGTGCTCACAAAGAATCTTTAAGCCAGGTTTAGCAGACCGCAAATTCACGAACTGTACAGATCCCGGAGGTTTCCTAACTGTGGGAACACTATGGAAGAACAACGGGGATATCGAGATTTACCACGATGGAGTGCTATTCGATACATATGCAGCCAGTGTTGCTGATGGAATCAGATCGTCTGATTTGAAACTCAACGTTCTAATTGGCTACCGAATCCCAATGTCGAATGCTCCGGGATATCTCGCACCAACTTCTAAACAAACCATTCGCATCGACTATATCGACCACTACAAGATCGTGGGCTAGACCGAGGGGACGTAGCATGGTTACTCACGACCAACTATGTTGACGTTTGCAACTTTAACTAAACAAAGTACTGTGCTAGCTGGCCAGATACCTAGGCAAAGACTCTGAGTGAACCACTGTCAGGCGTTTCGTTGAACGGGTGCAACCCACATAGAGTGAGCGCTCACCTTGTGACTCTTCACTAACTATCTTGGCAGGTTCGACTACAACCGAAGAGTCAACTTCCAGACCCTTAACTACATGGATGGGGATAATAGTAATCGCTGACTTTAAGTCATCTGACAAACCTTTACCAACTTCGACATCGCGACTTTCAAACTCACCAATGATTTCCTCATACATAGACGCTGGACACACAACAGCTACGTTCGGCGAACCATCGTAATCCCGTTCTCTAACAGCTGTCTCAACAACCTGACCTAACAAGTCTTGCGAGGCAACGGAGATAACTTCTGGCTCATCTCCTTCAGAACGAACAGACTCCGGAGCTGACATTCCTGGAATAGCGTACTCAAGAATACGACCAGCAAATTTCATGATCGGACCAGGAATGCGGTAGCCGACAGTTAGTTCTTTAGTAGTGATCTGCTTTTCTGGGAGGTGGTCAAGAATGTCTTGCCAACTGTGGTGGGCCCAAACTCCAGTTGATTGAGCGATATCACCAACAATAGTCATTGACCCACTTAGTGAGCGACGAGTCAACATACGCAACTGTAATGGGGACAAGTCCTGTGCCTCATCAACCACAATATGGCCATAAGTTCTTATCGAGTCTCTGCCTTTCTTCTTAGGGTGAGGACCTAGTAACTCCCAAGCCTCATCCAACAGTGGAACGTCGTCGACAGTCCAAATAACTTTTTCTGCCAAGCTCAATTCTTCACGCTCACGCCTTAGGCTTTTGCGCTCCACATCGTTAAGTTTTTTGCCAGCTGCAGAACACAATAAAGCGTCGGACCCAAATAGGTCATGTAACAACTCTGCAGGTGTTAGCAAAGGCCACATTCGTTCAAGAAGTTCTTTCATCTGCTTAGACGCAGCTAGCTGATCTCGAATAGTGTCTGAGTGGAAACTGTCTGGATGTATCTCTGATAGGTATTCGTAAATCCCAGCCTCAACGAAGCTCTGTGCAGCGTTATGATCTCGATACCTTCTTCTGGCTTCTGAAATCAAATCCTTTGACGCTGTTGGAGTAACACGTAACTTTCGAATGCCTAACTCGATCACAAAATCTTCGGTCAACTCACGCTGACGATCCTTGACAGCCTTCTTGAGTACGCCGATCATTCGGACGTCGCCCTTAATGCGTGCAGCTGCCGTCTCATCTCTACCCTGGACTCGAACTCCGCCAACTAGATCGGCTAGTACCGAAAGTTCGACTCCGGCTTCTCCTAAGGAAGGAAGTACTTGCTCGATATATCCAAGGAACAACTTGTTTGGGCCAATTACTAGAATGCCTTGGGTATCGAGTGGGAACCTATGTTCGTACATTAAGTACGCCGCTCGGTGAAGAGCAATAACCGTCTTACCGGTACCAGGACCACCCTGACATAGCAAGATTCCCTTCATTGGTGATCGAATAATCTCGTCTTGCTCTGCTTGAATTGTCCCGACAATATCGCCAAGCTTGCCTGAGCGATTCTCTGATAGTGCTGCAACCAGCGCGCCGTGGCCTTGTAGCTCTGTGCCGCCAACAACTACTGCGGACCTGCCAGCGGCATCGCCAAAGAACTCATCTTCAAGATCGAGAATTTGTCTACTTCGCGACACAAAGTGACGCCTTCTCACAAGGCCGAGGCTGTCACGGCCTGTTGCTCTATAAAAGGGTTCTGATATAGGGGCTCGCCAGTCCACTAACAACACGTTATGTTCTGAGTCTGAAACTCCCATCCTTCCTATGTGATAGCTGGCAGGTCCTTCGTCTTCGTCATAGTCGATTCGCCCGAAACAAATAGACCGGTCGCCAAGATCAAGGTCTTTCAGCCGGTTCAAAATATTCTCGTAGAATACTTCTCGTTCCCAGCGAGCTTGATTAGTGCCACCAACGCCAACTTCGACCATACCTTTGAGCTTTTTTGCAGCCTCACGAGACTCATCCAAGGACTCAAATATTTTGTCAACATGAGCTTGTTCTTGGGCTAACTCTTGGTTTTTGTCATTGGCCATATCTTCATCCAGGTCCAAAAAAGGGGAACTTCTAAGCCTATCTGGAACAACTAGAGATCGGTTTCTGGCGTTGCCGTCTAGTACCGCTAGCCTCAATTAGAGATGAAACCACTTATACAAGCAGCTAGCGGTCAAACACCAGCGAGAGTTCCAGTCTGGTTTATGCGCCAAGCCGGACGCTCACTACCGGAGTACCTGGAAATACGCGGTGAAGGATCAATACTGAACGCAATCTCAGATCCTAAACGTGCAGCTGAAATTACTCTTCAACCAACTCGACGCTATGACATCGATGGAGCAGTGCTCTTCAGCGACATCATCACTCCTCTTTGGGCAATGGATGCTGGAATAGATATCAAGCCCGGAGTCGGACCTGTCACCGAGAAACCGTTCCGCTCTTATGATGACCTCAATCGTCTACGCCCGCTAACTGCCAAAGATCTCTGGTTTCAGGCCGAGACAATCGAACTTATCCTAGCCGAAACAGATCTTCCCTTAATTGGATTTTGTGGAGCACCCTTCACCTTGGCCACCTATTTAATAGAGGGTAAGCCTTCTAAGAATCATTCCATTACTAAGCAGATGATGTTTGCTGAGCCAGCCCTATTCGAAGACCTTTGCACCAAACTCACTGACATTGTGATTACTTCTCTACAACTTCAAATCGAATCTGGTGCTTCTATTGTTCAACTGTTCGATTCGTGGGCTGGGGCTCTACATCCAAACCACTATGAACAATTCATTGCTCCTCACAGCAAACGGATAATCGACACAATCAGACCAACTGGCGTGCCAATCATCCACTTCGGCACTGGCACCTCTGACTTACTGCAACAAATAAAAGATACTGGGCCCGATGTAGTTGGAGTCGATTGGAAAACTCCTCTGGCCAAAGCTAGAACTCAACTTGGCGATATCGGGCTACAAGGCAACCTTGATTCCTGCGTCTGCTTAGGACCTTGGGAAAATGTAAAGGTAGAGACCGATCGAATACTCGCAGAAAATAACGGCCACCCTGCCTACATCTTTAACCTCGGACACGGGGTTCTTCCAGCGACCAACCCTGATATCTTGGCTCAGCTAGCTGATTATGTGCACGAAGCTGGAACCAACATGCTTCAAAGCAATGAGTAACCCAGTAAAGGTTGTTGGTGGGGGTATAGCTGGCCTTAGCGCTGCACTCAGGTTGCAAGATGCTGGCGTTGAGTACGAACTACACGAAGCATCTTCAAACTTTGGGGGCAAGATTCAATCCACTGAGCTAGACGGAGTCCTCATTGATGCTGGAGCCGATAACTTCGTCACTAGAAACTCTGAATTCTCAGACTTGGTAGAGCGACTTGGGCTTGCCTCCCATGTTGTTCACCCCATTTCAAAGCAAGCGCCGTTTGTATTCGTAGCTGGAGAACTCCATCCACTCCCCGGCGAAACTTACATTGGGATCCCTAAGCAAGACTTAGATTCAGCATTCGGACCTATCAAAAATACCTATACCGAGTCGCCCAACGAAGTCTTAACCCAAGGTTCTGTTTCAATCGGTGAAGTCGTGAGATCAGAATTTACAGCCGAAGTAGCCGAGCTACTGGTTAACCCTCTCCTTGGCGGGGTGAATGCAGCATCTATTGATTCTTTAGATTTCGAAGCTGGCCTGCCTGGACTATATGAGCAGTACCGCAAGAGTGGTTCACTGACCAAAGTGGTGAATGCGATTCCCAAACCAGCTGGAGGTAAAGTATTCGCTGGACTTGCCCTAACGACTAAAGGACTCATCGACGCTATCGTCGCCGAACTAGATCCAAATAGAGTTTTCTTTAACAGCCCTATCGAGAAGCTGCCTGACGCCCCGACAGTTCTAGCGACTCCAAGTTTTGTTGCCAATCAAGTACTGAGCAACTCCAAGATTAACGTTAGTTCTCTGGAAGACATTAACTACACCTCTGTAGCGCAGGTCACAGTTACCTTCAATGCAGGTGAAATAGATCTTCCAGATTCATCAGGTGTGATCTTCCCTACTTCAGATAATCAACGTCTTTCGGCAGCCACATTCCTAAGCTCTAAGTGGCAACATTACAAAGACTCAGGCAAAGCTATCGTTCGTTTGACTACTGGCAAGCAGGACTCTGGTTGGGATGTATCCCAAATTGAGGACGAGGAGCTAACGCAAACCTTGCTGGACGAATTTGCGCAAGTCGTTAATTTTGGAGGCTATCGCCAAGTTCGAGTAGTTCGCTGGAACAAAGGTTTGCCTCACTACGGTGTGGGCCACGCAAGACGAGTTCGAGAAATACGAACCGACCTGACAAGGCTTGCCCCTAAGGTAGCACTTGCGGGCGCAGCCTATGATGGCATTGGAATTCCTGCATGTTGGCAAAGTGGGGTGAACGCAGCAAATGCCTTCATATAGAAAGCGACTTGGACTGAGCATTCTTGCAGGAGCTCTCCTTGCCTTCGCTACTCCCCCTTGGGGTTGGTGGCCCCTTGCGTTTATTGGTATTGCATTGCTTGATGTGGTGGTCCATCAGGCGACCACTACACAAAGAGCAACGTTTCTTTGGGTTGGGACTTCGGTTTGGTTTTTTATTGCCAACCTATGGCTCTGGGACTTCTCTCCCCCCGGCTACATATTTGCAGGTCTCCTAATTGGTGCTTTCTTTGCTGTAGCTGGCGCCCTTTGTCCACCCAATGCGTGGAGATATATCTTGTTCCCAGGTCTCTTTGTGCTGGTTGAACTCGTTCGCTGGAATTTCCCGTTTGGTGGGCTTCCAATTTCTAACTTGAGCCTGACACAAGCAATGTCACCAATAGGTCAGTTAGCTAAGTTCGGTGGGCCAACTCTCGTTGTAATTATCGTTGTCTTCGTTGGCCAAGCCCTGGGACGATCAATTCGTAAGCGCAAAATCGGACCAGTTTTTTTAACGACTCTTCTTCTACTACCACTTCTAGGTTTAGCTGCATTGTATGAGCCTGGCAGACAAACTTCTGAAATAGAGGTCGCACTAGTCCAGGGTGGCGGTCAACAAAGAACTAGAGCTGGGTCGGAGCCAACATCAGTGGTGCTGCAAAGGCACCTGGATGTAACTAATCAGATCGTTGGCAACCCAGACTTAATTCTGTGGCCAGAGAACGTGGTCAACCCAAACGGACAGGAACAATTTGACGAATTTGCCGAACTGCTATCTGACGAAGTACTAGCAAACTATGACTCAGACTTGAGCGCCGGCTGGTTCTTACCAATTAGCGATACCAACACTGCCAACTATCAACAAATCAGCACTCCTGATAATTTTGAGTTTGATCGCTATGACAAGGTCATTATTGTTCCTTTTGGAGAGTTTGTACCATTTCGTTCAGTAGTTGAACAGTTCAGTTCTGAAATACCTTCTCGCGATGTTCAACGTGGCACCGAAGCCCCAGTTCTAGAAACGAGTTTTGGAACTATTGGCAGTGCTATTAGCTGGGAAGGATTCTTTGACGAGCGAGCACGATCAGCGGTTCGCAATGGAGCAGAGCTTTTAACTAATCCAACAAATGGAAGTTCGTTTTGGTTGACCCAAGTTCAGACTCAACAGATTGCTGCCAACCAGTTGCATGCAATATCTTATGGACGCTGGAACCTACAAGTCGGGCCAACTGGGCTAAGCGCAGTTATCGATAACGAAGGAAACATTATTGAACGCTCCGATGTAAGCGAAGCAAGGTTGATTAACCAAACTGTAGAACTGAGACAAGGGTCAACGCTCGCCAGCATCTTTGGCATTTGGCCGGCCTTGATCTATGGAATCCTAAGCGCAGTATTTGGCTTCAAGAAGGTTAGAACCCGAGCCCTTGACCACGCTGTGTCGGGTCGGTGATCAGAGGAATCGACCCACCAAGCGCATAATTCTTTCCACGGGTAGCGTCATAGTCCAGACTTATAGTCGGTTGCCTTGCTGCCCATGTACCCGATCTATTGGCCTTGCCAAACTCGATTATGCGACAACTCGTAGTCTTACTTGCTTTAAGCGGATCAACAGCATCGCCAACCATCTTGAAGAAAGCCTTCGGATTCGCCCGGGCAGCTTCGTTGTATTCGCCCATCACAATGTTTACACCGGGCCCATCGGCTCTCCAGATACCCAGTTCTGGATTTTTCTTTGGGTTAGGAATGCTCATGATTGGCTTTAATTCGCCAGCGTCATCATAGCAAACACTACTCAAGCGGTCCTCAACCAGCAGCGGTAGGTCTTCCACAGCTAGCTTTAGCGATTCTTCGGTTGCCGCATTAACTGAAACAAAGAATCCGAATTCATCACCACCAAGTCTTGCTGGAACAATCTGTATTGGCAGGGTGTCTAAACTCATCTGACAAGCTTGTGCTATCCAGGTGTAGATCTGATTAGCGTTAGACCGGCCAATTGTATCATTTAGTCCTCCCAAGCAACCTATATCAATCTCTATATAGTAGGTCTTGGTTCCGTTACCTTGTTCGGCAACTTGTGCGATAGTTTCTGTCCTATCTGGCCGTATCAACCCACCGGTGAGCTCATCTCGTGGGTGCACCCCTAACTCGCCAAATAGTTCTTCTAGAGCACCTAAGTCGACTCCATAATTCTCACATTCGTTGAATAGGGCCTCTCGTCTATTTTGGTCCACATCAATATAGTTTCGCTTTGAACGATGACCAATTTCAACAGGCTTGTCTTCGATCCCCTTCTCGAACCGGCTCAGTTCTACCTCTATATCTTCGCCGTCTATTACCGCTTGAGCTTCAATGATTGCTTCTTCTACATTGCTCTGAGCTATTGATACAGGTTTGATATGAGCATCCGTACTATTCAAATCATGGAGTAAGCGAACATTGTCGCCGTCTTTTGTGTCGTAGGCACTCTGAACAGCTGACGCCAAACCCATTTGAGCTGAATTCATTAAGATCTCAACGAAACGAGCTTGGTCGTCATCGAACACTGAACTGTTGTGTCCAATAAATAGCTGCATACCAGTACCGTCAAATTCGACCGCAGGGATAATTCGAGAACTTCGTGCTGGTTCGAGCGAAGTTTTCCTGTGACTTATCTCTCTGTTATATGCTCTAAAAACCCTGCTGCGGGTTTCATTAAGAAGGTGCGTTACATTGTCTGGGCCATTCTCTTTATTTAAAGCGCCAACGTTAGTTATCTCGAGGAAGGCTAAAGTCAGACCACCCAAATCATGGACTGATCTAATTGCCTCTTCAGTGAAGGTCGTTTTTGCATAGCCATTTTCGTCAGTGCTGGTGGGACCAGTCCGGTAAAGAACATCGTCGCCCACTGTCAACGTGTAGGGAGAACGGAGCTTGTGGAACAATTCTGTAATCTTGTCGTCACCAGCTTCTGTCGAAGCGAACAGCTCCGCGAATCGAGCTTTACGCTTACGCTCTGCGTCGGTCATAACGCGACGATCTAGCCCTTCATAAGGTTGTTGCTTTTCAGTTGGGTCTCTGTCCGCCACAGTAGAGTCCGCCTCAATTTCCGCCTACACCCTAGTTTAGGGGCTAGTAAAGCCAGATAATCAGCAGCAATGCCGGTAAAACAGCTAGTTCCTCATCACCTAATCCCATAACCCAGCTTAAACAGCCAGTAGTTGAGCCGTTTGACCCCTCCGCTACAGGTTCTTCTACCAGTTGTCGACACTATATTACGGGAGAATTCGTGGGTTCAGTGTCTATACCGAGACGTTTAAAACTAGTTGTTGTTGCTTTTTGTGGTGCCATTTACGTTTTTGCAGCTTCGCCTGCCCAGGCTCAAACTCCTGACCTTGTTGAGTCTGAGCCAAGACTTTCTATCGAATTCGCCGAGGACTTCGTAGCGAGCGACACCCATTCTCATGGCAATGAAACTCACGCCCATAACACCGATGGCAGCCATGTTCATGAAGACGAAGTTGATGCTGCGTTAATTGACGAAGTTGAAAAGATCTCAAGAATCAACCTCGCTCTCAACGCTCTAGCTTCGAGTGGTCCCGATGTGGATCCAACTACCGGTCTACAAGAAGTTGAATCTAACTTCTCTAATTCAAATGGCGGGATTTTCGTAACTTTTGAAAATGAAAGCCAAGTACCAACTGATGTTCGTAATGTTGTCAATACAGCCATTGCTGAAATCGACAGCAGGCTAACAACAAACCCAAATGGACAAGTAGAGATTCTGTTCTCTTGGGAATCATTCAATAGTCAGTCAGTGATTGGATTCGGTGGCCCGGAAACTCTTTACCGCTCAAGCCTTCTACCAACATCTCAATATGCTTATCCAGCTGGCCTAACCAATGCACTTCTGGGACTTGATGCAAATGGTAGTGCTAGGCCAGAGTTAGTCATTGGCCTTAACTCTGATCTCTACGCCAGCAACCGCTGGTACGTCAGCACTAGGAATAGTCCAGCAAGAGGACAAATCGACCTCTACTCAGTAGTACTACACGAAGCACTACACGGCCTCGGATTCACGGGCGCTCCACAAGATCGAGGAACCGGGCCAAGCTTCAATGGTGTTGCCACAATCTATGACTCCCTCGTTGAATTTGATGACCAGCCAATTACAAGCTTGAGCGACCCAGATTCAGCACTACAAAGCAACAATCTCTACATAAATACTGGTAGCGAAGACTACAAGCTATATGACCCTACGATCTGGCAGCAAGGAAGCAGCTACTCACACTTTGATGAGAATACTTACAGGTTCGGACAACCCGGATCTCTAATGACCCCCGTCATCACCACAAGTGCTACTGAACGAACACTCGATGGTCCGATTCTGGACGTATTGGATCAGATCGGCTGGTCCATAATCGCTACCACTCCGGACAACACCGAGGACGGAGACGCTTCAGATACCCCACCCACAACGGTCGCTCCAACCACAACAACCCAACCGACTACAACCGTAGCTCCAACAACAACCACACCGCCAACTACTGCGCGACCTACTACCACCATCGCCCCCACAACCACCAATAGGCCAACAACAACCGTGGCTCCTACAACTACACCACCAACGACCGCTCGACCGACAACAACCGCCACTCCTACGACTACAACTCCACCTACCACAGCGGCACCAACACCAAGAGCGAACAGCAATCCACAAGCTATTGACGTTGCCCCAACTGCTTTGGACGGACAAATTGCAAGACTGTACCAAGCCTATTTCCTCAGGGCCCCTGACGCTTCCGGATTCAGATTCTGGAAGAACGAAAGAGCAAGCGGAACCACCGCAATCGAAATCTCTGAGTTCTTCAGCGGTTCACCCGAATTCCAGCAACGCTACGGGCAACTTTCAAACGCTGCGTTCGTGAACCTAATTTATCGAAACGTCCTTCAGCGTTCACCAGATCGCTCAGGCTTTGACTTCTGGGTAAACGCTCTAAACAACGGGTCGCTGAGTAGAGGTGAAGTATTACTTGGTTTCTCTGACAGCGCTGAGTTTATTATCCGAACTAAAACAGTCGCACCAAACGGCGTTACTGAAGGTCGAATACTCCGTCTGTATCAAGCAGTGTTCCTCCGCACTCCTGGAGACAATGCCTTAGAGTTCTGGACCGATTCACTTAGAACACAACGACTAACAGGCATAGCTAACTTCTTTACAGAATCACCCGAGTTTGGGAGCCGATACGGTTCACTAAGCGATCGACAATTCGTTACTCTCATCTATCGAAACGTCCTTGGAAGAACACCTAGCACTTCGGAAGTTGACTTTTGGGCTGGACAGTTGTTTGCTGGGGCATCTCGTGGAGAAGTCTTGGTTGGGTTTAGCGAATCACTCGAGTTCAGACTAAGAACCGGCATCCTCTAAAGCTGCTCACAGCGCTTCTATTAGACCTAACTTAGTCACATCCCCGATGGGTTCTGGTTCATAATTAGCTGCAAAGAGATCCGTTTCAACAAAGCTCGGCCAGATATCCAGGAGAGGCTTCATCACAAAATTGCGTTCAAACATCGCTGGATGAGGAACCATTAAATCTGGCGAACCGATCAAACGGTCCCCCATCAACAATATGTCTATATCGAGAGTGCGGGGCCCATTCTCGACTTCCCTAGTACGACCAGCTTGTTGTTCAATACTCTGACAAAGTTCCAACAAACTCTCGGGAGAGTCAACCCACTCGATCTGCACAACCAAATTCATAAAGTTGTCTTGCTCTGGACCACCAACGGGCTCCGTTGAGTAGACAGGCGAAACTAGTTGAGGTTTAGGCAAGCGCTCTAACCCGAAACGAAGCCACTCTATCGAGTCGCCTATATTTGAACCAAGACCAAGAAAGGCCTGGTCGTTAAGCAACAGCCGCTCTCGACTCCGGATAAGAAGGGCTTAGCGATGCGGCCGTTTGGATTATCTCTCGACCTGCAGGGTCAAGCTTGCGACCAAACAATACTTCAGTAACGGTAATGGCCTCGTGCGTTACTTTGACCATTCCTGACCAACGTAAGTAACCCCCAAGGAATCCGAAGAAGCGATCACTCATTTCTTCTGAGTGCATAAGGATCTTCTTGTTTTCTGCCAAAAGCTTCTCTAGCTCTGCGTAGATCACTGGAAGAGCAATACTTAACTCAACGTCATCGGCGAATGGCCAGTGCTTCCACGGCATTCCACAGTCATCGTATGTCTCGATGTTTTCGTGGTCAGGTAGAAGTGAAACTAGGTAAGCAAAGTCTGACTCACGAATCCAAATCACTTCTTCTTCTCGGCGAACTAGGCGATGATCTGGGCCGTAGCCACCTGGGCGTTCACATATGGCAAGTCGGTCCTGAATGAACCATTGAAGGTGTCGTGGTTTGATTCCTTGAGCCCATTTACCTTTTGCCATTATGTTGGTGTTCCCTTCGAGAGTCCGCGTAATTTGTGTGTATTTGCTACATCGTGAACTCTAACCAAGGTCACCCCCTGATTCATAGCAATCCACTCAGAAAATAACGATCCAACTTGTCTATCATCGACTTTTACAGGTTTTTCTTGTCCATCCGCCATCGCTAGCAGATGTCCAAACATCGACTTTCTACTAGTCCCGATGGCCACCTCGAAGTCACTCTCTACGAGCGTTTTTAGGTTTGACAGTAACTCCAAGTTGTGGCTTAAGGTCTTACCGAAGCCAAAACCCGGATCAATCCATACCCGAGGCGAACCAGCTTCTTTGGCAGCCTTTGCACTTTCGAGCAAATATCGTAAAACCTCGTCTGTAACATCACCGTAGGTTGGGTCCTGTTGCATATTCTCAGGCAAGCCTTGCATATGCATGGCTATATAACCAACACTATTTCGACCTGCCACTTCGCCCAATTGTGCACTTACGTCGTTCACTATCGATGCACCGACCTGGATAGCCTTTTCAGCTACCTCGGGCTTTTTAGTATCGACCGAAACCACTCCATATTCTGAAAGCTCCTCTACTACGGGGACTACACGCTCCAACTCGATCTCCAATGGAACAGCTTGGGAGCCTGGACGAGTCGATTCGCCACCGACATCGACTATGTCTGCGCCTTGTGTGAACAATTCTTTTCCTCTTTCGATAGCAGCCTTTACATCATCAAATTGGCCGCCGTCAGAGAAAGAATCAGGCGTCACATTAAGGATGCCCATTATAAGAACCCCGGAACTGAGTGATTCGAGACGATACACACCAGTTAGGCTAGTAAACGTGGAAGCAAAGCCCTCAATTGACTCCCTGACTGAAGAACTCCTTTCAAGGTGTAACTTTGGTGACGGTGCTGACTGGCACCGATGTGGGGTTTCAGGCGGCGCTGACTCTGTAGCCATGTTGTGGCTTGCTACCCAAGCTGGCCTCGATGTGGAGGCTGTCTATATCGACCATGGAACACGCAAAACTGCCAGCGAAGAAGCCATGTTTGTCTCTGAGATAGCTAGGCGCTCTGGAGCAAGGTTCTCTTCTGTCAGAGTAGAAGTAGATGCAACATCAGATCTCGAACAACAATGGCGAATTGCTCGACATGATGCACTTGGACCAAACGCAATGCTTGGACACACCGCTGACGACCAGGCCGAGACGGTGCTTATCAACCTTATGCGGGGCGCCGGCGTCAGTGGCATGGCCGGCATCGAACCCGGACCACGTCATCCGATTCTTTCGCTCAGACGATCTGATACCGAATCAATATGTGAGGCTATAGGGATCGAACCATTCATTGACCCCAGTAACTCAAACCCGAAGCACCAACGAAACCGAGTTCGCTCGGAGCTTTTACCACTACTAAATGAGATATCTCAGAGAGACTGCGTCCCAAACCTCAATAGAACAGCTAGACACTGCCAGTCTGTTGCAGACTTTATAAAGGAGTCTTCAATCGACATCGACGCTGCAGACACACGTTTTGTCTCCCAGCTACCTGAGCCAGTGGCCGCCCATGTATTGCGAGAATGGTTGAGGGATGAACTTGGTCACCCTATTAGTTCAGCCGAACTGACACGGGTTCTTGAAGTGGTAAATCACAAAGTTATTGCTTGTGAAATTTCTGGTGGACGCAGAATCGCTCGAACCGATGGTGTTCTGCGAGTCGAAACTTAAGCTGAGATTCGACCTATCCAGTCCAACGGTTGCTTGATTTCGGCCAACGTTGGCAGTGACTCCGGCGATAACCAAACTTGGTCAAACATGTCTCGGCCACCAACCTCTTCGACTTTGCGAATGAATTTCTCACCGTCAGCATACTGGGCGAGCTTCGCATCCATCCCAGTAGCTTTCTGGAAGAATTTACTAAGGCCTGTGGCGTTTGCTCGACGGTGCGACATCACTCTTGAGAATCGAGCTTGACTTGGGATTAGCTCCTTGCCTGCACGGTCCATAACTACGTCTGCATGACCTTCGAGGAGACTCATCAGCCCCGATATGCGATCAATCAAGACTTTTTGTTCTGGGCTAGCCATCTGCATGAAGATGCCCCCAGATGTGTTAGGTGCTTCAGCGTCCGAGCGAATGCGCTTGATGGAGTCAAGCAATGTAGAAGTGTCTGTGTCCATAACCGAAATTAGGTCTTCTACAAGAGATAGGAAGTATTTGCGGAGCCAAGGCACGCCCATAAATTGCGCTCTATGAGTGCATTCATGAATGGCTATCCATAAACGGTACTCTGAGCTTGGGAAGCCGAACTCTTGTTCTATTGACGAAATATTAGGCCCGACATAGTAGACCCAGTCTTGATCTTCAGGTCGATCATCAGGATCGATTAGCAAATCATATTGCCCGAGCACTCTAGAAGAGATAAAGCCGAGCAGGCCACCCATTTCTAGACCAGTCAATTTAGGACCAACAGTTCTAGTTACATTTTCAGCAGCATCACTGATGCCGCTGGTCAGATTTTCGACTGGACCGTCTAGTTCTTTGGACCAATCGCCCAACAACTTGCCTAATTCAGTTTGGCTGAAGGCTGATCTGTTTTCTTTGGCTAGAACTTTCTCTGCTTCTCGTTCCAAATCTTTGGCATCGAGCTTCTCGAATAGTGGGCGCATCATCCGCTGAAAACTAGCAATGTTGACCTCAACCCAACGATCCCGCCCAATCACCAACGACTTGACCGGCGTGCTTGGCACAAGACCCGTCTCTTGGTTAACAAGTTCTGCTGCTTGTTCGGTTGCTGCTGTAAAATCGTCTGCGACTTTTGATGGATTGTAGAACTGCGGAAGCCCACGCTGATTAACTTTCTGAGCAATAGAAAGTGCGAAATCCCAGTCGATCTTAGAGTGGGAAGGACTATTGGTTGAGCTTTGAGTGGCTGTCATTTTCGTGGCCGTCTAGGATGCTTTGGGCGCTGGACTTTCACAAAGTAACCAACCCCAACTGCAATCGCTGTGAAAACGGCTCCAGCCGCTAAGAATACTGATAACCACCAGTGCCATACTTGAGCCAACATAGCTTCTGAGTCTAGCAATACTGCGATCTACTACGGTGACCACGCCTTTTATTAGATTAAACCGTTTGCTACTATTAGGACATAGGGCGGAGGAGTAAACTCGGTGGGGACAAAGCAAACCAAAATCATACTTTTGGCAGCCATACTGCTCATTAGTGCTTCAACAGCTGCCTTTTTAACTCTCCGGACCAGCGATAGTGTCACAACTTTGGCTTCAAATGGCGAGGCTATTAACAACTTAGAATCAGATGTAAATCAACTCGATTCCACCGCTACTACGCTTAATTCAAACAGTTCTCAACCTAAAACTGAAACCTCTACATCCGACATTGCTGAAGAGGCGGGCTCTGATTCCCCAACCGAACCCAGTCAGACTGTTGGGACTGCCCTGAACAGCCAAACTGGTGAAGTTAGTATTGGTGGGCAAACTAGACGAATCACTCTTTCGAACAACGGCTGGATTATTCCAGAAAGTGAAGGAGGCCTCAAGCTGGGTGCCGACCTGGACGACCTTGTTGAATTTGTTCCTGCCAATGACGGACCAAATGGGGTAACAATCGATCAGGCATTCCTAACCCAGAATGCGGGCGCAGCATGGCTTTCGGAAGAAGGTGGCGTTCCATTGATCAGTAACATCAATGCCGATGACGTATGCCTTAACATTCGAACACAGGTCATACTGCGTGACTCTTTCATAAATTGTCCAACGCGTGTCCAAAATGACTCCTGGGGCTACTCAGGTGAAACTGATAATGCGCCCGCAATAAACGTGGGTGGAGCAGCTGCAGAAAATACCATTATTGAGTACAACACAATCACATGCTCGGGATTCGATGTTGATATTTGCGCCCGAGGCGTTAGGGCTGGGGCGAGAGGCCTTGTCATTAGGTTTAATGACATTTCTCATGGTCGTGGTGCAGTGCAGATGTTTCACGATACGACGTTCGCTTTTAACTACGCTCACGACTTTTCGTTTGGACTAGATCCAGGACGAGCCAGCCACCCAACCGACCGAATAACCCACAACAATGTTACGAACGACCAGGGATACTCAAACACACTGGTTGCCGGAAACTTTATTGATGCAACATATGGTCGAGTATCTAATCAGCCGGCCGAGAATATTAACCCTCACTTTCACAAGCTGTATGAGAACGGTGTAGTTGAACTAGGGGACCCTATCAACGGGTTTGCATTCGCTCACTACCTAAATGCTGACAACGGCAATGGGTCGGTTTGGACTCGCAACTACGTAAACAATGCTGGCAGGCCCTTCCGCTGCAATTCGTCTTCAAACTTTTCTGATTCGGTTTGTTCTGAAAGTATTTCCTTCAATGTGTTTGACAACCTACGCCGTGCTGACTTTGCAGATATTGCCCCATTCGAAGACAAGGACGGGCGAGGTTCTCTAGCTGGCAGTTGCAACTTTCAACTAACACAGGGCTCATTGTCCAACATGACTTTCCCAGGTGAAGGCGAAGCTAGTCAATGCCAAAGCCAACTTAATCTGACGGTCCAGCAACTGGTTTCGCTTTCAGAAGAGTTCGGCCAACTGCCAGTTGCAATAGCTAGCTAAGCATCTAACGCACAGGCTGCCTTGCTCTAGTTATTACAGGGTGAGGACTTCTATCAGTCAGTAGATGCTGCTGTCATCTCAGCAAACGAGCTAGTCTTTGGAGCCATGGAACAAAACAAGGCCAAGTCACCCAGTCCGCTACCCATCGTGATAGGTGCAATTGTCGTGCTTGTTGTGATTGGCTTTATTGCGTGGCGAGCAATTGGTGAGTCTGGTGCGAATACTGCCTGTACAGGTTCTGAGGTCGAGCTGTGTCTTTCTGTGAGCGACTTAGAGGTTGGGTTTGAAGATGTAATTCAGCTGAGTGGCGAAACCACTAATATTGGGGACCAAGATTTAGAGTTTCAGGCTTCACAATTTTGTGACGAAGGCGGCATAATGATCGCCGGTGGAGAAACCTTTAACTTCAATTCACCGATTTGTGCCGGAGGTTTCCAAGGCACTGTCCCATTTACTGTTGGCACGGTGCTAGCAACAAGACCTGAATTCATAGCTAGTGAACACTTAAGCGTCGGCGAAAACGAAATTACACTAATGTTTGACGGTGCCAGCGTGTCAATGACTGTGACAGTTAGCTAAGTCCAATAATTCTTGTAAGCGGGCTTCGTCGTGTAAGCGAGCTCGTTGTATTGACACCTACTTCTAATGAGAATTGTGCACCGCCGCCTGTTCGTTCCTGATTATTTGGATAATTAGAAATTAAACTAATGTAGATATTAAGTTTCGTATATTGCAGTAATCGCTCTGGTGTCCATCTTTTAAGCAGCGCTGTCAGTTCTTTGTATTTAGTCTCAACCTCTTCTTTGGCGAGGTGTTCGATACTTTCTTTCGCCAGCCCCTCTTCCTCCAGCCTTTGCTTCGCCTCAGCTTCTTTCAGTAGCACGTCTCTCCCCAGTGCTTGCTTCGCTAAGTTCAAACGGTCAACCATGTAGTCAACATCAAGCACATGAGCCTGATCGATTAGTAATCCTGTATCACGCCCACGTCGTGTAAGGTCACTATCCAACCGTTCCATAAGTTTATTAATATCTATCACTAAACTCATGTAAGTCTCACGAGTAGAGTCGAAGTTAAACGATAAGTCGTTGCCATCCTGAAGCCTAGCCAAGTCACCAAATAAGGCTATGGATTCGAACAGACTGAGCCGTGCCTTGCCAAGGTCCACGTCTACCTCAACCGGCGCGGTATTTTCGGTTAAATCAGTATCGAACAAAATCTGCAAAGGACGCTTTGCCATTGTTTGGCGTTCACTAACATGCAAAATCTCAATACCTTGTGAATATAGAGTCCAGTCGTGAGTACTATCCCCATTGTCAGAAATTGCAAGTCTGTATTTACGAGATTCTGTGCCGCTCATCTATTTCCGCCTTCTTCTTCAATAAGTATAGGAGCTGTGACTAAGCTTCCAGCAAAGAGCGTGCTTGGTCAGCTATTTCAGCTTCTTCATCGGTGGGCACTACCAAAACAGTCGCTTTACTAGCTTCAGCGGATATCTCAACCACTTCGCCAGTTACTGGTGCTGCATTCAGGCCTTTGTTCAACTCCAAGCCGAAGGCTCCCAGGCCTCCTACTAGTCGCTGTCTTACACCTACCGAATTCTCTCCGACTCCGGCTGTGAATACCAAGGCATCCAGCCCCCCGAGTGTTGCTATATAGGATCCGACAGTCGAACGAAGTCTATGTATATAGACATCTAGTGCTAGCCGTGCTTGGGCATCACCGGCTTCAACTCTTTTTTCTACAACCCGCATGTCAGAGTCGCCGCTCAGTGCGAGCATTCCGCCTTCAAAATTTAGGGCGGCTTCAACTTGGTCGACTGTTAGGCCAGCGACTCGGCCCATGTGTCCAAATATTGCAGGGTCAATGTCGCCGCTTCTTGTCCCCATCACCAACCCCGGCAAAGGGGTAAGACCCATTGAAGTATCTATTGACTTTCCACCTAAAACTGCAGTCGCGCTAGCACCATTGCCAAGATGCAAAACAACGACCTTTGACTTAGCGGGATCAATCCCTCTGTTCTCCTTTAACCACGCACTAGCTTTTTTTGAAACATACGAGTGCGAAGTTCCGTGGAAGCCATACTTTCTAACACCATAGGTTTTCTCCCACTCTCTCGGAACTGCATAGGTTCTATTGGCTTCGGGAATTGTCATGTGAAAAGCAGTATCGAACACCGCCACTTGTGGAATATCGGGGAAAGCGGCTTGTGCTGCTCTAATACCATCGAGACCAGCGGGGTTATGTAATGGCGCAAGCACTGCGAGCTCTTCAATCGCAGCTATCACGTGTTCGTCAATCAACGCTGGGGTCGAATATTGGTCTCCTCCGTGAACGACTCTGTGCCCAACTGCTACGAGGGTTTCTCCGGTCTCTGTCAGCGTTTCTCTAATATCTTTAGAGATAAGTTCGAGAGCTTGGTTGTGGCTTGCTATCTTGCCGTCACCAATTTCTTCTAAAGAACCCTCCATGAAAGGCCTGGATCGACCAGGGTTCAACAACTTAAATTTCACCGAAGACGAGCCGCAGTTGATAACTAAAACACTCACGCCGTTTCTTCCGAAGTTACATGCTGAGCTTGTACTGCCGTCACCGCAATAGTCATGACTATGTCATCCACTGTTGCCCCACGAGATAAATCATTGACAGGTTTCTTTAACCCCTGTAGTACTGGCCCGACAGCTATAGCTCCAGCACTTCTCTGCACCGCCTTATATGTGTTGTTTCCGGTATTGAGATCTGGGAAGATTAAGACGCTAGCGTTACCGGCAACTTCGGAATCTGGCATCTTCTTTGCCGCCACTGTGGCGTCGACAGCAGCGTCATATTGTAGTGGCCCTTCTACTATCAAATCTGGGCGCCGAGACTTAACAAGCTCCGTAGCATCTCTAACCTTTTCAACTTCTGTACCCGACCCAGATTCACCTGTGGAATACGAAAGAAGCGCTATACGAGGGTCTACCCCAAACATTTGTGCTGTTCCAGCAGATGAGATAGCAATATCGGCGAGCTGCTCCGAGGTTGGGTCAGGAACTACTGCGCAGTCTCCATAAACAAGAACTTGGTCGGGAAGCAGCATAAAGAAGACGCTAGACACAACACCCACTCCGGGTGAAGTCTTCACAATTTCGAATGATGGCCGGATTGTGTGAGCCGTTGTATGAATAGAGCCAGACACCATCCCGTCAGCAAGACCCAGATAAACCATTAGCGTCCCAAAATACGAGACATCTGTAACAACATCGAATGCTTCGTCTCTGGTTACACCTTTGTGCGCTCGCACCTCTGCATAGACATCGGCAAAGCGACCTCGTAAGTCGTCGTGTCTTGGCGAAATTACCTTGGCCGCTGATACATCTACCCCTGCTTCTGCTGCTTCGGCTGCTACAGCTGCAGGTTCGCCCAGTAAAGTAATGTCAGCTATTCCTCGACTTAGAATACGAGCTGCAGCTTTGAGAATTCGAGGCTCAGTCCCTTCTGGTAATACGATATGTTTCTTAGTTTGCGCTGCACGCTCAAACACATCGTGGCTAAACATTAACGGGGTAACAGCACTAGTACCGGATGTGATTCGATCTAGAACATCATCGGCATTAAACCACTGCCCGGTGTGCTTATTTGCCTCTTCTATCTTTCGATGCGAAGTGCTTCTCATTCGACCTGTCAAAGAAGCAGCCCTAGTAGCAACTTCATAAGTAGGGAGTTCACTAATTAGCACTGGCAGTACGCCTGGAAAGCCTTCAATTAGGCTCATGGCAACGGGATCTGGCTCGAACCCGCCAGTCAAAATGATTCCATTAGGCGTGTGGAAGCCTTCGGCACGACTAGCTGCCAAAGTGGCTATCAGTACATCGGCACGGTCCCCAGCCATAATTACTAGACAGCCATCTCGAAGGTGTCTCATAACATTAGTTACTGTCATAGCCGCTACTACAAGCGGTGAAGCTAGCCGATCTAAATCTTGCTCGCTACCATTCAGGAGTCTGGCATCTGTAACATCTCGAACATGTGCGAGAGTCGGCGCTGCAAGTAGTGGAAGTTCTGGAACCACCGAAATTGGCATCTCAACACCATGTTCGTCTAAAGTTTCACCAATTCGAGAAAGAATCTCTTCGGCTTGTTCCTCATCTACTCGATTCGCCACCAAACCTATTAATGACAAGTTTGTGTTGGCCAGGTGCTCTATCGAATGTTCGGTGGCTGCTGCCATATCAATGGGATTACGAGCTTCTCCCATGTCACGGCCAGAAATAATAACAACAACTGGGGCGCCAAGATCAAGAGCGATCATGATGTTCTTGTCGAGTTCGGTATTAGCCCCATAACCTTTGTAGTCACTGCCGACAATCAGAATTCCGTCGTGTTTGGCGCCAAGGTCTCGATACCTCTCCAAGATCTTTGCTTGAGCAGCTGCCTCATCAGCATGCCACTCCTCGTAAGTAACGCCAAAGCAGTCTTGTGGGTCCGGGCGCTGCGATTCTGGGAGCCTACCAAGCAATAAATCTATGATGTAATCTTCACCAGCAAGGCCCGTTACAGGGCGAAAAACTGCTGGTCGTGCAACACGCAGTGCCATGGCATCAAAAAGCGACAAAGCCAATGAAGATTTACCACTCTCGGCCTCTGTACTAAGCAGATAAAGTGCGGACGGTTGACTCACGAGACAAAGGTTAATCTAAGTGATCAAGCTTGTTGGTGAGCTAAGCCCATCAACTAGTTGAGGGTTAGATAAACCTACTAAGTGGACTGGGCCTCGACGTTATTGCGACATCTAGAGGTAGAGCTACAGCTTTCTTCGCTGCTCCTCTGCCTGGTCGCCTTATTGGTCGCCTTAGCATCCTAACTACCTGGGGGCTGCGAGCAATTTTATAGAAGCTACGTAACCTGTTGTAGTTCTCAAGCTTCTCTCGATCCCATTTTTCAAGACTCTTCACAAGTCTGTTGAAATCAGAAGTTGGAATCTTTCCTTCTTTGAATATTCGCTCCTTCTTATCAACTAAGCGACCCTTTGCTGCATCTAGCCTTTTGAGAGTCTTATCCAAATCAGCCGTATCTTGTGGTGCGATTACCATTTTAAGCTCTTGCCGCAAGCCGGCACACACCGGAATCAACATCTGAGTCTCGTCGGAAAACTCAGTACGTAACTTTTCAAAACTAAATGAAATTCCGTCTCTGGCGTCATGCAGATCACTCAACTCATTGAGTAAATCCATTACTTCATCAGTACCGAAGCTTGCCTTGGAGAAATCAACATCAATTCGAGTGCTACCATCTGGCAAAAATTGATTGTTCTGAAGCGCACCTGCTAGCTCAGCAACTAATGTTGACAGCTCTCCACCCACAACAAAATCACCTGCAGTGTGGAACATGTTCCAACCGTGAGTGCCATCGCCACGATCGCAGATCTTTAGCTCCAACTCAAGAGGTTCTACTGTGTTCATTTTTCCGCCTTTACCCGCCTGCTACTAGTGTAGAGCTCAGGATCAGTCTTCCATCAGAGCAATCGTCTGACAGCTAACCTTAGATAGCTCTATATAGCGCAATTACTAGGCTAGAACGGTTGTTCGTCTTCGGCTGAGCCTTGAAACTCTGGTAGTGGTTCTGAGTTGTCTGGCGCTGGTGGCGTGGCTGCAGCGGCAGGTGCCGATACTTGTTTATTGTCGCCTCCAGTCGCATCCGGCATGGTGTCGTAGCCGTAACACATTTGCGTACCTTCGACATCAAACGGTGAACCCAACGACACGATAGTAAAGTCTGATTTGTCGCCTGACTTCTTAAGAACTTCGACCTTGCCTTCGTTCTCGTCCAAGGCTTTCTTCAAAGTCTCTACAGGGCCCATTACAGCCCACTTCTCTGACTTTGTCTTTCTAAAAACTACAGGCTTTGGCTCGTTGCTATTTTGTTCAACTGTGTCACTCATGAGCTACACCCTACCTGATTGATCAGCGTCGGGGCGACTGCGAATTTGAAATAGCAGTGCCTGTGACTTCCGGCCAATCGAGGCCATATGGCCGAACAGATAAAGGATCGATTAATCGGTCAATCCGGTTGTCTGCACTACTAAATTTCTTAGGAGCACTAAAGTGACCCACCGTTCTTGTAATGATCCCCTTCGTATTTCGGCACATGGCCGCTTTCTTTGTCCTGAAACCAAAAAACTTTTACCGGGTTTGGAAATGAAAGCAACTTTCAAACAGCCAGAATCAGCCCATAGTCCTAAGAGACCACTATTTAAGCTAAAGAACCAGAGCCCGAAGGCGGAATTGAACCGCCGACCTACTCATTACGAATGAGTTGCTCTACCAACTGAGCTATCCGGGCAAGTTAAATAACTTAGCCCGGTTAATCTTGTTTGACACCGCTAGCCAATAGTGACGATTGGACTACAGGTCACATGTTCTGACACTTCGTTACCAACCTTGGTAGCAACAAAATATTGAATACTTCCCGCCCGAACAGTGTCATCAAATCTGACAGCATTCACATTCGACAGTCCACGCCACCAAATATTTCCACCATCAACCGAACGTGAAACCACATACTGTGCATCAACACCAGTAACAGCATCCCAAGCCACACGAACACCCGCTGCGTTTTCATTCACACTGCAACTAGCCACAGTAGCAACTAGTGGATTCTCTACGTCAGGAACACCAGCGGCACCACAAGATACACGTTCACTTCTAGAACCATCAGCGAAAACTGCTAGAACAAAATAATCTAACGTTTCACCCCGAGCAGAATCCGTGAAACTGTTCCCCTGCTCTACTACTCCACGCCAGAACTGAGCGCTTCCATCAACAGAACGATAAACCGCATGACGAACCGCTCCCTCAGCACCCTGCCAAGAAACCTCAACGCTGTCCCCAGCTACAGAGAAACTACAGCTGGTCGGCAAAGCAACAACCGGCGGAGCCTCAATAACCGGCTCTCCACAATCGACCGAGTCGCTACGATCATTCCCACTACGAGAAAGAACCGTATACAACAACTCACCATCAACATTCGTATCAACAAACGACTCATCTTCCGTCAACCCACGCCAGAACTGTCGACTATCATCCACACTCCGAGAAATCACATAACTATCAGCACTATCAACACCAGACCAAGAAACACTCACAGTCTCACCAGCAATAACTACGGAACAACTCTCGGGTGGAACTAAAGCCGGCTCACCATCAGCATCTTCTTCGTCTTCTGGACAGAAGCGAACAAGCTCCCGCCCAGCATCCTGCTGAGTCCCGACCTCACCAATACTTGTTATGCCACCAGTAATCCAGAAACACCCATCCGAAGCACCAAGAGTTGCCCAACCACCTGAGTCACCAGACATACGAGGAATAAACGATTCATCACGCACACCAGTCGCCGCATCATAAACTGCGAAAGCCGATATCGCACCGGTGAATTCGACGTCTTTCTGCGCAACAGTATCTGCAACGTTTCTATCAACAAGATACTGAGTCCCCCCATCAACTGAAAGGTGTGCACCCCAACAATGACAAGTAGCAACCACCTGATCTCCAATAACTTCAAGATCCTGAACATCGCCACCACGTCGAACAAAAGTATCCAAAGAATCTGCTCCTGAAACGTGACTACGTATTAGTTCAAGATTATCCAATTCATCGTGAACATAAACGGCGTGCTCAGTTCCACCAAACCAAACGGTTCCAGCTTCAGTAGTCTCGACATCATAGATGTCTGCATGAAAGTCGTTTACTCGAAAGCCTCTCCAAACCTCTTCGGCTGCATTGTCAGCGCTTACAACCTTGACCCCACGATTCAGTTCATCTCCAAACAGATCTTGATCCGTAGTAGGTGTCCAACCAACAATGTAAACATTTTCATTTACAAAACTCTTAGCTATACCCCAAACTGAATCGAATCCTTCAAACTCTGGCAACCAGCCACGGTCGAGTTCATATGTATCAAGGTCGACCCGCACTACGTCTTGCACTTCGACTGATTGACGACCATCGTTTGCTCGGTCGATACCGCCAGCAAGATATAAGAAGCCATCACTTCCTATATAGATATCCCGTACAACTAACCCACCGTCTCGACTAAGTGTGATATTGAAATCAGGGTCAGCCTCACCCGTAATCGGATCGAATTTAACAATCGCGGTCGCTGGTTCACCATTCCAAGAGGAAAACTCCCCGGCTGCTATGAGATCACCATCTGGCGCATTCTCTAGCGAGAAGATGACACCATTTGTTTGGGGAGCAAATCCAGGAATGTACTCCCCAGTTTCTAGTTCGAACGCAGCTAACCATGGATGCTCGATGAACTCTTCACCGTCAGTCACGCCTGGGAACTTCCCGCCAACATAAACACGGCCACTATTTTCCTGCAGCGCCCAGCCACCTGTCTTGAAACGGTTTACAGATCGGGTGTCCAAGAACTCATTGCGTCGGTTGTCAGTCGCAATACCCCAAGGGGCTCGCTGATCATCAGTTAACGAAGCAAAGTCGATTCCCGTACTCTGACCTTTTGCGGTTGTGGCGAATAGAACAACTAGTGCTACCGCAATTAGGATTCCTACACCGAGCTTTAATTTGAGCATCTCTAAATCTTTCAAAGCCATACCCAGGTCCGGTCGGAACTTTTGGGGCAATGTTTACCTAGACCCCTACTAATTCTAGTGATCTAGCTGAATTAGAAGATTTTGTAGGAGTAAAGTCTCATTTGGGTTTCGAACCAGGTTCTCTGAGGCTTTTTGCACCGCTGTTAAATTGGCTTCGAGATCGATCATTGATTGCGAAGAATCTGAGCTAACTGCCAAGTTTGCAACTTGGTCTCTATAGCTTCTAGCCAATACTCCCAGACCCAAACGCAGTTCTTGAGTTCTCACTTTGCGCTGTTCACGTTTGTGCGTTGCTACCAGAGTTGACCTGTCACCTTTGGCTCTAGTTCCCTGTTCGATCTGTTCGTCTAAGAGTTCTAGATCTCGGGTCTGGCGTTGCTCTACAAATCCTATTGCTTGATCAACAACAGAAGAGTAGCCTCCTACAAGTTCTACAATCGTCGAACCACGGCCATCCAACTTAGGCGACAGGTTATTCCACCAGTCCAAGCGTTGCGCTAGCCCAGGGTCCTCGACTAAATCTAGAGAGCGTTCAAAGTTCCCTGCGCCAGCAGCCACAACCCCCAGCAGAGTTTGCTCGTCCATATCGCCACCAGAATGTTGTGTGTGCTGAGTCAGGTAGTTGGTTAAGTCGGAGTCTGATAACTGCGGGAACCTAATCTCGAAACAGCGGCTAGCGATCGTTACAATTTCTGGCGTCACAGTTTCTGCCAGCAACACGAAGTGAACTGACGCGGGCGGCTCTTCAACAACTTTCAAGAGCTTACCAATCGCATTCGGCTCGATCACATCAACCGATGGGATGATCACAACCTTCTTAACTGCTTCTAGCGGCGTCGTAGATGCAGCAGCTATTGCTGCTTCAGCGTCTACCACTCGCAGTGTTGAACCTTCTGGGCGAACCACAACTATGTCAGGGTGACTGTCAGCTAGCCCAAGTTTTACCGCTCGCTCTAGCTCTTGGGATGGCTCCCCACCGGTTGGGACAATCAAGGTGGCAGCAAATCTTATGGCGGCCTCAATCATCTGAGAGTCACCTAAAAACAGGTACGAATGGACGGGCTTAGCTAGAGCACTTAGTAGCTGATCTTTGGTTTGTTTTGTGCAAGCAAAGTCACGCCAGATAGATTCGCCCATTACCTATAGCCTGTTCTCGACGGCGGCCCATACTCTGTCCGAAATTTCATCGATGGAACCTACCCCGTCTATAACAATAAACCGTTCAGGGTCTTGATCGGCCATAGCTTTGTAAGCTTCATACACTTTTATATGAAAGTCATCGCCGGCTGTTTCAAACCTATCGAGACCTCTGTTGAGCCGACCCATTGCTTCTGCTGGGTGAACGTCTATAAATACAACAATGTCAGGCCAAGTTTCGCCCATACCTGCTTCGTTTAGCTCGCGAACGAATTCGATACCCAAACCACGGCCCCCGCCCTGGTAAGCCATAGAAGAATAAACCGATCTATCAGTAATGACGCTCTTGCCTTCTGAGATTGCAGGCTCGACAATCGTGCGAAGGGTTTGGGCACGGTCGGCCGCCATCAGTAATGCTTCAGATGTTGGCGAAATATCATGAGCGTCTCTATTAAGCAGAAGGCTTCGTAGCTCTTTACCAAGTGGTGTGGCCCCAGGTTCTCGGGTTAGAACAGCGTCAATCTTTTGGGCCAAAATTGAGGCCTGCGTGCTCTTACCTGAACCTTCAGCTCCTTCGAATGCAATATAGACCATGTTTGACACAGTCTAGGCGGGAGCACCCTAGGTTGCCGAATGCAACGCCGAAACCGGCTTTTGCTGCGTGGGTAACCTTCACTACGCTCATCAGAAATCAGAATAAGGTTACTAAAACAGCGTCAAAATCAATCAAATTAACCCTATTTTGCGACTAGCTAAACCCCTTGTTCATGCTGTACAATTAGATATATAGATTTGGTCGTCGGCGGACGAGCAAAAACACAGGCGGAAACAGTGTTAGAGGTAACTCAATCACCAAATGGATATAACGGCGGCCTCGCAGATCTAGCCGCGTCCGTTAGCGACAACACAAATGCTTTTCTTGCAACAACTGATGCTGATGTAAACCCTTTCGACACGCTAGACAACAGTCCTCAAATAAAAGGTCTTATCGTTCCCGTAAAACACACTGACGCAAAGACCGGCGCTATCTCAGAAGTTTGGGTTGCCATTGATGCAAACGGTTTGTTTGATCTAATCGACCAGCAAGGTCAAAACCATCCGCTCGCTCACCCTGGCGCACTAAAAGCTGCATTGAATGCTGCGATCCAGTGGCGTTGGATCAACCCGGCACAAGCTGACCAAGCTATGCGAGCGCACGCAAAGCTTGCAGCAACGCTACATAGTCCAGCAATCGCAGAAACTCTAGACGGACAAAGGCTAGCTCAGGTAATGACTGGTTACGGACCATCAGCTCTGCGTTACAAAGTTGGACCTTACGGAGCAATCATCACTGACTCTCAAGGCAGCTTCGTTAACTATGGAGCTTACGAACACGTCTATTCAGTCTTTGAACAGGCTGAGCGAAGAAACCCTGGAGGTCAGAACTAATGACCACTAACTACGAACCTTCTAACGGACGATCACTCGCAGTAATTGTAGATAATAAGATCCCAATCACTACATCACACCAACGACACAACAGGCTACCAGTAACCTCTGAGCCAGTTAAAGCTTCTCACGACCGGTTTAGGGCCCCAAGCCCAGAGAAACAGACAGGTCAAAATGTCAAGCCTACCCATGCAGTAACTATGAATGCAGTTCAGGCGATACGAGGAACACGACCATCAACGGGCGCTCCTGCAAGCCGTCCAATGAACGCAGCAGAAACCCGAGCAAGACTTCCACGAACACCGGATCCAGTAGCTCCGGTGAAGCCGCCAATGCCAGAAGAGTCTTCGGCTCTAACTAATTCTTCTCAAGATGTTCTGCGAGGTGCACGAATCTCAACCGTCACTCACGACAGCAAAAAGCCTGCAAGAGGACGTAGCCCGCACACTGGTCACGCTCCAACGGTTCCAGCAACTACTACACCTGCAGCTGCACCAAGACCTACTGGAGAGAAAACTCCAGTAATAACACCAACATCTGGACACAAACAGGAACAAGCTGGCGCTACCCGCACCCAGTAAAGTCAACTGTCTTTCTTAGCTGAGTCTATTCTTCAGACTTTTTAGCTGCAGGCTTTTTCTTGGCGGGTGGTTTCTTCTTTGCAGGCTTCTTCTTGGCAGGCTTCTTCTTAGTTTTCGGATCTGGTGGATCTATCTCTAGTTTGCGACGACGACCAGCTAGCAGCTGTGAAGCTCTAGTTATATCGATTCGATCGACTGAGTCGTTGGCAGTAAGACTGGCGTTCACTTCGCCGTCTGTGACATATTCGCCAAAGCGACCGTTCTTAACTACAACTGGTAAGTCGGTTGTAGGGTCAATGCCAAGTTCTTTCAGAGGACCAGAGTTAGCTCGTTGACCACGACGACGCTTAGGTTCAGAAAAGCGCTTAAGAGCGTCCTCCAAAGTCATCGAAAGTAGCAAGTTCTCGTCGTCGAAGCTGCGAGTGTCAGCTCGCTTGCCTTCTTCTAGAGGGTCCTTGTGAATGTATGGCCCGTATGGTCCATTCTTAGCTGTAATTTCTCGACCGTCTTCTGGGTCGACACCAAGCACTCGAGGGATTTGAAGAAGCTCGAGTGCACTTTCTAGAGTGACATCTTCCATCTTCATACCCTCAAACAAAGATGATGTCTTAGGTTTCTCGTCCGAGTCTGGGTCGAGTTCGCCAATTTGAACATAAGGACCAAACTTGCCGTCACGGACACAAACCATTTCACCAAGCTCTGGGTGAGGGCCAAGCTCGATAACATCTGGCACAGCCAAGATCTCTTCTGCTCTCTCTGGAGTTAATTCGTCTGGGGCAATGTCTTCTGGAATTGACTTTGTGTCAGTGTCACGCTCTAGGTATGGCCCAAACTTTCCTACACGGGCGACAATGCCAACACCGTTAGAGTCAGCACCGATTGGGATCGAGTTAACGGCACGAGCGTCGATATCACCAAGACGAGTCTCGACTTTGTCTCGAAGCCCTGGGTCTTCGCCAACACCATGGTAGAACTCAGTCAACCAAGGCACAGACTCAATAGAGCCTTCGGCAATACCGTCTAGATCTTGTTCCATTGAAGCGGTAAACGCATAGTCAACGAGGTCTGGGAAGTGCTGTTCTAATAAGGTGATGACTGCGAACGCTAGATAGCTGGGAACCAGCGCTGAACCTTTTTTCCAGGCGTAACCTCTTGCCTGGATTGTGTCCATGATCGAGGCATAAGTAGAAGGACGACCAACGCCAAGTTCTTCTAAGCGCCTAACTAGGGAAGCTTCTGTATACCTGGCTGGAGGCTGTGTATCGTGTCCGCCAGCAGTTAAATCTGTAATAGTGGCTATATCATCGACCTGAAGTGCTGGAAGACGCTTTTCTTCATCTTCGTCTTCTTTAGACTTGACGTCTTTTGCGTCTTTCGCTTCTTTTTTGTCATCAGCGAAGATCTTCATGAAGCCAAGATGGGAAATCACAGTTCCTGATGTAGAGAACAGGGCTTCACCATCAGACGATGTTGGAGCACCAAGCTTTAGAGTGACTGTTTCGCCTGTTGCATCTGTCATTTGCGATCCAACGGTGCGCTGCCAAATTAAACGGTAAACACGTAACTCTGGTGCTGATAGTTCTCCGGCTACTTCTTCCGGCGCTCGGAACTGGTCACCGGCAGGGCGAATAGCTTCGTGCGCTTCTTGTGCATTCTTTACCTTTTTGGCATAGCTACGAGCCTCGTCTGGGAGATACTCTGCACCAAACTTGTCTTTAATCTGAGAACGGGCTGCTTTTAAAGCTGTCTCAGACAATGTTGACGAGTCAGTTCTCATATAAGTGATATAGCCGCGCTCATAAAGACCTTGCGCTACACGCATAGCCTGGGCTGAAGATAGCCTTAGCTTACGGCTGGCTTCTTGCTGGTAGGTCGAGGTAATGAATGGTGCAGATGGTCGGCGGCGGTATGGCTTTGACTCACGTGAACGAACTGTCGCAGTCTTGTCTTTAAGATCAGCAACGAGTGCTTCTGCTTTAGTTTTGTCTAGAACAATGATCTCGTCTTTAACAAGCTCGCCTTCAGCAGAGAAGTCTTTACCAGTGGCGATTCGTTTACCATCTAGCTCTAGTAGAGCTGCCCCAAAGGTTTCTGTGTCGGCTTTGAAGTTACCAGCAACATCCCAGTAATTGGCCGAAACGAACTCAATACGTTCTCGTTCACGCTCAACCACGATTCTTGTTGCGACACTCTGCACACGACCAGCAGAAAGGCGAGGCTTAACCTTCTTCCATAGAACTGGAGAAAGCTCGTAGCCGTAGAGTCGGTCTAGTAGTCGGCGAGCTTCCTGGGCATTAACTAAACGTGAGTCAACTTCTCTTGGAGATTCAAGAGCACGCTTAATTGCTTCAGGGGTGATCTCATGAAACACCATGCGCTTGATAGGCACTTTTGGCTTCAACACCTCTAATAGGTGCCAAGCAATAGCTTCTCCCTCGCGATCCTCGTCCGTTGCGAGTATTAGTTCGGAGGACTCGGCTAGCAGAAGTTTCAGTTTTCTTACGTGTTCTTTTTTACGATCTGATATTACGTAGACAGGAGTGAACCCGTTGTCTACGTCAATACCCATTCGAGACCACTTCTCTTTTTTATACTTAGCTGGAATTTCGGCAGCCTTAGCTGGCAGGTCTCGAATATGCCCAATCGATGATTCGACGTTAAAATCTGAACCTAAATAACCAGCGATGGTCTTTGCTTTAGCTGGGGACTCGACTATTACAAGTGGCTTGGCCATATCGGATTTCCTTCCCAACTAAACGCGCTTGCGCAGCAGACACTATATATAGGTATAGGAAAATAACCAAGTCATACAAAAATTCCCTTAGGCGCCTTGAACAATGGGCAGCCATCAAAACCTATGCCGCAGCCTCGGTGTTAGAGCTGCGGGAAGCCCTAAACTGAATTTACATGACGAGGGACCCAATAACAGACGAAATACCAGTAGTAGAGCCAACGGCAGCGGAGCAATTAACCTCCGACACCAAGCGTGGAGCCTACATTATCGGTGGTGTCGTAGTGCTTACACTGATACTTTCGGTTGTGCTCATCGTGAGTGCGCTGACACGCAGTGACGAGGCTGGGCCCGAGACATCTGGAGACTTGACCGAGCTGCAATCTAATGCTGAGCGAATAGAAGAAGCTGACATTAACCTCGACGACATTGTTGAAGATCCAGACGCTGGTCTGTTGCAATCTCTAATCGATACTGACTTCTTTAGTCAAAGTGGTTTTAGTGATGATGTAGTAGATCGACTAAACCAACAGGCACAAGACCAACTCGATGAGCTAGCCGAAGATATTCCAGATATCGATGTAGATCTACCTGATATTGATTTAGACCTGCCTGACGTTAACTTAGAGATACCTGACGTTGAAGTCCCTGACGTCAACTTGGAAGATTTAGAGAGACAAACACAAGACCTAATTGACCAAGCGGATCTGGAAACAGTTGATGACGTCCGAGACGCCATCGGATCACTACTTAACTAGTCGAAGCTGTAGCGATATACATTGGTCTCTCTAACTTCGAAGCCAATCTTTGTATAGAGCTTGTTTGCTGCTTCTCTTGATGGCCGAGAAGTCAGCTCTACCGTTCGGGCTCCAGCAGCTTTTGCCATCTCAAGTGCTGCCTCCGAAAGCTGTTGACCTACCCCGAGCCCCCGTGCATTTCCGTCGACAACTACATCTTCTATCCAGGCTCTAACTCCGGTAGGGATTGTGAATAGCGCCAAAGTCAGGCTTCCAAGAATTGTGCCCGATTCGTCTCTGGCCACTAGCAAGTTGCTGGCTTCGGATGAGATAATGCCACCAATGAAGTCCTTGTCTAGCGCTTTGGCCGAGCTAGAAAGCTGCGGAACCAGCTTTTCCAATGCAGCAAATACTTCTTCGCTAAATTCAGTAATTATCTCGATTTGTACTTCTGTGCTCATAGCTACCTCACCGTCCACAAAGTTTAGATCAACCGCCGGTTCAATATTGGGTACGAATAGTTTTGTGATTCGCTCAGCTTTGACGGCAGTTGGGACTATTTTTATGATGTGGACTATCTCAAGTGGGTTGAAAACCCTCCCGAATTGAACGACCCTGTACTAGTTGTCGCCTTTGAAGGCTGGAACGATGCTGGCGAATCAGCTACATCAGCTGCCGAGTACATAATTGAACACCTCGATGGCACAGTGTTTGCCGAGGTGGACCCACAACCGTTCTTTGACTTTACTGAGACAAGGCCGAGTGTAAAGATAGGTGAAGACGGGCGTGAGATCTTATGGCCGTTCAACGAGTTCTCGTATTCGGAACGTCCCGACAATAACCGTGACGTGATTGTGTTTCTAGGCACCGAGCCACAGCTGCAATGGCGTACCTACATCGAACAAATCGTTCAAGTAATCGAAGAGTATCGAATCGAACTAGTGATTTCGCTTGGAGCACTTATTGCCGAAGTAACTCATACTAGACCATCAACCGTTTACTCAACGAGCGATGACATTGCACTGATAGAAAGCCTCGACTTAGAGCCATCAAACTATGAAGGTCCAACTGGAATTATTGGTGTGCTACAAGACACGTTGAAGGCAACTGACTCGAACATACTTTCTCTGTGGGCGACTATTCCTGGCTATGTTCCACACATTCCATCTCCCAAAGCAGCGTTAGCGTTAGTTCAACGAGTCGCAACCATCGCAGGCATAGAGATACCAACTTCGATGTTGGAGCTAAACGCTGGCGCTTATCAAAGCCAGATCAATGAACTAGTAAATGAAGACCCTGAAACACAAGGTTATGTTACCGAATTGGAAGAAGCCTATGACTCTTCCATGAAGCCAGAATCAGGCGAAAACCTAGTAAAAGAGCTTGAACAGTTCCTTAAAGACAGAGATGA
>CAZYMB010000005.1:0-43858 GCA_964648795.1 uncultured Acidimicrobiaceae bacterium
GGTATTGCCTTCTTCGCTATTCTAGTTGCGGCTCTAAATCTTATTCAGCCACTTATTACTGCAAGGGTCGTGGACGAGTTCATCCAAGACAATCCGTCAGCAACAATTCTGATAGCTGCGGTAATCGCCTACTTTGTTTCTGACTTCGCCCTCACCCTGGTCACCAACGTAGGTGGCTACTTGGGCGACATGATGGTGATAAAACTCCGCCGCCATTTATCCGAACGCTATTACGAGCACCTACTGCAGTTGCCTCAACGCTATTTCGACAACGAACGTACTGGGTCTTTGGTTAACAAGCTCAACCGGTCAATTGAGAACCTAACCCAAGCACTACAGTTCTTCTCAAACGCAGCACTGCAACTTGTACTGACCACAATCTTCACCATCACAGTTACGTTCATCTTCTCTTGGCCAGTCGCAATCCTGATGGCCATTCTTTACCCTGTATTGTTCTGGATGACCACTCGAACATCAGAAAAATGGCAGGTAATAGAACACGAAAAGAACGAACGATTAGATGATGCATTCGGAAGGTTCACGGAAGTGGTTGCCCAAATGCGTGTCGTTAAGAGCTTTCGCCAAGGACGACGCGAGTTCAACCGATTCCACAATAAATTTGGTGAGGTTATTCCGTTAACTGCCACACAGTCCAGGTTCTGGCATCGCCAAGATGTCTTAAGGCGAGCCATTGTGAACATAATCTTTTCGGCAATGTTCGGTGTAATTGTTTGGCAAGCTTTCCGAGGCGACATTAGCGTCAGCGAACTAGTACTTCTTGTTCAATACGTACTATTGCTTAGAGTCCCTCTGTTCTCGCTGTCATTCGTAGTTGATTCTGCACAGAAAGCAATTGCCGGAAGTAGAGACTTCTTTGAAGTCATCCGTTTGGACCCCGAAGAAGATCCATCTTTAGAACAAGAAACCTTCGACCGGCTAGAAACCTCACAGGCAAGCATCGAATTTAAAGATGTGAGCTTCGCATACGAAGAACTCGCTGTCATCGACGGAATCTCTTTCGAAGTACCCGCTGGCAAGAAGCTTGCTCTTGTTTCTGAATCCGGTGGTGGTAAAACAACTCTCAGTAATCTGCTGATCGGAATTTACAAGGCTGTCGATGGAGACATCATTGTTGGCGGTAAAAGCCTTAAAGATCAAAGCCTTGGTTGGATACGATCTCAAGTTGGAGTGGTGTTCCAAGATGCAGAGCTGTTCTCTGGATCGGTCCACGAAAACATTTCCTATTCACTACCGGTTGACACTGAATCCGATGATGTAGATGCCAAAGTTATAGACGCCGCAAAAGCTGCTAACGCTCACGAATTTATTGTGCAGCTCCCAAGCGGCTACCAAACTCAGATTGGTGAACGAGGTGTCAAGCTGTCGGGCGGCCAAAAGCAGCGAATCGCTATAGCTCGAGCGCTACTGAAAGATGCCCCTATTCTGATCCTTGATGAAGCAACTTCAGCGTTAGATTCCAAAACCGAGATCGAAGTGCAAGCTGCACTCGACAATCTGATGCGCAACAGAACAAGCCTTATAATCGCCCACCGGCTATCTACTATTAGCGATGTTGACACCATCATCACGCTGTCTGAAGGCAAGATCGACGAGATGGGCTCCCCCGCTGAATTAGCTAAATCTGGGGGGACCTACTCGCAACTCTTAGAACTACAATCAGCTGACCCAGAGACGAGAAAACGGCACCTTAAAGCCTTTGACATCCATTCCTAGATAGGGAAACTTTGCTCTGGGCAAGAGTTCGATTAAAAACCCCATCAGCATAAGTATTGATAGTAGATTATTTCCAGATGGATGGATCTATATCTAGCCATCACCCGCCTAATTTAAGGAGATTTCTAATGGGAGGCCTACTCACCTTTCGGGAAGCCGGACAAAAGCTTGGCGTCGACCGTTCAGTCTTAAAGAGAATGCTTCGAGAGGGCCGCTTGCCTGAAGCAGAGAAAGTGCGACGTTCGCAAGGATGGGTGTGGGTTCTGCCAGAGGGTGCAGTTGAAAAACTCAAGTCTCACCCAGACCTAGTTATCGACCTAAATGCCAATCCACCACAAGCTCGCATCGAACAACCAATTGAGCCAGAAGTAACTGTTACAGACGAAGCACCTGAAATAGAAATTCAGGTTGAAAAAATTACTGAAACTCAAGAAGCAGCAATGGAAGTTGCAGAAGCAACACAGGACACAGCAGCTGATAATGCAGAAATCAGACATCTTTCTCTTGCCTCAAACAATCAGCCAGTTCCTGCACCTGAACACAGAAGTGCTTCAGAAATTGTCGACACCGAACTACTTGACCGCCTCCTAGCGATCCAAGAAGCTAAGACAGAAGCAATGTGCCGAGCAGAGCAATCAGAGTATGCTCTCGAAGCTGCAAAGACCCACTACTCAGCTCTGGAAGAAGAGCTAAACGTTGAGCGCAAAGAACGTTCTATGGCTACTGAGAAGCTGAGAGAAGAGCGTCTCACTCGTAAAGTAGCTGACGTCAAAATAGCGGAACTAAACGAGCAGCTAGTTCGTGAAACCACTATTGCTGAAGCTGAGCGCCAAGAACGAATAACTTCCACAGGTCGAACCTTAGAAGCAGAACAAAAGGCTACATACGCGTTTGCTTCGATGGGATGGTGGGGTCGAAGACGCTACCTTAAAGCTCTTCGACGCTCTCAAGATGCTGGACAGCTTTAGTCTTTCTCACATGCTCCATAATGTTGCCAATATGATTGCCAACTATCGTCTGAGCTGAGTTCACAAAGTCGACCATGTCTTTATCCTTGTCGGCGTCCATTCTTGCCTCAACGGCTTTGGATGCCTTCTCCGGAAGAACTACAGGTTCATAAATATCATCAAACTCGATAACTCTAGTAACGACATTGTGTTCGGGTGCGATTGGGAAGTGCTCAATGGCGGGACTAGCTGCTGAAGTTTTTACAGGGGCAAATGATTCCACTCGATGGGCGACGTTAGCCTCGGTGAAGCCTCCGCTAGTAAACGCTGCACCCAGGGCAGCGCCAGCCACAACCAATAAAGCACCAGGCTTCAGTTGTATTCTTTCAAGAAGGCCCTCAGGAATGTCCACATTTTGAACAGTAGTAAGGTCTCTACAAGATGTTGGAGTAATGACTCTCGTTCCAGTTGTAACAAGCTGCGCTAGATCAGGCTTCGCCATTACCACTGCCCCATCCGCAAACTGTACAGACCAACCTGTACCGGAAGTCACTGCTAGGTCCCCTGTGAAGTCAGACTTAACTACTCGCTCCAATGCTTCTGGGGCAAGCTCAATCCGGTCAACACTAATATTTAGCTGGTCGAACCAACTCATGACAGCATCCAGATAGCTACTTCTTATATAGGCCACTCGCCCAGAGTCCAACTGTCTCCATGCCAAGTCAGCGTTCTGACGATCTGCTAGTTGGTTAACCGCTAGGTCTGGAAAGTCAGCGGCAACTATGCCCGCCAAGCTGCTTCCGATTGAGACGCAAAGCTTGTAAGGTTCTGTCACTGCGAGGCGCTTCCAAACGTTTTCGACTGCTAAACGCTGATCTAAGAAACCTTGTTCATTGGGCCCTTCGAGAGTTATATCTTCGTGGTAAGCAACAACGGCGCCAGCCTGTGACCTGCTAGGAGTGATCGCAAGGGGATCGACCACACAACTACGAACTATATTCCAGTCAACTTCTATGCCTATATGTGCCACCATTTGGCAACATTATAAGCCAATCTTTAACATGCGTGCCACTCGAACGACAAACTAAAGCCAACTTGACCAAATATCGGTATTGTCCGCTATCCAAGCGTCCACAGAACTCTGCTGGTCTTGACCTGAGGAGAAAGAGTCAAGCAGATTTGCGTACTGCTCTTGAGTAAGGCTGGCTGAGCCAAATAAGCCTTCAACAGCTGGCTCAACATTTTCGCTCTGCAATTTTAGAACTGAGTTTTGTAGTGGTGGGCACAGATCTCCGCAAGGCAATGTTATGCGCCGCATAGGGATAGCGGCTGTAATCGGGCTTGGAAAGCCAAGATGGCTAACAAATGGAGTTCCTGCCTCACTTAGATCCAGCAACTCAGCTGACAGCTCATTGGTACTTTCCAATTCTTCTGGTTCAAAGTTAACCCCAGAAGCAACAAGTGCTGACTCTAAAGACGCTGAGATCTGGCCGACCGAATAGTACTTGACAGGGTTGAGCTCTGAGCCAACTGCTGGCACAGGTGCCACTGCCTCGTCAAGAACTGTTCCATCTTCGCCTAACTCTTGTGTTGCTTCAGCTGGGTTGAGTAGGGCCAAGTTGGCAGGAGTTGTGAACTGCTCCCACTCGATTGGCTCTATCCCCTCGCCTGGGAGTCCAAACACATACAGGTCGACCGCAGTATTAAAGCCAGATTCTGTAACGGAAACGCCAGATCCAAGACTCTCATCTATCTCAAGTATGGTCGGCCTCGCCAACCTGTTAATTTCAGGTTCTACCTGTGATTCGAAATAACCAATGGAGTCGATAATTAAATCAAACTCGTCGATGACTGCATCTGGATCTAGCTCAGGACCAGGGACTAGTTCTTCAACACGTCCGGGTTGGCGAAGTTCAAGCTCGCTCAGCCTAAGCAGAATTGCAGCAAAAGGTTCTGCTGTCGCCCCAATGTAGCCAATCTCGAATGACTCTTTGAGCGAAACTTCGCCGACAGATTGCTCGGTGTCGGGCTCAGCTGACTCTCCTCCACAACCAAGCAGTACGAAAAGGCTCGCAAGCAGGGTTAGCGACAACTTGCCGAGTTGAGGCACTTTAGCTTTCTTCGGCATCCTGTTCGCCCTCAGTGACCGGGGCGTCACCTTCAGCCGGAGCATCAGTAGCGCTTACCAGCGTCTGCACGTTGCAGGCATCGGCTGCAATAGCATTTGCTTCACAGAACGCTTGTCCAGCCGCCTCGTCAGCAAACACCTCGTTGGCGTAAATATACAGATTCTGAGGATCACCGAAGTGGCTACCTTCTGTCAAAATGGCGTCTGTGAAAGTTGCTTGCTGACTTTCTAGGGCTACCAATGCATCTGCCACGTCGTTAGTTCTTTCCACTACTGAAAGAACTACATAACTTCCTTCTGTTGGTGGCACGAACGCATATTGATCAATTGTTGTTAGCTCATCAGAGCCCTCAAACATAATTTGAATCTGCTTGCGTCCTGGAACTCCACCGAAACCAAATGGCGCTGTCGGGTCCGCAAGGACAGTTCCGTCAACTGAAACAGTGAAAGCTGGGACTGTCTCGCCTGCAACTTCGATCTGGTATGCGGCTGGTTCGGTCGCGTTTAACGGACCTGTCACAGTACAATTTTGCGCCTGACAAAGTGGAGCAGCCACTACAAGGCTGACAGTAACGTTGTTAGGGCCTGCCTGAGTTACAGGTGGAACAGTAGTCTCGGCCGGAGTTTCACTGTTGCTTTCGACATTAGTGTCTGGCTCGTCGTCTCCGCTGAAGACCAGGAACCAAAGTGTAAGCAAGATAGCTAGCGCCACCAAGACGCCCGCTCCTATGAGGATTGGCACCGGCAACCCATTAGATTTTTGCCGTTGACTCGGTGAATAGTTGTCTAGTCCTGGCTGAGTCTGAGTAGTTGGAACAGCACCTGTATTTCCATACCCAACTTGTTGTTGGGTCACAGCTGGATTTACTGCTGTGTGTGCACCTGTTTGATCCGCTACATAACTTGGTTGACCAAACTGATGTTGCTGGGTTGCTGGGTCGACTTGACCATAGCCTGTGGCACCAACTTCACCGGCGGCACTCCACCCGACGTTACCGTTAACTGGTTGCTGAGAACCAGTGGCTGATGGGTCTGCGCCGGTTTGATAGTTTGACGTCGCATACGGGTCTACCTGCGGGTTCTGTTGAGTACCATACGGATCAACTACAGGGTTCTGCTGCGTACCGTAAGGATCCACGGCAGGATTAACGCCAGTCGGCGGGTTAACCTGAGGATTCTGCTGCGTACTATACGGATCAACTACAGGGTTCTGTTGAGTACCATACGGATCAACCTGTGGCTGGGCTCCCGTAGCTGGGTTTACTCCCGTCACCCCTGGATTTTGGTAAGGGTTATGATTTGGGTCTAGTTGTGGATAGTGGCCGGTAGAAGAAAGATCTTCTGGCGCTTGTAGACCAGTGTTATTAACCTCATAAGGGTTCTGCTGCGTAGCATCAAGGCTTGCGGGCTCTCCTCCAGGGGGAGCCGAATCAGGCGCTCGGTGCTCGGGCCCACCGGTTTGGCCTGGGGGTGCCCAACCATTTCCGTTTGCTTCTTCTTCAGGATTTTCTTCGGGGTTCTGACCCCAGCTATTATCATTCCACGACATGGGGATGACTCTAGTACGAATCCCGGCTCCAGGCGTCAAATATACCTATATGTAACATTTGACAAGCTAGCGATACTGCTATCGGTAATTAGCCTCTAGGCTTTTTAGGTGTACTTAGTTGATACAGCGGCCCAAGAAAGAGCCAATGACCCTATCAGGACGGCCATATTTGGTGCAGGATTTATTGCTAACGGTTTACTAGCTAATCTCAGAAACCGTATCGGTGTGCGACCTCTACTCGTGGTTAACAGGACTGTCGATAAAGCCACCGAAGCAATAACAGCAGCTGGATACAAGCCAATTATGGTCGAAACCCAAAAGGACCTCGAAGCCGTCGCAGCCCAACCTAATGCAGTGGGCGTAACTGATAACCCAAATCTAGGAACCACCTCAGAGCTAGTTGAGGCAGTGGTCGAAGTCACAGGCACGATCGAGTATGCAGCCAAGCTGATTTCGGATGCTCTGGCCAACGGCAAGCACGTTATTAACATGAACGCAGAAATAGATGCTTACGTCGGACCAGCATTTGTTTCAATGGCCAATAAGAATGGTGTTGTATATACAGTTGCTGATGGAGATCAGCCTGCAGCCGAGATGAATGTGCTGCGCTATGTCCGCACTCTTGGGGCCACACCTCTTCTCGCCGGAAGCATCAAGGGATTAATTGATCATTACAGGACACCGGAAACTCAAGCCGGGTTTGCTGCCCAATGGGGCCAAACCCCAGAGATGGTGACTAGCTTTGCTGATGGCACCAAGATTTCTTTCGAGCAGGCCGTCGTTGCAAATGCCACTGGTTTCTCGGTCGCTAAACGTGGCATGCTCGGTCCAGAACTCGATGGCCCAATAGAGGGTGCTGACCAAGTCTTTGATCTTGATCTGCTTCGATCTAGCGGCGGTCTAGTCGACTATGTTTTGGGCGCTACCCCAGGGCCCGGGGTCTTTGTATTGGCTGAAATGTCAGACGACTCTCAGAAAATCTATCTTGACTATCTAAAGATGGGTGATGGCCCGCTGTACTGTTTCTATCAGCCCTACCACCTCTGCCACTTGGAGCTACCAAACAGCATCGTTCGGGCGGTCGAATTTAACGATGCCACAATCGCTCCCACCGAAGGCCTCTGTGTTGATGTAATAACAACTGCTAAGCAAGACTTGACCGCTGGCCAAACACTAGATGGGCTGGGCGGGTTCGACACGTTTGGGCAATGTGAAAACTTCGAACTGGCAGCTAGCGAAGATTTACTTCCAATCGCCGTAGCTAAGGGTTCTATTTTGAAACATGCCGTGGCCAAAGATTCCGTAATCAGATACTCCGACGTTGAGATACCTCAAGGCAGATTTGCTGATGAGCTTAGGTCTACATGCGTCTAATATCTCTTGTCTGCGTTCTTGGCCTAGCCGCAACTAGCTGCGCAACGCTTACTTCTGCTGAAGAATCAACTTCGGTGACCCAAGAGGGCGATATCTTTGGTGAGCTAGCCACGCCGGCCACTCAAGCAAGTACGACTACTGACCCAGCTGTCTGTGATGTTCTGGCTGCTAGCGCTGACGTAACTGTTGCGAACCCAGAAATTTCGGAAGCCTCAGGCGCTGTTTGGACAAGTGAGGGAGTTTGGATTCACAATGATTCCAGGCAGGATTCTGTTATTTATCTGGTGGGAGCGCCAGGGACTGAACAAGCTGGGCAAACTATTCGCACCATCGACCTAAGCGAAGTCGCCCCCGATATAGATGATCCAGAAGACATCGCTCTCGTCGGCACGGACCTCCTTCTCGCAGACATAGGCGATAACTTCAATACATCAGATCGAGACTTCATCTCGTTCTACCGAGTTAACCTGACAAATGGCGAACTTGTAGCGGTCTACGAGTTCACCTATCCTGACTCTTCAGTTGATGCTGAAGCAGTTTTTGTTGACTCAGTAACAGAAACTCTCTTTGTGATCGATAAGCAGATTGGGCTAGGCAATGTACTCGGCTTCCTGCCGAATGCGACCGTGTTCTCGGGTCGCCTTAGTGAAGGTGAAGTAGGAGTGTTTGAGACCAGACCAGCTTTACGTGAAGTTGTTTCTATCGACTTAGACGAGCTCGATGATCGAAGTGAGCAACCGTTGCCAGAAGGCAGGGTTGGTGATGCGGGAGCTCTTGTGACTGGAGCAGACATTTCCGCCGACGGCAGAACGGTCGCTCTACGCACTTATCAAACCGTCTGGATCTATCAAAGCGCTTCTGACGGCTCTGCTGGCTGGTTTGATACGACCCCATGTGAAGCGCCAGTAATCGCCGAACCCCAAGGAGAGGCGGTCGCAATTCGCCAAGATGCAGACACACTAGAACTTCTAACTGTTTCCGAGGGCACTAACCAGCCTTTGGTGAGAATCGGACAGTGACCAGGGCCCTCCGCTACAATCTGGGTTATGCCTGATATTAAGATTGTCCCGTCGGTCCTGCCAGCAGATTTCTCCAAACTTGGAGCCGAAGTTGAAGAGTTAGCAGATGCCGGAGTCGACGGCATACAGTTTGACGTTATGGACGGACACTTCGTCCCTAACCTTACGTTCGGTGCCGCAACTATTAAGTCTGTACGGGACAACACTAAGCTGCCGTTCGAAGCTCACCTGATGATTGAGAACCCTGACCAATACCTGTCAGAATATGTTGATGCAGGATGCGAGACAATCATCGTTCACGCAGAAGCCTGCACTCACTTGCATCGCACCCTCTCTAAGATCAAAGAACTAGGAGCAAGTGCCTCGGTTGCATTGAACCCACACACTCCCCTAGACCACATCGCCAATGTGGCAGACCTTATCGACATGTTGGTTGTCATGACTGTTAACCCTGGTTTCGGTGGACAAAAATATATTGAGCTTGAAGACAAACTTAAAGAAGCTCGCAAACTTGCTAGCTCTGTTGCCAATCCATTTGATATTGAAGTCGACGGCGGCATCAACCTAGAGACCATAAATCACGCAGCTGCGAGCGGCGCCAACGTATTTATTTCTGGCTCAACTCTGTTCAACCACCCAGAAGGCAAAGCTGATTGTGTTGCACAGCTTCGGGCAAACGCCGAAGCAAGCTTTGCTGGCTAACTTTTTGTCTGCAACGACTCAGACAAAGCTAGCTATCAGCGGAACAGCAGTAAGCAGCAGAATACCAATAATGATCCACGAAAGTATCCGTGCCTGCTTTTTTGCTTTAGGTGAACCTTCGCTTGATACCTTTGCAAATGTGTGTGCCATCGCCATGCCTGGAGCCGTGTATTTCAACGACTCTGCATTGGTATGAGCTTCAAGAAATTCGTCAGATTTCTGGTTCATATAACACAAGATTGTCAGCACCTGAGAACTGTGTCATGAGCCAAATGGATCATATTGGTTTGTTTATTGCGTACTGAAATTAGCTGTCGGCTAAGTCGCCGGCTTTAGCAATCACGTGATCGAACAGGCCGTACTCTTGCGCTTCTTGAGCGGTGAACCAGCGGTCACGATCTGAGTCTTTTTCGATCTGCTCTGTGGTCTGTCCTGAGTGGTGTGCAATCAAGTCAGCCATTTCCTTCTTAATACGAATCAGGTTTTCTGCCTGAATTGCAATATCAGAAGCTTGACCCTGTACACCGGCCGATGGTTGATGCATCAAGATTCTTGCGTGTGGCAGTGCGTAACGCTTACCGGCTGCACCCGCTGTTAATAGGAACTGTCCCATTGAAGCACCTAGCCCCAAACATACTGTTGCCACTTCTGGGCGCACGAACTGCATAGTGTCGTAAATTGCCATACCGGCCGTTACTGATCCACCTGGAGAGTTAATGTATAGCCAGATGTCTTTGTCTGCGTCTTGTCCAGCTAGGTAGAGCATTTGAGCAGCAATAGAGTTGGCGATATCGTCATCGACTTGCTGGCCTAAGAATACGATGCGTTCCTTGAGGAGCTGTTGGTAAATGTCAAAGCCACCGGCGGGGCTAGAAGTCTGTAGATTTGCTATTTCTGGCGTTGTCATACCTGCCAGAATACCCTCTAGACTCATCAGTCGTTGGATACTGTGAGATAAACATCGCATCTGGCGAAACATGTGAATATAATCACACAATCACATCTTGCGGATGTGGCGAAATTGGCAGACGCGCCAGATTTAGGATCTGGTGACCTTATGGTCGTGTGGGTTCAAGTCCCTCCATCCGCACTAGTTACTTAACAAATTTAACGGCTGGCTAAAAAAGCTGGAATATCGGTTTCGAGGTACCAGGCCAGGGCCTCTTCTCGAAATCTTAAGTTGTCCCAAGGCTCTTCAAGGACCGAGCCATTCCAAACAAAGGTCAAGCATTTCACGCTGTTTCCGTCTTCTAGCTTGACGGTAACGCTCGTCGCCGTGTAGTCGCTACCCTCCCACTCTGTGATCATCTGCAAACTGATATCGTCAACGTCTAAAACAAGCTGACCGCGAGCTATTGCCCCATCGGATGCAACCATGCCAGGGGCAGCTCGATCCGCTAAACACGAAACCAGATAGCCACCAAGAGCCGCTGGCTTTGCTTGAAAGGTCTTGCCTACTAGAGCTTGCATAACCTCGTCATTAAGCAGCGTGCCATATACAAATAAGTTAGTCACCGCCAAAGACTAGCGTCTGATTCCAAAGCGAGTAATGACGGCCAACAGAAGCTAAAAGCATTCAAAACCGCTGTTTACGCCTGACCGGTACAATGGACTAGGTAGACGAGAGGGCAACTACGATGAGCGACTTTAACCCGAACCAAGGTGGACCATTTAATCAGACACCGCCTACCGGCCCACCAGCTGGCGGCCCACCACCCCCAGGTCCTTGGGATGGATCTCAGCCACCTCCGCCCGAGAATTGGGGCGTTCCAACCAACCCGCATGATATCGGTACCTGGATTTCTACTTCCTTTAAGAATGTAATAGATAGCGCTCTTGCTTTGTTTCCGTTACTAGCAGCACAGCTCCTAGTAACTGCAGTCTCCATCTGGATCGGAGTCAGGGCACTTTCAGGAATCGAATTCACAAACATACAAAGCTACGAAGAGTTCTTCGATACCGATCCGAGTTTTGGAGAAGGTCTAGAATTTATATTAGATAATCTTGAACTCGACTGGGTTCTAATTTCTCAAGCCATCGGCGTAAGCGTCGTGGGCACAATAATTGGCATTGTTCTTAGCCTGGCTGCTGCCTACATCTTACTGCAGCGTCAGCATGGCAACAGCGTTGAGACTGCACCAGCCCTTAGCGTAGGCGTTCAAAGCCTCTTGCCATTTATTGGTTGGTCCATCGTTACGTGGCTTCTATGGGTTGTTCCGGCACTCATCTTTATATTCGGAGTGTTTGCCCTCACGGTCTTCGTTAGTGGGGTATTCGGAGTGCTCTTCATAGGGGTCCTGGCACTAATCCCACTGGCGATTTGGTACTACGTTAAGACTAATTTCCTTGCAGTTGCAGCCGTTTCAGACAGACGGACCACATCAATATGGAAGTCCACCTTTGATACGTCAAAAGGAAACTTCTTTCCAGTATTGGGTCGACTAATTTTAGCTTTCCTGATTATTGCTATTCCAAGCTTCATTATCAACCTGATCTTCCAGACAGGGACATCATTCGGAGTGGAAACGACTTCAGATGATGTTCTGGTAAATGGAGTTCCAATCGAAGAATTGGACACAGTAAATATCGGGGAGTTGATCGGAGAACTCGGTGGCGTCAGTTTTGTTCCACTACTGATAACGACCGCAATCGGCGTTGCAATAGGGTGGTTTGAGACATCGATGTTTGCTGGCCTCTACGCACAGTACAACAACGAAGAAGCTCAGGTCATCTAAGGCTAAGCCTTCAGACTCAGCTAGATTTACTTCCCACAACGCCCAGATGCGTGTGTCTGAATTCGGATTTTTCTTTTAGGCCGTAGCCAAGTGCTCTGTCCATCCCCACATGTACCAGCCACATCACAGCAAGCAGCTGGAGTAGGTCATTCTCTATTTGCAGTGAAAGAACACCCAACAGCAATGGGCCAACATAAGAGTGCCCAATGTTGTAGGCGATTGCGCCAACTTCTTTGTTCGCCAAGTATCCGATCATCGAGATGTCAACTAGCAGAAATAGCGGGAACCACCACCACGAAAAATCCAACTGTGCGTAGAGGTACAGCCCCACCCCAAAGACAGCTACTGACTCAAGCCTAAGTATTGCAAGTAGTCCTTTACTCATCAGCAGAACATTAGCAACTAATTGGTTCTGACTACCGGCTTAACCTTGTTTGGTCAGGCTGCAGTTGTTTGATTCGATCTCACACCTATGACATTAGCTGCGGCTACCGCTGAGTTTAGAAACAGCCAAGTAACCGGGACCAAGACGAATTCAAGTTTTAAATCAACGGCCAGAAAGAATGGGACTTGCGCTATCGCAGCAGTAAACCATGTGAAAGTACTTTCCGTTCCTGGATGTAGCTTTAACTTCCGGATAGTAGGCACCACAGAAATAGCTCCCGTCAAAGCAGAAGCCACAACCGAAGCTAATGGATCTGAGAGCTGCCACCAAAGGATCAAACCAACCAGGGAAAAGGCGACCACGGCCATATCGACGACGTTTACCTTCGATACGCCAAACTTTATGGCGAATACCGTTACAAAAGTTAAAGAAATTCCTACGGCCAAAATACCCCAAATAGCAGAATTGATTTCGCTAGCGATTTGACTCGCAGTGTAAATATAGGTAGTAAAGGTAATTATTAACCAGGTGACCTTGTTAGGGATTACGTCGCCGCTCAACATGGCCTTCATATATTTCAGGTGTCCAACGATCATGATCGCAGCGCCCAGGAGTCCCAATAGTAGTGATGTTGCCACCTCTTAATTCTATAGCTTAACCCTCGCCGAGGAACTCGATCTACTTCGCCCTCAAGTTAAACAAAGCCTTAACTCCTGAAACAATGAAGAACTGCAGTACTGCTATGCCCGCTATGGTCGCTCCGCCGGCTGTAGAGGCATGGAAACTTATCAGTAGGCCGAGGAACGCAGCTAAAAGACCAAAGCCGATTGAGACGATCATCATTGCCGGCACTCTTCGCACAAGCTGCAATGCTGTTGCCGGTGGCCCTACGAGAAGGCCGAACACAAGAAGTGTTCCGACAGTTTGGAAGCTGGCAACTATGGATAATGCAAGAAGCGTCATCATTCCGAGTTGAGCTATCTTTGGCGCCATGCCAAGAGTCTGAGCCTTAACGGGGTTGTATGTGAGAGCCATGAAGGGTCGAAACAGAACGATAGTGACGATCAATACAATCACGGCTGCTATGAGCTGTACGACAATGTCTTCAGTACTCACTCCAAGAACGTCGCCAAACAAAAGAGAAGTCAGCTCCGCCTGAAAGCCCTGCGAACGCGAGATAAGAACCACACCACCGGCCAGCATGCCGACGAACAACAGACCTGTTGCTGTGTCTTCACTTACCGCAGTTTTTTGTGTGGTGAGCCCAATAGCTAGCGCCATGATTACCGCTGCAGCTAAGGCACCGATGAACGGACTGATGCCAAGCAACAGAGCAATTGCTATACCTGGGATAACACCATGAGCTAGAGCGTCAGCCATGAAGGCCATACCTCGAAGCACCACCCAGGTGCCAACAATAGAGCTGGCCACAACGGCCAGAGACGCACCCACGAGGGCACGTCTCTGAAACTCAAGCTCGAAAGCTTCTGTTATTAGTTCAAGCACTCTTTTAGGCTAGAAGCTCTGCAATCAAATCGGCATTGGTTCTAACTGCTTCGATATAACTGTCGGCGTTAGAGTCTCCCCCTCCAAGTGATTCGGTAAACAAGTTGCCGACTTCTACACCCGCTTCTTCGGCGACTGTGCTAAGAAGATCATCTGAAGATGCTGCGTCACCAAATATTGCTGGCACACCTTCAGCTTCGATCTCTTCTACTAACTCAGCCAAGCTACCTGAGCTTGCTGTGTCAGCTGTAGAGCTGCCTTCGATAACTACACCTAGAACCTCAAAGTCATAACGGTCTGCGAAATATGCGAATACGTTGTGGTTGGTGACAAGCACACGGCTGTCGGCTGGAACCACAGAAAGCGTCTCTTCTACTTCTGCATCTAGTGCAAGCAGCTCGTCGATGTAAGGCGCAGCTGTTGTTGCGAGGTCGAGTTCGTTCTCAGGATCTAGGTTGTCAGAAACAAACTCTACGATTGCTTCCGAAGCAACTGCGACACTCGCTGGATCAGTAAAGAAGTGAGGGTCAAAGTCTCCGTGTGAGTCTTCGCCTTCCTCGTCGTCATGAGAATCTTCGTCCTCATCATCATGAGAGTCTTCCTCTTCCTCATCATCAGAGTGGCTGTGTGAATCTTCTGCGTCTTCGTCGAATTCGATTGCTTCAACAAAGTCAAGAAGCTCTATTGTTGGAACATCTTGTGCTGCGTCTTCTAGAACGTCCACTAAACCTTCTTCGAAGTCGCCACCATTAGTAATGAGCAAGTCTGCATTCTCGATGTTTGCGATGTCTTGTGCAGAAGGACTAAATAAGTGCGGGTCAACGCCTGAAGGCATGATTCCAACTACCTCAAACTCAGAACCAACAAGGTTCTCGGTAACATCAGCCAGGATGTCAGTTGTTACTGCAATTGTCTGCAACTCGCCTGAATCGTTGTCTGTGCTTTCGACAGCTGTGTCGCCTTCGGCTTCAGAAGCAGTTTCCGTGGCTGTTTCTGCCCCAGAACAAGCCGCTGCAAAGAGAGCCGCTGCAATAACTAGCCATAAAGCCCGTAGATTTAACTTCATAATTACCCTTAATAATTTGATCCGCCTGATTTGGCAAGATTAGTTAAGTGAGAATGATTCTCATTTCCCAACTGCCTTTATAATAACAAGTAGCCCATGAATAGCAACACTCAATCGAAAAATGACACAATCGTTGCAGCAGCCAAAGAGCTCTGCTTCTCATACGACTCCGGCTACGCCGTTTGTAACGTTAGCTTTGAGCTTTATGCTGGCGAATCCCTGGCAATCATCGGGCCAAATGGCTCTGGCAAATCAACACTTCTGGGGCTGATCGCCGGGCTGCTGCAACCGTCGGCTGGAAAGCTCAAAGTAATATCCCCCCGACCAGCCATTGTGCTTCAAGCTGACGAAGTCAACTACGATATTCCGCTTTCGGTTAGAGACACTGTACAAATGGGGCGCTACGCAACTGCTAGTTCCCTCAAACCATTGTCGAGCGCCGACACTGACCTCACAGCGGACTCGATGCGAAAGTTAGAAATAGAGGACCTCGCCAATTCGCAACTAAAAGAGCTGTCCGGTGGACAGAAACAACGAACTGCGGTTGCCCAAGCACTAAATCAACAGTCCCCTATCCTGCTGCTCGACGAGCCGGTGAACGGTCTTGACATAGTTTCACGCCAACTCATTCTTGACGCCATCGACTCCGCTATCTCCACTGGAACTGCTGTGGCACTAACAACACACAATTTGGATGACGCCCACCTATGCACAAAAGTTTTGCTTCTAAACAAAGAAGTTGTTGCGTTCGGAACTCCAGATGAAGTCCTGACTGAAGAGAACCTCAAGCAAGCATTTGGTCGCAACTTTGTTAAAGTTGGAGAACAGCTAATCGTTGACGACGGACACCATCATCACCATTAGAGGCAACCATGACTGATATCTCTGAACTAAATACGAAAGCTGCAGAATTAGCAAAAGAAGCTGGCCACAGATATACGACTGGCCGTCAACAAATCGTTGAAGCACTCAACCAACTATCCAAACCTGTTTCTATAGAAGAGATCTTAGAAACTGACTCTTCGCTAGCCCAATCGAGTGTTTATAGAAATATAGAAGCACTCAAAGAAGCTGGTGTCGTCAAAGCAATTGCAGCTGGGTCTGACACAACCAGGTTCGAGCTAAGCGACACATTGAGCCATCACCATCACCACATGATCTGCAACAACTGCAACTCAATTAATGGGTTCGAACTAAGCGCCAAACTTGAAGCAGCACTACACAAAGAACTCGACAAAGCCGCCAGTCGCTCAGGCTTCAGCTCTGAGTCGCACATACTCGATATACATGGACTTTGCGGCAGCTGCAGCTAGAGCGAGTTAAGCCGAATTAGGTCGGTTCGACTAATCCTAGGTAACAACGAGACCTGACTATCGTAGTCAACCATCATGACATTGGGGGCTCCAACTGCATAAGCTCCGCTCCCATCGATAACTACACCAGATTCTTCTGGCACTCCAAGCACTACCCCGCCGATCATGTTTGCAATACCCTCTAGTGAGCGTTGCTCATTCTGCTCGTAGTGAGGATAAATAGAGATATCATCCAACAACCCCAAACCTTCGTTGTCATCTAAATGTTCACTTCTATTTGCTGTGAGGATAGAAGCACCAAGAACTATTCCACCTGCGCTTCCGCCGTAATATATACCCCCCGACGAAAGGTGTCTTCTAATAAAGATCGAGAAGTTTGACTCCCTCATCAACTGCAGTAGGCGTCCTGTATTGCCTCCACCCACATAAAGAACTTCAAACTCGCCTTCAAGATCTCTAAGTGACTTGGGTACTACTACTTCAGAAAAGTGGGAACCATATGTAGTTTCAAACCATTCGCAAGCATCCGGAAAACGGCTGGGATCATTTGCATGAGGTATATAGGCACAACGTCCGGAACCACTAATTGCTTCAATAAAGTGAGAATCTAGTTGACGGCTCTGTACAGCGTCTCCACCTCCAGCGATAAACACGGTGCCAGCAATTTCCTTATAATCCAAGTCCTTCATAGAAATTTCTCCCCTCCGAAACAGTGCTGTTAGGACACTATCGACACTTTCAGGCTGCCCCAATTGAGACATACCAAGCGATTCCAGCAACTTTTGGGCTTCGAAGCTTTTTACCTTAGCGAGGAGCTGATCATCCGAGGCTGGGAAATCCGCAATAGAGCGCCAGTAGTTAGCAGCTATCAAGAGATGCTCTACCTGAACTCCGCCGTACTTTCTGAGATTGTTGGCTACTAGCCGCAACTTTTGACCAGGTTCGGTTCGGTCAAAAGAAATACCCGAGAGAAGCATGAGCGCAAGGGTTCTATGTAGGTCTATCTGATTGTGGGTTAATTTGGCAATAATCTGTGACGGCCTACCCACTACTGTCCTAAAGTCTTTAGTTCTGTTTAGGGCCCAAGTAATTCGCTCCGCCCCAAAGCTAATATCACTCATCGTAGCTCGACCTTCAAGCATCGGGATTTGCGAAAAGTAGTTACAAACCCCAATCTCTAAACCATCAAGATAGATAGCTACAACTGACCCTCTAAACGAGCCTTTACCCCAATCAGCTTCGTCTTCGAAGACTTTTAATGTGAAGTCGCCAACATACAATCCGAGACTCGAAAGGTAGTCCAGGTATGACTCGAATGATGACAGGTGATCGACCAGGCTTCCATTTAGCTGTTCAATTGAAACATTGGTGAACGCATTAAGAAAACCATCGATACTTGATCTGTACATTCTTACAACTGGCTGCACAACGGCGTATTTGGTTTCTTCGGGCTTTTCTTTCCCATGTAGCACTTCGTCAAATATCTGGCCGGCAGTTCCCACAAACACTTGACGTGAGCGATGACCTACTATCGAAATTGGTTTGGCTTCCTGATAGCCGTCTACGAAATGCCCCTTGAAGCCCTCAACAACCTGGTTAAGATCGACGAATCTATTCCTCGCTGGCTTTAAATCGATAAATTTGTATCTCCCAACACATTCATATGATCCGCAATCATCACTCGCCTTGGTAGATTTTCTGAAATATCTCGCATTACACTCCGCGCAAGATGCCTCTACCCAACTATCGGATAAGTAATCCTTTATAGCTATGGTATGTGAACGAGTAGTTTCCATTCCAACTAGGCGAGGCGAACCCCACTCCTCACAAAGTCGTCAGTCAGTTTCGGTATATCCGTTAGTTGCGTTTGGACCAGGTTATTTAACTCTTCAAGATCTGGTGGCACATGCGAAAATGTTGTGACCGCTGTTACCCATGGATCGGTCAAGGGTCGACCACTCTGACTTACCAACAGAACGTGATTAGGGGTGCCAAAGTACTCATGGACCGCATGAGCTAACTTGTTCGCAGCTGCAGAGTAAATCTTGCCAATGTGATACACAGGGTTTTTGCCGCTCGCACCCTCCATGCTCATCGGATTAGTTAGAGAAATGATCCCATTTGGACGATTACCTCGCCCGACCAACCCTTCATCACCTGACTCAATCGAAGAACCAGTTGCAGTTAAATACAATTCTTGGCGTTCATAGTCGTCACGAGTATTGAGACTAAATCTAACATCTCCGTTGTAGTGCTCCGCAGCGTACTCTGCCAGCATCTGATAACAGGTAGCAATATTTTCCTTGTAGTGCTCCAAGCTTGATACGAACCTCGAAATCTGGGGTATACAAAGAGTAACTTCGGCATTCTCTCTAATTCTCAGCCCCATTATCTTGACGTCAGTTCCCACCCATGGGTTTTTCGACTTGAAATCACCCGTAATGTGTTTTTCTAACCCAAGGACAAACTCTTCAATTGCATCAAAGGGTGCATGACTAACACCAGCAGACGTGTCGTTCGCGAACGGATTCATCCGCTCGGGCAAGTCTTCAAGACTTTGTGGTTGAAACCAGCGATTTCTAACACTGCCACGCTTAGTGTTGCCCTTAGCGTGGCCTGGACTGCTAGCAGCAGAAATATTAAACGTGATATCAATCATTTCGTCTGAAATCAAGTTACCAAATCTCGATTTCACAAAATCGTGTACAGCTTCAGTAAGTAGCTCTTCGAAGTCAATTTCAAGGCCACCGAATGAAGTAGAAACTCTTCCGTTGATTTGCACCCTAATCGGACTAACCATCTGACCTCCGCCAAACTCAACCTTTGACTTGCCACCAAGGATCCCTGACTTGTCAAAATTGTGGTGCAATATACCCCCGAACTTGTCGAGAGTGTGTTTGGAATACACCATACTCAGGTGTTCAGCTAGATGATCTGAAAGGGTGTCCGGGTGTCCAATACCCTTTCTTTCAACTCCACAAAATTCCTGAATCTGTGGCGAGTCGTTAGAGATTTCAACTCGTCCAGGCTTGTAACTATCTTCACTGTAATATCCGCCAACCATAACATTAACGGTAAGGGTCTTGCCTAGAGTTCACAACTACCCAGTTCAGGCTAGTCTGACAGCCTTGACGTTTTTATGGACTTCAGCAGCACTAGTAGTGCCCTGGCCCTGTGGCTGAGGGCTTTCTTTTCAGCTGCCGTGATCTCAGCAGAGCTTTTGTCGTTTGTTTCATCTGGCACGAATATTGGGTCATAACCAAAACGTCCAACGGAGCTGCAGTAGCTTTAACTCCTCTAAAACAGCACGAATTAAAGTCCTAAGCTGACTCCGCCGATACATGGACGAGCGAGCAGAGGGAAACAATCGTGGACACAGAAACACCAGTTTTTCAGTTTAAGCATTTCAGTAACGGACAGGCAATTGGCCTAAAGGCTCAGGATGGATCAGTCAGCCAAGCAGGTATTACCCTCGGGGATCACACCATTCCAATGACCGATATCCTCGGCACAACAGTACGCGGAAACGTGCTTGTGTTTGCGGTGAATGAAGCTGCCATTATGGACGACAAACTGGCTAAACGCATCAATCGTGGCGCTCTCGTGGTGCAGATTTACAAACTTGATGCAATTGAAGTAGAAAAAGCTATCGACCGACACTCTTCACAACAAAAAGCTCAAGTCAGACAGCAACAGATGCAGTTGGACGGAACTGGTGAACAATTTAGATCTCACGTCTGCCCAAACTGTACATCAACGATAGATGTGACAGACTTCGATCAAAGCAGCTCTGTCTTCTGCGGATACTGCGAAACAGTATTTAGCAACTCAGGACAAATCGAGACACTTGGCTACGACTATAAGACATGTCAAGACTGTGGCGGGTTCGATAGAAACCGTGAGTACACGTTCTTCCAGTTCTTCTTTATCGTCATTGCCTATGCCTATAACCACTCCAAACATTATCTCTGCGACGCATGTGCGCACACCAAAGCCAAACGATCGCTACTGACTAACTCGATCTTCCTGCTTGGCGTTCCACAGGCAATCAGAAATATACGCAAGTCTCAGACGAACCGAGAAGACGGCCTGGAAGAGCTTGGGAATCTAAATGCTGCAGCTATTCAGGGAGATATCCAAGAAGCTACTGATACAAAAGCTCGACTGAATCCGATGTTCCAAGAACATCCTGGAGTTCTGTACAACATGGGCCTAGCCAATCTTCGTAGTGGTGATACATCAAACGCTAAGGCTTGGTTCTCACAGTCGCTCAACCAATGTTCTAACTATTCGCCTTCTTTGCAGGTTCAATGGATGCTCGACAACCAACAACAGGTGGACTTTGATGCCACTGGTGATACCCAAGGCCACCTTGTCTCTTAGTTAGCGGCCCAGCGCTACATATAAACAATGAAAACTTATTAACTCGCTAGCGCTGGCAGAAGTTTAGCTAGAGCTCTAGCTCTGTGGCTAATAGCCTTCTTTTCTACTGCCGTGATCTCAGCAAAGCTTTTGCCGTTTGTTTCATCTGGCACGAATAGCGGATCATAACCAAACCCGCCTTTGCCACACTCTTCGGTGGCAATACTGCCTTCAACAACACCTTCAAACGTAACCGGCTCTTTACCAAGCTCGACGTAAGCAACAACAGTTCTAAATCGAGCCGATCTGTCCTCTACCCCAGTCATCTCATGCAACAACTTGTCTACGTTGTCTTGATAAGTCACGTTCTCACCGGCATAACGGGCAGAGTAAACACCGGGAGCGCCATCAAGAGCATCGACAAACAAACCAGTGTCATCGGCAACAGCCGGAAGACCTGTGAACTCAGCAACCTCAGTCGCTTTCTTTATGGCGTTGTATTCGAGAGTGTCGCCATCCTCGATAGTTTCAGGCAAGTCTTCAGGTCGGGGCAGAACCTCAACGGTTTCGTCTAGCCCATCTTGAAGCAGAGCATCGATTTCGGCGACCTTGTCTGGGTTACCTGACGCTATAACTAGCTTCACTCTTGGTGAACTCGTGGTCCAGGTGCAGCAGCTAGCGCTTCAAGCTGTGCTGCCATAATCTCTTTGATGCCACCCTCAGCTAAATCAAGAAGCTGGTTAAGTACTGTTCTGTCGAATGTGACTTCTTCGGCTGTTCCCTGAAGCTCTACAAACTTTCCTTCAGAAGTCATAACAACATTCATGTCAACGTCTGCGTTTGCATCTTCAACATATGGAAGATCAAGTCTTGGCTCGCCATCGATTACACCAACACTTATTGCAGCTAGTTGAGCTGACATTGGATTCTTGTCCATTTTGCCAGCAGCTATAGAGCGAGTAAACGCATCATGCAAAGCAACGTAACCACCACAGATTGAGGCGGTTCTTGTTCCACCGTCTGCCTGCAATACATCGCAGTCAACTGTGATTGAAACTTCGCCCATAGCTTCTAGGTCTACAACAGAACGAAGTGAACGACCAATTAGGCGTTGGATCTCTTTGTCTCGCCCCGATGCTCGACGATTGTTTCGTTCTGGAGTTGAGCCTGGCAGCATCGAGTACTCGGCTGTGACCCAGCCCTTGCCAGTATCTTTCAACCAACGTGGTACTCCCTCATCAACCGATGCTGTACAAAGAACCTGTGTGTCGCCGAAAGCAACCATTACTGAGCCGTCTGCCATACGAGTGAAATCTCGAGTGAAACTGAAAGGGCGCAACTGGTCATTACTGCGGCCATCTGGGCGATTTGAAGAAGAATCTGAATTTGTCATGGCGATACTCTACATATTTACCTAGCAGAACCGGGACTTTTGGGTATAGACAAACCACACTGAGTTATGTATTCTGGGGTTAACCAGCTAGACGGCCATGGAGCCCCTAGCGGTAAAGATTTATAAAAGGGTGAATCCAAATGGGCTGGGAAACCAGCTCATTTGTTATTTTTGCACTCAACTTGGGTTGCCGCTGAGCTGTTCATCTACCAGTCAAAGCTAGATACAGCTTCACGGTATGGAGACAGTAGCGCTACCGTACCGCCACTATTGCTGAGTATCCCCGAACTGAATCCCCAGTAAAGCTCGTCAGTAGTATCAGTGCCTTGGCCGATGAAGAGCGTGAGGGATCCACCGGCAGGAATCACAAGATTGCGGTCGACATCGTAGAAGGTACCAGCGTTATATTGGATTCGCCAATCTCTGAGATTCACAGACTTGGTCTCGTTGTTAGTAAACGTAACCCATTCGCCATTCGGGTTAGTTGAGTCAAACCCAACGGCGTCGAAGTTAACTTGGCTGACCACAACATCGGCAGCAGATGGACAGTCACTGCATGGCCAATTCACCTCTGCCAAGGTTGCGTTACTACTATTAGGTCTTAGCTCGACCTCGTCACCTCCGTTAGCAAGAGCGTTTAAGGTTCCGGAAGCGTAACGAATCGGGCCATTGTCTGGGTCGTAGGTGTCTTGTCCCGACCCCAGTCGCAGTCGCAGACGTTCACCAGGTTCTATTGTGTCCTGTGAATCAAAGAAGTAGGCAGTGCCGTCTGTATAGATGTGATGCCCGTCTAGCGATATTGTTGCTGCGGAGTTGTTGTTTATGTTGACCCACTCGCCGTTTGGATTGGCTGAATCTGTTCCAACGGCGTCGAAGTTAGCAGACAAAGAGACCGCTGCTGACACGCTCTGGTTAGCACAAGTTGCAGAACCCCAAGTATGGCAGTCCACAACTCTGCGCTGTGGTGAAAGTAGCGTTACGGAACGAGCACCTGAATTCAACAAGATCCCCTTACTCTTACCCCAATATATTTCGTTTGTTGTGTTGGTGCCCGAACCTATGCTGATGCGCACAGTGTCACCGGGCTGTAGTGGGCGGCTCGCCAAAGAAACAATTTGGAAACCACCGACTACAACTTTCCAGTTGCGTAAGTCCTGGGGTGCAGAGCTAACGTTCTTGAGGACAATCCATTCACCATTCGGATTAGTTGCATCATTTCCAACGGCGTCGTAGTTGACATGGTCAATTACTATGCCGCGGTCTGGACCACAGTCTGTTGCGCAAGGCCAGCGAGACTCTAACACCACTGAGTTGTCTGCCGCTTGTAGTTGAATGTAGTCACCACCATTGTTGAATATCCCAGTCGTCTTACCCCAGTAATGGTTGAACGAAGTATTCGACCCCGAGCCGACTCGTAGGCGCAACTGGCTGCCCGCTGCGATCGTGGTATTGGTTGGGAACGTATAACGATGCCCCGGAGAGAAGATGTCGTATCCGCTGACATCGACTGTGCTATCACTCGTATTGTGCAGGGCTACCCATTCGCCGTTTGGATTTGTTACATCATTGCCTGAGGCATTGAAGTTGGTAGTTAGTTCAATGGCTCCTCGAATATCTTCGTTTGTGCACTGGCTTGATCCCCAGGCAAAGCAGTCGATCTCTACCGATTGTGAGTTCCAAATCCGAAGCCTTTGGTCACCAGAGGTGTTGTTGAGAATACCCCCAGAGTTGCCCCAGTATCTGTTGGATCCGGCGTCAGTTCCTTCGCCTATAAAGATTGTCAAACCAGCGCCCGGTGCCAGAGTTTCCCCATCAGCAAATGCGTAGTCGGTACCATCGTCTTTAACTCGCCAACCAGTTAGGTCTAGAGTCGCCCCGCTTACATTACGAACTTTGAGCCATTCACCATTCGGGTTAGTCAAGTCATTACCAGGCGCATTATATTGGACGTCTTCGATTACGAGAGCTGAGCGTTCACCACACGTTATTGTGCAGGGCCAGAATTGGGTGTAAGCCATGTTAAGAAGGCTGTCTCGTAGGTAGAGAACGTCGCTTTCATTGTTCAACCAGGGCTCGTTATTGCCTAAATACTTGTCAGTAGCAGTGTCGGTTCCTGGTCCTATGTGGATTCGAATCTTATCTCCTGGATAAACGACCCAGGCTGGCAAAGTAAAGGTGTTACCGTCAAGACGAGCACTACTGCGAAGGGTCCATCCGTTAAGGTGCAATAGAGCCGTTCCCGTGTTGCGAATATCGATGTATTCGTCGTTGATGTTGGTGGCATCATTGCCTGCAGCGTCGTAGTTAACGGTTACATCGATACTCGGGGTCTCCGCTGTGTTGCCACAGGCGTTTTCTTCCCACAAACCAACTTGGTTGACTACTGCTTGTTCGCCAGCCGCATAGTAGTCGCTGCGGTAATCGGGCTCGATGTCGTAACTCGCCGCTAACCCGAGCCCTTGGTTGATTAGCTCGATAGCCACGTTCGTCTGAAAGTCGTCACCTACAAAAACGTGTCGGAGCGGCCGGTCAAGAGCTTCACTATAGAGATCTCTAGCTTCAAGACGAACCGGAGTACCTGGAGGTAAAAGTTCTTCTAGAGCCGTTGTTGCTTCGACGGCGAGACATTCATGTGTCGCTACCTCATTCGTATCAATTCCAACTAACCGAATTCTATTTTTGCCTTCCGGGTGTTCGAAGCCGGAATCCCAGTTCACTTCAAAAGTGTCTCCGTCGAGGACCCGGTCAACGGTCCCAAACCAATCTGTACTGGAGGCACTAGCAGGGCGAGCGGCACCCGTTAACAAAATAGACAATGCCACTAGAAGTATTGCGGCGCTCAGCACTGTCCGTAGTCGTAGTTTCCCCAAGCTCTATTTGTCGACAAAAATACCATTTTTCTGAAGTCGCACTAGGCCAAAAGACCCTTTGAGGCAGCTCAACAAGAAAATTTCGGCCCAACGGCAGCCATAGAACCAGAAAATGCATCAATAAGCTTGCGGGGTCCCCGCTAGAAAAGCGGTCTACGTCTAAGATCTTGGGCGTGAGTGGCGCAGATCTCAACAATGATGCAAATAGCGATGTCAAGCCGAAGCATTTCAGCATGCCTACGGCCTCCCAAGTTTCTGTTTCAGCTGGTGATGATCTCGAGATCATAGTTGATTCCAACTCGGAAACTACCAAGACAACACCCGTTCAAGTTGATCGTCGTGAATCAACGCCTGTTCAAAGCGCCCCCCTAGAGCTTGACCACACCGAACTAGCTCAAGCTCATGCCGCAATTGTTCTCGCTAGGGCACAATCATCGGCTGCTAGACGTGAAGAGTCCGTCATGCGCAACCACCTTAAGCGGTTGGAGGCTGAGCTCGAAATACAGGTACTAGAAACTTTAGGTCTAACTACAGAGCTTGAAACTTCTCGCAAACAATACATCGACCTCGACAAACGACTATCCGCTGAGCAAGCAAAACTGAGTGAACTCCGGGCTTCGGCTGACCGAGAACACCTCGAAAGATTAAGGCTTGCAAAACGGGTCGAGGAACTCTCTTCATCTCAGCAAAGCTTTTGGTCAAAGCTATTTAGTCGCTAACTTCTCGCTAGCTCACCTAAAACTCGCTGTTTGAGTGGCTCAACCTGACCTAAAAAGGTTCCAGACATCTGATTTACTTGTAATAGGCGGAATTTCGGGTGGATCAGGCGATGTCTCAGCTTTGGCAACGGGCCAAACTAAAACGATTGTATGTAGTTAGCTGTCTAGTTCTCGCTGTATCGGTTGGCTTCGTTGTTAGTCCTTTGCGGGCAGAGCTACTGGACCAGTCGAATGAGGTAACGGTGTCATCCAGCCCGTTAACGACAGTTGACTTATCAGTTTCGGCGACCCCAATAGCCAACACGGCTACAACCCTTACGGCGGTCAAGGAACATAACGTTGAGTTCGAATCTATCCCAGAGCCAGTTGCAGAAGTTGTCAGAGTCACGAACCCTAGTTGCTATACAGATGTCAGCCTTGGTATTGCTGCGTTCTATGAACACCTTGACGTTGCCCCAACCCAGGACCAAGTTATCGAGATGATAGATGCTGCAGCTACCGGCAAAACGTTTGCAGATATATTCTCGATTTACTTGCCCGATGATGAAGCGGCGCTTACGGACCAACAGATCGCCGATTTGAAAGACAGTGTTGAAGTCTCTGATTTTTGTGGCTTCGTGGAAAGCCACGGTGGCGGCGAACAAGTAGCGCCGGGGATTGTCTATCAACAACGTGGAATTGAACGGATTGTATTTATCGATAGAACAAAGATCACTAAAACCCTCGCTACTTCTGAGGGAACTGGTGTCGAACGCACACCAGACTTTGCCCGCCGCAATGACTTAGATGTTGCAATCAACACCAACTGGGCGCTACCAAACGGCGACATTGACGGCTTTGTGGTTTCTAACGGAAACGTCTATGGCGGAGATCGAAACAGAGATACTGGACAGTCCTTTGACCACGATTGGACTGCTTTATTTGGGTTTACCCAAGACAAGGAAATTGACCTCCGCTGGCATGGGGAAACCTATGACGCTCCCCCAACCAACATCGAAACTGCAGTATCAGGTCACCCATCACTGACTCACAAAGGTCAACTGGCTACAGACTTTGGTCTAAACCTTGGCCCAACTACCGGTGACCCTTACACAATCCTCAACCCGAATGCACGGTCAGCTATTGGTGTGTCCAAGAGTGGCGACGTCGTAATTATGGCTGCAGTCGTTGGTAGACCTGGCAGCGGTTATTCTGTTCTGGAGCTAGCACAGCTAATGCATCGTGTTGGAGCCCAAGAATCAGTGATGCTCGATGGGTCAGGTTCGTCCAGTCTGGTTATCAACGGCGAAGAAGTAACAGATAGCCACGACCGTAGAAAAGTACTAGTAAACCTGGGTGTTTCGACCGGTGATTGGTTCGACAGCTAGACTGTCGTAATGTCTACGGGTTCTGTTGCTACGAACAAACAAGCTAAACGCAACTACGAGATCTTGGAGACCTATGAGGCAGGTATTGCGCTCAAGGGTTCTGAGGTTAAGTCCTTGCGTGATGCCCAGGCCCGCATCGATGAAGGTTTCTGTCGGTTCGAGAATGATGAGCTATGGCTAATTGGCGTTTACATCGCACCTTACAAACAGCAGAGCAGCCACTCAGTATTAGAACCAGCCCGCAAACGTAAGCTACTACTTAACCGTAGTGAGTTGACTAAGCTCAAAGCCAAGATGGACCAGCAGGGCCTTTCGGTAGTTCCAATGAAGATCTATTTCTTGCGTGGAAACGCAAAAGTAAAGATTGGCTTGGGACGAGGCAAGAAGCATCATGACAAGCGCCAAGACATTGCCAAGCGTGACGCTCAGCGTGACATCAATCGAGAGTTAGGCCGCCGTAACAAGGGAATGTAGCTAAGCGGAATGAAGAGCAGGAGCTCTTTGTTCTATTAGCCATGGGATTACTTAGCTCACTGAGAAATGCATCAACGAAGACCACACCCTCAAGGCGAACATCGGCCAGCCAGCCAATAGAAGTTGGCAAAGTAGAATGGCTACGAGATCTAGACATTGCACGAGAAAAAGCAATGGCCAACGGCAAGCCCATCTTCTTGCTATTCCAAGAAGTCCCGGGTTGCGCTGGGTGCAAGCAGTTCGGTGCAGATGTTCTGTCTAACCCAAGCCTGGTTGATGCTATAGAAGACCTATTCGTACCAATAATGATTCGCAATAACGTGGGTGGACAAGAAGCCGAAATTTTGGCTTCCTTTGGCGAGCCCGCCTGGAATTACCAGGTGGTTCGCTTTGTCGACACACAGCTGCAAGACATCATCCCAAGAGAAGATAAAGTTTGGGAAACAGGTCCCCTAGCCGCACGAATGATCGAGACATTGCATAGAGAAGGCAGACCAGTCCCCGACTATCTGCGTTTAATTGAACAAGAGCATAGCTCTCGACTAGAACAAGTTCACTTCGCTCAAAGTTGTTTCTGGGTCGGCGAGACAGAGCTGGGTAGAATTAACGGTGTAGTTAAAACTGAAGCTGCTTGGATTGGTGGACATGAAGTCACAACAGTTGATTTCGATCCAGACCAAATAAGCGCTGCCGACCTTACACAACAGGCAATTCATCGCAACGTTGCTACAGCAATCTTCTCTGACCCTGAAGTTGCGTTGGAGCTTGAAGCTGCCGGATATCCGACAACTATTGTCGAAGCTAAAAGAGTCAAGCCCGCCAAAGGTTCAGACCAGAACCGACAAATCAGCCGATTAAGTGGACTAAGCCTGCTGAGCGAAGCCCAAAAAACCAAGGTAAATGGTCACCTTCCAGTTTCTAAGAAAGATGCTGCTAACTATTTGCCACCATCGCTTAGATCAACGGTTGGATAGTCACCGCCGTCAATTAACTCACATTGAGAGTCAGCTACGTCACTGACTTGGGTTCTAGGCGATCAACGGTTCTAATAGTTCGTTTTAGAATGAACATTGTAGTTGTCAGTCCGACTATGCCAAATACCTGAACTGTACTGAGACTGTCGTCGAAAAGAGTAAAGCCAACAACTAGCGCCGAAAGTGGCCAGGTAAGTTCGTAGATTGCCGAATGGCTTGCCGGTATGCGCTTCAAGCCGTAGTAGTACAGAACAGTTGCAGTGGCGCCCGTTACTAGGACAATCGTAGCTATTTCACTCCACTGTTCGTTTGTGAGCTCGAATAGTCGGCCTTCTTGCACTAAAGCTATCGGCCACATAAACACTGCTACTGCGGCTAAACGCATGAACGTCGTATGCAACACTGGTGTATCGTTGAGGACCCACTTTGATACTGCGGTTGAAGATCCCCATATCGCAGCAGCACCAAACCCAAATAGTGCTGCTCTAACATTTGCTGAGCCTGTGTCAAACCGCAAGTCGGGAAAGTTGAGCAAGTAGACGAAACCGATTGCTAGCAAAGTGAGTAACCCAAACACTGCTGATGGCCTTTCTCGTAGTATTACCATCGCTGCAGCCACAGCAAACAGTGGTTGTGCTTGTTGAACCAGAATCACCACCGAGAACTCGACGAAACCAACTAGGAACAACGCCTCGGTAAATAAGAAGGTGCCTAGACCACCCGATGCTAAACCTAATATGGCTAGTATCAGCAACTTCTTTCGACTGTACTGTCTAAACCCGCTGAGTCGAAATAGCACGAAGGGCGCTAATAGCAGGGTTCCGAGTAAATGCTCTAGATAGACGACCTGAAGCGCAGGCAACGCAAAAAGGTTGGCCCGGATAAATCCATCAAGACTCCATAACACGGCTGTGGCTACAACAGCTAGCGCTCCAAATGCGTAACTAGAACCCCAGCGACTTTTAACGGGGTTTGATGGTTGAATTTTTGACAAACGTTTAAGCACCCCCTAAACGCTATAACCTCAAGTACACTTGAGATCAATCACTATGGACAAAAAAGATCAACTCACTATCGGACAAATAGCAGAAAGAGCAGACCTTGCCGTTTCGGCGGTTCGGTTTTATGAAGACGAAGGTCTTGTTCGCGCAACCCGTTCTGAAGCAGGCCACCGCACATTTGAAAGAGGCGAACTCCGAAGAATCACGTTTATTTCTGTGTGCCAATCTCTTGGCTACACCTTGGCCGAGATAGCCACAGCACTCGAGTCGCTGCCTGCAGGCCGCACGCCAACCGAGAAAGATTGGCAAAGACTCGCGGTCAAGTTCTCTGCCGATTTGGACCAACGCATTAAAGCCTTAGTAGTACTGCAAGAGAAATTGTCAGGTTGTATTGGCTGTGGGTGCCTAAGCATGACCGAGTGCGAACTTTACAATTCAGATGACCAAATCCGCTCGCAAGGACCAGGAGCTCGTGTTCTCAAGATTGAGTCCAGACCCTAGCTAACACTCTTGTAGCCAGATGGTCACATCTATGGCTTCTAGCCAGTAGAAGTCTTTACTGGTACGCTTGTAAGCCGATACTTGATAAACAAATCAATAATCATTAATAACCAGGGGCTGACCGGCTTTGACGTTGAGAATGGTTGATTTTATTTGCGACTCGAGTTGCTCAGACTCGTTAAACGGGGCAAACATATAATTGACGCTAAAAAGTCAACAGTAACTCTTGCTGCATAACCTAGTTAGGTAGCAAAGTTGCGCATTGCGAGCCCTCGGGCCACGCGGGGCCTGACCACTACAGCCTGGCAACACAAGTAGTGGTGGACAGCTTGGAGAGACAGCTGACAGCTGGCAATAGACCGCTGACTCTCAGGAAAGACTGGGCGGAAGCTGACCCGGCAGCATGGTAGCCGCATAGCCAAACCTCGGGAATAGTCGTAGCAAGTGATCTCTCCGCTTGACGGACGGGGGTTCGATTCCCCCCAGCTCCACCAAATACGTCACAACAAAATTTGAGTAAATCCCACACCGCTCGGCCTGCTACACGCCAAAACCAACAACAATACTTCCAAGACCAATAAGCCTCGGGTTCGATTCCCCCCAGCTCCAAGAGCGCTCAATCTTCACACTTGAGCGTTGTTGGAGCTGACGTGAAAGTGCGTATTTCTAGGTTACAAATCTGAGTAGGGATCGGCGCAGCTGTACTTACCTAAATTGGGACCTGTGCATTCGCAGTTCTGGCATTCTTGGAGAGTAGCTGAAGATCCTCATCTGCCGTGGGCAAGGCTGACAGGTTTGATGCGTTCAAGCCAAAACCAACGACAATACTTCCAACACCGATAAGCCTCGATGCATCACATGGTCCAGATACACTTAACTATGGCGGCGAATGAGACTATAGAGATTCCTACACACTTTGATGCTTCATCGATCGGAGCTCAGGAACAAACCCAGCAACCCGGTTGCACAGAATTCGAACCTCTGGTTGACACTAAAGGTATAGAACGTATAAGCCACTGGCTAGATACTCGAACGACTAGCCATGGGCAAAATGGAGTAAGGATCGCAGAAGCAATTCTGGGGAGTGACAAACTACCCAGGGTTATGGGTCCAACTATGCATGTAATACCTGAGATCGAAACTATTCGCCAAGAGATCGCCCTAATGGCACTAGCCGCTGGTTACGACCCGATACGAGGGATTATCTTGACCTCCTATAGCATCTACCGCCCGAATGGATTTCCAACAGTATTCAAATGGCACAAAGACGCCTATGACCACTTTCTGGATGAGGATCTTGAATCGATACAAACGGCTGCTCTTTTTTATAGTCCTGACGAGCCTGGCACGGAGGCTCTCTCCAATGATTCGCTTGGCATTGTTTATGACGCTACGACTGACCAGCCACATAATGATCCATCTCCACAACAACAAAAAGCTGGTTTAAGAGTCGCTGCCCAAGCATTCCAAGATCAGGCACCCAGCACACAAGGCGCTAAAGGCAACGTTTTCGGATTCGACCTGACCCGACAGCCTTGGCACAGAAGCCCCCAAGGACGCACCAGGCTGTTCATGTTTCAGATCGTCGATTCAGTCGGCGTCAACGATCCGCCCATACTGTATTGACCCCCTGCAATTACCATCAGGGCAGGAAAGCAGGTCAAAGAAATTCTTATCTATTTGGATATTTAAGCTGTTAGCCATCTTTGCCTATGAAGTTAAGATCCAGCGTTGTTCGAGCGGGCCGGCCAACAGACCAACTTCTGTGCCTAGTGCAAAGATTTCCAGAAGACCACTTTGTTGTCATCTGGCCCGTAGAAATCTCTGATCCTAGCTTCTTCTTCAAAGCCCAGAGAGCTATAAAATTTCCTTGTCGCCTCGTACTGACCGGTTGAAAAAGTTTCAACGATCACGTTTCGAGCGACCTCTTCTCCTCTCCCCCTGAGTTCATTCTGCACAAACTCGATCAGCTTTTTACTTAACTAGCTCTCCAGTTAGGTACCGATCTCTTCACTAGAAACAGTACGGCCAATACGAACAATACAATCTGAATTGTGGGCCGCTCGATAAACACAAGGCTTGGCACGGCCAAAGCAATGAATACGAACAGCCTGGTTCTAGTGAACTGTTGCTCAGGAAACCTCTTATCCTTGGACCACCGATAAGGAATGTATGGCACCCATCGGTACGCCACCTGCGAGATTAGTAAAGCCCATCCCACAGGCGTTACCGCTGTAACGGCGCCATAGCCCAAATACTTTCCAACCTGAAGACCCAGATGCGGAATTACTCGATGCACTTTAGGCAAGCGGTTGAATATAGCGAACAACAAACGGACTACAAACAGAACGCCCATCCATATAACCCCAACCAAGAAACTCTTTCCGATTGCTTCACTACTACCTAAAACAATCAAAGGGGACCCCAGAATCGTAAGACAGAGCGCCCAAACCCAAGGGGCATATTTAGGGACAGTCCCTTTGACCTCCGCAAAGTTGGTGGGCAAACTCGGGTCAGTTTCTTTTACAGCGCCAACCATGTCATTTTCGTAGTAACCGGTCTCGTATGTGATCCACATAGCCACAGAAAAGAGCACCACTCCAAGTGCGTGAATTGGAATAGCCCAAGCTGTGACAGTAACACTTAATGCAAGTAGCGCTATATATAGGTCGTCCACAACTAGCCCTACTTTGACAAATAACCCAGGCGGTTGTTTGGTGCGTTGAACATAACGAAGAGGGATATAGGCATCGCTCTGTGGGTTGATCCAGTAAGCTCCCTCCCATTCCGTTAAGACGGGAGTTTTGCTTGCAGCAAACAATTCGTAGTCGTCGGCTGAATCGCTCACCACTAACGCATTGGCTACAGATTGCACATGAGAGCTACGATTGATCAAATCTACTTTAGAGATTTGCCGCAACCCTCGCCAAGCTGCTACTTTGCATGCGACTGTTGGCACGCCTTGTTCGCCTTTGAGTTGTAGCGCAGCGACAACGGGTCTAACAATGAATGAAAACCCACGGGTAGCTACCACGGCCGGGCCAGAATGCTTACGAACGGCGTCTACAAGTTTGTGGTTCGTGTTGTTCTGGGTCCAAGACTTCGCAGTTGAGCGCCACAGAAAGTACGACCATGGCATAAAGATTAGAATTAGAAGAACCCTTACCCAGTCTCGATTAACTCCGCTGCCTGGCAAAAAGCGCCACGGGGCTAATTTGTCAAACGCCGACAATAACATGGCCGCAAAACTCGATGGTCGTACTGAATCTAGAAAAGCTTCCGTGGTGGGCCCGAGTACAAGCGTTAGGTCAAGATCAAGGATTAACTCCTGGTCAGGAGACTCCTCTAAAGTTTGAATCGCTTCATCTGGAGCGCTACTAAAGCTATCGGCCTGGACCATACCCTCATTTGGTTCGTTTTCGTTGTCCATCGTTACTGCCTGAGCTGTCAGCTAAAAGCTGGCCACCTAAGTAGTCAGCGGCCTTAAAGCCGCCTATTTATGCTTGATTCCCACTGTACTGTAAACAAGCTAGAGTCACAGCCAACAAATACCCCCAGTTTGATGGGCAAAATATCATACATGTCCAAGCGCAATCGCTGTAAAGGCGCGACGAGCTACCCCAAATTGCGGGTTAGGGACCTCGGATAGGGTCACATTACAACTAGATCAAAACGGTGCTGGCTATCACTGGCACGTTAGATAAGAATGAAGGGAAGTGAACTACAAGCCTCTCGCAATTGCTTTCATCTTCATATCAATAGTTGGCTGTAGTTCATCTACTGAAGTCTTGGGGACCTCCGACACATCACGTAACACTACGACCTCTACACAATTTGAAAGTACAGGTACTTCTGTCTCAGAAGGAACTTCAGACGAATTTCAACAGGACGAAGACTTTTCAAATCCTCCAACTTTGCCATCAGCTGATCTCGGCGAAACCAACAACTCAGGACAAGCCCTAACTCCCACGACGCTGTCAGATGCTGAATCAAACCCAGTGATTGTGCCAAAACCGGATGCGGACGTCGCTCAACTCTGCGCTAGTTTGGGTGTCACCAGCAGCGAAACAATTGAATCCCCTGACCTAACCGAGATTTCTGGTGCTGCATGGACCAGCGATGGAGTCTGGGTTCACAATGACGCAGGCAACCCAGCTGAACTACATCTGATTGCCTCACCAAATAGCGAAAACTCTGGTGAGCTTCTCAGAACAATCAATCTTGAAGGCCAAACCGACAGTCCGATACTTGATGCAGAAGACATCACAGTTATTGATGGCGACTTGTTGCTAGCTGATACAGGAAACAACGTTGCTGACGGAGGCAGAGACTTTGTCCAACTCATCAGAGTTAACACCACCACTGAACAGGTTGTAGGTACCTTCAGGTATCAGTTCCCAAATGGTAGTGGAGACGTTGAAGCTATCATTTATGACCCAGTGGACTCGATCGTTTATCTAATCCAAAAAGCACGTACAGGTGGCATAACATCTAGCATTACCGGCCCAGCTACAATCTATAGTGCCCGACTAACCTCGACCGAAGAACCAACTGAACTGAACACAGTGGGCCAAGTCGATCTAGGGCCAGAAACACTTCAATCGGAAGCAGAAATTCATCCCAATAGAGAAGGTCAACTCCTTGGCATCATAACTGCGGCTGACATTTCCTCCGATGGCTCGACAATAGCTATTCGAACATACGATTCAGCCTGGATCTACCAACGTCAATCTGGCCATTCAGTAGTGCAAGCACTCCAAACAGTCCCCTGTGAGGCACCAACGAATCCAGAACCTCAAGGCGAGGCAATCGCCTTCAATGAGACATCCAACCAACTAGAGTTAGCAACCATCTCAGAGTCGTCGAACCAACCAATCAACGTCATAGCTCAATAAAACTCCGCAAAGCTGTAACTACTGGTCCCGTTCCGTGGCCTCATAGTAGACACGGTCAGCGACTTGCTTTGGCCGATAGTTCTGCTTTACTACCCCACCCTCATGGTTGTGCGGGTATTTGTAGCCTTTGCCGTGACCCAGTGACTCGGCCCCTTGATAGTGAGCGTCGCGCAAATGCATTGGCACCTCACCAACCGGCATATTCTTAACGTCACTTCTAGCAGCGAGGATTGCTTTGTAACTAGCGTTACTCTTTGGCGCCTTCGCTAGATGGACGACAGCTTGACTCAAATTGATCTGGGCCTCAGGCAAGCCAACAAACTCGACCGCTCGAGCTGCTGCATCTGCAACAAGTAGTGCCGTTGGATCAGCCATGCCCACATCCTCTGAAGCAAAGATGACCATGCGTCTAGCTATAAACCTTGCATCTTCGCCAGCTTCTAGCATTCGAGCTAGCCAATACACCGAAGCATCCACATCTGAGCCACGCATTGACTTGATGAATGCACTTACTGTGTCATAGTGTTCGTCTCGTCCATAACGCAGCGACTTCATGTCTGTTGCAGCTTCGGCATGACTCAGTGCTATCTTGTCGTCTTCTGCCAAAGCAATCGCCACTTCTAACGTCGTTAGTGCTTGGCGGCCGTCACCGGCTGCACGATCCGCTAGATATTCAATTGCTTCTGCGGTAGCCATTGCCTTCTCAGCGTCAAGACCTCTAGCAATGATCTTTTCGACTGCGTCAACACTTAGTGGCCTGAGCCGGAACAGAGTTGAGCGACTACGAAGCGGAGCGTTAACCTCAAAGAATGGGTTCTCTGTAGTTGCACCAATAAGTATTAGCAGCCCACTCTCTACCGCTGGCAACAACGCATCCTGCTGAGATTTATTAAATCGGTGCACCTCGTCAAGAAATAGTATGGTTCCCATCTCATAACTACCAAGCCTGTCCTGGGCTTCTGCAATAACAGTTCGCACATCTTTAACTGTCGCATTGACTGCAGATAGCTGAACAAAGTATTTAGAGGACTCAGAAGCCACCAATTGAGCAAGCGTGGTCTTGCCAGTGCCAGGAGGTCCCCAAAGAATTACCGAGGACAGCCGGTCAGCTTTGACGAGCTTCCTTAGCGGGCCAGACTCTCCCAGAAGGTGGTCTTGGCCTACAACATCGTCTAGAGACCTGGGACGCAGACGATCCGCTAATGGAGAGCTCTTCTCCAGCTTCTCGCTGACGGCATTAGTAAAAAGGTCTTCAGGCACTGCTCCAGACTAGACCGAACTCAACTATCCGTACAGAGTGCCAACTTGATTTACACAAGACCAACTATTTAGCTGCTTCATTACAGTTTCGGGTTTAGAATAGCTTTAGATGTTAGAGCAACATTTTCAAGATGCCCTAGACAAGCTTCATTCCGAAGGACGCTACCGCACCTTCTTCAACATTGAGCGACGCAACGGCCAATTCCCCACTGCAACATGGCACAAGCCTGATGGTGCAGAACAAGAAATTACCGTCTGGTGCAGCAACGACTACCTTGGCATGGGACAACACAGCGAAGTAACGTCAGCTATGTCAAAGGCTCTAGACAACATTGGTGCCGGAAGCGGCGGAACCAGAAACATATCCGGAACAACCAGTTACCACGTAGAACTGGAAAACGAGCTAGCCGAACTTCACAATAAAGAAGCTGCCCTACTGTTTAGCTCCGCTTACAATGCCAACGATGCAACATTGTCTACATTGCACAAACTAATCCCCGGGCTAGTCATTTTCTCAGATGAGTTAAATCATGCCAGCATGATTGAAGGCATTCGTCGCAATGGAGGCGAAAAAGTAGTCTTCAAACACAATGATGTAGAAGACCTGCGACAGAAACTAGAGAGTACTCCCAGAGATGCTCCAAAACTTATTGCGTTCGAATCTTTATATTCGATGGATGGAGACTTTGCCCCGATCAAAGCTATCTGCGACTTGGCCGACACCTACGACGCTATGACATACATAGATGAAGTACACGCTGTCGGCATGTACGGACCAAGCGGTGGTGGCGTTACTGAAAAACTAAACTTGGTTGATCGAATCGACATAGTGAACGGAACGCTTGCAAAAGCCTATGGTGTTCAAGGTGGCTACATTGCGTGCGACGCTAAAATTGCTGACGCAATTCGCTCCTACGCTCCTGGCTACATCTTTACGACTTCAATGGCGCCCGTTGTCGCAGCCGGAGCACTCGCATCTGTGAGCCATCTCAAGCACGATACATGGCTCCGAGAAAACTTACATAGAACTTCTAGCAGAGTCAAAGCACGATTGCTGGAGCTCGGCTTGCCGATCACCGATCACCGATCACATATTGTTCCCATTCATGTTGGTGACCCGGTCAAGTGCAAACGAATCTCTGACCTTCTATTAGAAGACCACTCCATCTATGTTCAACCAATTAACTACCCTACGGTTCCGCGAGGTACCGAAAGGCTCCGACTCACTCCATCTCCAGTACACAGTCAAAAACAACAAGATTCTTTAGTCACCGCTCTAGATTCGCTGTGGTCGAGCTGCGCCCTCAACCGTCAAGCCCAGACTGGTTAACTACTAAAACAGCGAGAACCTGACCAAACAGTGGCAATAAGGCAAACTCGCGTTGTTCTTCAAATACCTTTGCTGAGGGTTAAGTTTTGGCTGCTGGGGCCGACTTGAGGTACCAAGCAACCAACCTAAAAGGTCCTATACCATGCGCAAAGTCACCACAGCGAGACTACTCCTTGCCCTACTATTTGTTTCAATTGCAACAATTAGTTTCTCTCAAGAAGCAGAGGCTGCCCAACCAGTTGTCGAAACAACAATCAGCCTAAACAAAACAGGGTCGGAACCATTCGACACATCGGATCGATCTGACAATTGTCCTGGTGGAAACACTTACGATACAAACCGAATCTTCTCTAATGGAACAATCCCAGTTGATGGCAATAACGGTCCAGGCCACGACGGGCTCGACACTTGCTCAGACAACGACATTGTTCGCTCTGGCGACTCTGTTACCTACCAGGTCGAAGTTTCTAACAACGACTCCGACGTAGATGAGCTAAACGCAACCGTGACACTCGAACCCTATAATTCACAAACACAACTTCCAGACCCTAACGGAACCATTCACCAAGAATGGATTGAAATCCCTTCTGGTTGTGAAACCGATACAACAATTGTGGCTAACCCTTCCGTCTTGCTTGACCTAGACGGCGACGGATCCAACGAAACACTATTCTGCAACCTAGGTGCAGCAACGGAAGGCACGAACAAGGCCTTCTTCCCGGCGGCACGTGTTCTTGGAGTGTCTTCTGACGGAACAACCGCCACTCTGAACGATTCAATCGTAGGTGCATCTGTTTCAGCCGTTGCTATATCTAACACCGCAGCAACAGGCAACAACGGAACCTCTGCTCCAGACACTGATGGTCCAGTAGAAGCAGTAGTAACGGCAGATTTCCGAGTAAACCTGCTTAAGGAACTTGTTGGTTTCTCGACAGATAGTGATGGTAACCCAATTTGGCCGCAATGGGAAGAAGTAGATAACCCAGCTGGCGAGCCCGGCTTCCTTGGCGAATTTAACCTGATCGCTCAATACCAAAACGGTTCGATGATAGCTGACTCTCCAGATGAGCTACTAGATACTGACGGTGACGGATTTGTGTTCGATGCCGACTACGACATAATCGACCTCTTTACCGACGATAACACCAACAACGACAGCCCATTTTCTTCTGGAGCCCAACTATACGACTGGGACCCTACATATGTTCCGTGCCTACTAAACGGTAACCACGGACCTGGGGCAACGGTTGCTTGTACTCAAAATGACTTTCCACTCGACTGGAGTGGACCATCATTTGTTCCAGACGGAGTAGACGATCGCAACATTTCAGTTGATTTAGATAACGTAGATGTTCGCGACCCAGACGGCGACTCAACTCTATTTTCTGTACGTGTTGGTATTTGGGTTCCTGAAACTGACATTGATACTCACCAGTCATGTGTTGGTGCTACTTGTTCTTACTTCCACATTAACGAAGCACAAGCAGCAGACCCAGTAACCGGTCAACCTATAGCGTTTGAACCAGTCTCGACTGAAGACGCTGCCGGCAACAATCTGGACAACTACGGAAATGGAGACGAACCAGGCGGTATTGGCCACCCCGACCATCAGACGTCAAACTCTGACAACATCACCAACGGAACGTTTACAATTTCTGCTCCTGGAACCTGGAGTTACCGCAAAACTTTCCAGCGAACAACTGACAATACCGCTAATACTCCAAAGATTGCCGAACAGCTTCGTGCCAAGGGTGAAGTCCTGCCGGTTGTATTGCTACTAGTTGAAAGACGAGGGATTGATGGTGCTGCTAGTCAACTTTGCGACAAGATTGATACGACTCAGTATGAATTTGCTGGAGTTCCAGCAATTGATGCCTTCCCTAACTGGGCAGACACTAACGGTCCTTTCACAGCTAGTCTCTGGCGAGATATCAACGTCGGACCAAACTCGGTCTATTCTGACTCACCAGGCGCTACTGCTAACCCATCCGGGCTTATTCTTGGAGCAGTCGGCGGTGGAAAGCACATCCACTACGATGCGACACCGTACTCACAAAATCTTTACTCTGCTGTTCCGAACGGCACAGGTTCGCTAGCCGACCTAGACACTGAAACTTGTGAGGACGACGTAAACGGCGACGGAATCATCAACATAGTTGATATCAATGGTGTTGAGTCTACCCCTGGTGCTCCAGTTGACTGGTATGAAGACCACACAGCAGTTCCGGCAGCTGCAGATGGAACCTCTGGCGTCACTAAGGTTCGCTTTCAGTACACATGGGATCAGGCAGCAATAGATGCTGAGTATACATCTTACGGCTTTGCACCCGATCACCGCGGTGTCAACGTTTCTTCTGTTTTCAATCTACGGGTTCGAGCTGACGCTACCGGTTATGGCCCAAAGAACTATCTACCAAACTACGCTGATGCGAGACGTACCGACAACGCAGACAACGATGTATACCTAGCTTGGCAAGACAACGCTACCGATGATGTTCAAGACCCGAACAACGTATCATTCAGTTACAACTTGTTCTCTGCTGATAGAAACATTTTGGTTGATTCTGGAATCTCGGTTGCTAAGAACACGCTCCCAGTAGGAATCAAGGTAGTTCGTGGCGGCGACATCGTCGACTTCGAAATTACCCCAACTGTGTTTGGACTTTGGACTGGTTCACAGACGGGAACCGTAAACGACAACTTACCTCCGGGAACTTCATATATTGGAGGCTCCGAAGAATTCAGTATTGATGGTGGCGTCACCTGGGTTGACTATGCAACTTATGTTGCGTCTAACCCTGATGTGACTCTGACCAGTGCCCCAACTCCAGATGGTCAAGACCCAATTAACTGGACTTTCGGCTCGATTGATGCAGGTGATCAAATGCCTCGCATTCGCTACAGCGTCTTGGTAGATCCAAGCCTCACATCGGGCAACTTTACCAATACTGCCACCTTCTCTTCTCCAAATATCGCTGCTGATGTGTTCGAGACCGACACTGATGGAGACGGCATCGACGATCTAGGTGACGGTGTTGGTGACGCTGTACGAGCAACATACCAGCTAACTATTCTGCCACAGTTTGGTTTCGACGTTCTAAAGCAGACAACCCAAGAAGTCTTTAACGTTGATGAACCATTCACATTTGATTTGACCTACCGCAACCTTGGCAGTGACGCCTTAACTGGTGGTGAGTTTATTGATATCTTGCCGTTCAACGGCGATGCTTCAACATCAATTGGTGGTGAGCAGTCAGAGCGTGACCCCGCGACGAACTTCAACGGCTACTACGAACTTACCACAATTGACTTCTCAAACAACGAGACGTTCTACGTGACAGACGTTAACCCGGCAACACTAAACCTTGACCCATGTGCAAGTTCGAACACGCCAGCTGGCTATACTCCGGCTGCCGGCGACCTGTGTTATCAGGACTACATAAACAATGGAAACGTTCTTCCTGACGGGCTACCTGCCGGAACTGCAGCAGCTGGCTGGGTAGCTTGTAATCCAAGCGCCACTTCTCCTCTAGATGTAGCTTCAGACTGTTCTATTGCGCCAGAAGATGTGACAGCTGTGCGTTTCGTAGCAAGCTCAATCCCTACCACTGGAGGCCAAGAAGTATCGCTAACCATCGACCCTGTAGGTAACGTTGGTGGCGATCCTGTTTACACAACCGATGCAAACGGCATCCAAATTGTCGACTACGCTAACAGCCCGAACATCGGTGACACTTACACCAACTCATTCGGTGGACGTATTCCAGAAATCTCTTTGAACGTAATCTCTAACGACGTCACCACTACCCCAGTTTGGGGCACTGTGGGAGACCTTGTTTGGTGGGACTTTGACGAAACTGGTACTGTAACCGCCGGCAACACCCCAATAGCTGGAGTTGACCTTCAGATCTTTGATGCAGCCGGTAACCCAATCTGGGTTGACGCTACAACTGGAGCAACTATTGCTGATGCCGATAGAGCAGCCTATGAGGCAATTACTGGCACCACTTTGATCCAGTATGTGACCACAACTGATGTGTTCGGCAACTATGAATTCATCAACCTACCTGCTGGTAACTTTCAGATCGAAGTTATTACTCCCCCAAGTCTTCAAACCTATGACCTAGATGATGGATTAGGTGCCAGCGACAACATTGCCTCTTTCTCTCTTGCGAACACAACTGACCCAATAACTGGAAACATTACAGATGTTGAAGACAGAATTGACGTTGACTTTGGTTACCGACTACTTGAATTTGATGTCGAATTGGACAAGGAACTTCTAACAGCTGGACCATACATTCTTGGCCAAACTGTGGACTACAGAATAACTGTAGTGAACCAGGGCCCAGACGCTGCCCCAGATGTTCAAGTCACAGACACTCCAACTGGCCTCACTTTTGTTACTGGTAGTGAAAACCCTAGCCAGGGAACATTCACTAATCCTGATTGGGATCTTGGACTCCTAGCTTCTGGTCAAACCGAAACTCTAGAGCTTAGTTATACCATTACAGCTGCAACCCTGACAGATCCAGTTAACAACGCTGCAGAGGTAACCTCAGATGGTTCAACCGAAGACAACGGTGGAGATATTGACTCTGAGCCAGGCAATACTTCTGGAACTGAAGACGACGAAGATGTCATTCCATTGACACTTGTGGCTGATCCAGCAATTGACATTGTCAAGACAGCTGGAACGGCTGCAGATGATGAGCTGTTTATCCACGATCCTGAAGGTACTGTAACTTTCACCTATGTTGTTGAAAACACTGGTGGAACAGACCTAGCTGATATCACAATCACAGATGACGCTGGCACCCCAGCTGACCCAGGCGACGATGTAACTCTAACCTCAGCAGACTGTGCCGGGCTTGCAGGACCACTGGCTCCAACAGAAACCGTAACTTGTACTCTAGATCTTGATGTAGAGAACGAAGACAGTCCATACACTAACTCTGCTGGCACCGAAGGTGTTCCTGTAGATGAGAACGGTGATCCTTACCCAGGTATTGAGAATCCAACAGCTGATGACGATGCTAACCTAATCATCCCACCAAGCCTTGACCTTACAAAGTTCTCTGGTGATGTGGCTGACGGTGGAGACAACGTTGTCAACGCTGATGGTCCAGTTACCTTTACTTATGTAATCATCAACACTGGTGGTACGCACCTGTCTAACCTAGTTATCACTGATGATGCTGGTACCGCTGACCCAACCGATGACGTGACAATCACATCTGCTGAGTGTCCAGAGCTAGCAGGACCAATCGCTCCAGATGCATCCGTAACTTGTACGGCTGAAGTCGATGTTGTTGGCCCAGTGAACCAGAACACAGCTGGCGCAACTGGTGAGGCAACAGACGAGAATGGTGACCCTGTCTTAGATGATGCTGGTAACCCACTATTCGAAGACCCGAGTGACGACGATGATGCGATAACACTCGTTCCAAACATTGACATCGTTAAGACTGCCGGAGATGCAGCTGATAATGAAGTCTTTGCAAGCCCAACACCGGGTCCTGTTACATTCACATTCGACGTGACTAACACTGGTGGAACGTTCCTAAGCGACATCACAATCACAGATGACACAGGAACACCAGCCGATCCCACTGACGACGTCACGCTGACTTCGACAGAGTGTGCTGGCTTGGCCGGTCCTCTAGCTCCGGGCGCAACAACTACTTGTACTCTTGACCTAGATGTAACTCTCGCAACCAGCCCGTACACGAACAATGCTGGCACTGTTGGTGCTCCAACTGATGAAAACGGCGACGTTTACACCGATGAAGACGGCAACCCACTAGATCTTGAGAACCCAACAGACGAAGACCCTGCAACAGTCGTGATCCCACCGGCTATTGAACTAACCAAGCTTTCTGGAAGTGTCGCAGACGGTGGAGATAACGTAATCTCAGCCGACGGACCGGTGACATTCACCTACATTGTTGAAAACACAGGCGGAACATTCCTAACTGACGTAACTATCACTGATGACTTGGGAACAACCGACGTAGCTGACGATATCATCTTGACTGCTGCTGAGTGTCCAGGCTTCGAAGGCCCAATCGCTCCCCTAACCTCAGTTACATGTGAATTCGAAATAGACGTCGAAGGACCAACAAATGAGAACACAGCAGGCACCTCTGGTACGCCTACTGATGAGAACGGTGAAGAGTTCCTTGACGACAGCGGAAACCCACTGTTCGATCACCCAAGTGATGAAGATGATGCTGTGACTTTGGTACCTGGTA
>CAZYMB010000005.1:43958-108750 GCA_964648795.1 uncultured Acidimicrobiaceae bacterium
TAAACAACGCCGGAACCGAAGGTAACCCAACCGACGAAAACGGCGATGAGTACACAACCGGCGACGTTCCAGTCTTGGATGAGGATGGAAACCCTGTATTGGATGAAGACGGTAACCCTGTCACAACTCCAGGTACACCACTAGAAATCGAGAATCCAACCGACGAAGACGACGCAGATGTAGTCCTACCGCCAGCTATCGAGCTGACTAAACTTGCCGGAACCGCAGCAGATAATGGGACCTTTGTTATCGACGGACCTGGACTCGTTCCATTCACTTATGTTGTTGAAAACACTGGTGGAACATTCTTGACCGATATAACAATCATCGATGACTTGGGTACACCAAGTGACACTGCAGACGATGTGACGTTAACAGCTGCTGAATGTCCAGGCTTCGAAGGGCCATTGGCTCCTCTAGCTTCAGTGACATGTGAATTCGAGATTGAAGTCACAGATCCAAGCCACGTAAATGGTGCGGCTGCTACTGGAGGTCCAACAGACAACAACGGTGACCCAATCCTTACAGGTGGCGGCGAACCAGTACTCGACGAGGACGGAAACCCAGTTCTAGACGAAGACGGCAACCCAGTCCTAACCGAAGGTGAACCACTATTCGACAACCCTACTGCTGGCGATGATGCTGAGACTCTGTTCCCAGGAATCGACCTAGTAAAGGTTGCAGGAGATGCGCCTGACGGTGAGGTTCTAATCTCAAGTGTTGAAGAGGTTACATTTACCTTCACTGTCACTAACACTGGTGGAACTCACTTGAGTGATACCCAAATCGTAGATGACGCTGGGACCCCTAGCGACACAACAGATGATGTAACGTTAACGTCAGCTGATTGCGCTGAACTGGCTGGACCACTAGCTCCAGGTGAGTCCATTGAATGTACTCTGACTCTGAGCGTGACTGAGAGTCCGTACGTTAACAACGCTACGACTATTGGTACACCAACTGATGAAAACGGTGACCCTTACACTTCGGGTGATGTTCCACTTCTTGATGAAGATGGTAACCCAGTCCTAGATGCAGACGGTAACCCAGTCTTGGTTCCAGGTGAACCATACGACTTGGCTGACGTAACCGACGAAGACCCTGCAGAAGTAGAGATACCTGAAACTCTCGCTCTGACAGATGAATCTAGCGATTCTGCAGAAGAACCTGAAACTCCTCCACTAGCATTCACTGGAGCGACCACACTGCTTCTAGTATCAACGGCTCTATCAATACTGGCTGCAGGTACTTTGATGGTACTTGCCGCTCGAAGACGACGAGAGACCGTAGCCTAAATCCTTAGTCTGGGCGGTTTAGGCCGCCCAGACCTGGAAACACTGTTTGATCTAACCAAGAAGCTGGAGTCAGAAGCGGCTACAAAGTCCGGAAAGAAACCGACATCATGGACCCTTCCCTGAATCAAGGGGCCCATCAGCAAAAGGTCGAGCGGCAAGACCGCATCCATCCAGGTAGACTCATCAAGGTCCAAAGGAGGACCGGCGGTGAAACTTACTACCGAACACATTATTGCTGGAGGCAAAGCCTTAGCTCGCCATGAAGACGGCAAAACAGTCTTTGTTAGAGGCGCTCTCGATTCTGAAACAGTCGATGTCGAGATCACTCGATCCAAGAAGGGTTTCGACGAAGCCGAAGTCATTCAGGTTATTGAGCCGAGCCCTAACCGTGTTTCGCCTAAGTGCACCCACGTCGCTGAAGGCTGTGGAGGCTGCGACTGGCAACATATTGATACAGCTCACCAATCCAAGCTTCGGGCTGACATAGTGGTTGAAAGTCTACGCAGAATAGCCAAGATAGAACATGCCGTCGAAACTGGGCCAACACTCCCCGACTTCAACTATCGCACCACCATGCGTTGTGGCGTAACTAACGGCAAAGTCGAGCTAAACAAGTACGCAAGCCACGAGACAATTCCTGTTCCAGACTGTCAAATAATTCATCCGGCCATGGCCGAGCTCATTACGGAGGGCGACTTTGGTAAGAATACCGAAGTGACTTTAAGAGTCAGTGATACAACAGGTAAGCGAATTGTCTTGGCCGAAACTGATCGTGGAGTCAACTTACCCGACGATGTAGAGCTAGCGGTTGTATCAGGTCGTCCGAGTGAAGCATTCCTGACTGAAACCATATTAGGTACAGAGATTAGGTACAGTGCCGAGTCGTTCTTCCAGCCAAGCCGCCAGGCAGCCGAGAGCCTTGTCGAGACAGTTCGATCAATGATCGATGCGGATTTTTCAGGAACTCTCCTTGATGCCTACTGCGGCGTTGGCCTATTTGCCGCAACCGTAGCGTCCAATGCCAAGATCATTGCCGTCGAAAGCTCACCGAGTGCCGTTGAAGATGCAAAGGTTAATCTTAAAGAAGGTGCCCGAATTGTTGAGACCAGAATAGAAGACTTTGTCTGCCCTCCAGTCGACCTAGCTATAGTCGACCCTCCAAGAAAAGGTCTAGACAAGAAGGGTGTTAAAGCGATCCTAAACGGTAATCCAAGCCAGATCGTACTTGTTAGCTGTGACCCCGCATCGTTTGCCAGAGACACTGCCTTACTTATCGAAGCTGGCTTCGAGCTAGACAAAGTTGTAACGCTTGACAATTTCGCCCAAACATCACATATCGAGACGGTGGCCAACTTCGTCAAGAAGAGCTAGCGTCCTCTAAGGTTCTGCGCTGCAATCTTTCGTAGCTCAGAAGATTTATCTGTGATTCGGTCGACTCTGCTCGCAAACCGGTCCTGGCGTTCCACAGAGGTTCTGCTCATCGCTCTACACGAAAGTTGCTTGGCCCTAACCGTGGCTTGCACTCTAGCTATTTCTGCTACCAGAGCTGGTCCTTTCGAAATCAGGGCGCCCCCTTTGCTCAACAACATGAATAACTTCACTTCAAGGTTAGCTAGTTCGTATGCAGCCTCTAGCTGAGCCTCGTTCTGCGGAATTGATGCTTGCTCCCCTAGTACTGCAAATGAGTATTGAGAAGTTCTACGAACGGACGACGCAAGCCGTATCAATTCGACACTACTCAACGAGTCTGGTGCGTTCCTGACGATTCTTAGCCTATGGTTATTGCGTAATTCTAATAGTCGTCGATATTGGTTCTCAGAAAGAGACTGACCAAGCGCAAGTAGCCGGGCTGATAGAAGCTCAATCGCTAGCTCGAGATCAACTAATGGTAGGTCAATGTTACGTTCCAACGACAACTCGTCTAGTTCTGCAATACGGTTATCGAAGAGAAAGCGAGCGTCACTCGTAAGACCAGACCTCTTGATGCTAACGTCATTTTGAAGACCTAGAGCTAGCTTGTGGCTATCAACCAGATCCATTAGCTCAAAGAAAGAGGTCGCCCTAGTTTCTAGCTCAGTGGCCGTGGCGACCTTGGACACACGGCTCTTTAGCTCTGATCGATGAGATCGATTTCGATAGCCTGCTCGGACTAGATTCCCTGGCGTCTTTCTGATTAGAAGTTGCAACAAGCTTAAGCTCTCATCGTCCAATTCAAAGAGTTCATCACCAAGCGTCCAAAAACCGTCAATCGCTTCAGCAAGCTTCTTTTGACTCCCTGAACCAACTCCTAGAAACTGAACAGCCGCTAGAAGTTCCTTAGTCAGCTTTCCGACTCGCCCCGCTCCGCTCATATCAAGATTGATTCTAGCCATAAGATATGAGGAAACAGTACGCTAGAAGGATGGTTGTGAACCTACTCGACACGCTGATTGACCCTATTGCACCAATTAGCTTTACCAAGCTGGGCTACAAGTTACGCTCATACATCAATTCTTGGGAAGAGTTTGGCGGCTCCGACCTTACTATCGCTATCACTGGCCCAACTTCTGGGCTGGGCCGGCAACTCGCTATCGAACTGGACGCTATGGGCGCCAACCTAATACTAGTTGCTCGTAATGAACCCAAACTCGAAACCCTTCTGACAGAGCTTCCAGGCAAAGACAAACATTCAACTATTCTCTGCGACCTAACCAAACCAGCATCTATTCAGTCAGCTTGCAAGGAGCTAAACGGGCTTGAGAACCTAGACGTCTTGGTTCACAACGCAGGAACCATTTTCGACTCACATTCCCTCATAGACGGCAGCGAACAAACCTTGTTCTCACATGTCATTGCCCCATTCGCCCTATCCGCTGCAGCTACACCTGCTTTGACGGCTAGCCAATCTGGGCGAATTGTCTACGTCGCAAGCGGTGGCCTATACACACAGGCCGTCGATATAGCCGACCTAGACCTGGCAGCCAAACCTGAAGATTTCAATGGCACGCGAGCTTACGCCAGGGCTAAGCGAATCCAGACTATTATTACTAGCGAAGCTTCGAAAGAATCACCAAAACCCATTCAACTTGCCGCGCACCCCGGGTGGGTCGACACTCCCGGCCTAGAGAAGTTACTTCCAGGCTTTCACAAACTACTGAAACCCGTATTGCGAACCCCCTCCCAAGGCGTCGACACAATCCGTTGGCTAGCTACCACCTCAGTAGACAATCTCACTAATGGTGCTTTCTATCACGACAGAGAACCCAGATCTACTAGCTACATCCCTGGTACTCGCACAAGCCCATCAGACTCAAAGGAAATCTACGAAATTGTGAAAGCACGAGCAGCCAAGCTAACTAACTAGTCGGCCTTGCCATAACAAAGACCTGTGCTTGTTTTAGGTAGCGCTCTCCACCGTCATCTAGCTCGTACCAACTCTCAGTAGATTCACTTTCCACCTGGTATCCAAGCCTTTCATAAAGTCGCCTTGCACCTTGGTTGTGCTTTTCTACATTCAAGTACACGCGTGATACCTTGTTGCTGGCCACAGCTTCTAACGCTTCGACCAATTTTGTGCCTATACCTAACCCACGAAGCTCGGGTCGAACAATTAGCATCCAAAGTTTGGCAGAACCCGGTTCAATCGAGTATTCAGCGCCGCCGTAGCAGACCACCCGACCGTCTTTGTCTCTGCCAGCGATCATGTCAGTCTCGCCTAGCTCAGAACGCCTAACTGCATCAGCCACGTAGTCGATATGAATTGGACCGCCTGACCAGCCTAACTTGTCGACAGTTGTTTCATCGATTGTCAAAGGTGCAAAGGTAATCTCATCCGGACTTTGGCTATGCATCTAGGTACTTAGTCACTGCAACAAATGATGAAACTAGGCCCAGAGCACCGCCAGCTAGAATCAGGAGGAAGCCAATACCAATCTGGTCGGTGACATCAAGTTGTAGACCTTGGAAAGTGCTACCGATCTCTTCGATTTGGGGCAGGAACCACCGGTTCGCAGCCCATACAAATAACACACTAACCGTAGCCCCGATGACTCCCTGAATAAATGCCTCAAGCATGAACGGGATACGAATAAACCATTTAGACGCACCTACAAGGCTCATCACTTCAATCTCACGTCGTCGAGCAAACACAGCTGTTCGAATTGAGTTGTACATCAACAAGCTTGCTGCCAAACCGGCTACGCCCGCTGCCACGTTCATTAACCAACCGGTGATCTGCGAAAAGCGCTGTACATTCTCGAGCAGATCTTCGGCAGCAGATACTGCCCTAACACCTGGTTCGTCGACATAGCGCTCTCGGAAATCTTCGATCAACCCTGGGTCAGTACTAGCTGGAATGACCCGGAACGATTCAGGCATTGCATCTTCTGTGACTAAATCAAGAATCTGGGGCGAATCAGCAAAGAACTCCTGAAATTCGATAAATGTCTGGGCTCTATCTACAAAGTTTTCTTCTTGAACTAACTCCGAGCTTTCCAAATCATTCTCGATCCTGGCAATCGTTCTAGCGTATTGTGCCTCTTGTTCTTCACAAGTAGCGCGAAGAGCCTCGTTGTCGCCGTCACAGTCAGCACGATTGTCTACTGGGTCGGTCAGCCAAATATCAAACTCGATCTCGTCTTCGAATCGCCCGCTCAGGTTTCCTACAGCTCTTTGCGAACCAATTGCTAAACCAACCAAAGACAAAGCAATAGCTACTGTGAGGATGGTACCAAGAGTCAGCGACGCATTACGCCAGAAGTTATTGCCTGTTTCTTTTGCAAGATAGTCAACTCTAACAGCCATGATTACTCGTAGTTTCCTCTGACCTCGTCGCGAATGAGCTGTCCTTCAGAAAGCTCGATAACACGTTTGCGCATGGTATCTACAATGCCCCTATCATGAGTTGCCATAACAACGGTTGTACCAGTTTTGTTGATCCGGTCAAGTAAGCGCATGATACCAATCGAAGTTTGAGGGTCCAAGTTACCGGTTGGTTCGTCGGCAAGCATTATTAGAGGACGGTTTACGAAAGCTCGTGCAATCGATACACGCTGCTGCTCGCCACCAGAAAGTTGATCTGGATACTTGTCCATCTTGTCTTTGAGGCCTACAAGTTCGCAAATAACTGGAACTTGTTTGTTAATGAGCTTCTTACTGCCACCAATAACTTCTAAGGCGAATGATACGTTTTCGAAAACTGTTTTATTTGGGAGCAACTTAAAGTCCTGAAAGATCGAGCCTATGTTGCGTCGCAAGAGAGGCACCTTCCAAGGTGACAGCTTTGCAATGTCTTTACCAGCTACAAAGATGCGTCCACGATCTGGGTCTTCTTGTTTGGTGAGGAGTCGCAACATAGTTGACTTGCCGGATCCAGATGGGCCGACTAGAAATACGAAATCTCCCTTGGAGATATCAATGTCAGCCTGATTCAGGGCAGCACGCGCTTGTCCCTCGTACCTTTTCGACACGCCCTCAAGTCTTATCATTAGAACAAAACCACCCCAAAATGTGTACCCACAGCGTACCTCATACACCGCCTAATTTGGCGAAATAGTCCAAACGGACCCACCACAAACGCCCGAATTGACCGATCCTAAAGTATGGAGACGAACACTCAGGCCCACAATGGCTCTGAACAGCTTAAAAACAGCTTCCAAGCTATTGCTCTTGCCGCTCGCCAATTTGTCGAGCAAAGTTCCAAAGAGTCCTATGCAGAACTAGACCTTAGTGCAGAAGAGCTAAATAGGGCACAAGATTTCTTTACTCACAATACGCAGATTTCGCCTACTGATTTCTGGGACACTACTGCAGCGTTGCGCTCATCCTTATTGTCAAAAGCTCTGCTAAACATCGTCGATGAATCTCGTAGCTCGATTATCGAACAGCTAACCGCTGCAGCTGCGCAAGGAACACAGCATAGCCTCAGCGAAGTTCCGGCCGAACAAATACTAATGACCGGCGGGGACCTTCAAATTCAGGAACTGACTCCCACTCAGGCCTTTACCCACAGCCTTAACTCTATTTACCGGCCAATAACTGATTACAACCAGATCGACAGAGTTGGCGATCTTTGGCAGACGCAGTTACACAACGAAGCGTTAAACCTGGCACGGGAATCGAGGAGTGAATCTAATGCAGACTTTATCTTGGAAGTCCAATTAGCTGAAACCACTCTCATGGTAGATGCCCCTTGGATTTACACTGACCGCTTACTTTGTGCTTTTGAGCTTGCCCACAAAAAGATTCAGAAGCACACTCAGCAGACTAAGCAAACACTGACAACGGTCTTTGAAGATCTCTTGTAGCATCGCTATTAGTGCTTCTGATTTCGATACTACTTTTAATCCTTGGGTACTCTCTTGTGCTTCCCGCTATGGCGAAGTATTCAACATTGCTAACCCAGAAGACTAATGTCGGGCGCTTATGGCTAGTGGCTCACCAATTGGGTCTCTTGATTGCTGCTTTGGGCTGGGCACTTCGAAGACAACTTTGGCTAGCGGTCGGCCACGTGTTAGTAGCGCTTATCCTAAAGTACTTTTTTGATTCTCAACAACGGCGCCAACAGACGCAGCAACCTTCCCAGCGTGATGGCTAGATCGAGTCAATGGGGTTGCTTCAACATGGCTTATCCCAACGGACTCCCCATATTCTTTGAGCTCAGTAAACTCAGCGGGAGTCACCCAACGAGAAATTGGTAGATGGTGACTGGTGGGACGCAGGTACTGGCCGATCGTCGCAATCTTTACGCCAACGTTCGCTAGATCACGCAAGGTAGCTTTTACTTCTAGCTCAGTTTCACCCATTCCTAAGATGAGGCCAGACTTGGTAACCATCCCGGCCTCTGCCCCCCTAGCAAGTAATGCCATCGACCGGTTATAGCTAGCCGAGGGACGCACTGCTCTCTGCAGGCGAGCTACGGTCTCAATATTGTGATTTAGAATCTCTGGCCTGGCACTCATTACAGTTTCTAACGATGATCGCTCACCTGCTAAATCGCTAATTAGAACTTCTACCCCAACGCCTGGACACTGCTTGTGAATCTGATTGATGGTGTCGGCAACTATTGCGGCTCCACCATCGGCCAAATCGTCTCTAGCCACCATTGTCAGTACTGCAAAGTCAATTCCTAGGTCCGTAACTGTGTTTGCAACTTTAACTGGCTCATCTAGATCGATCGCTCCGGGCTTTCGAGTATCCACCAGACAGAACCCGCAGGCACGAGTACAACGCTCCCCTAACAGCATGAATGTAGCCGTGCCTTCATTCCAACATTCATAAATGTTTGGGCACCCAGCCGATTCACAAACTGTCGCTAGGTTTAATTCAGAGCTGCGCTTAGCAATTTTCGAGTAGTTCTCGCCAACGGTAAACTTAACTTTCATCCACTCAGGCTTGCGTTCCGATATCTGCAGCCCTTCTGTGACACCGGCTGTCGAAAGCCTGCTCTTAAGACGGACTGAGACCCCATCGGGCTCTGGTTTGATTGGTTCGCCTGGTCCTGCACCTGAGGAGAACAAACTTAGATCAACGCTATGGTTGTTGTGCACTACTCCTTCATAATGCGTTTCACCGGTACCTAATAGCGCAGTGCCAACTTTGCTTACGATTAGGTCCGCAATCGTTTCCATTGAAACATCTATGCCCAATTCGGCGAGCGAGGTTACACCCTTGTCTTCGATGCCACATGGGATGATTTTTTCAAACCATGAAAGATCGGTTGAGACGTTGATAGCGAAGCCATGCATCGTTCGGCCCCGTGATTGCCTCACCCCTATGGCGGCAACCTTTTGCGGGTTCGAACCAGCTGTCCAAACGCCGGGTGATCCTTTGATTAGCTGCGTTGCGCATCCGAGTTCTTCTAGGACAGATATGACCAGCTTTTCTATCGAGGAAACATAGCTGGCAGATCCGAAAGTTGTGCCATCTTCCAAAGTGACTATTGGATAGCCAACTAGCTGGCCAGGACCATGGAAAGTGACATCTCCACCCCGCCGAACCTGCTCGACTGGAGCGCCCAGCTGTTCACGAGGTTTCCTAAAGTTGGTACTACCTCGTACACCTATTGTGTAAACAGGCTCATGTTCGCACAACAATAAATAGTTGGCTCTGCCAGAAAATAGTCGCTTCTGAAGATCAAGGGTCTCTAAGTACTGCGTCTTCCCCAGCCAGCGAGCCTCAAGAACCCGCCCAACTGATTCGCTACCCGAGCTCTGATTCCCAGTCACGGGTCTCAATGATCTCTTTAACTCGAGCCATAAATGCTGCTGCATAGGCTCCATCGATTGCACGATGGTCCCAAGCTAACGCAAGAACACCAACCGAGTGGATTGCAATTGATTCATTACCGAAGTCATCAGTAACTACAACTGGCTTACGCTTCACAGCATCAGTAGACATAATGGCTACTTGTGGCTGGTTAATAATTGGGAACTGCATCATCGTGCCATAGCTACCGGCATTTGTCAGTGTGAAAGTTCCACCAGACAATTCGTCTGGAGCCAACTGCTTAGAACGTGCTCTTCTGGCAACATCTGAGATACTGCGAGCAATTGCACGCATTCTTTGACCGTCAGCGCCATGAACTACTGGAGCTAACAAGCCCTCGAAATTAAGGTCTACTGCCACAGCCAAGTTGATATAGTTATGAACTACCAACTCGCCTTGCCCTACTGATGCGTTCAAGTGAGGGAATTCACCAAGTGCGTCAATACATGCTCTTGAAATAAATGGAAGGTAAGTAAGACTGAAACCTTCGTTTGACTTGAATTCCGCACCGTGCTTCCTTCGTACGGTTTCAACGTTCTCATAGTCAATTTCCATTGCGGTCAATGTGTGTGGGGCAACAGCCTTTGACATAACCATATGTTCACCTGTCTTGAGGCGAATGTTAGTGAGAGGAATTACTGTGTCCCGATCGGTTGCTGTAACTGCTGGAGCAACTGCACGTGTCGGAGTTGCAGCCGCTGCGGGAGCAGCCGACGAGGCTGGCGCTGGAGCTGGAGCTGATGCTCCACCAGAGCTAATGTGACGTTGCACATCGTCTCTAGAAATACGACCACCTAGACCAGTACCTGTGATGGCGCTGGCATCGAGGCCATGTTCTTTAATCATGCGGCGAACAACTGGAGATAGAAGCTTACCTTCAGTAGCGCTTGACGCTCCAGGTGCTGCCTCTTCCACAATCTCAGCTTCAGCTACCGGCTCAGGGGCAGGCGCTGCTGCAGGTGGTACTGGCGGAGGAGTTGGTTCTGGTTCTACTGCAGGGGCCGGCTCTTCGGCCGCTGGTGCTGCTGGTGCATCGCCAGAGTCTCCGAGGACAGCTAACACGGTTCCTACTTCGACAGTCTCACCTTCTGGAACTTTAATCTCCGAAAGCGTTCCCGCTAGTGGTGACGGAACTTCGGTGTCGACCTTGTCAGTCGACACTTCAAACAAGACCTCATCTAAGGCAACTGCCTCTCCGACGCTCTTAAACCACTTTGTGATAGTACCTTCTGTAACTGTCTCGCCTAGCTGAGGCATTTCGATGTTTGCCACATGTTCTCCTTTGAACCAATTCCTAATAACTTACTAATGTCGAACAGCCATAGCTGCTTTCTCGAACAAAATTCCTAGTGGAGAGACCTTCCTGTCAAAGACAGAACGGTTTCACCAAATACTTCTGACATTGTTGGATGCGGCTGAATCAAGCTAGCCACATCATCAACTGTTGCTTCCCAGTTAACGGCCAAATAGCCCTGACCAAGCTGCTCAGTCACCCATGGACCAACCATATGGACACCTAGGATTCGCCCTCCAGTACCATCAGCCTGCTTTTCGGCAATAATCTTGACGAGCCCATCAGTCTCACCGACTATCATCGCACGTCCGTTACCTGTAAAGCGATGCTTAGAAACCACGACGTCCATGCCAGCTTCTTTCGCTGACTCTTCAGAATGTCCTACGAATGAGACCTCTGGATGACAATAAATGCACCAAGGAACTTTGTCGTAGTCGATTGGGGTTGCGTCTTCGCCCAAGATGTCTTTAATAACCATCATGCCTTCGGCGAATCCGATATGGGCAAGCGCTGGTGTTGCCACACAATCACCAATTGCCCAGACTCCATCAGCGGTAGTGCGACAGTGTTCGTCGACTTCAATGAAGCCACGATCATCAATATTTACACCTGTTGCTTCGAGACCAAGGGTCTCAGTTGCTGGTCGACGACCAATTGACATAACAACCGTGTTGGCGGTAACGGTTTCGTTGTCGTCACCGAAGGTCAGCGTTACCTGATCACCCTCTGTGACTTGGGACTTAACAGCTACCCCTGTCTTAATTGTGATCCCTCGCTTAGCGAAGTTCTTTTCGACAACCTTTACAGCGTCGATATCAAGCCCCGGCAAAATTTTCGGTGCATACTCAAGGATTGTTACTTCAGTGCCAAGGTCAGCCATCATAGATGCAAACTCGCACCCTATTGCTCCTCCACCTACCACTACTGCCGATGATGGCAGTTCAGGAATCGACAACATCTCGTCTGAGGTAACGATTCTGCGATCATCAATTGGGAAACCATCCATCACCCGAGGAACAGAACCCGCAGCCAGCACGACAGCGTCGCCTGTAATTACTTGACCATCTGATGCGCCACCGGTGATAGTAACAGTTCGGTTATCGGCACCTAGTGTTCCCATGCCTTCAAAGACATGAACTTTACGACTCTTCAATAGCCCGCCGAGGCCACCGACTAGTTGGTCGACAATACCCTGTTTGCGGTTAAGCGTTGTCGACCAGTCGACTCCCTTAGCTTCGGCCAACACGCCAAAGCCAGAAGCATGAGACACTGCTCTAGAAACTGCTGCAGTTTCCAGAAGTTCTTTGGCAGGTATACAGCCAACGTTGAGGCATGTGCCCCCCAGTTTGCCTTTTTCAACTAGTGCTATGTTTAGCCCAGCGGAAGCTCCATATAATGCAGCGGCGTAACCACCTGGGCCACCACCCACTACTACAACATCAAACTCTGTATCGCTCACTTGTACCTAACCTTATTTAGCTTGCAATAATAACCTGCGTAATAAAAGCACCCAGGATCAAGAGGCCAGTGCCCAATGACAGCAGGAGAAGAAAGCGGGTGCTCACCCGGAGTAGACTAGCGCGAGGTTCGACCGTTTAGGATAAATGACCAACATGAAAATTGTAATCTCCGGGGCTTCAGGGATGATTGGCTCGACACTTAGCACCGAGCTGCAAAATCAAGGCAACAAAGTGATGCATTTGGTTCGCCGGCCAACGAAGACAGCTCACGAAATACAGTGGGATCCGAACAACTACAAACTGCCCGACGGCTGTCTCGATGGGACTGATGCTGTGATAAACCTCAACGGTGCCAACATAGGTGGCAAGCGTTGGACCGAGTCTTACAAACAAACTCTCGTTAACTCACGTCTGAGCCCAACTGCTACGCTCGCAACCGCCATAAGTCAAAGCTCTAACCCACCAAAGTGCTTCCTGTCAGGATCTGCAATCGGATACTACGGAGCACGTGGTGATGAAGAATTGACTGAACAATCAGAACCAGGGAAAGGGTTCTTGGCGCAACTTACAAAAGATTGGGAAGCAGCTGCAACTCCGGCAGTCGAAGCCGGAGTGCGAACCTGTTACTTGCGCACTGGAGTGGTACTTCACCCAAGCGGTGGAGCCCTACAGAAAATGTTGCCACTTTTTAAGTTTGGACTTGGCGGCAAGATGGGCAACGGAAACCAAATCTGGTCTTGGATAACGTTGGCCGACGAAGTCAGCGCAATTATCCACTTGATAACTTCGACTGTTTCAGGCCCTGTCAACTTGACGAGCCCAACCCCAGTCACCAACGAAGAGTTCACAAAGCAGATGGGTGCCCACCTTGGACGGCCTACTGTTTTGCCGGTACCAAAATTTGGGCCGTCACTACTCCTTGGTTCTGAACTAGCTCAAAGTCTTTTGTTTGACTCAGCCAATGTGTTACCAAGGGTTTTAGCCGATTCAGGCTTTACACATGCACAGCAGTCTTTACCTGAAGCGCTCGAGAGCCTTATCCCGAAGCGCTCTTAAGAAACTTTTACCGCAGGATAAAAAGCAACATGGTCTTTGATGTTAATGGCATCAGGCAGTGGCTCTTCATATTGCCAGGCTGCATTGTCAGCTACCTCGCCATCGACTGATAGTGAGTAGTAGCTGGCTGAACCTTTCCATGGACACAACGTGGTTTGCTCTGTCTTGTTGAAGTAGTCCCACTTCACAGACTCTGCCGGAAAGTAGTGATTACCTTCGACAACTACGGTTGAGTCAGACTCAGCTATTACTTTTCCACCAAATTCTGCGGTAGTCATTTGAACTCCTTGTACGGTTACTTGAAGGCTAGCGGTAGGCAAACAGTCCCGGTTTGGGTACTTTACCCCACTAACTATCAGGGTTATAGCGCGACTTTAGGCACACACTGGAGTCATACCCTTTGCCGACCCGGTTACCGGCCGAGAAAGAACAAAATGAGTCCCAAGGTAAACGAAGAAACACCAATATTCATAGAGGCTAAGCAACCTCGCAAATCTTTAGCTACTCGCTCTCAGTGCCTTCGTATTTTGGGTCTAGTCGGAGAACCAACTCAAGACGACATCCAAAGCGCCTATAGAGGCTTGGTCGCTGATATGACTCCAGGTAAAAACGCTGACCATTCTCGAGTTTCACTTGCCAATACACTTCTAGCCGAAGTCGAACTGGCTTACGAAGAACTTAGCGCCTAACTATTGTTCAGTTGCCTCGACTGCTAGACGGTCTGCTTTGTCATTCATTTCGTTACCAGAGTGACCTTTAACCCAAGTAAATTTGATTTCATCTTGGCGATCTAAGTATGCCTCAATCAAAGGTTCCCAGAGGTCTCTGTTTGCCACTGGTTTTCCGGTTGAATTCTTCCAGCCCCGCCTCAACCAGTTTGAATACCAACGGTCCTTGAAGCAATTTACAACGTAAGTCGAGTCAGAATAGATGTGCAACTCCCCCTCATTGGAAGTAATTGCTTCCAACACTGCACGAAGTTCCATTCGTTGATTTGTCGATGGAGTCTCTGGACCGCTATCGAAATCATCATCAGACGCTATCCATGCCCAACCTCCTGGACCAGGGTTACCAGAACAAGCTCCATCTGTGTAGATCTCTTTAGCCAATACATTCCCTCGCATCCACCGTTCGGAGATAAACCCTACCACTTCGATGCACTAACTCTGAGGATCTAAAAACTTCTTGTCACCCAATTTGGCACATACTATTGAAAAGCTCCGCACAGAGACCACAATAGAAACATGAATGATAGCTACCTAATGCAGTTCCCTGATTTTGATCCGGGGGAAACCGATGAATGGCTTGACTCGCTTGACTCAGTGAAGCAGATCAGAGGCCGTAAGCGAGCAAGGTATCTACTCGACCGACTCATCCAGCACGGAACCGATATTGACCTGTCTAACCCGGTGCCAGTCTCGACCGACTATGTAAACACAATTCCGACAGAGTCTGAGCCAGAATTTCCCGGAGACCCAGAACTAGAACGACGCGTTAGAGCTTTCGTACGATGGAACGCTGCGGCAATGGTTGTAAACGCGAACAAGCGCGCTGATGGAATTGGTGGACACCTTTCAACTTTTGCATCGTCGGCAACGTTGTATGAAACAGGTTTCAATCATTTCTTCCGAGGTAAAGAAGATGGAAGCGCCGGTGACGCAATTTACTTTCAGGGTCACGCTGCTCCCGGAATCTATTCACGGGCATTCCTCGAAGGGCGCCTAGACGAACAACACCTGGATAACTTCCGTTTCGAAGTAGATGGCCATGGCCTATCGAGCTATCCGCACCCACGTCTAATGCCAGAGTTTTGGGAGTATCCAACTGTCTCCATGGGACTTGGACCAATCAACTCGCTATACCACGCACGTTTCCTTCGCTATCTCCACAACCGGGACATTGATGACACATCCAACACCAACGTCTGGGCGTTCCTAGGTGACGGTGAGTGCGACGAACCAGAAACTCTCGGTTCAATCTCGCTAGCTGGTCGTGACAAGCTCGACAATTTGACTTGGGTTATCAACTGCAACCTGCAGCGCCTTGACGGACCCGTTCGAGGAAACCAAAAGATTATCCAAGAGCTAGAAGCTGTGTTCCGTGGAGCGGGTTGGAATGTAATCAAAGTCATATGGGGCGAAAAGTGGGACGAACTCTTTGCTAATGACACTGAAGGTGTTCTTCAAGAGCGACTCGAAAACACAGTTGATGGTGAGTTCCAACGTTACGCCGTTGAGTCTGGCGCTTACATCCGCGAGAATTTCTTTGGGACCGACCCTCGTCTACTCAAGTTGGTCGAGCACCTTAGCGATGATGAGCTAAGACTTCTTCCACGAGGCGGACACGACTACAAGAAAGTTTACGCTGCCTACAAAGAAGCATCGGATCACAAGGGTCAACCAACCGTCATCTTAGCTAAGACAATCAAGGGTTGGACTCTAGGAGATGGCTTTGAGGGGCGTAACGCAACTCATCAAATTAAGAAGATGACAGTAAACCAGATGCAAGAGCTAAGAGAACGGCTTTACCTAACTAATGATGTGGACGAAGCTGAGCTGGAAGATGGCTTTGCACCATATCTAAAGCTTGATCCCGAAAGCCCTGAATACGCCTACATGATGGAACGACGTTCGGACCTTAATGGTTCGCTTCCAAAGAGGACCGTTTCAACTCGTCTTGCTCTTGGCCGACCAGAACCTAAACTATTCACCAACCTTGATGAAGGTTCAGGAGGCCGAGAAGTATCTACAACTATGGCCTTTGTTTCTCTGCTTCGTGACCTAATGCGAGACGATGCTTTCGGTGACCGAGTCGTACCAATTATTCCAGACGAAGCCAGAACATTCGGCATGGACTCGATGTTCAGAGAATTTAAGATCTACGCACCGTTTGGACAAAAGTATGAACCAGTCGACCACGCTCTACTACTTAGCTACACAGAGGACACCAGCGGGCAGATTCTTGAAGAAGGAATCACCGAAGCTGGCTCAACTGCTAGCTGGCTAGCTGCTGCAACTAGCTATGCCCACCGAGGGGTGCCAATGGTGCCTTTTTACACGTTCTATTCAATGTTCGGATTCCAACGAGTTGGTGACCTTTTATGGTGCGCTGCGGACTCACGCGCACGTGGCTTCTTGATTGGAGCAACCGCTGGTAGAACTACGCTTACAGGTGAAGGGCTACAACACCAAGACGGACATTCGCTAGCTTTGGCCGCAACAATTCCATCTTGCCAAGCCTATGACCCTGCTTTTGCTTATGAAGTATCAGCGATCGTTAAAGATGGCATGGAACGAATGTATGAGAAGGGCGAAGACGTCTACTACTACCTGACTGCTTACAACGAAAACTATGAGCAGCCAGCTAAACCCAAGGTCAAAGGTATTGACTCACAAATTATTTCTGGTTTATACAAGTGGGCCGACGCTCCAGCTGCAAAGCATCCAGCAACAATTCTGTTCTCTGGCTCAGCACACTCTGCTGCCCGAGAAGCACAAACTGAATTGGCAGCCAAATGGGATGTAGCAGCAAGTCTTTGGTCAGCAACCAGCTATAAGCGACTAAGAGAAGATGCTATGGAGGTAGAACGATGGAATCGTCTACATCCAACCGAGACTCCTCGTGTTGCTTATGTTACTGAAGCACTCGAAGCCTCAGAAGGTCCAATCGTTGCTGTGAGCGATTATATGCGAGCAGTTCAAGAACAGATTCAGGCTTATGCACCTCGCAGCTACTTGGCGCTCGGCACTGATGGCTTTGGTCGTTCCGACGAACGTATGGCCCTGCGCAGGTTCTTTGAGACCAACACCCCACATATTGTGGTTGCTGTTCTATCTGAGCTCGCAAGTAACGGTGAAATACCGCCGGAGATAGTTGCTAAAGCAATTACCGAGTACGGAATTGATACCGAGGCAGATGCCCCCTGGACTAGGTAATTAGTCTGATCTGGTCGAACCAGCCAAAGTAATTTCCCGATCGAGCCAACCAAGCAAGACTGCTATTGCACGTGGGTCTTGTTTAAGCTGGTGTCCTCCCCCATCAATAAAACGCAAGTCTGCCTCGCCATGCTCATCGGCGATTATTCTTGCATCGAAATGTGGCACGACACCATCTTCTGAACCATGAATAATCATCAGTGGCTTAGGGGAGAATTCTCCGGCTGCTACCACTGCTCTTACTTGAGCTAGTTCTGCCTGCCATTCATCGACACTAGACGGGAACTTTGTATCGCTGATTGCACCAATCTGTCGGGCAAACTCTAGTAGATCCTTTGGGTTGGCATACCAGTCATCAAAATCGGCTGGAGAACCTAAGGTAGCAACGCCATCAACATGGGCACTCTCGGTGGCCGAGACTAACCCAACAGCTCCCCCGGTGCCGAACCCTACAACCCAAACATGACTTATAGAATGCTCGTCAGCCAAGTATTGAATGGCCGCTGTTGCATCTTCAACCCAACCTTGTAGTGAGAAGTTACCATCTGAACCACCACAGCCTCGGAGTCCTAAGACCATTGCTTTACAGTCCATTTGAGTAACAATTCGAAGCGCTAGAGCGTCAAGCCCTGACGTTACAATTTCGGCTTCTAGTTCTCTTGATGGAAAACCGTGGAGTATTAAAGCAGCATGCTTGACCGAAACCGCTGTTTCTACTTCGTAAAGTTGTGCCGTAAGCTCAAGATCACCCAAGCTGACTTTGACTGTACTTATTTGTGGCTCGCTATCCATAGGCGCTCCAGCTTAACCTCGACAAGCCTTGGGTGAAGGATCAAGCTAGAATCGATCTTATGCCTTTCTGGCTTTTACTTCTGTGCATGCTAATAGCGGCAATACTTTCACTAATCTCGGTCGGATATGCGGTCCGCAGAGTCTTAACCACGCCACCACAGATCATCTTCGATGCTGAAGAGTCCATAGAGTACGCTGCCCAAGCTCTACCCGATGAAGTGACAAGCCAAATCTCTTATGGTGATTTGCAACGGGTTCTACGTCTCCACCTTGAGTGGTTACAAGCGTTCCATTGGTCTCCTGTTGGAGCCTCAAAGAGCCCGATTGTATTCGATGAGCTGGAGCCAAAGCAATACATAACAGAGCGTGCAGAAGTCATTGGCCTAGAAATCGATACACAATATATCGAATCAATACTTGCTTCACACTACGACTACTTAACGGCAGTCGGAGCCATTCATGCTCCTAGGCGCCCTGACGCTGCGACCGATCTTAACTCGACAGAAGAATTAACAGCTTAGTCTTTGTCGACTAGCGCTAGACCGTCTGTATCCGGGCTGAGAATAAAGAACTTGCCGCCATCGAACTCAGTGGCTGACATTTGTGAGTAGAACTCTTTAGTTCCCAGTAAGCCAATGCTTGGCCCCGCCCCAGAAAGCCAGGCCATATGTAATCCATCTATGTCGTGAGCGGCAGAAAAAACTGTCTGAGATTCGGGGCAGCAATCCAGTCTTGGGTCTTGATGAATCTTTTCACGACATGAACGTAGACCTTCAAGGTCTCCCTCATAGAAACATGACACAAGCCGAGCAGTACTTTCTATATTCACGACCGCATCCTCGAGTGACACTTCGTCTGGTAACTTCTTTCTGGAGCTGTCTGTCGAACTTGATTTTGACGCAATCCAAATTAGAAACTCTTGCGGCAACTCAACATTGACTTGACGACAACTCTGCCTCGTTGCAATGTTCAGACCACCATAAACAGAGCCAGCGGCATTGTCTCCATGACCTTCCAAATCGGCCACAATCTGAAACACCTTCGACTTAGCAGACTCTAGGTTGTCGCCTTTTTCAATCAAAGCCATTCCAGCGCCTACGGAACGAGCAGCTGCCGAAAATCCCAGACCGCGACCGGGCTCTAAGTTATGAGAAAACCAGACCTGACCCTTACCGTCAGCAGCTTCATAGGCCTGTCTGATAATTGATTCTGGACCTTCGGGTTCGCCGTCGCCAAAATTTCGGGCCGTTACATATCTGGCTAAACCAAGCCCGAAACAGTCAAATCCAGGTCCAAGGTTAGCAGTTGAGCCTGGGGCTCTGAGTTGGATGTGTTGCGACATTTCGGCACCACTATATCACTATTGAACTTTCCAATTAATACCTAACCTAGACTCGTCACTGTGTTTGCTGATCGCTACGGATGGAACTCTAAGGCAAAGAGTGCCATAGAGTCACAACTTGAAGATTTCGGGAACCATAGCGTTGGGCGCGTCCGCCGATCAGAAAGAGATTGGGATCTCGTAGAGATCGAGAGTGGTCCAGTCAATTGTGAACGAAGACTTGGGTCGTTTGGAAGCTATGTTGAGCCAGCTGTTGGCGATTGGGTTCTTGTTTCCGAGGACCATTCACAAGAACCCCCACAACATGTAGTCGTCTCTATTGCACAACGACAGAACAACATTCTTCGTAGAAGGTCCCAACCTGGAGCTATTCGCAGCCAAGCAATAGCCGCCAATATCGACACACTTGCCTTAGTCGTCGGCCTCGATCAGGGCTTAAACCAGACAAGGCTGACTAGGTCAGTGATACTGGCTTTAAATGCCGACGCTAAACCAGCTCTGATATTGACTAAAAGCGACACGGTCTCAGAAAAAAAGCTCAATAAGGTTTTACGCCTAGCGGACGAGGTTGACCACCTTGATTCTGTTTTTGTGGTCAACTCTTTTAACCAAGACCAGGTTGAACCTATTTACTCTTACCTCGCTAAAGATGAGCCCACCACGGTTGCTCTAATGGGAGCATCAGGAGCTGGAAAGTCAACCCTTATAAATTCACTGTGCGGCACTGAGCTAGAAACTCAAGAAGTCCGCAAGCAAGATTCAAGGGGCAGACATACGACTACCTTTCGTGAGATGCACCCCTTCGCAGAAGTCTCAGCAATTATTGACACCCCCGGAATTCGTGCAATCGGCATGTGGGATGCCGAACACGGAATCGCTAAGTATTTCAATGCCATCTACACCGCCATGGAACAGTGCGAATACTCACGATGCACTCACACTGGCGAGCAAGGCTGCGGCATATCTGAAGCAGTCTCGGCTGGCTCTATCACCCAACAAGACTTGGAGCTCTGGCAAGCTCTAATAGAAGAGAATTTAGAAACTACGCAGGATAGCTAGCTTCAACAGCTTCAACGGCCAGGTCGAGATGATCTTGCATTTGTGAGCGAATATCTTTAGTAATGCTAGGTATCTTTTCGCGAGAAAGTTTTGACCCTTGCGCCACAACTTCAACCGGAGCCCCAATCGAAACTGCAACCTTAGTTTTACTTGGCCACTTTGCGCCAGACGGCAAGGCGTACTCGGTTCCATAAATGGCCATTGGAATTATCTTCGCATTAGAGCGCGATGCCAACCAGACTGGGCCGTCGAAACACTCAGCAACCTCTCTACCAGTTTGTCTAGTTCCTTCGGGAAAGACAATCATAATTTCGCCACGTTTCAGAATCTTCAATGCTGCTGCCAAAGCTTCACGGTCGGCTTCTCCCCGCCGCACTGGGAATGCTCCGAGCGCTGCAAAAAGAAGCGATAGACCTGGAACCCTAAATAGTGATTCCTTACCCAGTGCACGAATCCGTCGCGAGGAGTTTTCGGCAATAACACCCGGGTCAAAATGTGATCGATGTGTGGCGGCGATTACGACCGGGCCTTGCGTCTCTAAGTGCTGCGCACCAACGACTGAGACTGTCTTAAGCCAACGACTGGACAAGAAGCGATGAGCTTTGACGAGGTAAGGGTATGCAGCAAGGCTTAGCTTGTGATCACCACGACGTAGCGCCTTCTCACGCAGCTTGCGACTGTCTACTGGCACCCTACGGAGTCCACTCTGTTAAATCTATTTCAACCTGGGTTCTATCATCCAAGTCTCTCATCTCAACTGCTCCACTTTCAGAAACGAAAGCTACGTATTTGACGCTAAGTCGTTCGGCTTGCTTAATCTGTTTACCGTATGGCTGGTCGGTGTCAGACACCAAGCAACTAATCCCTCTATCGCGAAGTTGACCTGCAACTTTGTTTGAAGCTGAGCGAGTCTCTTCTGAATTGACAGCAACAACAACCTCGGCTGTGCCAGCATCTTGCGACTCAAGAAAGCCAAACTTAATCCCGTATGAAATTAGCCGTGAAATTCCAATTGAGAACCCAACTCCTTGGACGCTTTGTTTACCAACCGAAACCAAGTTGTCGTAGCGACCGCCAGAACATATCGATCCAACATCGTCGAAACCAACTAACTCGCTTTCGGCAACTGTCCCAGTGTAGTAATTAAAGCCTCGGGCAATGTATAGCGCTGCGTCAACTGATGGTTTCTTTGAGTTCTCATTTGCTTTGTCGAGCACAAAGCTCAACTCAGAAACACCTTCATCAAACAATTCGCCGCTAACACCAAAGTCTTTGACCACAGCCAGGTCAGCAGAAGTCGCTGCACGAACCTGAGTGAGGCCAAGTATTGCTTCTATTTGAGCTTCAGTGAGGCCTTCGGCTAGAAGCGTTTCCTTGGTTTTATCGGCTCCCACTTTGGGAAGCTTGTCGACTGCCCGCAACACCCCGACTACATCTTCCAAACCTAGGCCAGCGTAAAATCCTTGCAACAGCTTTCGGTTGTTGATCACAAATTTGACCTCTGGGATTGGCAGCGCCCCCAGCGTGTCAGAGAACAAAGCAAGCAAGTCTGCGTCGTGGCGTATATCGAGGCTGCCGGTGTCAACTATGTCAGCATCTGCCTGAATGAACTCACGGAATCTACCGAGCTGCGGTCTCTCTCCACGCCAGGCTGGTTGTATCTGGTAGCGCCGATACGGAAATGTCAGTTGTCCGGCATTTTCTGAAACGTAGCGAGCAAATGGCACTGTCAGGTCATAGTGCAAACCAAGCGTTGGTTCATCAACAGAGCCTAGCCGCGACACTGCAAATATTTCTTTGTCAGTCTCGCCTTGATCCAGGAGTTCTTCTAGAGGTTCAATAGACCGTGTCAACAGCGGACTAAATCCATGCAGAGAAAAAGTCTCACGAACAGTCGAAATAATTCGGTCCTGTATTACCTGGTACTCAGGTAGCCATTCTGCAAAACCTTTGATCTTTGCCATAGAGACAGGCTAGCCACTAAAGAGTTCTAAAGCTGTGCTTATAGATCTTCTGGGATGATCTTGTAGCCTTGCGACCAGCAGAACAGGACCACATACCAAAGAGCTATCGCCACACCTACAGCCAAGTACCCTAGCGCTTTAAACGGCTCACCGTTCTGGACTGCCATTGCCGTATATACGGCCCCGCCGATTACAGACACTGCAGTAGCTATTAAACAAGCTGTTGAGAAAATGCTTCGTCTACCGGCTCTGCTACTCATGATTTACCCAGAAGTCTCTGCTGCTGTTGCCGCTGCCGCTGAAAAGAAATCTGCTGTAGGTGTTTGGAAATCCACGATGGCAGCAGTCACAGTTAAAAAGCCAAGGAAAATGATGGTTACGTATGCAAGTGGAGTCAACTTATGAATGTTGAACATATAGTTCTTGTTTCGTGTTACTAAACGAGTAACGCCATCAAACACAGCAGCAACTGCATGTGATCCATCAAGCGGCGGGAACGGCAACAAGTTAACAAGTCCTACGGCGGCCGAAACAATTGCAAGCCATACCAGGCTGCTGTTCAAACCAGAATTAAATGCCTGTTCGGAGATCGCAGCCAAAGTTTTTGGCCCAGCAAACGCAACTTCGACTTCCTCAGGGTTATTAACAACATCGTCCAGATACCCAACAGGATTCTGAATTAAAGTCCAGAACTGACCCAGTGTCAGTGTGATGAGCGTCCAGAACTGCGTAAATGCATGGTTGACCGCTTGACCTAGTGCTGCTCCTTGTAGCAAGGCGCTCGCTGTGAAAGCTGCAAGTGCGACGAAGAAGTTAACAAACGGCCCTGCCAGAATAGTCATTAAGCGCCCAAACGCCGATGCGCCTCTAAACGAGTCCTCCTCATCAAACCCTTCTGGAAGCTCTGACTGAGAAGTCATACCCTCTAGCTTTACGTAGCCGCCAGCCGAGATGAACTTAAGACCGTAACGAGAGTTCTTTGTCTGAATGGCAAATACCTCCGGACCAAAGCCCCAGAAAAATTCAGCTGGTTTCATGCCCGAAAGTTTGGCAACAAAGAAGTGTCCCGCCTCATGTGTGGTAATAACGATTCCTAAAGTGATGAGGACATAGAGAGCTGGTGGGAATATGAAAGCTAGAGCAATTATCGGCAATATCGTCGCAAGTGCCCACGGTATTGATGCTTCAAATTTTGCGCCTTTTACCTGCCATGGAAGCGTTACTTGCTTCCCTAGGACTGAGATCTCTTTCTTAGTAACTGCCAATTTCATTTCCTACAACGTCCCCCGCTTGTTAAGCCCAAGGTACATGACTAAACCAGCGCTAGTAAAGGGTGACGGTCACCTTTACTAGCCTCTATGAGCCTGGTGGCCCATTAAGTTTCCTTCTTTCGAATTCTGGTATTGAGCCCGGCATTCCGCTAACCTCACCCAAGTGACTGTTGCAACCTGTGTAGCCCCGCCAGAGTACAAATTTGGCAACTTAGCTGGCACCGAATACAAACTTAGAGACTGGCTAACCTCCTACCCACTATTGCTGGTAGCGATAGACCCATACACCGCCCAAAGCAGCTGGATATTAGACACCGCAGTACGGATTTTTCGCCACTTCCAACCAGCTGACATAAGAGTTGGCTGGATCTGTACCGGCGATGTCGAGGCCACCAAAGCCTTCTTGGGCCCCTTGGCTGAAGAGTTCTTAACCATTAGTGACCCTAAAGCAGAACTTTGCAAAGAACTCGGAATTGGGGTGCTTCCGTCTCTAGTTCACATCCGAGTAGATGGATTTACCCAACACGCTGATAGTTGGGACCCGCAGGTTTGGACAAAGGTCACCGATTGGGTCGCCACAATAGCGGCCTGGTCGAAAATCAACCTAGGTGTCGGGCCAGACCCCGTAGCCTATGAAGGCACCAGAATAGCCCCAAGTTCAGTCGCAGGCTAGAAGACCAGTAAGGCTTTTACCCAACGGCTAGCTATCCTTTGAAGTATGAGCGGTACCGGCGGGGACAATCTAGATGTGGACAAAACTCTCTTTGTTGTAGGCGCCGAACCTACAGCCCTGACCACTTCTGAAACAGGTTCAGAGACTGAAGCACAGCTCGAACCTACTCCAGACGTTGTCGATGACGAAGAAAGAATTCCGTTTGCGAGCGAGTGGACCCCTTCAAGGCGAACACTCCCTATGCCGGTTTACGCTGGCATCGTCTTTGCCGTAGTAGCAGCATGTATAACAGTCGTCTTCACAGTTTCAGGAGATGACGACCCGACAGCTGCAGCATCAGACAACGATGAAGCAATAACTGCCACAGAACAAGATGACGACGACGACAATTCACCAAGCAACGTCCCGGCTGCGCCAACAACAGAAACTGACGAGTCCGAAGAGCCAGGTGACACAACAGATTCCACATTGGACGACAACTCCGAGGACGCTTCTACCACTAGCACCACGACAAACACGGATTCAGGCAGCAACTCTACTGAAACAAACTCAGAGGCAACCACACAGACCAATCGACCAGAGAACCCAATCCAAATCGTTATTCCTAATACCGCTCCAACCCCTACTCTGCCAATACCTTCCGAGATTCTGACAACAACCACACGACGACCTACCACCACAGCACAACCTAGGACGACTCAACGGCCGATTACTACCGCACAACCAACAACAAGCGCTGCCCCAACTACCACCATCCAAACCACCACAACAGCGGCCCCAACAACCACTCAACCGACGACTACTGCCCAACCAACGACGACCACACCACCTCCACTTGCCATTGCTCGCACCGAGCTGCGGTTCGAGGACACCTTCTTGGTGGCCGTGTACATGGTTCCGGCTGAACAATTCTGCTTTGCTTCTTGGAGCTACACGTTGAGAGACTCCAACGGGGCTCAAATTGCCAACCGTTCCCAAACGCTACCCACTGATAGTTGCACTATCTGGCATGGGGTACCAGTAGAGACACGTGATTTACCTTCAGGTGAAACTTATACCATTGATTTAACTGCCACCTCCGACCAAGGGCGCCAAGCTACAATTCTTGACGAAGTCACCATTCCATAGCTGAACTGCTAACCTTTGGGGCGATGAAGAAATCAGTAGTTCTCCTTTTCCTAATATCAATACTCGCCGCTTGCGGCCAGTCCCTCTCAGAAGGCGACACTGCAGAAGTAGTCGAGACGGCAGCGACTGTCACGATTGGTGACGACACCTTTACAGTCACCGGCGCTGATGTTGAAGAGATCAGTCTGGCCAGCCTCGAGTTTCAAGACCAGTTAGCCGCCGAAGCAGGCCAACCAGTCGACGACACAGTTTCGCTAGCTGAAAGGCTTGAAATAACACGCCCAACAAGTCTTACATTGGCAATCTACTCTCGTATCATCGACCAGCAGCTGGCTGAGCGTGACATTACCCTCGAGGGAGATCTGCTTGCCGAAGTGAACGAGAGAATGCAAGAACTTCAGTTCATGACTGACACTGAGTTTGAAGAATTCCTGAACGACCCGAATCAGTTCACGCAAGAAACGATTGGGCTACAACAAGGACTCCTAGCCCTAGCAGCAGTTGAAGATGTAGAACCGATCGAAGCCACATGCATTAGCCATGTACTAAGGAGCTACACCGCCGAAGAACGAGCGCTGCCTGACTTTGTTGCCGACGAAGCAGACGATGAAAGATTCCAAGCCGAAGCTGAAGAAGCAAGGCAAAGAGTCGTTGACGGAGAGCTATTCGAAGACGTTGCTTCTGAGGTCTCAGTAGATACAGGTAGCGCTATCGAAGGTGGAAGCCTTGGCTGCTTCCCGACTGCTGAAGTCAGCACAGCCTTAGTTCCAGAGTTTGCAGAAGTTGCCCTCGCATCCGAGATCGGCGAACTTTCGGAAGTCTTCGAAAGTGAATTCGGATTCCACTTCTTAATCACTACCGAGGATGAAGAAGGCATCGCTCTGCTTCAGAGTGCTGAAGCAGAAAACGTGGTTCAAACCCAACTGCAAACCGTTCTTCAAGGTGCAACCGTAGAGGTAGACCAAAGTATCGGTGCATGGAATCCAACTAGTCTTCAAGTTGAGGCTCCCCTACCTGATGTTGAGTTCGAAGAGACCCAAGCTCCGCCAATAGCTGAATAACGATGAGCATTCAGATTTGTGGCTTGGGCCCAGCCGGACCCGAGCTAATCTCTGCCGAAACAAAAGCAATCATCAGCAATAGTAATCATGTCTTTGTGCGCACGAAACATCACCCGGCTGTTGCATCTATAGATTTTCATGCTTCGTTTGACTCCGTTTATGAAGCAAATGAATCCTATGAAGAAACCTATAAACAAATAGCTGAAACCCTTATTGCTGAAGGTTCAACCAAAGACATCGTCTATGCCACCCCAGGTTCGCCGCAGATACTCGAAGATGTTGTTGCCCTCCTAACGTCTCAAACCGAAGTTAAAGTGACTACATCCCCCGCAATGAGTTTTCTAGACTTATGTTGGGATCGCCTTGGGGTTGATCCAGTAAAGAACTCTGTCACACTCGCTAACGCTGGCGACTTCGAACCTAATCGATTTTCAACTGGTCCAATTCTTGTGACACAAGTCTTCAACACTGATATGGCGTCAAAGCTAAAACTCTCTTATCAAAATGAAATCGACGTTACCGTCTTGACAGATCTCGGTTCTGAAACTGAGACAGTTACGACGATGCCAATCAGCAAACTCGATCAAATCACCGCAACAAACAGAACGACTGTCTACATCCCTCACCCAGGTATCCCTGAAGTTGCCGGAATGGACAGCTTAATAGGTCTCATTTCACGACTTCGTAAAGAATGCCCATGGGACGCTAAACAGAATCATGAATCACTTGTTAAACATCTTGAAGAGGAAACCCAAGAAGTAATCGAAGCCATCCATGAGCGCCATAACAGCCAGGTCGGCTATGCGAACTTCGCCGAAGAACTAGGCGACCTCCTACTCCAAATCCTTTTGCACTCTGAAATAGCCTCAGAAGGTGATTTCTTTGATATCTCAGATGTAGCCAACGCCCTGCATGACAAGATGATTCGACGCCATCCGCATGTTTTCGGGGATTCAACCGCTTCTACTCTAGAAGAGCTTGAACAACAGTGGAAAGCAATAAAAGAGGCTGAAAAAGGCAAAAATAGCTAATCTAAGGGGCTATTTGGCCGACTCTAGTCAGGTGGAATCACCTGTCGTAGAAGCTAAAAGCCAATGGCTGAACTCGGAACCTCTAGACATAGAGAATTTAGGTTCAGATGCTTTAATTGTAATGTTTTCTGCTGGGTGTGAATTATCCAAGTCACGCCTCAGACAACTGAAGCACGTCAGAAACAGTTTCAATTCTGCGATATCAATCATTGCGATACATGTTCCTCGCTTTGACTATGAACGATCTCCTGAAACGGTCAAACGCACGCTAGAAGAACTCCGCATAACGTTCCCGACTTTGCATGACCCGGACTTAGAAATGTGGAAACGATTCGATGCTCGAACAATTCCTTCTGTATCTCTACTGAAAGAAAATGGCGAACTCATCCAAGGTGAGCACGGAACTCTGACCGCTGCGCAGTTCCAAGATGTATTCCAATCGGGCCCCGACATAGAGCCATTGCCGGTCGAGGCAGATTCTCCGAATAATTCAAAAGATCTTGTCTATCCAACGCACGTGGCCAAGAGCAATGACGGATTCTTAGCGGTTTCTGATCCTGGTAATGGTCTTATCATGGTGTCCCAACATGAACCTGGTGCCGGAACTGCTCAGATCATGGGCTATATTGACGAACTACTTCGGCCAAGCGCAGTAATATTTAGCTCTAGCGGCACGTTGATCGCAGCTGACACAGACCGAGGAACGGTCAATGAGTACAACATTGAGAGCGGACAATCTCGGCTGCTTGCAAAGGATTTAAGGTCACCGGGTGGGCTTTGCTTTGATACCGATGGCAGCCTCTTTATTAGTGACGGCGCAGCAAATACGATCTTTAGAATCTCGGCCGGCTCAGACTCGGTGGATCGTTTTCAAAAGGTTGCAGGAAACGGCGATTATGGTTCGACCGATGGTTCTTCAACTACAGTTGAACTAGCCCAACCGAATGGAATGGCGAGAACAGAATTTGGCTTGTACTTCTGCGAGAGTGCCTCGAGTAAAATTCGCATGCTGACTGATGCTGGAAATATTGTGACCAAAAATGGCAGGCCTGGATTTGACTGGGGATTCTCCGACGGCATAGGTTCTGAAGCTCTACTACAACGCCCGACTGATATTGCCTCGCTAGGCGATGGTTCTCTACTCATCAGCGACACCGGAAATTCAACGCTGCGACTTCTTACTGATGGACATCTCTCAACTGTCGCAATTGACGGGCTCATCGAACCATACGGCCTCTTCGTTGACTCCGACCAAACAATCTTTGTCACAGACGCCTTCAATGCTCGAATTCTGACTGTTGCTGCTGATTTTGGTTCAGCACAAGAACTGATCTTCAAATAGAGGCTACAACTGCACATTACTGAGTTAAGTTGGACATGTGAAATTACAAGACCTAATAGTCGCAGCTAATCGACTACCGATCCGGCAAACGTTGGATGCGGACGGCAAACTGTCATGGTCGACATCACCCGGTGGCCTGGCGTCAGCCTTAACGCCCGTTATGCAAAAAGCTGACAGCGTTGTTTGGGTTGGCTGGCCAGGAAATAACGCTGAGGAAGGTCTCGAAAGATTTTCCTCCGATGGGATCGACCTTATCCCAATCAACATGAGTGTAAATGAAATAGAAGCTCACTACGAGGGCATGTCCAACGGCACACTGTGGCCGCTTTACCACGACAAGGTTGTAAACGCGGTCTTTCACAGACGATGGTTCGATGCCTACAAGAAGATCAATGAAAGGTTCGCTCACTCAATCATCCCTTTAGTGTCAGCTGACTCGACCGTCTGGGTGAATGACTACCAGCTTCAATTAGTTCCAAAAATGATTCGTTCCGTTAAGCCGGAAGCCAAAATTGGTTTCTTCTTACATACCCCGTTTCCGCCGCCCGAGCTGTTCAAACAGTTGCCTTGGCGCGAAGAAATAATACAAGGCTTGCTCGGCTGCAACCTAATTGGGATGCAGACACCAAATGACGCTGATAACTTCCTCCTAACCGTCAAAGACCTAGGACTTGGCACTATTACTGACTCTGTAATCCACCATGATCGTGGAACAACTGAGATAGAGGCATTTCCTATAGGTATTGATTTTGACACCTATGCTGATGCCGCAAAGACTAAGGAAACCGCAGAAAGAGCAGATCAGATCCGTAGCCTACTTGGCAACCCAAAGACCGTAATTCTCGGTGTGGATCGCCTCGACTACACCAAAGGAATTGAAATTCGATTGCGAGCCTACAAAGAGCTGCTCGAAGAATCTCGACTGGACCCTGCCACGGTTGCGATGGTACAGGTGGCTACGCCGAGCCGCAACAATGTACGCGCCTACGATAAGATTCGTTCTGAAGTAGAACAAGCAGTTGGCAATATAAATGGACGCTTTGCCAAACTAGGACGCCTCCCCATCCACTACCTGGGGCAAGATCAGAACTTTTCCGAACTCTTGGGGTTATACCGAGCCGCCGACATGATGCTCGTCACTCCATTCAAAGACGGCATGAATTTAGTCGCAATGGAATACGCTGCAACCAAGTACGACAACACCGGTTCGCTTATCTTAAGTGAGTTTGCCGGCGCTGCTTATATTTGCGATGGTGCTCTGACGGTTAATCCGTACGCTATAAACGAACTCAAAGACGCAATTATGGAATCGATCAGAATGCCTGAGGCCGCAAAACTGCGACGAATGGAAATTCTCCGAGATTCAGTCAAACGAAACGACGTCAATCAATGGGCCGAGAGTTTTGTAGGGGCGCTCAGTAAAGCCGGTTAAGAGTCTTAAAGAACTCAGGAAATGTTTTGTCGACACATCTCGGATTTTCTATTTCGATTCCAGCGTTCGTTAGCCCTAGCACTGAGAAACTCATTGCCATTCGATGGTCATCGTAGGTTTGCACTTTTGCTGGCTGTACTTTCGAAGCCCGAACAACAAAACCATCTTCAAATTCTTGTGCTGACACACCGCAACGTTTCAGCTCAGCCACGGTTGACCCCACACGGTCAGTTTCTTTATTGCGGATAAACCCAATGCCTGAAACAACGGTTTCACCTATTGCACTAGCAGCTACCACGGCCAGCGTCTGTGCCACATCAGAGCAATCAGACATATCGACCTCGACCCCAACCAGCTCCTCGGGACCAGTCACAGTAATAGAGTTGGACCCGTAGGAGACCTCTGCCCCCATAGACCTAAGGATCTCAGCGAATGCAATATCGCCCTGTATCGAACTACGACTGAGCCCTACGATTTCGACTGTGCTTTTGCTAACAGCAGCAGCGGCCATAAAGTAGGAGGCAGCCGAAGCATCGGGTTCAATTTCGATATTGGCGCCACGATATCGGGTGGGCGCAATCTTAAAGTCTGTTAGGTCGGCGTTGAAATCTACAGCAGCACCAAACTTGTTCATAACATCAAGCGTCAATGAGATGTATGGTTTCGATACAAGCTCGCCTTGCACTTCGACATTTAACCCCTGAGGTAGCACGGGCCCAACTAGCAACAATCCGGACAAAAACTGCGACGACAGCTGACCGGACACCTGGCAGCTATTTTTGCTCGGTGTAGCTCCACTAATTTCTATAGGCAAGGACTCGCCCTTTAGGTTGGCGCCGAGCTGGTTAAGTGACCTAACTTGATCTCCGAACGGGCGGGCTTGCAGTTGCGAGTCCCCATCGAGGACGTATTCACCTTCAGAAAACGATAGGGCCGGTAACAAGAAACGCGCTGTAGTCCCTGACCTATTGGCTGAAACTCGGATCGGCTGAGTTTTTTCATTGACAGCTAGACCGCTCAGGCCCGAAACGTCAATCGCTGAGCCATCAAGAGTTAGTCGAGTTCCTATCGAGCCCAACGCGTCGAGCATGGCTTGGGTGTCTTCAGAATCAAGCCAATTGGATAAATGCGATGTTCCATCGGCTAATGCTGCGCACAATAATGCTCGATTCGTATGACTCTTAGAGCCTGGAAGCTCAATCGAAACATCAAATGGGCTGTCTAGGGGCAAAATGGCTATGTTCTCCACTTAAAGACTCTAGCCATTTGGGGCCTAACAGTCAGTAACGACGAAGGAAACAACTATTCTTTCATTCCACTTGCGCTCTTTGAGAGTCTGACCCTATGATTATGCGAGATCTGAGTATTCGGGTCAAAATGAGCGAGGAGAATCCTGTGAAACCCCAGGAAAACGGCGAAGAAAATCAAACTAGAAACCCATTTGGGTTTAAACAGGTCCTACTTGGCGACCCGGCCACGGTGGCCGTTGTCGTAGGTTCTACCGACGACTGGGACACAGAACATATCGAGCGCCTCAACCAGATTTCAAACACAGCAGGCCTGACTCCATTGTTAGACGTCGACTTCACAAGCGACAAACAACCTTATGCTGCCTATCCTCTACTCGACTACCCGACTTTTGCAGACGTAGTTGCAGAAAAGAAAGCGACCTGGAAAGACAAAGTTGCGATTCTTTCTGTTGCTGCCGAGACTCTCCACAAAGCTCACGAACTAGGCCTTGTGCATGGTGCTCTCAGCCCAGAACGCATCTTGGTTAAAGGCGACGATGTGGTCATTGACTCACTCGGCCTAAGCAAAGGTGGCACCTTGCCAGATGGGTCTGAGCAATACGTTGCTCCTGAAGTGGCTGATGGCACCGAGCCTCGGGCATCTGCTGACCTTTTTGCTCTAGGAAAAATGATCGACGAGAGCTTTGATAAAGATGACAAGAAGCCACGATCCCTGTCCAGGCTCTCAAAGTGGGCTATTTCAGACGTCCCAGAAACTAGACCACCATCTGCTGAGGAAATGGCCTCCGTTATGGCGGACAGTCTGGGCGACTATTCTTCTTCATATCGTCCCGGCTACGTCCCAACTACCGACTACGTTAGTGTTATGGAAAACATCGATAAAGACGTCGCCAACTCCACCAACAAAGACTCAGATGATGCTCTGGACTTTGAAGAAGTTCATGCTGATGAATCACGAAGAGTCGGTTCTGCAGATATTGCAGACACAGAAGACATCTTCGTATCGGATGAGGAAGAGAAACGTGGAATCGGCTTTGTTGGTGTCGCCTTAATAGCTGCCCTAGCCGCTGTGCTGGCTTTCTGGGCCTTAAGAGATGACGATAGCGAAATCGCAAGCTCCGACGAAGAAACTGCCGAAGTTGCTGCTCCGACTACAGATTCTGACGACGAAGACTCCGACGATGATGAAGCTGAGGAGGACGAAGACGAAGATGAGTCTGATGAAGAAGCTGAAGATGACTCAGAAGAAGACTCTGATGAAGAAGATGAAGACTCTGAGCCTGAAGCAGCCGAAGAAGAACCAGCTCCTGTCGAAGAAGCTCCAACCTCAGCTTCTCCAATCGAGCTAACTACTGACTCAGAAGGACTTCAGATTGTTAATGCTCTCCCAGAAGAACCAATCGACCTCTACATAGATGGCGAGTTGGCAGTTGCTAATTTCACTTCCGGTACCCTTGCTGGTCCTGCTGACAACGGAACAGACACATACACCCTCTCAGCTTTCGAAGCAGCTGATTCACCCGCTCAGTCTGATGACGACCGAGACGATGACGAGCTCATCTCCGAGACTCTTACTTTCGTAAATAGTCCACAATTAGCTTCGATCGCAAATATCGATGGGGAGCTTACTATCGATTCGATAGATCTGGACACAAGCCAAGTTGCTGCAGGTGAGTCACGAATCACTGTCTTTAACTTCAGCACCGAACCTGCGGAAGGTTCAGTAAATGACTCGCCACTTAGTCTGGAATCAGGCGACTCGGCGACTGTAGAAGTAGCAGAAGACTCAGCTGAGATTGATCTTGAAATCGACGGTGAAACAGAAACCGTTGGGCTAACGCAGACCGAAGGTCAACTCACAAGCGTCTATGTATTCTCTGATGAAAACGGCGAGATTCAGGTCTCAGAGCTAAGAGTCTCAGGTATCGAGACAGCCCCTGCCTCAGTACCAACCGGTGACAGTGGCCTAGCTGGCACCATGGGAACGAGTCTACAATTTGCTACAATCCTCGCCCTACTTGCCTTTGGAGTTGCCCTACTAAAGGGACGACGTGCGAGGACTCTCTAGTCATAGACTAATCTGGTCGTTAATTGGTCTCTCAGCCATTGTTGCTGCGGGGTTTAGTTCGCTTGCCGCAGCATCGACTACTACTGCTCCGGAGGTCTCAACCGAATCAGTAGATCAACTCGAAGCGAAACCTGATATTGAGATTTCCAAACTGAGTCAATCAGAAAATTCAGACCGGATTGCTCCAACTCAAATTGCAGTACCAAGCATCGATGTTGATGCCCCAGTACTAAGTGTCGGTGTCAACGCTATTGGAGACTTCGATGTTCCAGGTGCTGACGCCGCAGGCTGGTACCAGTTTGGTGCAGGCCCAGGCGATCCCGGCAATATGGTAATAGCAGCTCATGTCGACTACCAAGGTGTTCCAGGGGTATTCTTCGACCTAGCCGAGCTCAATGAAGGGGAACTGATTCGGGTCGAATCAGACGGAGAATGGGTGGAATATAGCGTCACCAGCACCACTAACTATGAGCGTATCTCATTGCCCAGTACAGACCTATTTAGCCGCTCTGGAGACCATTCACTCGTTCTTATCACCTGCGGAGGCGACTTTGACCATGTCGAGCGCTCCTATACCGACAATGTTGTAGTGACTGCTACGCCAATATCGGGCTAGACTGAAACTATGGCGCATCCCCGAACAAGCTTGCGGGCGAATGAAAAGGTAATCCTCGATTCGAGGCCTCACTGGTGGTTTTTTGTACGGCCCATCTCTTTATTGGTCGTCTCCATTGTTGTGGCTATCGTTGTTCTTCTGCGAGCCGATCAAGCTGAAATAGTTGCACAGAACCCTGACTTAGATTCAGCCGACTTGGATTTCCTAAACAGCGGCGGCCAAATTGGAATCGGCCAGAACTTGGACTCAATTCTGCAGATTTTAGCCAGTGCCCTTATTCTTGCATCGCTACTCATCTTGGTTGTCACAGCCGTCACCTGGTATTTCACACACTTCTTTGTAACTGACCAACGTGTCGTGCTTCGAGCCGGTGTCCTAAACCGAGAAGGTGTCGAGATTCCCCTAGACCGTGTTAACACAGTCTTCTTCGAACAAAACTTTATCGAACGAATCGTTGGTTCTGGTGATGTCTTGGTCGAATCTGCTGGTGAGAGCGGCGTGCAAAGGTTCTTTGACATTGCCCACCCATTGGCAGTTAAGGATCGATTGCGCAAATACATCGACCTTTCTCAGAAGAAATCCAAACCAACTTCGGCTGTAAATGCAATGCAGCCAATACCGGCCCCTAAAACAACCCCAATTACCACTCAGATTCGAGAGCTAAGCGACCTTCACGAAGCGCAGATTCTGACAAGCGAAGAGTTCGAGTCCAAGAAAGCCGAGTTGTTGGCTCGAATTTAGTAGGATCTGAGGCGTGAACAATTTCCGCCTTAACCCACAAATTCAACCGCAGCACTACAAGCTTGATCTAGATCTTGATGTTGCCCAAGCAACCTTCGTCGGCTCCGTAGAAGTAACTATTACGGCCGAAAAACCAACCCAAGAACTCGTCCTTCATTGTCTAGATCTCGAGATCTCTGAAGCCTCCATTGCTGACAACGATGCGAGAGTCGAGATTGACTCTTGGGCTATCGATACGACAAGCGAAACAGTTAAGTTTCAACTGACGAAGCCTCTCGAACCAGAAACAGCACTAACTCTTGCGCTCACATTTTCTGGAAGCTTTAACTCGAAGCTCGTTGGCATCTACCTAAGCACCTTCAAAGACGAGGAGGGCAACGAACAACGTATTGCCAGCACCCAGTTTGAAGCCCCACACGCTCGCCGAGCATTTCCCTGCTTCGATGAACCTGCTTTCAAAGCAACATATGAAATTAGCCTGACCGCAGATAGCGAACTAGAGGCTATTTCGAATGGTCGTAAGCTTGAAACCGCAGAGGCGTCACATGGGCGAACCAAGCACAAGTTTGCTACCACCGTTCCGCTAAGCACTTACCTAATAGCGTTCGTTGTTGGGCCGCTAGAGATTAGTGACCCGATCGATGTTCGTGGCATCGAGGTACGAATCGCCTACCGCCCTGGTCGTGAAGGGCTCGATGCCTTTGCAAAGCGAGTTGCCGAGTTCTCACTCTCTTACCTGACTGACTACTTCGACATCAAATATCAGGGAGATAAGATAGACCTGATAGCGCTTCCTGATTTCGAGATGGGAGCTATGGAAAATCATGGCTGTATTACCTTTAGAGAAACTGCCCTTCTGGCAGACGAATCTAGGGCAACCCAGCCCGAGCTGGAGAGAACAGCCGACGTCATCGCCCATGAGCTGGCCCACATGTGGTTTGGCAACCTTGTAACAATGAAATGGTGGCACGGACTTTGGCTAAATGAAGCCTTTGCTACCTTTGCCGAGATGAAGGTCGTCGACGCTATGTTCCCCGAATGGGACCGCTGGGGAAGCTTTATGCGCTCGCGATCTGCCGCATTTGAAACAGACGCCACCTCTTCTACTAGGCCAATCGAATTTAACGTTGAGTCACCGGCTGAAGCTGAAGCTATGTTCGACATCCTCACCTATGAAAAGGGCGCTTCGCTCGTGCGAATGCTAGAACAATACGTAGGAGAAGAGGCGTTCAGAGACGGACTCCGCCACTATATGGAGACCTTTAAGTTCTCAAATACTGACACTCCGGATCTATGGTCATCGATCGACTCCACGACAAACGGTGCCGCCTCAGCAATGATGGAAAGTTGGATCTTCACCCCAGGTTTCCCAAGCCTCGAATGTGTAATCATCGAAGATAAACTTACCGTCAGCCAAAACCGCATCGACCTCGAGGGTGCTAATGCTTCAGACGGTAACCCTTCATGGGTAGTCCCGTTGAGCTACAAGGTAGTCGACGGTGAGAACTCCACGGTTAGTAAAGCCCTACTCGATAACAAGAGCGTAGAAATTGACCTCACAGGCGTTAACTACGACTGTGTAGTAGTTAACGCTGGCGGTGACGCATTCGCACGAGTTATATATTCTGAGGAAATGTTGGCTGATTGTGCTGGGAATCTCTCGTCACTAACCCACATCGAACGATACAACTTGATAGATGACGCCTGGTACTCGGTCAAAGCTGGGCGTAGCTCTGCTGGAGCGTTTCTTAACCTCCTAGAGTCTTTCTCAGCTGAAGAGTCAAGGATTGTCCTGGGTCGCATAATTACGGGTCTCTATGACCTCTCAGAGCTCCTTACAGAAAGCCAACTCGATGATTTCTCTTACATTGTGACTGACCTTCTGAGACCAGCTCTCATTCGTATTGGAATGGCACCTGCTGAAGAGGAAGATCAATCCCTACGCCAACTTCGAGGTGAGCTAATTTCGACACTAGGTATTCTCGGCCAAGATCCCGAAGTACAGGCAGAAGCTGAGCGTACGCTCTCAGTCCTTGTTCGTGACCCGGAACTAGTAGAGCCTTCTATTGGGGCCGCTGCAATCTCAATCGTCGCTCGAATTGGTGATGAATCGGATTTTGACCAATTTGTAGACTCATGGAAGTCAGCCTCAACTCCTCAGGAAGAACAAAGGTTTCTAGGAGCCCTTCCCCGATTCAAACAACCAGAGCTGCTGGATAGATTCTTTGATTTAATCTTGGAAAAGAAGATTAAATCTCAAACTGGTCCTTTCCTACTGCGAGCTGGCCTAGCTTCAAGGTCAAACCGAAACGCAACTTGGGAGTTCATAAAGGACAACTGGGCGTTCTTAACCGATTATTTCGGCGATGCTTCCTTAATACGAATGGTCGACGGAGTGACCAACCTAAACGCTTCGAGCGAAGAGGTCGCACAAGTACAGAAATTCCTTACCGACGCCAATCTTAGAGTTGGAGGAAAGACTCTGGAGCAAATATTCGAACGCCAGTCTGTGGCATTAAGTTTGCGTGAGCGTGAATCAGATCGTTTTAGTCAGCTAACGAAACAGAAAGACTAGCCATTAGCTCGCTTACACAGTCACTAATAGCCGCAGTAGCGATCTCGATAGTCTTACCAAGGGTTCGCTTTGGTCGTTATGTGCTATATCCGTTTGCCTTACTAGGCACGTGGGCACACGAAACTGGTCACGGTCTAGCAGCAATTTTGGTCGGTGGTAAGTTTAAATCCTTAGAGCTCTACTCAAACCTTGGAGGCGTAGCTTACTCAACTGGCACTGCTAACCGCAAAACAGCATTCGTGGCTGCAGGCGGTCTTCTTGGTCCCGCAATTGTCGGTGCCATCGTCATCTTGTTTTCAGCACGTGAAGAACTAGCTCCCTGGGTCGTACTAGCGATTGCAATTTGTGTGGCATTCACTACAGTCCGCTGGGTAAGAAACCGATTCGGTTTCGCTGCAATGATCGCCATCTCCGTTGGCCTAGTTGGATCTACTATCTACGCCCCCGCTAATGTAAACATATTTCTGGGTCAGCTGATTGGCATCCAATTCTCCGTTGCCTGCTGGAATACTCTTGATTACATGTTCACAAAGCACTTTTACAACAATGGCCGCCTGACGAACTCCGATACTCAAGACATCTCTGAATCCATAGGGTTTCCCTACTGGTTTTGGGCATCTCTCATAAGTCTGGCAAGTGCCGGGCTACTTGGCCTCTCGTTCTATATTGCGTGGCTAAACTAGTCATATGATTGAAGAACGAATACGTGAAGAAATGAAAACCGCCATGAAAGCTCGCGATAGTGAGCGCTTGAAAACCCTCCGTTCATTAGTCGGAGCTATCCAAGTCGAATCTGTGGCTGGCAAATCAGCTACGGTCCTAGATGACAAAGCCGTTATGTCAGTCCTGAACTCTGAAGCAAAGAAGCGAAAAGAGTCGATAGTTGCATTCACTGAAGCTGATAGACCAGAAATGGTTAAAGCTGAGGAGGCTGAGCTGGAGATCATCGCTGAGTTCTTACCAGAACCACTGAGCGAAGTTGAGTTAACCAGCATCGTCGATACCGTTATCAGTGAAAATAGCTTCTCATCCCCTGCTGATATGGGCAACACCATGAAGTTAGTTAACGCTCAGGTACAAGGCAGAGCTGACGGCAAAGCAGTAGCCGATTTGGTCAAATCTAAGCTTCTTGGCTAGGACTTACTAGCTGCGACTTGACTGAGAGCAGGCATTGGTGGACGCTCATGTCCTGACCGTACATCAACAACAGTTGCTGGCTGAGGTGCTTCGATAAATCTGTCCAGTAGCGGTTCGGCTGCTAAGAGCATAACTGCGATCAATCCATAGCTCAGAGCTTGCTGATCAGCAAATGCTGCAACGGACGTACCCGCTCCTAAAAGAGCCATTGAAATCGCCCCTGTCATCCCAACTGGATTCTCCTCTAGCCAGGCAATCAAGCCAATTATCGTCGCCAGAACAACTAGTGTGGCCGGCACAACCCAGTCTTGGCGAACCGCAAAGGCTATGACACCACATGCGGGCAGGGCCCCTATTAGCACTCGACTATACATTGCAACTGCTGCTTTGGGATGCCTTTGTCGGGCCATGTCTACAGCTCGCCACGCAACAAGTGGACCCAGGATTGCCCAAAGCAGACGATTAAAAGGATGTGTTGGGATTAGGAGAAGGTGCAATATGGCCGCAACAGCAAACAGGTAACCAAAAAGGGACAAGGCAAAGCCTTGCCTGCTTGCATACAGGTTAACTTCGGTGTCTAACTGCTTATCAGATTCGTAAGACATTAGAGCGCGCTCCCATGAAAGAGATCTTAGTGTCTGAGTTTAAGTTATTCGGGGATATCGGCTACAGAGGCCGAATCGGAATTCAGTCGCTACTGTTCGGGAGTTGCGGCTTCTGAGACTGGCTCGACTGATATAGAACCTTAGGGGCAGGAGTGTGAGTTGATTCATCGAACAGCTCTACAGGTCCCAAATCGAGTTGAGGATCTTGTGTGCCCGGCACCCCTCCAGCTTTAATTAGCTTTCGGAGCTCGTTGGAGGTAAACGCTACGTAAACCATAGTGCGAACGTCGGAGTCGGTGATCTCACCCTCTGAAGTCAGCATTTCTTGATCGAGCAGCGTGTTGACAACCGTCATCTCACCAAGCTTGATTGCTTCTTCTAGGCTCGAGTCAAACTCAGAATCATCACTGCCACGTAGATCAATTACTTCTCGTAGGTCTACAACCTCTGGAGTTGCTTTTACGGGCTCGACACTCAAGTCGATCAAAGACGCTTCTGAAGGATCCTCAGTAGTTTCTAGATCCTCCAGATCCTCCACCCCTGAATACGGCAGAGTCTCAGCAGAAGCCTGCGAATTGAAGGCTGGGAGTGAACAAGTCTCGCCTGCAGTTGTAGACGCTCCGACTTGACCGTGAACATCGATAATCGAAGCTTCTTCTGCTACCTCAGTTGCTGTGTCGACAGCTTGAACTTCTTCCACTTCAGCTAATGGCGGCTCAACGTTCGGTTCAGGGACAACAGCATCAGAACCAGGCTCTTGTGACACAGGTTCTGCTGCGAAGTCATCTTGAGCTATCGCCACATCATCTGCGACTACTGGCTTGCCCGTATCCGGCCATGCAAACTGATCGTTAGTAGTTTCAACTGGATTATCGTCAGCTATTGCAACGAGGTCATCATTGTTGGACCAGGTTGGGCTTGAGGCTATTGGCTCGCCTTCGTCTAAGTCGCTGAGAGACTCTCTAAGTTCTTCGAGTTCTGCCAAGTCATAGCCAACAGACCCTGATCCTCCGTAGGAAGCACCAACAACTTCAAGTTCTCGTTTATCAACTGTCGTTTGACCTAGATCGTTGAGATAGTCAGATTTTTCATCAGAAGCAAAGATGTCACTTCTTCCACGCTTCGATGACTGAGCTGAAGATTTACTTGCCTGGAGGCGAAGATCGCTGACCACATAGAGACCCAACGCTGCAACAACGACTGCCGTTAAGAAGCGAACAAATAGCTGATCGCCCTCTGCAACCGCACCTGCAACAATAACCCCCAAAGCACCCACTGCTATGAGCACAAACAATCCACCAAGAATACGCTTTGTCAACTCTCCGGACCTCCCTATATATGCAGAATAGGAGGGATTTCTGCAGCTTGCATCATCAAACAATTAGGGCGAATCTTGCTGTTTATTGCTGCTGTTTCTCGTGCCTTGGACTACCTTGTTGCGGCATCCAAGGTTACCCAGCTTAAATCGCCCTACAAATAAGCAAGAACTCTGGTTCAGGCTGTTTAATACTGCGGATGGCCCAACAAAAGTTTTTTGGAAAAATATCGGCCCCAAGGAAAAAATTACCCGTACCAACCATTTGGCTAGCTACCAACCTCTGACTAGTGCCAGCGACCTAGATCTTTATTTAGTCTAGACCCCCTGGTATCCTTGGAGTTAACAAGACAAGAAGGCGGGCTCTTGTGTCTAAATCTAAGTTTGAGATATCTGAAACTAACAATAGGATGTTGAGACGCGTGTTCAGTAAGATTCGTTTCTCAACCCTCATGGCAATGACTGCCGTCTTGGCAATATCTGGAGTCGCTGCTGCTCAGAGTGACCTGGCGGATGAGTTCCGCCAACAAGCTGATCGAGAAGATGCGATCATCGCCGAGCTAGATACCCTCACCCAGGAACTCCAGCAAGTTCAGTCTGATCTGGAAAATGCACGTCGCCTAGTTAACAAGAGCGAGCTCACCATCGAAGAAACGGAAGAACAAAAGGTTCTTATTGATGCTCAAATCCGAGAACTCTCACTAGAACTTGAAGACGCAGCTATCGAAGGTTATGTACTCTCAGATCAGAACCGCGGAAGCCTAGACGCAGCTTCGGTAACAGATCGCATCAGAGCAGAAAACCTACTTAGCGGAGTACAAACAACTCGTGCCGAACTTATTGCCGAACTGGAAGGCTTAACGCAGCAACGCCAACTCGTGGACTTCTCTTTGGAAAGAGCTAAACAAATCCGCTTAGACAATATTGCTGTTCAAGAAGACCGTGAAGCAGTACTGATTGATCAACGCGAAAGGCAGAATCAGCTCTACTCTCAGGTTCAAACACGACTAGACGACCTACAAGCCGAAGCAATTGCATCGGCCCAACTTGATGACGAACTACGGGCGTTAATTGAAGAACGTCAGGGCTTTGCTCTCGCAAATGACGGAGAGCTAAGCAACCCCCTCGGAGCTAGCCGAACGACTTCACCATTCGGTTACCGCATCCACCCAATCTACGGAACCTCTAGACTGCATGCGGGAATCGACCTCTGCCCAGCTTCGGGTGCTTGTTCTGGCGCTCCAATAACTTCAGCCGGTCCTGGGCGAGTCATCTTCGCTGGAGTTCAAAGTGGTTACGGAAATACAGTCATCGTCGATCACGGCGAAGGAATAACTACCCTATATGCTCACCTCTCATCAATTCAGGTACGCAACGGGCAAGACCTACTAGGACTTGAGCGAGTTGGACTTGTAGGCGCCAGCGGTAACGTAACTGGCGCTCACCTTCACTTTGAAGTACGTGACAACGGCAGCCCAACTGACCCTTGGGCTCACATTGGCTAAGAGGCTCTAAGCCTCTTACGTCTATTAGACTCAGCCGTTAGAACGCTGTGATCTGCAGGCACAAATGCTGGCTTGGGACGCCTCACACTTTGTCCGCGTGGCGGAATTAGGCTTGCCAGTCTCACCCTCTCATCAGGATCTAGAGTCGGCCTCGCCTCAGGCTCGACAATGAGCGCTGGTTCTAGAACCACTGGAGCAACAGGGTCCGGAACAATTTGTTCGATTTCTAAATCGTCAGCAATTAGCTGCCTCCCAACAACAAAAGCCCGAACATAAGCCCAAAGTGTCAACAAAGTGCTAGTACCAAGCACTACGATAGCGAAGCCTCGCAAAGCAATCGCTGCAAAGATGGCATACACAGTACTGAGAGTCAGCCCAATTAGAACTTGGCGCCGTTTCTCAAATACTGTCTGTGAACGCCAACTAAACAAATGTGACCACCTAGGAAACGCCAGAGTCTTTCCGAGATTGGGCGCTAAGGACATCGCTACGGTCACCACTTTGCGCTACGTCTTTGTCACGCCTGTAAACTCCAGCTTTTCCACCGGTCTTTTCCCACAATGCAATCTCTCCGATAACAATGTTTCGATCGACTGACTTACACATGTCATAGATTGTGAGCGATGCAACAGAGCAGGCCGTGAGGGCCTCCATCTCTACTCCGGTTCTTCCAACGCTGTCGACAGTCGCCTCAACTTCGATGTAATCGTCTTTAAGGTCAAAGCTGATTGTGATAGCTCCGATCAAGACAGTGTGACAAAGTGGAAGCAACCCAGAAGTGTTCTTTGCTGCCTGGATACCAGCGATTCTCGCTACTGAGATAACGTCGCCTTTGTTAACAGCACCTTTGGCAACTAGAGAAGTTGTTTCAGGGCTCATATAAACACGTGATCGAGCCAGTGCCCGGCGGTGTGTTGGTTCTTTCGGTGAAACATCCACCATTCGAGCACGACCCAACGGGTCTATGTGGGTCAATTCGCGTTCTGTCATATCTACAAATCTAGACCAAGTCGCCTATCCACGCAGGCATCTTTTTCGATCCAAGTAATCGTCTCTAGAGGCCTGAACCAAACTTATGAACTCTAACCTGCTCGCCCACAACGTAGTCCCTTGGCTCGCCGAGCTCAACTAGGCAATTGGCAGTTGCATATGAGTTGATCTGATGGGATGAGTCTTCCCCAAATAATTCGACGATCAAGCCGCCATCGAAATCAAGCCTTCCAGCTCGATAGTGAACTTTATCGTCACTATTCTTGGAGGTAGCTGACCTCAGCTCTGCTGTAATTGACTTAGAGCCATCGATTCCTCTAGAACGATCCAGATAAGTCCGGACAATTAAAGTAAAACTGACTAAGGCACTAACAGGGTTCCCTGGAAGGCCGAAATACGCAATATCTGAAATCTCTCCAAAGACGAGTGGCTTCGCAGGCTTAATGGCAACTTGATACCAACCCAAATTGTTGTCAGGCTCCATCGCCAAAGCCTTCACATAATCGTGGCGCCCCATACTTACTCCGCCTGTAGATATAACAGCGCTAGCACCGTTGTCTTTGGCTCTCTCAATTAGGGCTAGCACTGAGTCTTGATCGTCAGGCACTATTCCTAAGTCCACCACTTCGCAGTCCGAGGCTTCGAGTAGCTCTCTGAGAAGGGTTCTGTTTACATCTCTAATCTGAGCTCCGGTGGGCACTTCGTCAGGTGCAACGAGTTCTAGCCCAGTCGACGCAATGGCAACTTTGGTCTTTGGATGAACCAGAACTTCTGTAACCCCAAGTGACTGAAGAGAAGCCGCACCTGCGGGAGTCAACACTGTGTTTGATTCGACAACTAGCTGACCCTGGGTTATTGCACTGCCAACCTCACGGATATAAGCGCCCTCAGGAACTTGGACTTGAATGTGGACTAGGTCTCCAGCGATATCAGAGTCTTCGACCATTACGCATGTATCTGCTCCAGCCGGTACTGGAGCCCCAGTCATTATTGGTGCTGCCTCGCCCGAATTTAGCTCCTTACCCTCCTGACCAGCCGCTATCTCATCTACTAGTAACAGTTCACTGGGTTTTGCTGGGCTCGAGCCCGCAACATCGGCTGAACGCACTGCGAATCCATCTACCGAGCTAACTCTGAATGCTGGAACATGTTCTGGAGCGTCATATGAACTAGCCAATCGCCGTCCTACTGCCTCAACAACTGGGGTCAACTCAGGGTCTCCTTGAGTTATATTTAGATGCTTACTTAAGAGCTCGGTAAGGTCAATCACACAGCCGACTCTAACGTCGACCTCAAGTTATGTTGCGATTATGTAACGGACCTAGCGTCACAGTGCAACATTACATACTCAAAAAAAGCCTGTTTCAGAGCCCTGTTTTCTAACTATGTCAGCAATGTTAAATGTGACAGGTAGTTTACGTTCCCGACAACTACCTGACGATACATAACATGTAGGCTAAAACAGAAGGCGGATCAAACCGGCGTGGGCGTATGCACCAAAGGAATGATCTTCCAACCAAACATTTATGTAGGAGATATTCAATGAAGAAACTAACAATACTTGCAGCAATTCTAGGTCTTGGCCTAGCAGCATGTTCTGACGCAGTTGACGGTGTTACTGACGCTGTTGACGAAGCTGGCGACGTAGCTGGTGACGTAGTTGACGAAGCTGGCGATGTAGCTGGTGACGTTGCTGACGAAGCAGTTGACGCTGTTGACGGTGAAGACGAAGTAGAGACTGACGAAGAAGTTGAAACTGACGAAGAAGTAGAGACTGACGAAGAAGTAGAGACTGACGAAGAAGTTGAAACTGACGAAGAAGTTGAAACTGACGAAGAAGTAGAGACTGAAGAAGAAGAAGGCTAAAACCCTTTAACAACTTAGTTAAAAGCTGTGGCCGCACCATTTGGTGCGGCCACAGTCGTTTTTAAACAATTCTGCGCTGATATCATTAGGACATATGCCTATCTACCAGTACAAGTGTTCAGACTGCCCCGAAATACTTGAAATCCAGCAGAGCTTCGACGAAGACTCACTTACTTCAGCTGATGGATGCCAAGTAAACGACGACGGTAAGCACAGCTTAAAGAAGGTCTTCAGCTCGGTCGGTATCTCATTCAAAGGTTCTGGCTTCTACGCCAACGACAGTCGTGGGGCAAATTCAACTAGCACCCCACCATCCACAAGCTCTGAAGCTAAGAGTTCAACAACTGAATCAACCAGTACTACGACCAGCTCAGACTCGAAATCATCGAGTTCTTCAACTGACTGAATGCAGAACTTGAGCCAAGGCTTACTTGCCCGATAGAGCTATATCTTTGATAACAACCGATGGTGTTGATGTCGCACCGTACAGGTGAGTCAAGTCAGAACCAATGTCGTCAATATTGTGCAGCATGTTTTGAATGGTGGAACTTATAGTGCACTCATTCACTGGCTCTGCCAGTTCGCCATTGCGAATGACCCTGCCTTCAACTCCAACGGACATATCTCCTGACACTGTATTCACCCCACTGTGAAGTCCGGAGAAACTAAACACTGCAATACCGTTATCAATGCCAGCCATCAGATCTTTGGGTTCTTTAGTTCCTGCACCGACAGATAGTGCAAGCGATCCAGGTGATGGAAGCCCTCTTGTCGAGCGCACTGCCGATGAAGTTGGACTAAAGCCACCTCTTCGTGCTGAGTAACTGTCGTGAAGGAAACCCCGGAGCTCACCGTCAGTAATTAGATCTACTTTCTGGGTTGCCTGGCCTTCTCCGTCATATGCGGTAGCACCACTGGCTTTAGCATCCAAGGGGTTGTCTGAAAGCGTGAGCAGCGTTGAGGCTACCGAGGAGCTAACTCGATCAGCAAAGGGTGTACGACCTTTGATTACTGACTCGCCGTTTAGCATTGACGCGACCAGTTCAAAGAAGTCTGAGGCATTGTCTGGGTCTAACAGCAAAGTGACATTTTGGGAGTCTGGTTGAGTTGCACCAAGCATCTGGATTGCTCTACCCACCCCATGTTCGAGAATCCTGTCTCGGTCTATATCAGCAAGGCTCGTTCCTCCGTCGTAGCCGTAGCTTGACTTCGTTTCTTTGCCATCTGTTGCCAGCACCTGAATGGCTGTTGACACAAACGTTGACTTCTCAGCGACCTCAGTGCCTTTGGAGCTGGCAAGAGCCGAATAGTACGAGCCGTCGCTATAGCTGGTAGTCCTTGCACCACTAACTCTGTCATCAGCATTGAGTGCTTCTTTTTCTAGTTCAATTGCATAGTTTATTTTGTCCGCAGTTGGAATCGCCAGGACAGCTTCATCCCAATTGTCAAACTCAACGCTGGCCTTTGCGCCAGTACCTGCGACTGCCATATCTGGATCAGCTTCAGCAGAATTTGCATTTTCTCTAGCAGCGGCCAATGTTAAGTCCAGAACATCATCGGTTAAAGCCGATGCGGAGGCAAACCCTTGCTGATTGTTAATAATTACTCGAACTCCAACTCCGTTCGATACCGAGTTCGTTAGCGACTCGACTTCTTGGTCATGTACTCGCACACTGGTACTAGCAGCGCTTGAAAGCGCTACTTCAATCTCTTCGCCAGGCTTTGCTGTACCAGCAATTCTGTTGGCAATCTCTAGTAAATCATTCTCGTTCACGCCGCACCACCTACGGTGAGCGCTTCTACGGAAAGTGTTGGGACACCATCACCAACTGGCACACCCTGACCATCTTTTCCACAAGTTCCTGGAGGACCCATTGCAAAGTCATTTCCAACAGCATTGATCATTGTTAAGACTTTGGGTCCGTTTCCGATTAGCTGACCGTCACGAAGTGGCGTAGTTAGCTCTCCATTTTCGATTAGATAGGACTCGACCATGCCGAAGACGAAGTCGCCGCTAGCTGTATCGACCTCACCGCCGCCAAGCGCTGCCACATAAACTCCGTAGTCAACAGAGGAAATGATCTCTTCTGGAGTCTGTGAGCCACCAGCAAGATACGTATTGGTCATTCGAGTCATTGGCAGATGCTTATAGCTTTGACGACGACCGTTCCCAGAAGGCTTGCGACCATGTTTTCTACCTGTCTTTGCATCCCACATATAGTCGACTAGAACGCCATCTTTGATCAGCACATTTTCAGCGCCAGAGTAGCCTTCGTCGTCGTACTGGTAAGCACCCCATTCGCCGGACATTGTTCCATCGTCAATGAGAGTTACTAACTCTGAAGCTACTTGGTCACCAACTCTGTCTGCGTAAACGCTCGCACCTTTATAAACAAGGTCTGCTTCTAGTCCATGCCCACATGCTTCGTGAAAGACTACTCCGCCGGAGCCAGGGCCTATTACTACAGGCCAAGTACCAGAAGGCGCCGACTTAGCGCTAAGTTTCAAAGCCGCACGCTTAGCGGCTTTCGCAGCAATTTCTGTCACGTCGTATTGGTCAAAGAGTTCGTAACCCATTGCATGACCAACGGCTTCAGAACCGCGTTGGAGCTGACCATCGCCTGCGGCGACGGTCGAAACAACAAACAAAGTCTTTGACTGATCATCGGTAACAAACTGGCCATCCGAGTTGGCCACAAGAATTTGACGGCGACTGTCACCAACTCGAGCAGAGACTTGAGTGATTGCATCGTTAGTTGCCCTCGCAGCAGCATCAGCCTCATTTAGCAAAGCAATCTTTTCATCGTTTGTAATTTCGTTCGCAGGCTTAACGACTGAAGCTGGCTGATGTGGTTGGTAGCTAAGCTCACCAACCGAGTTACTAGCCGAAGACGACGAAACTTCCGACGCCAGCTTTGCAGCACTCAACAAACCATCAAGACTTAGATCAGATGTGTGACTAAATCCAGTGGTTTCACCGTAAATAACTCGAATGCCGGCTCCTCTGTCGGTAGAAGAAGACAGCGACTCGACTCTATTGTCGTCTAATGCGACTGAACTTGACTGTTTGTCCTCAACGAACACCTCAGCAAAGTCGGCTCCAGCCGACATTGCCTGGGCTAGAACCTGCTGTAAATGCTGTTGTGGAATGTAATCTCTTATTTCTGAACTCACCTCCAGTAATCTAGCCAAAGTCAGACATACACTTGATACTTATGTGCAAAGAACCCGACGGACTGGGAATAGATATGATTCTGGACCGCATTACATCTCCTAGCGATGTACAGAACCTAACCACTTCAGAACTCAGCCAGCTCAGTGAAGAAATCCGCCAAGCCATAATTTCTCAGGTTGAATCCGGCGGTGGACACCTTGGTTCTAACCTCGGGATTGTTGAGTTGACCATTGCTCTACACTCCGCTTTGAATTCGCCTAAAGATGCCATTCTTTTCGATACAGGACACCAAACCTATGTCCACAAGCTTCTAACCGGCCGCTACTCCAAATTCGATACCCTACGAACCGAAGGTGGTTTGTCTGGCTATCCATCACGTTCTGAGAGCGAACACGACTGGATAGAGAACAGTCACGCCTCAACAGTTCTGAGTTACGCACACGGAATGGCCTTAGCCAAAGCACAAAACAATGACACGGGTCGAATTGTTGCCGTAATTGGAGACGGGTCGATGACTGGAGGCATGGCCTTCGAAGGTTTGAACAACCTTGGGCATTCCGGTTCGAATGTGACGATCATCTTTAACGACAACGGCCGTTCATACGCTCCAACAGTCTCCCTACTTTCACAAAGCCTTTCTGAGATTCGCTCTAACCCAACCTACGTTAAGCGACAACGCCGCTTAGAAAACTTCGTTCGCAAGGTCCCTGTAGTGGGCAACTGGTGGTATTCGTCTATCCGATCAAGCAAGGCTGCTGTCCGAGAATTTATAGAACCCACAGCTTTCTTTGAACCGCTCGGTGTTAGATATCTTGGACCTTTCGATGGTCACAATATTGAGAAGTTAACAGAAGTAATTTCCAAGTCAGACGAGCTCGAGGGCCCCACCGTTATACACGTCTTAACCCAAAAGGGTAAAGGCTATGCACCAGCTGAGAACGACCCAATCAAAAATATGCACGATCTTGGGGCTGTTAAACCTGATAGCTATACAGAAGCTTTTTCGAATTCGATAGTCGAGCTAGCCGATAAACATTCAGACGTTGTAGCGATTACCGCAGCAATGCCCGATTCGACTGGGCTCCTTCCATTTGCAGAGAAGTTTCCAGACCGGTTCTTAGATGTTGGTATTGCCGAACAACACGCTGTTACATCCGCTGCCGGCATGACAATCGGTGGCATGCGTCCAGTTGTAGCTCTTTATTCAACATTCTTATCCCGAGCCTTTGATCAACTTAATTTGGATGTTGGTCTACACCGCCAACCAGTCATTTTCTGTCTTGATCGTGCCGGAGTTACTGGAGATGATGGTGCCTCGCACCATGGCATTTTGGATATGGTGCTCGCTGCCAAAGTTCCAGGCATGACAATCCTTTGCCCATCTTCTTATGAAGAGTTGGGACAAATGCTATTCGATGCATACAAAATTACCGACGGACCAACCTGTATCCGCTGGCCCAAGACTAAAGCGTTAAAAGACCAACCCACAGGTTCTGGACTGCTTGCCCGTCAAGTGAAAGCTGGCAAACGATGCTGCATCGTTGGCGTTGGCAAGATGCTCGAGACCGCTCTTGAAGTCGCAGAGCTCCTCGAAGCAGATGGCATCTCAACAACTGTCTGGGATCCAAGAGTCGTTCTCCCCTTCGACTCAGCAATGATAGAGAACGCTTCTACACACGACTTAGTTGTCTCGATTGAAGATGGACTAATCGATGGAGGCGTAGGTTCTCGTCTACGCTGCGAATTTGACCATGACACCAAAGTAGAGATCTTTGGTTTACCCACAGAACACATCGACCACGCCAAACCGGACGCTATCTTCGTTCGCTACAATCTGACAGCGCCAGACATAGCTAAGCGCTGCGTCGAAGTGCTTAATACTTAAGTTCTACCTCCGTCGGGGCCTATCAACTAAGCTCGAGCACAATGGACCCGAGACCATACACATTGACCGCCGTATCGCTCGGCATCGTTGCCGTTGCCGTCTTCGGGCTTCATGTGCTCGCCCCTGTAGTCGATCGCAGCGGTCGAATTGGGATAAGAAGAACAATTGAATCTGCCCAACTTGAATATGTGACTGCTGTTGCAATTGCCAGCATGGCCGGCTCGCTCATAATGAGCGAAGTAGTTGGGTTCATCCCCTGCCGTCTGTGCTGGATCCAAAGAGGATTCATGTACCCAGCAGCGGCCTTGCTGCTTATAGAAACTCTTCATGTAAACATCAGAAAGAGACCAACCGGAGCAATACTATCTGACAGACTCGCCCGAGTTCCTCTAGGAGCAGTCATAGCAGTTATTCTAGCTGTTGGCGGGCTAGGCGTATCGGTCTACCATCGCTGGATTCAGGCACAGGACGGTCCGAGTGGATTTTGCGATGCAGCAGCACCCTGTAGTGCCAAGTACTTCAACTACTTCGGCGTCGTCTCAATCCCAGTTCTGGCAGCAGTTGGCTTTGTCTCGATTATTTATTTCGGAACACGAACAATTCGTGCTTTCAGCTCGACAAAGCACTAGATTTAGACTCGTATTTATGGCCGGAGGTCTCCAATGACTACAACACTCGATGAAAACAACGGATCTGGAAAGCTCTTTGCGCTAGCAATTCTTGCCCTCGTGGCTGCCGGAATCGTGGGCGTTATCTTTGCTGCTCAGGGGCGTGCCGAACTTCCACCACAAGTAGCTCTATCAGAAGCAGCTCCCGCAATTGAGGGTATCGAAGAGTTCGAGACAATCAGTGGTGTCCCATTTGATCCGACATTTCCACAACTAGTAGTCGACGGAGATCCGCTTCCCCCACTAATAGACTCAGCGACCGACGAATTTGTTGGAACTGAGTTCCCAACAATCACAAGCACCAATTTTGAGGGTGAAGAAGTCTCCATTGAAGCAGACGGACGAGCCAAGGTTATCTACTACCTAGCCCACGGCTGCCCTTTCTGTCAGGCCGAAGTTCCCGAAGTAATTGACCTAGTTGAAGAAGGCCTACTACCTGAAGATCTAGACATCTACGGAGTCGTAACTCTGACAGACCCCGGCCAAGGAGAATACCCGCCAAGTGCCTGGCTCGAAAATGAGAACTGGGATTTCCCAGTGCTTCTAGACGACGATGTCGCTACAGCATTTAACGCAGCAGGTTCAACGGGTACGCCGTTTATCGTTGCCTTAGATGGAGACAACAATATTCTTGCCCGAGTGTCAGGTCGAATTCAGCCAGCAGAAGCTGTAGTTACCTTCTGGGAAGAAACTGCCGCGTCTGAATCTGCTGGCTAGATCTATTTTATTGACCGCCAGGTAGGATCACTTTAGATGGCTAACAAAGAAATACCACTAACTGTTTCTCCCGCTGCACTCGACGTTGTCCTAGAAACACGATCACTAGAAGAAGACCCAGAACGCTCGGCACTAGCAGTCTCAGTTTCTGGCGCCACGATGACAGAGTTCATCTACGAACTAGAGATTGTCCACTTAGACAATGTTGCCGCAGATAGCGCTGTATACACCCAAGGCGAACATGATGAGCTTAGTGTTGTAGTCCCGAAGGACTCGGCTGAAGTTCTGAATGGAGCCGAACTTGACATTGCACAAGGCACAACAAACGGACTAGTAATACGCAACCCAAACAAGCCGGATCCACTGTTTGGGAAAGAACTAAATCTTGAAGGCTCTCTGGCAGATCAGGCGAAGCAAGTTCTAAACGAAGCAATAAACCCAGCACTAGCTTCGCACGGCGGCTTCGCCGAACTCGTCGGCGTATCTGATGAGAACATTGCCTTTGTAACTATGGGCGGTGGTTGCCAAGGCTGTGCAGCCAGTGCAATGACCCTTCAAGATGGCATCAAAACAATGCTTATGGACGCCTTGGGTGAGTTAGTAGACGTCGTTGATTCAACCGACCATTCGGCCGGAGAAAATCCCTTCTACACTTAATCTACGCCAAGGACTGTTAGGGCTGCTGAAGCGTAGGCCTTGTGGAATCCAGGTCAAACCAACGCTCTGGGTCCATCTCGTTAGCCGGCGTTGGCACAGCAAAGAAATAGCCTTGAACGTTGTGAACGCCCAAGCTCAATAAGGCTCGTAATTGTTCTTCGGTCTCGACTCCTTCGGCAACAATATTAAGATCCAATGCTTTGGCCATAGTCACGATTGCTTCAATTATTGCTCGGTCAGCGTCACTGGAGTTGATATCAGTTACAAACTTTTCGGCTATCTTGAGCGTCGAAACCATATCAAGTTCTTTAATTGAGTTAAGTGATGACTGTCCAGTTCCAAAATCATCAATTGCAAGGTTGATTCCAAGGTCACTTAGAGATCGAAGCTTCGCCAAGTGGTCACCCTGTCCAATAATAATGTCCTCAGTAATTTCTAGAATCAGCTGTGATGGCTCCAAACCTGCCCAGCCCAAGATCTCCATTACTTGATACTGAAGGTTAGGGTCGACGAGCTGTGGTTCTGAAAGGTTGATACTCATCTTTACATTCTGAGCACCACCGGCAATGTGGTTCCACAAAGCAGCCTGTGTACAAGCTTCACGCATAACTATGTCAGATATCTTTCCTAACATGCCCGCTTCGTTTGCTACATCTAAGAAACCACCAGGGGTAACGATTCCGGTTTCAGGGTGCCGCCAACGAACTAGCGCCTCGAATGCATAAAGGTTCTCGTTAGCCAGGTTTACGATTGGCTGGTAGTAGACAACAAACTGGTTCTCTTCGAGAGCGGTTGCAAGGTCACGCTCAACTTCTAGACGCTGAACACTCAATTGGTGCTGTTTCTCGTCAAACACTGCGTAACCAGAACGTTCTCTCTTGGCTTTGAACATCGCTGAGTCAGCATCTCTTACAAGGTCTGCGGAACTAACGTTTTCCTGACCTTGGTAGATCGCAATTCCAATACTCGTAGCAGCCAAATGTGTTCGACCTCCCAGTATTACTGGTTCGGCGAAAGACTTAAGAATCGAATTAGCTACTGAGATAACTGAGTCACTTGAAAGCAGCCCTCGAGACAATATGACGAATTCGTCTCCGCCAAAACGTGCAACTACGTCAGTCGAACGCACTGATGCCTTAAGTTTTTCCGCAACAATCTGAAGAAGTTGGTCGCCAACATCGTGGCCCATCGTGTCGTTAATAACCTTAAATCGGTCTAAGTCCAAGAACAACACACCGAGCACAAGGTCGTTTCGTTCTGCGTCCTCGATAGAGGTCTCGAGCTCATTCATTAGACCTGAACGGTTGAGGAGTTGTGTTAGCGGGTCGTGAATTGCTTCGTGTTTTGCCTCTGTAGCTTCCAAGTCGACAGCTTCGTACTTGGATAGGACACCAACTGAACCTATGCAAAAGCCAATCAGAGTGATAACCACGGCAAGTACGGCAGTCCAAAGACCACCAACGAAATCACTAAGAAAAACTTGTCCAGCTACTACACCAATACAGCCAAAAACCAGTCCCCAGGCAAGCATCTGGACGATTGGTTTTCGGGTAGGAACTTGCGCCATCCTTTCCTAACGGCTCTTTAGAGCAATTTCTTAGCTTAAAGAGTCAAATTAACCTCTACCGATTGACTACTTTTGGCCGATACTAAGTATTGGAAGTGACTATTTATGGGCAATCAGATCCAAAACCCGGAAAATGCCAGATATTCACGCCATGCTGACCTGACTCTTGCATTCAACATCTTTGGAGAGGGAATGCGTGAATTCGTCGAAGACGAAATGACTCTACATCTCGAAAGCGAGGAGTGGTTTGGAGAAGCCGCAGCAAAGCTCGGCCGCTCAGCGCAACACGATGCCTCGGATCCTTATTTCCAGCTTCTTGTCCTTAAACGATTCTGGGGACCAGTTTTTTCCAAACGGTACTCAGAAGACTTGAGACCAGTGGTCGATGAGCTAGTCGAGATAAGAAACCTATGGGCTCACTTCTCGATACCTGGTGACGTCGATAAGTTGGATCGTGCAGTCATAATTATGGAAAGACTCCTAGCCCCGATTAATGCTGACGCTGCAGTAGCCGTACGCTCGGTTAGATACCGACTCAAGCACCCCCGCACGGGAGAAACCCCTGAGCCGACCGAAGAAGAAAAGTTAGCTCTACGAAACAAGCTTGACTTAGCCAGAGAAAAAGTAGAGAACATAAGTCAGCATAACTCGCAGCTGTCTACTCAACTTGCTCACACTCGTAGGATCTCAGCAGGCAAACAACTGAAACTGAGCGGCCTTGAGAACCAGTTGGTTGATATTCAATCTAAGGCTGATGCCCTCGAAGATCACTTACGTGAGCAACGGAAACGACATGATCGTATCGAATGGCTCTTTGCTGCATTCTTACTCTGCTTCTTGCTAGCAGTGTTGATTACTTCTGGCCTTGGCTAAGTTCGCCAAATCAGGTCCGGGACGTCTAACCAACAGCACCAAAGTATCGACTAAGCTCTTCGGGGTATGTCAGCTGCTACAACCACTCCATCAAAAGCTCCTAAATGGGTGAAATCTGCGATTACCTATTGGTGGGTTGTAGGCGCAGGTATCTTATTCACCTACTGGGTTGCTAATACCCTGCGCAGCCTTTTGATTCAGCTGATTATTGCTTTGTTCTTAGCTCTGGCCATGCATCCACTGGTTGAGCGGCTACACAAACGAGGTATGAAGCGCGGCTTGGCAACGGGCATAGCAATGCTTCTTGTCTTTGCCTTCTTTGGCGTATTCATTGGAGTAATGGGCAACTTAGTCGTTAATCAGCTGAGGGATCTAATTAATGAGATCCCTGGCTATACAACCTCTATTTCTCAATGGTCTGAATCCACCTTTGACTTCACAATTGATGCAGACGAAGTAACCGATCAGATTCAAGACCGACTTGGTGGCTCGATCGACACTATTGCCAACTCAGCACTCAACTTCTCTGGAACAATTGTTGGACTTTTATTTCAGGTGTTAACGGTTTCGCTGTTTGCGTTCTACCTCTCCGCAGATGGACCCAAACTCAGACGCGTAATGTGTTCTCTATTTCGTGAAGAGAAACAAGTCGAAGTTATTCGAATCTGGGAACTAGCCATTGACAAAACAGGAGCATTTATTTCCTCTCGAGTAATTCTGGCAATCGCCTCAGCTGCTTTCCACGCTCTCGTGTTTTGGATAGTCGGGGTACCTTCACCGATCGCCCTTGGAATTTGGGTCGGCATTGTTTCTCAATTTGTTCCAGTGATTGGTACCTATATCTCTGGGATCTTGCCGGCTTTGATTGCACTGGCAGATAATCCGATCAATGCTCTCTGGGTTGTCGCAGTAATTCTGGGATACCAGCAGATTGAGAACTATCTGCTTCAACCACGCATAACAGCACAAACCCTAAATATGCACCCCGCTATTGCTTTTGGAGGGGTGCTAGCTGGCTCGAGCCTTCTTGGCGCTACTGGCGCTGTCTTAGCCCTCCCATTCATTGCCACTGCACAAGCCGTTATGGACACCTATGTAGACCGCCACAACGTTATAGATTCCGAACTCTTAGATAGACGCTCTGCAGAGCGTAACCATGAAGAAGACCCTGAAGAGACCTCTGATAGCGAGGAATAACTTGCTATAGAACCTCTTAACGAATTACACTGACCTACCGTGACAGCAGCAACCCTTCCTCAGCCCGTTCTAATCGACTTAGTCGCCTCCAAGCGCTTCCTAGGTATCAACCTACGCAGCCTGCTAGGCGTTACATTCTTTGCAATGCTGACAGCAGTACTCGCACAGGTTTCAATCCCGTTGTCGTTTACTCCTGTACCAATTACTGGGCAGACATTAGCGGTCCTACTTTCCGGTGCAGCTCTCGGACCAAGACTCGGATCAGCGTCCCAGCTTCTATACATTGGCCTTGGGGCAGCAGGCTTTTCTGTATTCGCCGACCGAGGAAGTGGCATCACAAGCTCCGGACCAAACGGCGCTGAGCTAATTCCGACATTTGGATACCTGGTCGGTTTTGTGGTCGCAGCGTACATAGTTGGCGTCATGGCAAAAAGAGGACAAGACCGATCGGCATTCTCAGCGATCCCAGCATTCCTTGCCGGCAGCGTTGTAATCTACATCTTTGGTGCAACATTTCTTAGCTACTCATTAGATGTTCCATTTGCAGCTCCGCTAGATGAAGCCAGCGCCCTGGCCTTCGGTATTGCTCCATTTGTTATTGGGGATGTTCTCAAGGCGCTTGTTGCAGGTTTAGCTCTGCCAGCAGCCTGGAAGCTCTTTGGTTCTAGCTACAGCTAGCCACGTCGACTAAACTCGATTGAAATAATAAATAGCAAAGAGGTGTTAACTAAGTTATGTCTAATTCTGTTGATTTTTATTGGAGACCAGGCTGCCCATTTTGTATGATGCTCGAGAAGGGCCTAGAGAAAAAAGGCATCGAGATGGTCAAGCACAACATCTGGGAAGATTCGAAGGCTGCCGATTACGTGCGGAGCGTAGCTGATGGAAATGAGACGGTACCAACGGTTAAGATTGGTGAGCAAGTCCGAGTAAATCCAAGTGCGCGTGAAGTCGAGAAGCTCCTAAAAAAGGAGAGCTAGATACTAGCTTCAACAACCTCGAGGCACGCTCAACAAGAATCTTGCTGTTTCGTTTGAACTCCTTCGCAGGCCGCGCTAATGTGCTTATGGCCTCAGCGTCGAGGGCGAAGAGCTGAAATAGTTAGGAAAAGCCTGTGTCCCAAGCAAACGATCGTAAAGCCCTCCATGCATACCTTAGTGACGAGGCACACGATAAGTGGCACGGTTTCGCTGCCGAGCAAGGCGTTAGCGTCTCCGCAATGCTTGAAGCTCTCGCTCCGGAACTCAACCTAGAGGGCAAACTCACTCATGAAGAACTTGGTGAACGCCTTAACATAGTTGTTAAGTCTGCCCGAAAGATCGATGCAGACCGTCGGCGACGCAAAAAAGCATAGCCCTCGAGTCTTCGCCTATTTAAATCGATAAGCACAGGCATACTAGAAGCCTGCCTAGTCATTCCATTTACTAAGAGAACGCCTGCCACCAACCAGCGGCACCAACGAGTCCCACAGAGTCTCCTATTTCGGCGCTGAGGACTTTTGCTGGCTTCACACCCTTAGGGCCAAACTCGTTAAGTAGCTTTTCAATTCGAGGCAGAACCAAGTCAGCATTAAGGCCGACTCCCCCTCCAATTACAACAGCTTGAGGAGCATACAACCAAGCCAGGTTTACAATTCCTGCAGCTGCACCCATGATGCCTTTGTCAAAAACTTTGGTAGCTACTTCATCTCCGTTTTGAACCAGCTCAACCAGTTCTTCTGTAGTTACTTCTAGTCCAGCAGCCTTTGCTTGCTCGGCTAAATTTGGACCCGAACCTAGCATCTCTGGGGTGTGCCGATCTCCTGACATAGCAGCCCCTATATCGACCATTACATGGCCTATATCATTTGCTGCATACTTGCCGTGGACAAGTTTGCCACCCAGGACTACCCCACCACCAATACCGGTTGAAATGGTGACGTAGACAATGTCGCTGTAACTCTTTCCCGCTCCAAAGGCTGACTCTCCTACTGCCGCCAAATCAGCGTCATTTGCGAGACTAACCTCTAGCCCGCTTCTAGCTGAAATCCATTGAGCAGTAAGCGATGGAATCCAGCCTTGGGGCAGATTTGGCACATAGACAGCTCTTTGTAATTCGTAGTCGATGATCCCTGGAATGCCGACTACAACTTTGGTTGCGTCGAAACCCTTTGTCACCTCTGCAATACCTGCAACTACGATGTCTGGAAACTCTTCTGCATGGTTGGTTCTTTCTTTGACCTGATGAAGGATCTCCCCCGTACAGCTGACCACAGCCGCTCTACAATTTGTTCCACCAAGGTCTATTGCTACTGTATTTGGTTCTTCCACACCCACGATACTAGGCCTAAGCTCCGTCAGGCCGGCGAGTTTTACTAGATCTGCGTCTCAGGATAAGGACATAGAACAGTGGAGTCAGGCCTGCAAAGATCAACCACTGCAAGGCATAGGAGAAATGGCTGCCTTCAGTGATTTCAGGCAAGCCTAGGATCGTTGGTATAGCGGGGGTTGAGTTCTCGATCGTTGAGAGTTGTATCCAAACAGGGGCAATCGTGTTAGTTTCGATATCTAGACCATCTGCAAGAATTTGAGGTATCTGGCTATTGCTGCGACTTTCTAAGCGAGCTGCCAAAGCATCAACGTTGAGTCGTGGAGCAATCTCAGAATCTCCGACATCTTCCACATCAAAGAAGCCTTTTGTAACTGAAGTTCTTATTCGTCCCGTTGCAAAGAATTCATCAGGCAGGCCGCCAACTTGAGTTCGACTTGGAACAAACCCTCTGTTTAAAAATACCTGTGTGCCATCTAACTCAACCAGAGCAACAACATGCTCGCCTGCAATCCCATTTTGTGTGCGGTTCACAACTCTTATAAAGTCAGGGTCAATTGTCTTAGCCCGTATCTCCACAGACCTAAATTCACCAAAGCCATCTTCGAGCTCTATGCCATCGATTTCTACCATCTCGGCACTTTGAGCATCAGTTATCTGTGTATTGAAAGCTCGTCGCTCATCTAGGCGATCAAATTGCCACAATCCCAGGAAAACAAATAGGCCAGCGCTAGCCAGAACAAAGAAGTGGCTAAATATCCAGAACGGTTTCTTAGCAAAAGCCCAATTTGGGTTCATCTAGCTAAGCTATCGACGTTTCTAAGTAACTTCCGACGCTCTTATTAGACTAATCGCATATGTCAGTAGACAAATTGACAATACTGGGGACTGCTTCGCACCTCCCTACTAGAAATAGAGCTCACAACGGCTATGTGGTCGATATAGGCGGCGTTCGTCTACTCTTTGACCCTGGCGAAGGCACACAACGTCAACTCACCATTACGGGTGTTTCAGTCACCAGCATCGATGGCGTTTGTCTTACCCATTTCCACGGAGACCACTGCCTTGGGCTACCGGGAGTGATTCAGCGTCGTTCGGTAGACAACCACCAAAACAACGTCGACCACGAGCTGCCCGTGGTATTTCCAAAAGAAGGCTTCGATTACTTTAACAGGCTGCGTTATGCGACGATTTATACTGATAGCGCCCATGTAGTACCTATACCAACCACAGATGGCGACGCCACCAACATTGGTTCATGTAGCGTAGTTGCAAAGTTACTAAACCACAGCTGTACAACACTTGGCTACAGAGTAACTGCTCCGGATAGCTTCAACTTCGATGTAGAGCGACTTGAGCATGCAGGAATAACTGGTCAAGATCGTGCCGAGTTAAAGGCAACTGGCAAACTCTCTACACCCAATGGTGAAGTCCAACTAGAAGACTTTGGCAGTGTCAAACCAGGCAAGGTGGTTGCCTTCATTATGGACACCGCACCATGCGACAATGCCATAGAGCTGGCTAGAGACGCTGACTTGGTCATATGTGAGTCAACTTATGCTGAGACAGAATCCGAACTTGCCAGCCAGTATCTACACATGACGGCCAAACAAGCTGCCGAGATAGCCCAGACAGCAGACGCCAAGAAACTTGTTCTAACCCACTACTCCGCCCGTTACGAAGACGAACAAATTCTGGCCAAAGAAGCCAAAGAGGTCTTCAGCAACAGCATTGCCGCTAAAGACCTCGATGTAATAACTTTCTAAAACTTCAGCCTGTGTATTAGCTTTGCGCCTTCTCTTCTTCAGTTGCTTCAACATCTTCTGCAGAATCAGTCAAGTCAATCTCTACTTCAGCATCCGGGTCAGCTATCAGACCAACTTCTTTCAAGACTTTGTCTTGAATTTCCATAGAAAGTTCTGGATTCTCAATCAGATACTCTTTCGCCTTCTCACGGCCTTGACCAAGCTGGTCGCCTTCGTAGGTGTACCAAGCACCAGAGCGCTTAACGATATCCTTCTCGACCGCTATGTCCAGTAGTGAGCCTTGACGACTGATGCCTTTACCGTACATAATGTCGAACTCAGCCTGACGGAACGGTGGCGCAACCTTATTCTTTACTACTTTCACACGGGTTCGGTTACCTACAACTTCGGTACCATTCTTGATAGCTTCGATTCTTCTGATGTCTAGTCGAACAGAGCTGTAGAACTTTAGTGCTCTACCACCTGGTGTTGTTTCAGGTGAGCCGAACATGACACCAATCTTCTCACGAAGCTGGTTGATGAAGATACAAATAGTGTCTGTCTTGTTGAGATTACCTGTGATCTTACGTAGAGCCTGCGACATGAGGCGAGCTTGTAGACCCATATGGGTATCTCCCATGTCACCTTCGATTTCAGCACGAGGTGTAAGCGCTGCTACAGAGTCAATAACTAGCACATCAACAGAACCACTTCGCACCAAGATGTCTGCGATCTCAAGTGCTTGTTCACCTGTGTCTGGCTGCGAGATCAATAGCTCGTCGACATCGACACCAATGTTGCCAGCATAAACTGGATCCATGGCGTGCTCTGCGTCAATGTATGCACAGGTTCCACCATTACGTTGTGCCTCGGCTACAACATGCATAGCAAGTGTTGACTTACCCGATGACTCTGGCCCGTAAATTTCGACCACACGACCACGAGGTAGCCCACCGGCCCCTAAGGCAATATCAAGTGCTAGTGCACCTGTGGGAACGGTTTCTATTTCCATTCCTGTGTTTTCGCCCATTTTCATGACCGAACCGACGCCAAACTGCTTGTCAATATTGTCTAAAGCCGTCTTCAACGCCGTTTCTTTTGGATCTTGTTGAGATTTCTTACTCACCTAAATATTCTCCTGATAGTGATTACCGGCGCTGGTCGGCGCTATAGAAATAAAACTAGTCGATGCCTATGACAATTGCTGGCTAAGGCAACACCGCAGTACCCAGCAATCTTGACTATTGTTATTGACTGTGAAGTACCTAATACCAGCTATTACCATTGGTTTGGTAATTTCGGCTTGTTCTGGCGGATCCAATGACCCCCTGAGCGTCACAGAAGCCCTTGAGAACGCTACCGGCCAAGATCTAGATGCCGCTGAGGTAACCGATCTGTTAGAGTCTGCGGAAGTGCTTTGTGGCCTATCTGACTCGGTGTTGGAAGACGTATGGGCCAACCTCAGCGAAGATCAGCTTAGCTTCCAAGATTTCGTGTTTTCAAACCAGTGCCCCGAGCGTGCCGAGAATTACAGTGCAGCAACGGGCCGACTAGTCGAAGAAAGTAGCTGACACCCATGAGTAAATCAGAATCAACAAAACCATTTGGATCGGTATTTTCCAATGTAATGGGCAGCGTCGAATACTCTGCAGATGCCTACGGTGACATTACAGTTGGCCCCTTAGAAAACCTAACCTTGCACCCAAGTAGTCACGTACTTCACTACGGCTCCTCATGTTTCGAAGGACTCAAAGCTCATCGACTAGCCAGTGGCGAAGTAGCTATCTTTAGACTCGACGATCATGTAAAGCGCTTCGTGCACAGTATTGCGAGTTTGCAGGTTACTCCACCAACAGAAACCAAGATAAAAGAACTTATTGTAGAAACAGTCAGAGCCAACGTTGATGACGTCCCAGGCCCTCCAGGTTCTCTATATATACGTCCATTCTTTATTGGGACTACTGAAAATATTGGCTCAGCAGCCGCTCCGCCAACTGAAGGAAAGCTCAGCGTTATCTGCTCACCCGTTGGCGACTATTTTCAAGGCGGCATCAGGCCGCTAACCCTGCTCGTCGAGGAGACGCTCGCAAGAACCACTTCCCAGTTTGGACGGGTCAAGGCTGGAGCCAACTATGTTATGGCACTAGGCCCGACGCTTGCAGCCAAAGCCGATCATGGAGCAGACCAAGTCCTCTTTGCTACGCACGGTTCCGTAACCGAAACTGGCGCAGCAAATTTCTTGTTAGCAACCGACAGCGAAATCGTTACCAAAGACCTAGATGACTCTTTTCTACATGGCGTAACCAGAGACTCAATACTGACAATCGGCGAGAAGCTTGGTTACAGCAGTTCACAAAGACCGATTACTGTGAGCGAGCTATCACAATGGCAAGGTGAAGCATTCCTAACTGGAACAGCAGCTGTTGTCGCTCCAGTAGGTACCTTAATAATAGATGGCAACCGCCACAACCTAAGAGATGGCCAGCCTGGGCCCAATACTCTCAAATTGAGAAGAGCCTTAACCGATATTCACGCCGGACTATCAGAAGATAGCTTTGGTTGGCTAACGATAGTCTCCACTTAGCAGCCACTTTCTTAAATCATTGAGAGCGCCAATGGTTGCCAGCTGTTGGGTTTGTTCTCTGTTACTGCCAAAGATTACTTTGTGCGACATAGTCGTATCTTTACTGGCAAATCCAAAGAAGACTGTGCCCACCGCCACGCCTTCTTGAGTGTCAGGCCCAGCTACTCCGGTGATTGATAGTCCAATATCTGCCGAGAGCGCAACCATAGCTCCCTTAGCCATTTCTTCAGCTGCCTCTGCCGATACAACGCTGTCAGAGGTTACACCCAGTAGTTCAGTCTTAACATCGGTTGCGTAGCTCACTATTGAGCCTCTAAAACTCTTTGACGACCCGGGCTGGCGGGTCAACTGAGCGCCTATTCTCCCACCTGTCATAGATTCAGCAACACCAAGGCTCAGGTTGAGATCTGTCAACAAATTCAATACAACCGATTCAATCGTGTCTTCGTCAAACCCGAATACAAGATCAGCACTAAGGGTTTCCAGAATGTTTTTTTCTTCTCGGACTATTCTGGCATCGGCAAGTTCTTTGGTTGGGGCCTTTACAGTGATACGAAGCTTTATACCTTTGGTACCTCCAGCCAAATATGCAAGAGTAGCTTTCGTATCATTCTCGAAATCTGTATCGAGGCGTTGCACCGTCGGCGCCAGTACTTCAGCTAATGCTGATTCACTCATACCCCATGTTTTGATGGCACGGCTCTTGAGCACTGTGGGCTCATCAATCATTTCTAGGAGCCTTGGAGCGATCGAAGAATCAAAGATCTCTTTGAGTTCATAAGGCACCCCTGGCATCGCCACAACTACCCCACCAGGGTGAGGACACCAAAGGCCTGGGGCTGTGCCTGGCATTGGCAACAAGGCTTCGCCTCCAACAGGCACGTACGCTTGGGTTAGGTTGCTCTCTGACATTGGGCGATTTCGCACCGCAAACTTAGAGGCAATAGCTTCGACGACTTCTTCATCTCTGTGAAGCTCTATATCAAGGGCTTTTGCAATAGCGTCTCGAGTTAAATCATCTTGGGTAGGTCCAAGACCTCCGCCGAGAATCACTACATCGCTACGTTCTATAGACTCAGTTATCTGCTGGGATAGGCGATCTAGATTGTCACCAATAGTGGAATGATAATAACAGTCGATGCCAAGTTCGCCCAGACGTTGGGATAACCAAACTGAGTTTGTATCAGTGCTCTCACCAAGCAACAGCTCGGATCCAACAGCAATAATTTCTGCCTTCACAACTTGTCCTTTAATGCCTTTTGACCATCGATAATATATTGCGCAGCACTTACGAGTGTGAAGGCAACGGCAACCCACAACATCACATCAATCACCCAATGCGACCCACGAAGAGGAGGAAACATGGCTGCAACGATGGCTAGTCCTTGAACAACTGCCTTGTACTTACCAGATGGTCGCGCAGGCAAACTAAGGCCGTAGCGTTGCCAATAGCTGCGGTAAATCATCATGCCAACTTCCCGCACCGCAATTATGGACATGGGGATTATGCCAAACGCTCCCTGAATCACCAGGGCGTAGCCAAGAAACAATAGCAATATCTTGTCGGCCAGCGTGTCTAGAAATGCCCCCGCCTTTGTTGGGCCAATCTTGCGAGCCAGGTCTCCATCGATCCGGTCTGTAATACCCAAAATCCAGGTCACTACAAAGGTCAACCACCTTGGATTCATTTGCAACACAAGTGCCGCCACAAAGGGAGCAAAAACAATGCGAGACAGAGTCAAGGCGTTGGCTGTGAGTGTGAATTTTGATTTCGCTGTGGCACCAACCATTAGTAATGAATCTAGCGGATCAAAACAAGACTGGTGTGAGCCCAAAAAGAAGCCTCAGATCAGCTCATGAGTAATCTAGATCATTACAGTTGCAAAACACCCAGGCTTACTATGGCCTACCCGACTTGGCATCACTAGGCAATTCTGCTAACCTAGAAACAGCGGGTTAAAGGTTGGTGGAAAATGACTTTGCGAGATAAACGCAGTTTCATAGTAGTTTTCGTAGCTCTGGTTGCATTTGCAGCTGTTACAGCTATCGGAGCGACTCTTATTGGTGGGGATAGTGAAACACTAGTCCTTGACGCAACATCTCCAGATGTGACTGAACAGGCAACGGGTGAGCAACCAGATGTAACTGGGACTCAACCCGACTTAGCGACAAGCTCAGCAACAACGTTGTCCGAGCCAGAGGCTTTGCCTGAATCAGCTGAGACTCCTGGTTCGGTGGTAGTTCAGGAACAGCCTGGAAACTCTGGAATTATTCCGCTTCCTCTTGCTACACCTGACATCGCACGAAACACCAACGTTGATGTCCGTAGTGCTGTCTTTAATACTCCTTCAGATCAAATCCCAGCTGACG
>CAZYMB010000005.1:108850-126763 GCA_964648795.1 uncultured Acidimicrobiaceae bacterium
GTTGATGTCCGTAGTGCTGTCTTTAATACTCCTTCAGATCAAATCCCAGCTGACGATTTCACTCAGGCTTGGTCCGGCGGCGGGCGACAGAACATAACCGAGGGATGTACAGGACCAAACAAGTGTCTTGGCCAGTTCAGAAGCCAGTGCACATTCTCTCACTTCGGATATAACGACCCGATTGCTCTTCCAGGACAAACAGGTGGCGCTCACCTTCATATGTTCTTCGGGAACACAGGAATTGACGCAAACTCAAACGGCGACACAATCCTAAATAGCGGAAACTCAACCTGTAATGGCCTTGAAGGTAACCGAACCGGTTATTGGGTTCCTGCCGTATTTGATAACGAAGAGAACCTACGTATTCCTGATCGAATCGACGTTTACTACAAGTCTCACGGTGGAGCGGACAAGCACGCTTCAATCAATGACTTCCCTGAAGACTTCAGAATGATCGCTGGAAGCCACTTGGGCGGAAATGACACGAACCTTATTTTGTGGCAATGTGGGCAGGGTGTAAGCGGAACAAACCAGGTGGCCTCAAACAAGGGTTCTACAATTCCGAACTGTAACCCTGGCGAGACGCTACAGGCTCACCTTTTCTTCCCACAGTGTATTTCTCCAGAATGGAGTGCCGACAATACTTGGGAACAGAATAAGAGCACTCTTAGCAATACAAATGGATCAAAATGGTCTGGTAACTGTAATGCCGGAGACACAAAGGTTCCTCTAGTAGAAGTATTCCTTTCTTATCCTGTAAGCGGTAACGCTGGTACTGGTAGCGGCGACTGGTTCCTTTCTTCTGACATTCCTGCTGGCAAGCGCAACGGTGAGACTCTTCACGGTGACTGGTATGGTGGCTGGAATGATGACTTGTTCGGCACAATTCTTACCAACTGCATCCAACGAGTTGCAGAATGTAGCTGGGATCTTACAAGCAACAACACAACACTGACTCGTGTTGCTCACTTCAACAGTGGCCTACATCCTGTTGCTTACGACGGCCCTGTAGCAGTTAGTGCTGAAGAAGTTACCCGAGCTCTTTGCCCAGGCGATGAATACAACTCGATCGACGACGCAGCTACTTGCGAATCAGCCGGCGGGCACGCTCACGGGTAGTTCTGATTTCGGCTGTGCCGAATGCCCTAGGGAAGTCGCCGGCTTCACACCTGGTGGAGCCCTCCACGACTTCCTTTGAGTCAACACACGTGCTTCTCGAAGCAGAACTATCCTTCTAGGGCGGTCCGACTAAATAAGTCGGACCGTCTTTTAAGTATCAGGCAGAGACGCCGAGCACAGCGATTGCTGCTGCCCAAATAACGAGCAGCGCAATGCCGATACCTCGGGCTACTTCGCCTTTGGCTCGCATATAAATGTAGGTTCCAACTGACACACCAGTCATTATTGCTATACCTAGTTGCGCAACACCTTTGTCTTCGATTTGGCCTGAGCCCACTATTGCTATCGCTCCACCAACGGCGAGCGAATTGAACATATTAGAGCCAAGTAAGTTACCGATAATCAGCTCGGTTGCGCCTTTACGGGCAGCCACAACTGCGGTCACTAGTTCTGGGAGTGAAGTTCCAACTGCGACCAGAGAGATTCCGACAAAACCACCGGAGAGTCCAACTTCTTCTGCGATTGCAGTTGCACCCCAAACCAGTAGTTGGGCTGAGACAACTACACCTACAAGACCAACTATTGTTCTAACCAGCTGGCCGCCAACAGAGCCAAAATCAGCAACATTTTCTGTGTCTTCATCTAGTTTGACTGCTGCACCTTCTGCCACTCCCGAGCGAACAATGTAGAACAAAGCGCCGGCAAGTACTATGGCGAGGACGATACCTTCCCAAACGCTGTAACCTCCACCAGTGAGTGTAAATAGAGCAAATAGCAGTGTTCCACCAAGCGATAGGGCCGCCTCACGAGACAACACTGCCTTAGAAACAGTGATCGTAGAAACCAGCGCTGCGGCCCCTAATACAAGGCTTAGGTTGGCCACATTAGAGCCAACGATATTTCCGACCCCGAGATCTACTTCTCCATTAAATGCTGCAACAGCACTTACTAATAGCTCCGGAGCACTGGTACCGAATCCGACAATGCAAGCGCCAATGATGATCGGCGAGATCTTTGAAATCTTGGCCACGTTGGCTGCGCCTTCGACAAAGGCGTCTGCAGCAAACGATATAAGAACAAGACCAACAATGAGCTGTCCTATTGCGACGATTAGCGTTGGCTCAGATAAAAATTCCACTTCAAGAACTCTACAGTGCTAGGAGCTTAACTCGAGTAACCGGGCGGTGGAGCTAGTGCTGGGTCTGCACCTTCAATTGGTTCATAGACGAGTTCTTCGTCATGCTCTTCACTCTCGTCTTCTTCTTCGTCTAGATCTTCCTCATCTTCAAGCTCTTCGTCATCGTATTCATCAACGACCTCATCGTCGTTCTCATCTTCGTCCCACTCTTCATCTTCATCTTCATCTAGCTCATCGACAACTTCATCATCGTCGTCTTCATACTCTTCGTCGTCTTCTTCATCCCACTCTTCATCTTCATCTAGCTCATCGACAACTTCATCATCGTCGTCTTCATACTCTTCGTCGTCTTCTTCATCCCACTCTTCATCTTCATCGGTGAGCTCTAAGTCGTCTTCATCTTCTTCTAGAACTTCAAGTTCCTCTCTTCGTTCAACACGCTTCTTTCGGTCGTCTAGGTCTACTATCTCGATTTCATCCTCGTCATCGACCTCTTCGACAATCTCTATACCTGGTTTGGCATCAACTACTTTGGTTGTTGAACCAGCTGGCTCGGGGTTTGCAATATCGGCCAGAGTGGTTCGTCGCTGACGGTGTTCGGGCATTATTGGTTGAGCCGTTGTAGCCTTTGGCGCTCGTGGATTGACGGTAGTGACAGCGATCGGTGAACTTTCAGGCTCTCCGCCACCCAACTTGCCGTCCGCTAGTTCTTGTTGGGTAATTAGAACTTCTCTAGCCTTAGAACCAATTGACGGCCCGACAATGCCCCTTTCTTCGAGTAAGTCCATCAAGCGGCCAGCTCGAGCAAATCCGACACGAAGCTTGCGTTGCAGCATCGAAGTTGACCCAAGCTGCGACGAGACCACAAGCTCGATCGCCTGAACCAACAACTCATCATCGCCGGCATTACCAGTTGTCCCACCAGGGATAGATCCAGCAGCACCTTTGGTAATTGCTTCCCCGACGACCCGCGAATCGTAAACTAGCTCCGGAGCTTGCTTAGCCCAGAACTCAACTACAGATGAGACTTCTTCTTCGGTAACCCAAGCGCCCTGGTATCTAGTAGCAGATGCGGTACGGCCATCAGAAAGCAATGCGTCTCCCCTGCCGACTAGTCGCTCAGCGCCAGCCTGATCCAAAATCACTCGACTGTCAGTCAAACTAGAAACAGCGAAAGCTAGGCGAGCTGGGATATTGGCCTTGATAAGACCTGTAATTACGTTTGTAGATGGACGCTGAGTCGCTATGACCAAGTGGATGCCAACGGCTCTAGCTTTTTGTGCAATGCGACAGATTGACTCTTCAACATCACGAGCTGCAACCATCATCAAGTCAGCTAACTCGTCTAAGACTACGAGAACGTAACCCATCTCGGCTGCTTCAGAAATCTCACCATCAGCGCCATAACTACTGTCAACACGATCTTCACTCACCGCCTTGTTATAACTAGTTAAGTCCCGATAGCCATGCTCATGCAAGATGTCATAACGGCGTTCCATTTCTTTTACAGCCCAGCTCAAAGCATTCGCTGCCTTCTTGGGATCGGTCACAACGTCGGTAAGTAGGTGCGGCAACCCACGGTATTGTGTTAGCTCCACACGCTTCGGGTCAATAAGAATAAGTCGCACTTGCTCAGGCGTTGAACGCATTAAAATCGACGTCAACATTGTGTTAATGCAGCTCGACTTACCAGAACCCGTTTGTCCAGCTACCAAGAGGTGAGGCATCTCGGCCAAGTTAGCCATTACGGTTCGACCGTTGATGTCTCGACCCAGGGCAACTTCTAACGGATGAGTGGCTGTTGAAGCTTCTTCTGACACCAGCAGGTCACCAACAGTCACGATTTGGCGACGAACATTTGGAACTTCGACACCAATGGCTTGCTTCCCCGGGATTGGAGCCAAGATGCGAACGTCCGGTGTTGCCATTGCGTAAGCAATGTCTTTGCTTAGCGATGTAACTCGTGCAACCTTTACACCAGGGCCAAGCTCCAATTCAAACCGACTAACCGTTGGACCAACCACTACGCCGACTAGACGAGTTTCAACGCCGTGTTCTGCCAGAGCATGCTCTAGTTGTCTACCTGTTGCTTCAACTGATGCTGTATCTACTTCTTGCAGCTCAGTACGGTCAAGAGAGCTCATATTTGGCAAACGCCACTGACCATCTACTGGTTGTAGTGCGGCAACGCTCATTGGAGCAGCAACTGATGGCTGTGGCACTTCAATTACTGGTTCGACCTCGTCAGCCCAGTCAGATACTTCTGCCATAGCGCCAGGGCTACGCAAATCTATGTAGTCCTCGTCGTCTTCGTACTCGTCTTCTTCAAAGACTTTCTTGTAACGCCTGCGACGTACTGGCTCGACGTCTTCGGTTTCATCATCGGCAAAGCCAACTCGATCGAAGAATTCATCAAACCATTCCCGGACTGGCTGAAGTCTTTCTGCAACAGAGTCGGCGAACTCAGAAACCGATACCGAAGTTAGAAGGGTCGCTGCAATAGCAAACAACGTAAAGGTCAAAATGAATTGTCCTGCTTCTCCCAAGTAGCGGTGCATAGTTCCACCAAAGAACACTCCCACCCAACCGCCTGCTCCAGAAAGATCCTCGACAGGCGAGCCCCAGAAGGGCCGTCCACCAATGATGTCGATCAGAGAAAAAAATCCGATACCGGCACTTGCCCATGCTGCTGTTTCGCTCGGGTAAAAGACTCTACGCTTTCTTCTGCTACCCCTCATACGCAGTAGTACCCAACCACCGACTAATAGAGCCGGCGGAATCAATAGACGTCCCAATCCAAAGAAGCGCCCGGTCAAGTTATCTAAGAAGTTCCCGACCCCACCGGTTGCATTGGTATAAATCGCTATTCCAAGTATCAATCCAAGACAGAGCAATACGAGTGCCCCGACTTCTCGATTCTCTTGTCTCACTTGCGCCTTAGTTCCTCGACCACGCGCAAATGAGCGCCAAGATGCTGTCAGTTTTTTGCTTGATCTGGCCACTTAGTTAGATTAGTCGATTAGCCAGCCCTGATTGAGCACCTATTTCAACGAAACTGTCGGCTCAGATAGCCTAGTTATCGCTCATAACGACTGGGACAACCATAGGCCTCAGTCTTGTTTCAGCGTTAATAAACTTACCAAGTGCTCTTCGAGCTGCTTTTGAGACTTTTCCAGCATCTGCGAAGTCTTCGCCATTGATCGCCGCCGCTACCACTTTTACAGCTCGAGCATGTAAATCATCTTGGAGTTCGCCACTAATCCAGCCACGAGAAACAATTTGTGGGTCATTGCGTAGTCTCAAGTCACTGTCGATAGACAGAACCACTGAAACAAATCCGTCATCGCCAAGAACTCGACGGTCAGCTAAGACCTGTTCGCCTAGATCTTTAACATCACCGGCTACGTATATGTAGTCTGCATCAATTGTTTCACCGCTCGAAATTCCAACGTCACTTAGGATGACTGAGTCACCGTCGGTGCAGACAATTATGTTGTCTTGGCCCATTCCCATTTCTAGCGCCAAGTTTTTGTGCGCCACCATGTGCCTGTACTCGCCATGCACTGGGACAAAGTTCTCAGGTTTTACAACCGAGTGAAATACTCGTAGCTCGGTTTGCTTTGCATGACCTGTGGTGTGAACTAGCTGATGTGTTGAATCAATAACTTCTGCACCACGTTTAATCAACGCATTAAGCATTGCGGTGACTCCCGTTTCATTGCCAGGGATTGGATGCGACGACATGATGATGCAGTCTGTGTCTCTGATTGCCATGTGATGGCTATCGCCATTAGCCATACGGGCTAACGCTGACATTGACTCGCCTTGAGACCCAGTTGAAATTACACATATTTCTCGGTCAGCCAGGTTATCGATGTCTTCGATTGGTTTGATCTTGTTCTCAGGTATTCGAAGCAAGCCCATCTCTCTGGCCAGTTCAATATTGTTCTTCATGGTTCGACCAAGTGAAAGAATGTAGCGACCCTGCGCTATTGCGGCATCTGCTATTTGTTGAATCCTGTGAATGTGACTGGCAAAACATGCGACCACTAAACGTTTATCTGGCTTGGAAGTCACAATCGCCTTTAAGGTCTCGCCTATTTGAGACTCAGATTCTGAGTAACCGGCAGCATCAGCATTAGTCGAATCAGCTAGCAACAATCGAACACCCTCTGAAGAGCTGAGTTTACCTAAGCCAGACAGGTCCGTTAGTCGACCATCGACTGGTGTCATGTCAAGTTTGAAGTCTCCTGAATGCAGCAGCACACCTTGTGGTGTATGGAAAGCTGTTGCGAAGCCATGCGGAACTGAGTGAGTGACTGGAAAGAACTCTAAATCAAAGGCGCCGATTTGAGTCCTTGAATTGTCTTTTACTTCGACGAAGTCTGCTTGGTCTAGCAAGTTTGCTTGACCGATACGGTTCTTAGCCAGCGCAAGAGTCAACTCAGAACCGATTATCTTGAGCGGCATCTCTGCTAGCAGGTAGCGCAATGCTCCAATGTGGTCTTCGTGGCCGTGCGTACACACAACTCCAACAACCTTGGAAGCGTTTTGTTTGAGGTAATCGAAGTCTGGTAGGACGACATTGACACCGGGCATGTGCGCCTCGGGAAACATAATTCCGCAGTCAATCAACATGATCTGATTGTCGATTTCGACAGCTGCGCAATTTCGGCCAATGTCACCTAGCCCGCCTAGAAACGTTACTTTAACATCATTAGCCATTACGACACACTAGCTGTGTAGCAATTCACTAACTGCGACCCAGACCAGCTAGTACTTCCCTAGCGTCTACATCTAACCCGTCAGGGGCAAACCCAATTGGTGGCCTTGCATCTCCGCAGTCGATCCCAAGCTCTTTCATCATTACCTTTGAAGGGATAGGACTTGGGGCATCCTCAGATGACCAGTAGTCATATGACGGCTGCAATGATTTGTTTATTTCGATTGCACGGTCAAGCTCGCCGGCGCGGAATGCTGTAATCATTTCAGACATTTCTTTGCCTGCCCAGTGTGTGGCGACTCCCACAAGTCCGACTGCACCGACACTTAAGAAAGGAAGCGTTAAATCGTTATCGCCACAATAAATCTCGACTCGATCACCAAACCCGGCGACTAGACGTCCAGTTAGTGCGGCATCTCCGTTTGCATCTTTATAGGCAACAATGTTGTCGATATCGGCGAGCCTAAAGAGAACCTCCGGAGTCATGGCCTTTCCGGTTCGACCTGGCACATCGTAAAGCATAATTGGCAAATCAGTACTAGCTGCAAGGGTTTTAAAATGAGCTTCCATTCCTAGCTGTGAAGGCTTGTTGTAATACGGCGTTACAAGCAATAAGCCATCAACGCCTAGGCCAGAGATCTTCTCGATGTTGTTCAGTGCAACAGCTGTGTTGTTTGAACCTGCACCAGCAATCAGAGGGACAGCGGGCACTGCTTCTCGGACAGCTGAAATGAGGTCTATTTGTTCTTCGATTGTTATGGTCGCACTCTCGCCAGTTGTTCCAGCGACAACGAGGCCATCATTACCGTTGGCTACTAGGTATTTGGCAAGCTCACCGGCAGCTGCGACATTTAGCGAACCGTCAGGAGAAAATGGGGTGACCATAGCGGTCAGTACTGTTCCGAATCTTGGCATTAGAGCACCTTTTCTAAACATCAATATTTGATTAGTTTGTGTTGGTTGGTCATTCTACCGGCGCTGCCTGGCTCATAGCATTTCAGATACCGCTAGGCTGAAACCATGGCATTCACAATTGCGACTTTTTATGGCTTTTTCAGCTGGCCAGATCACGTTGAGGCGAGAGACGAAATATATTCACTCTGCGAAAACAATCAGGTTATAGGGACCATTTACGTTTCAGCCGAAGGAATCAATGCAACGCTGTGTGGCCCTGAGGTTTGCATCAACAAGACCATTTCAGACATAACTGCATTGCCGAATGTCGAATTCAGCGAGCCAAAGTTCTCAGAATCCGACACTCCTGCATTCAAACGCCTCAGAGTTAAAATCAAACCCGAGATCGTCACCATGGGCGATCCAAGTATTGACCCGGCCAAGATCAATGGCCAGTACGTCAAGCCAGCTGACTGGAACGAACTAATCTCATCTGACGATGTCACTGTAATCGATACTCGCAATAACTACGAATACGAAATCGGCTCGTTTGCGAATGCCACCAACCCAGGTACAGAAGTGTTCCGAGACTTCCCTACCTTCGTCGAACACAAGATGGACCCAAAGAGCAACTCTAAAGTTGCGTTGTTCTGTACCGGCGGGATTCGCTGTGAGAAGGCAACGTCGTATTTGCTAGAACAAGGATTCAGCGACGTCTACCATCTCGAGGGTGGAATCATAAAGTACTTAGAAGAAATCCCAGCATCTGAAAGTCTCTGGGAAGGCGACTGCTACGTATTTGATGACCGGGTAAGCGTTACCCATGGACTCGAGCTAGGCAAACACACTAAATGCACCAACTGCGGCATGCCAGTTAACCCTGAAGTCGACTCCAAATTCGAACCCGAAGTATGTTGTTCTAGATGTATTGACGGAGTCACGCCAGATCGCAGACAACGCCGTGAAATGCGACTCAGCCAGATTCAGGCTGCTTCAACGCAATAGTCAAACCATTACCAATAGGCAATACAAGATTCGTGACTCTTTCATCGGTCGCCATCTTTTCGTTGAATTCAAGCATCGCTACTAGACGTGCGTCCGAGCTATCTATTTCGCCTACGACCTTTCCCATCCAAAGTGTGTCGTCGACTATTACTACTCCCCCAGGTCTGACCAGCTCGAGGCATAGATCAAAGTATGTCTGATAGTTGCGCTTATCGGCATCGAGAAAAGCTAGATCGAACGTATTGGCCTCGCCGTTTGCCACTAGTTCTTGCACCAAGTCCATTGCTGGTGCATTGACAAACTCTATTACGTCACCGAGGCCTACTTCGTTGAATACTTCCTCAAAGACCTTCTGATGGGCGTCATCTTTGTCGCAGGTAGTAACTTTGCCAGCCTTGCCCACCTGCTCGGCAGCCACGACAGCAGAACAACCTGTAAACGTCCCAATATCTAGGACCTTTTTGGCATCAACCATCTGGCACATTAACCGAATTGCCCCGGCAACATCGTGACTTGTTCTCATTCTCGAATTAGGCAGAGTGTCTGCATAATCTGCGAGCTTGTTGAAAGCTGCCGACATTGGCGACATCGAGTCGACTCTGTAGTTATACAGCTCTTCTGAGTACTCGGTGATCTGGTTTCCCACACTTTTCAGTGTAGAGCGATACCTAAGTTAGTTGTACAGCCGCATTCAAATCTATTTGAGTAGGCGTTTCTAGGTCGATCACTTCACCACGTTGACGGAGAATGCAGTTATAAAACGCAATGTGGTCTTCGATCATTTTGTCCATACTGAAAGTTGTTTCAGCCTGCAAACGACACTCGCCTCTATCTATCTGGTCGATGTTCGAGATGGCTTTCACGAAATCGTCGTGTGTCCGACACAAGAAACCAGTGGTCCCATCTTCAACTATCTCAGTGGTCGCCCCAATTGGAGGAGCTATAACAGGATTCCCGGAAGCCAGCGCTTCGAGCATTACAAGCCCAAACGGTTCGGCCCACTCGATCGGGTTCAAGAGGGCTTCACTTCTGTATAGGAGGTCAAACTTGTCTTTGGTTCCAAGCTCACCAAGATATTCAATGTCGCCACCTAACAATGGTTCAACTTCGGCTTTGAAGTACTCATACTCATGCGGGTCACGCATTTTGGCAGCAATTCGAAGGGGAACCCCAGCTTTGCGAGCGATCTCGCATGCATTGTGGATTCCTTTTTCTGGAACCATGCGACCTAAGCAGGCTAGATATCCTCCGCCACCTGGGCCAAAAGGAATTCTGGCCGTGTCTACTCCGTGATGAATGACTCGAGCAATATTAATGCCGGTTGATGCGTGCGATGCTTGGTCGTAAGAAATAGCAAGTATTGGAATGCCACGTTTTGAGAACGCTTCAAATCTGCGCATGGTGTCAGCTTGGAATACTCCATGGTTGGTTGCAACCACTGGAATCTCTGTTTGCTGGTAACTCACGAAGGGCCCAACGTTGGTGTGATCATGAATAATGTCAACGTCACCGATGTTTTCATAGGCAGCTAACGAATGATCGATTGCTGCTACTTGATGACCCATTCGCAGCGTTGATGAATCCTCATAAATATATTTGCGAGGAACAGGACAAGTACTATCTCCTGTTGCGAAAAGAGTTACAGATACCCCAGCGCGTTGTAGACCTCTGGCGAGAACGTCAACCATGCGTTCGATGCCACCGTAGGCTACTGGCGGAACAGGGACCCATGGAGGGGCAATAAGTCCAACTCTCATTTAGGTGCTCCTCGTCATAAATACGAGCCAGTCAGTAACTTGGCAGGTCCCTCACGCGAGATGTTAGCTCATCCCGGCCGAATAAGGTAGCTCTCAATAATTGTTGCGGCACGCCGATGGGTACCAATGGGTGAGCTAGAAACAGTCAATAAACAGCTTTCTGAGGCCGAAATGGCTGCGTTGGATGCCAAGATTGCAATCATCGCTGATTCTCATGCCTCTAATAACGATGAAGAAGCAGCCAACAAAATGTGGTTGTCTCATCATTGGCCCGACCAGCATGGCGAACGCTGTTTCAAAGTTGGCAGGACTCATGTCTGTACACGCTGTGCAAGCCTCTACCCCCTAGGAATAATTGTAGCTATTTTGGCTTTGGCTGGGATTCCGCTATGGCCTGACTCTTGGGACATTGCTGCCATCCTCATATTTGCTATGCCAGGCACCATTGCATATGTGGGTGAAGCACTCGATATATTCAGCTACAACCGAAAAGTACAAGTTCTAGCAACTCTCGTGACAGCTACTGCGTTTGGTAAAGGGCTTAGCTACGAGCTAGCTGATAGATGGAGCCCAGAATTCTGGCTACCGGTATTTGTATTTGGTGCTATCTGGTTTGGGGCAACTGTTCTGGCACATACAACCAAAACTAGAACCAAGACCAAAGCGTAACTCAACGACCAAGGTCGCAACTGACCCAGCAGATTACACAGTCATAAAAGTACTAAGGGCCGATCACTGGAGGGATTTAGTGACCGGCCCTGTAGTTCTTTTTAATTAACCGAAGCCAGCTACTGGAGGGATTTAGCAACTGACTCGGGATAACCTCACACAAATTATGCGTGCTATGAATAAGAGACGACCGGTAGGCTAGATTAGTCGCGTCAAAGTATGTAGTTTTTTCACACCGGAGCGAAGGAACGGCAATGCCACTGCTTAAACAGCTGATGAATAGGCCTTTTGAGGTCCAGAACGTTGAAATTGAAAGCCATGAGCTCAAGTTCAACACAACGTTTAGTAATAGTTCCAATCACCTAGAAACCAGGCGTCTAGCTACGATTGCGATAACTACACCTGAGGGAGTCTTTCCTGGCGAGTTTCCGACTCTTGACCTTGCTGGCTACGATGCGCCTGGAACAGAAGCAGTTATTGGGAATGCCCGAGCAAACGTCGAGAAACTAGTTGGCCATAGCGTTAACTGCGGCGACATAGAAAAGCTAGAAGCTTTTGACTCAGCAACTACGCTCGGAATTCAGAGTGCCCTAGTAATGGGTGGGCTATCAATCGAACCGACTTCGACCTATGTCCCCGTTAAAGCTTCTGCTGTGGTTTCGGCCAGCACTCCGATCGATAAGTTGCAAGAACTCGCTGAGCTTGGGTTCTCGAGATTCAAGATTAAGATCTCACCTAGTGTTGACCTGGGCTGGCTCGAAACAGTTGTTGCCAAGTTTCCAAATATGCAAATAGATGTCGACGCTAACGGGAGCTTTACTGGCACTGACGTAACTACTGCTGTGCGGGTCCTCATGTCTGGAGTTACTGTGTTTGAACAGCCGTTCTCACCATCAGAGTCCAATAGCCTCGAAGCCGAGCAACTTGGAGCCTGCACCCAAGGTGAGCAATACATCAGCGCTGATGAATCCGCTAGTAGTCCAGATGCGGTATCGGCTGCGATTACGAGCGGAGCATTCAACGCTGTCTGCGTAAAGCAGTTTAGATATGAAGGTCTTGGCGCAACACTTGAGGCTGCGGGATCATTGCTTGAATCTGGAACCCAAGTTCAGCTTGGCGGACTGTTAGAGGCTGGCGTTGGGCGAACCATGCTTGCCTTAATTCAGAATGAGCTGGACCTTTCCTTGATAGGAGACATCTCGCCTGCAAACTACTTATACGAGGCACAACCCCTTCCAGATCTAACTTTGGTTGATGGGTCGCTTTCGTTACCCACCTAAATTGCCGCTAGCCTGAGAGTCCGCCAACAGTTCTATCCAGGCAATGTAGCCATGCACGATGATTCAACTCAACTTCGTTTTTGTCGAGCTCTAGTCGACGAATGGATTCGTCATGGTGTGACTGCTGCATTTATTTCTCCTGGTTCAAGATCTACGCCAATGTCTTTGGCATTAAACGAAAGAGCAGAACTTGATTCGTTTGTAATTATCGACGAACGTAGCGCCTCGTTCGCTGCCCTTGGCTATGCAAAGGCGTCTGGCAAACCAACGATTCTTTCTTGCACTTCTGGCACAGCTGGCGCTAACTACTACCCCGCTGTCGTAGAAGCTTCGATGAGTGGGGTGCCTTTGATTGTCTGTACTGCAGATCGACCACTTGAGCTGAGCAATGTTGGCGCACCACAGGCAATCCCCCAAGACAATCTTTATGGACAGTTCACTAAGAGCTGGGATATTGAGCCACCTCGAATGGAGAACGCTAACTCTTGGAGGTCTCTGGGGTCTCAAGTTGCCGTCGAATCAATCACATCAAACAGGCCTGTTCACTTGAACTTGGCCTTCGCCGAACCATTCCTGCCGGTTCATGAGTCGCTGGAGGACGCAATTGCTCCTGCAGGGCGAAGAGACAATCAACCTTGGCATAGTGTTTCCGAGCAAGTTAAGTCGCTTTCATCTAATGGCTTAACTGAACTGTCTGAGATGGTTTCCGAAGCTAGAGGCCTGCTCGTTGTTGGCGAAACTAGTGAAGACCCGGAACGTATTGTTGAGTTGGCAGACAAACTTGCATGGCCGATTATTGCTTCACCACAGGCTCGCATTGCTTCCAACAAGTGTTTCACCTTTGACCCGTTGTTCTCTGACACAGAGTTTGCAGAGTCGACGAATGCAGAAGTTATTCTTCGCATTGGCAAACCCATTGCTACTAAGTCGATCAACACTTTTATTGCCAAGCACTCTGGCGTGCTAATTGTTGCAGGCGCTGGTGCATGGTCTAATCCGAGTCATAACCCGAGCCTGGTTCTAGATACAGATGCACTTTGTGAGCAGTTGTTGAATGGCGCCGAATTTAACCGTTCGCCTGATGGCTGGCTCGAATTCTGGGAGAACGCCAACGAAAAAGCACGCAAAACTGTGGCGGACACACTTGCGGCTACCGATTCAGATAGCAGCGCTTGGTCTGGGCCAACTATTGCTCGCCACGTCTCACAAAATCTTAATGAGCACGATTTACTGTGGGTTTCTTCTTCGATGCCAATCAGGGATCTAGAAACCTACGGAGATCTGCAAGGTCACAGAGTTCTAAGTAACCGCGGCGCCAACGGCATAGATGGTGTGATAGCTAGTGCTATCGGTGCTTCTTTGGCTGGGAACGCTGTGAAACTAATCATTGGCGATGTTGCTATAACTCACGACTTAGGGTCGCTATCGCTACTAGCCCAGCTGCAACCAGATGTTTGTATTGTGGTTGTCGATGACCAAGGTGGCCACATCTTTGATCGTCTCCCTCAAGCAACTCAGGTCGACAAACAAGCTTTCCAAACGCTATTTATTACTGACCCTGGGCGACACATTAAAGATATGGCACTGGCCAGCGGTGTTAGTTTCACTGAAACCAAGTCGCCAGAAGATTTTGAAAGCTCTACTTTGAATGCGCAGACACCAAACATCATTTGGTTCAACTGCTAGGTTTAAAGGCGTGAGCGAAACAGTTTCAGAACTATTTGATTCAAGCCAATGGACCGAGGTCACAGGCTTTGATACCAGCGACATCACTTACCATAAGTCGTCCGATGGCAGTATCGCCAGGATTGCGTTCAACCGTCCAGAGGTGCGTAACGCATTTAGACCCCAGACTGTTGATGAGCTGATTGATTGTTTACGCGATTCTCGAGACGACCGCAAAGTTGGTTGTGTCTTACTAACAGGAAACGGACCAAGCCCAAAAGACGGTGGCTGGGCGTTTAGTTCTGGCGGAGACCAAACCGTTCGAGGCGAAGACGGCTATGTAGACGATGCTGGCACTGGAGGCCGACTGCATGTTCTAGAAGCGCAGCAACTAATCAGGATGATGCCAAAGGTCGTTATTGCCGTTGTGCCTGGTTGGGCTGTTGGTGGAGGTCACAGTCTGCATGTTGTTTGCGATATGACACTGGCCAGCTCCGAACATGCAATATTTAAACAAACCGATGCCGATGTGGCAAGTTTCGACGCCGGCTTCGGTTCTGCATACCTTGCAAGAATGGTCGGCCAGAAGAAGGCACGAGAGATCTTCTTCTTAGGTAGAAACTATTCAGCTCAAGAAGCTGCAGAGATGGGCATGGTTAATGAAGTCGTCCCTCACGCCGAGCTAGAGAACACTGCAATCGAATGGGCAACCGAAGTTTGCGCCAAGAGCCCAACTTCTCAAAAGATGATTAAGTACGCATGCAATCTGATAGACGATGGCTTAATTGGCCAGCAAATGTTCGCTGGCGAAGCGACCCGTCTAGCTTATGGGACCACTGAAGCTAAAGAAGGCAGAGATTCGTTCTTAGAGAAGCGAGACGCTGACTTTAAGCCATTTGGTTACACCTCTTAGCATTTCAACTCAGAGCCTCGACCATGAGCCTTAGTTTGGCTTCGGTTTCAGCGAGTTCTAGTTCTGGATCGCTACCTTCCACTACCCCGACTCCTGCATAGACAGTGACCTTGTGCCTTTGTCCATCAGCTGAGTTCTGAACTTCATCTATGTGGGCGCTGCGGATACCAACAGCAAACTCGCCGTCGCCTTTGCCATCGAACCAGCCAACTGGGCCTGCATAAGACCTGCGATCTAGTTGTTCGTGTTTAGCAATATATTCAATTGCTTCTTGCTGTGGCGAGCCGCCGACTGCCGGTGTTGGGTGAAGTGCAGCCACAAGATCTGCCACAGAGTAAACGTCTCTTGATTGGCCGAACACTTTGGTTCCTAGATGTAGCAAGTTGCCGGCCCGCACAAGGGTTGGCTCTGGTTCGGCATCTACAAATGAGCAGTAGTCGAGCAGTGAATCTAGGAACCATTCAATTGTGATTCTGTGTTCCCACTGGTCTTTAGTAGAACCAATCAACTCACTTCCGTTCTTTTCTGGGTCGTCTCCGGCTGTGATAGTGCCAGCAAGTGGGTGCGCGGCGACTTTGTCGCCAAACTTAGAAATTAGAAGCTCAGGGCTCGACCCAACTAGTGAGTCAATTGCGAAGGTATATGAGAGTGGTGTTTTAGAGCTCAACGCCTTTAGTACCTTCTGAATGTCTAGATTCGAAATTTGCGCTACAAGTGAACGTGCCAACACTACTTTGTTCAAAGTTTCAGCCTTAAATGTCTCAATAGCATCGCCAACAATACCCTTCCAAATTTGTGGATCTAAATCTGGCTCGAAGCTAGTGATACTGGATGCTTCAGACACAGGCGGTGACATCTTGGCTTGAGCATCCAAGACTGCTTCTAAGACTTCAAGATCACCCATAACCTCAATAACGGGTTCGCCTTGTTCTTCGGTTCGCTTTATAACTACGTTGGGAATCAGAATCCATCCGGAAGCATTCCGATCAAACGGTGCTGCAGTAAAGGCAACGTGATCAGCATCTTCGACAAAGCAATTCTTCGAGATTTCAGCAAAATTATCAATATCAGTGAACTCGACAGCATTAACGCCACCAAGACCCACAAGGGTTAACCCAGGTCGGGACCAATACATGCGTGTTGCTGCCCCCAAGCGGGATAGGTCTGAATCTAGGAGATTTGTGACGTTAGTCTTTGACACTCCCAACACACTAGATCGCAAAGACGCTAAATTAGACAATGGTGAATCAATCTGTCACAAAAGTTATCACTCAACCCATAGACAAAGTCTTTGGCGTTCTACGCGACCTGTCAACGTATCCGGACTGGATGGGACTGGTGAGTTCTGTAGAGCCTGATGGAACACATAGCACCAGAGACTCGACCGACATTATTGAAGTCAGTTCTGAATACAATACCGAAGCCTATTTTGTGACTATCTCTGGCAAGCTCGGGCCGTTCTCGCGCTCAAAGAAGCTCCGGATGGTCGAAACCAGCATCTCCAACGACGCTGAGAAACATGTTCGGTTCGAGCGCCAAGAAACTCTTGAAGGAGACTTCTCCGAGTGGATTATGGAAGCCACTGCCAACAAAGTCGACGACACAAATACCGAGGTGACTGTTGAACTTGTATACGGCGGCAAACTTTGGACAGGTGGCTTGGAATCAGTCTTAGAATCTCAGATCGACAAATCAGTCGAGCAACTCACCGAGTACATAGGGACCGGCTCTTGAACAAACTTGTGACTTTCAGCACGTTAAACGAAAAAACTCAACGAAACGAACTATCTGACAGTAGTCACAGACCCAGTCACATAGATGCAGGCACTAGCAAGTGACCGAGCCTAGCCCCGCTCTCGTCGCTTTAACCTGTTCTCGCCGGAACACGGCTGCTGCTATTTCTAAAGTATGGGAAGCCGGACATGCGTTCGCCCCAATCGATGTTCGCCTAACGCAAGATCAACAGCAGGCTCAGCTAGAACGTCTTCAACCAGAGTTTGTTATCAGCGATGACCTAGAGATAGTCCCCCACACTTCGAACAGTAGCACTCCCCTAACGCCACTTCAGCAAGGTGATGCGCTTGTGATTGAAACAAGCGGTTCTACAGGTGAACCAAAGCAAGTCATCCATACTCACGATTCACTAATGGCTTCAGCCAAAGGCACTAGCGCTCTGCTCGAGGTAGCTGATGACGACAAGTGGTTGAGCTGTCTGCCGTTCAGCCACATAGGTGGCCTGGCCGTACTGTTGCGACACCTGTTAGTTGGGACTCCCATAGAAGTTTGCGACAGCTTCGACGCTGAGACAATTGCATCTAGCACCCAATCCTGCACTCTGGTCTCACTTGTTCAGCGACAAATCAATCAGCTATCACCCGAGCTTCGTAGCCAGTTCCGGCGAATAGTGACCGGTGGCGGACCTGCGAGTAACGACACAGCAGAGACCAACAATGTCATCAGTACTTATGGGCTTACTGAGACTGGGTCGGGCATCTACTATTCCGGTGCAGACTTGAACACTTTGGTCCCGGGAACTGAAATAAAAGTCACCGACTCTGGCGAGATAGCACTACAGGGAGGCTCTCTCTTCCGAACGTACAGAAACGTGTCAGATTCACAGCCCTTTGATGAGTCAGGCTGGTTTTTGACCGGCGATCTGGGAACCTATGACTCAGACACGCTAAGAGTCACTGGTCGCAAGTCACTGTTAATTCGCACAGGGGGCGAAGATGTTTCGCCTGAGTTATTGG
>CAZYMB010000006.1:0-27257 GCA_964648795.1 uncultured Acidimicrobiaceae bacterium
GCATCAATATTGACAGAACCAACATCGTTAACAAGTACAGCTACACGTAACGATGTACGAGCCAACAATTCATTTAAAACCGTAGTTTTACCAGCACCTAGGTATCCACCAAGAAAAGTAACCGGCACACGCCGACCATCCCACGGCGCAAATGGAGAATCCAGATCAGTCACAAACACACTGTAGACACCTTAAGCACTATTCATTGCTTAACTCCTTCCAATATCGCTAGTTCGCCACAGATGCACACAAATTCATTATGGGTTAGGATTACTTGAGGTGAGCGGGACAATTAAGGCGGACTCATGAAATTGGAAGAACAAATTACAGTAGGGCTAAGCAACCTGAAAACACGTATCTTTCACCACGACGGCCTAGCGGCTCGTATTGCCCCAGAGATTACACACGTTTTGGCTGACGAGTACTCGCAAAAGGTTTTGGCTGACTACCCCAAGCTAGTTATGGAGCTCATGGCCAGACAGAAGTCTTCTGCAGTCGACTTCATGGCCACACGCGAAACAAACCTCCTCACAGCTCACACTATTTCTTTCAGCGCTACAAGAACCTTAGAGTCAGGCCTTGACTACCTTTATCTACTAGTCAAGGTAGAACATGAGAAAACGCCAAACCGCTCCAAACTCGTTGTGTTAGACGTTGCCATGGGGCACGGAGCCGAAATGACTGAGCAAGGCATCTTCACAATAGACGAAGCCCAAGATATTGGGGGTTGGTACGACCAGCAATCTAAAATCGAAGGTATAAACCTGCTGACCCTAAGCAGCCCAGCAGCAGCGCTCTACCCACACCAATCAATGCCAACCGAAAGTGCACTCAGCAGAACTGCTGTTACTTTGCAAGCAGCTGAAGCAGCCTACCCAGCCAAGAACCCTCGAACCCCTACCAACCGGTGGGGCCGCTAGTCAAAGACTTTCTCGATAGTAACAACGAAAGAGTTTTCGAGGCCAGCGGAATTGACCTTCACCCCTATCTTGCCAGCCTCAAGCAGACGAGATTTACACTCATCCATCTGTGTCCTAGTCAAACCCAGTTCGACGCACGCTTTAGCAAAAGCCGTATCGAGACTAAGTCCTTTCCCTGAAGCATTTTTCAACGCTCTCAGAACTTGTCTGTCCAATGCAGTGCATGGATCACTCATGTCTTTCTTTCTGCTCCCCTAACCAACCACAGAAGGGCAACGACGATGATCTTGACACACAACTCTGACACGTCAACCCAGTTAGCAGATGCGCCTATATAGGTTTAAGCGACTTAACCTACACAAAGGTCATTGCACTGCAAAAGCATGGGTAACCATGCACAACCACCCGTTAAGAAGTACCCAACGGGCGCCAGCTTACCGAGTTAGCAGGTTATCTGCGGATCTGGAATGTATCGCCGAAAGACCCGTTAACGCCAATGAACTCGGAGCTGATTCGACTCTCGTTGACAGTGAACTCTGCATACCCGTGTGATGGTTCAACATTGCTTGCACTAACACTTGCGAAGTATCCGATCTCTTCGTCATCTAAGTTCACATCTCGCAAACCAATACCGCCTGCACCAGAAATAACAAGGACACTTCCCGCACCTGCCTGAAAGTTGTTGTCATCGTCGGCAACGCAGTCTGCGTTGAACTTGTCAACCTCAACCGCTCGACATCCTTCGCCAAACGCAAGTTGATTAGACCTGAAGAAGCCGTGCTCATGTCCTTGCAAAATAACATCAACCTCGGCTTCAATAGCCAGGTTAAATAAGTCCTCGCCAATCTCGCAGCGCTTCTGCCCAGGAGTAATACAGTTCTTGTGCATAGCTAGGAACACCCAAGACAACCCATCTGCACGTGCTTGTTCTGCCTGAGATCTAACCCAGTTGTAATTGTCAGTCCCCCGCGCATAAGAACCACCATAAGTCCGAATGTCTGGCGAGATAAGGATAAACCTGGCTAGATTTTCGTAGTCGAAACTGTAACGAATTGCATAATCGCCGTCAATCTCACCCACACGGTTAGGCAAACACTGACGGTAGTTCAAAATATCGCCATCACCTGAAGCTCTATCGTCGTGGTTTCCGGCAATCAACTGAAATGGGTAAGTGTCGCCCACCCCTGCCTTCACCAACGAACACCATTGCTCTTCGTTGCCGTTGCCAACATAGCCAAGGTCGCCAAGAGCTAACGTAAAGTCCGTACTGCGTGAACCAATCGAATCGAACACAGCAATTGCATTATTTCCACCAGTGAAGTCACCGGCAGCAGCAAAAGAAAACGAAGCATTGTTAGCGGGGGTTCCCGGAGTTGTTTGCGTTGACTCAACTTGTTCTGTTGTAGTTTCGACTTGCTCTTCGATTGTGGTCGAAGACTCTGAAGTTACCGAAGACTCGCTACTGACACTCGCTGAGCTGGCTAAAGTTGTTCCTGTTCGATCTGCCTCTGTTGTACTAGCGGGCAGTGCTGTCTCTACTGCATCATTGCTGCACGCAAAAAGGCCAACGGCAATAGCGCCAGCAACCAATAACAGTCTTGGTCTAAGAACAGATTGTGGCCTAATACTCACGATTTACTAATCGGCACAAGCCGCCCACAACATTAATTGAGTTCAATTTAGTTAACTTCTAGCAAGTCAACGACAAACACCAGGGCTGACCCAGGTGGAATTGCCGGTGTTGGCGAAGAATTTCCATAGGCTTGTTCTGCAGGGATAGAAAGCTGTCTTCTGCCCCCAACCTGCATGCCGATGATTCCCTCATCCCAACCTTGTATAACCATTCCGGCACCGATCTGAAAACTAAATGGCGCACGACCCCAGCTTGCATCAAACTCAGAGCCATCGGCATGAAGTACACCTACGTACTCCATAGTCAGGAAATTTCCTGCTTCGACTGTTTGACCATCGCCAACAGTTAAGTCAGTAATCTCAAGCTCGGTTGGCGCTGGGCCTTCAGGTATTTCAACAACAGGTTTCACTAGATCATCTCCAACATTTGTAGCGTCTGCATTCACAGCGGCTTCGCCTTCCACAATATCGCCAACTTCATCTACAGCTGCATCCACAGACCCGTCTTCCGAGCTACAGGCTCCGAGTAGAAGGGTTAGGAGTAGAGCTAGGCCACCAAATTTGAACACGCTTTTTTGCATTCAATAACAATATCAGCCTGGTTGACAACAGACAGCGATCGCAACGGTACGAAAGTCCACTATTCGGGAGCTGCCAGCGGGAAAGTCTCAAACGAGACTCCATCCCAGCCTGAAACCATGAAGTTTCTAATGTTCCCATGGTCGTCTCCATCGGGGTTACCGAGAACGTCATCACGATAGAAGCGACCAAATAAACTAAGCGTTTGCTCCTTACTTAAATCGTGAAGCTGGGCTAGGCCAAGGATCTTACAAGAACCTTCGTTAGTCCCAGCGTCGTTAGAAACGCTACCGTTAGTGAACGCTGTTGGAGTGTATGCCCATTCGGTATCTACTGCATCGATTACATCCTCGAACTTTATGGCCTCAGGTGCATCACTCGCTTGGTTAATGATCTGTTTAGTTTTATCCATCAGCTAAATCTACAACCGTGCGATTTCAAGTTGATCGTGTACAGCGTTACGATCGTCTTCACTAATACCTAGCTCGTCGGCCAGAGACTTCATGTAACTTGCCTCGGCATCGGTGTCTAGTTTGATTGCCATCAAAGAAATAACATAGGCATCTGGCGCAATACTTTTGTCAATGCCCTTAGCGACATCGGCTGCTGACGCCATTGGCTTAGCCATCTCTGCTTTCAAGAAATCCTTCTCAGCATCAGAAACATCTTCTAAGCCTTCCAGAATATTCTTAGTTTCGGCCTCGTCTATTTCGCCATCAGCTTTTGCAGCATTAACCATAAGTTGAATAAGCATTTGAGCATCTTCGTTAGTCAAAGCCTCACCTTCGCCATCACCGTCACCAGACAGTTTGTTCTTAGCGCCCTTCATCAAGCCGCCGAGCTTGCGGCCACCGATAAGAGCACCAGCCATACCACCAATCATCGCACCAGTGCGACCCCCGAGTGCGCCACCGATTAGACGGCCACCTTTACCTGCAACTAAACCTGCGAGCATTCCTAACATATGATTTCTCCTGACTAATCCCCCGAAGCAATCTAGTACACCTTTGGTCGGTGAATCTACCCATCCAAGAACCCACACCTTCTTTAGTGAACCAAATTAGCCTGGGAAGCTATGACAGCACAAACCCGCCGCTACCTCACCAAATCTCGCTTTAAGCTGGCCGGCCAATGCCCTACCAAGCTCAACTACACCAAAAAGCCTGAATACGTTAACCAATCAGTAACCGATGACTTTCTGCGAGCACTCGCCGAAGGAGGAATCCTTGTTGGGGAACTGGCCAAACACTACTTTCCCCACGGACGCTATATCGACTCACTCGACTATGACAAAGCTATTGAAGAGACCAACAATCTGTTGAAACAAGACCAGGTCACAATCTTTGAAGCAGCCCTCGCTACAGAAGACTTATTTGTCCGTGTTGACGTGTTAGTAAAAGACGGCAACAACATTTCGCTATATGAGGTCAAGTCAAAGTCAATCAGGCTCGACACAGACGAACCATTGTTCCGTGGCAAACGAGGGGCCATCTCCGCCAGCTGGCTTCCATATTTAGAAGACATCTCTTTCCAACAACACGTCGCACAACTAGCACTACCCGAATATAACGTCACACCTCACTTGATGTTGATTAACAAAAGCGTAATCGCTGAAACAGATGGCCTGCACCAGAAGTTCCTACTTAGCCGCGACCACAACGGCTACGCACAAGTTGAGCTAACAGACGCCATCATCCCAGAGGACCTTAAGCCCGCATTGTTAACAAAAATAGATGTGAGTGGTGAGTGTGAAGAAATTCTCGTCGCAGCCCCCGACATTGACGATGGACTCTCATTTACTGAGCGAATAAATCTATATGCCGCAAGCTACACCCAAGACAAGCGCCTACCACCAAGTCTGACTAAGGCTTGTAAGACCTGTGAGTTCGAAGCAACCGATGAGCAGATAGCGCAAGGTTTGCGAAGCGGCAAACGTGAATGCTTTGGGCAAATGCTCGGATGGATGGGCCAAGACTACGAACGACAGACAGTGCTGAACATTTCTAACTTCCGCAAGGCCGATAAACTCATTGACGCTGGCGTTGTCGACTTAGACGATGTTGGCCAAGAAGACATAGGTATCAAACCCTCTAAGAGTGGCATTGGGCTTAGCTCTAGTGAACGTCAGTGGCTTCAAGTCGAGAAATACCAGAAACGTGATACATCTTCTTGGATTGATGCTGTCGGGCTAAAAGCCGAAATGGACTCTTGGACATACCCATTGCACTTCATCGACTTTGAAACTGTTCGCCCAGCTATTCCGTTCAACAAAGGCGACAGACCGTATGAGGCAATCGCTTTTCAGTTCTCTCACCACACCGTTGACGAGGACGGCAACATTAACCATGCTGGCCAATACCTAAACAGAGAACAAGGCGTGTTTCCAAACTTTACCTTTGCCAAACAACTACAAGAACAACTAAGCGGCGACGACGGCTCTGTCTTTATTTACTCACAACACGAGAACAGCTTCCTCAATGAGATTCACGAACAACTGATGGTTCGCGACATTGAGCCAGAGCTGCAAGCTTTCATTCGCACTCTTACAAAGTCACCATCAAAGTCTCAAGAACAATGGAGTGGCGACCGGCTAATGGTCGACATGCTGAAACTAGTAAAGAGCTACTACTATTCGCCTATAACGAAAGGCTCAAACTCTATTAAGCAGGTACTGCCAGCAGTCTTGGGGGAGTCAAAGTATTTACAAGACTTCTACAGCACCCCCAACTATGGGACCGAGCAAATTTCCAGTCTCAACTTCTCTAACCACCAGTGGCTGCAACACGACGCTGAAGGAGATATCGTCGACCCGTACAAGCAACTGCCTCAACTATTTACAGACTTCTCTGATGACCAGATCCAGCTACTCTTAACCCAAGACGACGCACTCGCCAACGGTGGAGCAGCCATGTGTTCTTACGCCAAAATGCAATACACGCAGATGTCTGATGACGAAGAACAAGAACTAGCCAACGCATTATTGAAATATTGCGAGCTAGACACTCTGGCCATGGTCATGATTTACCAGCACTGGAGCCACATATTGGGCACAAACTCAGCAAGCTAGAGCAGCGCTATAATTAATACATGGCGGTCCACTTACTAAAAGACATAATTGACGAGTTCGAGAACGAAGCATCCATATTGACGGACCGCTCAAGTGTCCGCAAAGCTTTGCTAGCCAACCTAGATCTAAATCCAGGCGACACCCAGGATCTCACACACTGGATTTACCCTCGGGCATATGCACTCCTGTCGGAACTGTCCTCACAAAACGGTGAGCATGAGATTGCCCTTAACGCTCTAAGAGTTTGCCAAGATGTCTACACCTCTCATGCTGGCAGCTACAAAGCAGAACTCGGCTCACCAGCGTTTGAGAACCTTCATCGCAACCTTATTCATGGTGCTCTCAGCACACTCAAGGCAGTAGCATCTGCGAACAACAAAGAACTGGCCAGACACGCTGCCCGCCACTGGTTCAGGATTGACCAAATCACATATGAGTATATAGACAACGACACCTCGCACCCCTTAGAGATGCTCCTTGAAGAAAGCATCCGACTTGATGACGACATTAGTTGCATTGTCATTAAGTCAGCCCAAAGACATGGCTTGATCGAACAGCTCAATTTTGTACTTGTGAACCCCGAGCTATTTAGCAAGGCCGTAACAAGCTATGCGACTTATTGTCTAGCCGAGCTGTCTGCTTTTGGATCAGACGAAGCCCACATTGCCCTCGCCACATACAGTGAAGAGAATTCTCCAACCGCAGCGCTGGCAACCCTAGCGGCAGCAATGGCAGATCTAAGTTCAACCTCAATACACCCCATATTCCCCGATGATGGCTACGTATTTGATATAGACCGCAGAACGCCTGAACATAAACCGGTAAACGAAGTTGCCTTCACCTGGGTGCAGGATGCAAGTTTGTCCCGGGCATGCAGCGCCAAGGCCTACGATGCGTTAGATGCGTTAGCCAATGCAGAGTTGCTTCAAGGTAACGTCCCTAAAGTACCAGATTGGCGCTTTGACTCAATCAAAGTACTGCCACTAAACAAAGAACTAGAACGCTGCACCGAACTCGCTCGAGCGGCAGATGAGACAGCTCTAACCCAAGCCATCATTAAAGTTCGATCTAGTCTCACAACGAACCCGACTGCAGCTAGCACGATGCTCGATCAGTCCATCCGTTTCACTCAACCTCTTGACACCAAAACTGACCGTGCTCTGAGTCGCTAGCTTTACTCAAGTAAGTCAATAAGCTCTGACCTACAAACACAGGTAGGCTGCAAGCCGCAATAAGTACTAGAACTAGTACCAACAGCCAAGCAAGTAGGTAAAGATGTCAAAGAACCAAGTTCTAACAGCAGAGATGCAGCAAGAAATGACACCAGAGTCGGTCATTGAAAGACTTAAAGCAGGAAACAAGCGTTACATTTCTGGTGAACTAACCAGCTACGACCACCTTGCTCAAATACCACTTGCCACAACTGGTCAATACCCTATGGCTGCCATTGTCTCTTGCGTTGACTCTCGAGTCGTTGTCGAGTCTGTATTCGATTGCGGTATCGGCGATCTATTCGTTGCCCGTGTGGCTGGCAATTTCGTCAACACCGACATTGTTGGTTCTCTAGAATTCGCAACCAAAGTTTCTGGCTCAAAAGTAGTAGTGGTGCTTGGTCACGAATCTTGTGGAGCAGTAAAGAGTGCTATCGATAAAGTCGAACTAGGCAACATCACTCCCATGCTCAAGAACATCGAGCCAGCGGTTACATCATCTGCACGCGGTGAAACCCCAGAAGCCGACCTAAGTTCTGCGAACAAAGACTTTGTCAGCAAGGTCGTAAACTCGAATGTAGTCAACACCATTGAGCGAATAAGACAAACATCTTCCATCATGGCTGAGATGGAACAAGCTAATGAACTTGCAATTGTTGGCGCTATTTATAGTCTTCAAACAGGCCAGGTCGAATACCTAGACTGAGACATCTGCGGTTCAGTGCTCTTGAAGGCTCGCAGAAATGGTCTAGTCGTTGGCGAAGAATCGATCGTGAGACCACCGGAAGAAGCCAGATAGCAGCCCGATCTGCAACATGATTCCTAAGAACTTTCCAAACGGATAAAAGATTCCGTGGCTAACCAGGTCATAAGAGATGGCCACATCGGCTGCGCCATCAAAGTTAGTTGAGTAGATACACTCGGCATCAGATCTATTAAGTAGGCCCAGCTTGTTGCTCCGCACAGAACCCTCTACCTGCCAAGTAACACCTTCACTAACCAAGAACTTGACTTCGTCCGAGTTGCGCTCGTCTAGCACTGGGCTCTCTTCAACTCGGTCTGGGTTATCTAAATCGTTAAGATATGCAGAATGATTCTCACAACCAAATCTTGTTATGGCTGTGTCTAGTGGTGTGACAAGTACTAGACGAACCACAAATAGAAATACAAATGAAGCGACGACTAGCAACCCAATCATGATTTTCTGCTTATCTGTAAATCGCCTTGCCGACTTATTCGCCGATTGTTCTTCCAACTCTAAAATATCCGCCATATATCCATTATGTCGCACTGATACAGGCAAGTACAGAGTGTTGATCCAGTTGACCTAGCGCTTTGTGAACAACTACCTAAGGTTTAGGCAGCTGGAGTCGGAGCTTCGGCTGGTTCCGACAAATACTTCGAGTTTCCAAACAATAGAGTCACTCCGCCAACCACAATGGGAAGCCAGAAGGATAAAAGCCGATAGGCAAATACAGCCAGCAACGCTGGGTCCATGACTACTCCTGCCGAAATCAGAAGTGAGGCCAAACCGACTTCTACAATGCCAAACCCTCCAGGGGTAACTGGGATCATAACCAAAACAGAGGCACCAGCATAGGCAAGGAGAAGTAATGGGAACTCTAGGCCGGCCACATCAGAGATTGAAGCGATGGCAATATACAACACAAGAAAGTCAGCAAGCCATTTACCGATAGACGCCAAAAACACTCTTCCCCAACGTCGGTCAATCGAGGCAATAATCCTGTTCCGTTCGTCAACGAGACGAGATGGATTCTTCTGCCAACTAGACCTAAACAATCCAGCAACTCGTGAAGCTACAGAATCAATACCCGCATTAACCACCAGCAAAGGTCTGTTAAAACGGACAAGGCTGTACCCAACCACGGCCGTTGCCACCAACAACACAGCGCCACCGACCGCCCCCCATGCCAAATCTCGTTCGAGCGGAGCCGAAACCAAAGCAACCAATCCAGCAAGCGCCGGGATAAAGAACAAACCCATAAAGGTCAATATCGAGGTAGCGGCCAACGACCCGCCAGCGGCGGCTGAACCTACACCAGCACCTGTAAGGACTCGATATTGCACAGCACCACCAGTAGCTGCACCACCGGGAATTACACGACTTGAAGCATTCGAGATAAGTTGACTCTTAGCAATTACCCCCCACGACACGTTTGGCAGAACAAGCTTAAATAACCACCAGATGCAAGCAAAACTTACTGACTCCAGCACGACCATAAGAATCCAGGCCCAAACAGGAATCTCCGAAATCTTGTCTGCCGAACTGAGAACTTCCCACAGACGCCCTCGCAACAAGAAAATTACAAGGACTGAAACAGCGAAATAAGCTAGACCCTTGAACACTCTATTATTCACCAGAGGTAGCACCCCAAAACGCACCTCCGCTGAATCCGACCTCGGTCAGTCCTTCGAATAGCTTGTGAAGCGGTAGCCCAACCACGTTGGAATAAGACCCTTCCAACGAACGGACGAAAGCTTCGCCCATACCCTGGATACAACAAGCCCCAGCCCTGCCTTCCCATTCATTTGTTTCCAAATAAGCCTCGATAATTTCTGGACTTAACTTGACGAAGCTAAGTTTGGTTTCGGCTACGCAGTTAAACACCTTGTCACCTGACACGACCGCAAGCCCTGAAAACACAGAATGAGTAGTGTCTGAAAGTGACTGCAACATAGAGCGCGCAACTTCACGGTCGGCTGGCTTGCCTAGGACCTTCTCATTAACCGAGACTACAGAATCCCCTGCAATCACAACTGCATCAGGATTCGTCACCGATACAGCCTTAGCCTTGTCAATCGCTAATCGAAGTACCAGGTCACTAGCCAATTCACCAGGCATAGTGGTTTCATCAACATCTGGAGCAATTACTTCTGGGTCAAGACCAAGTTGTCGACACAGTGCGAGTCTTTGAGGCGACTGCGACCCAAGTATTAATCTATCCATGCTTCAAAGAGTCCTTTGGCCATGACTGCCCAGTCTTCTTCAGTGACTGCAAAGCGCACATGGTCTTCCCATACTCCATTAATTTCTAAGAAGCGTCGTGCAGTGCCTTCATTTCTTAAACCAAGCTTCTCTACTACTCGTAGTGATGCAACATTGCGAGGGACGATGGCAACTTCAGCCCGGTGAAGCTTGAGCTTCGAAAATACATAGTCGATGACCAGCACAAGCCCCTCTGGGACATAGCCCTTGCCCGCATGCTTTTCAGAAATCCAATAACCGACCTGACAACTCTGGAAAGGACCCCGCTGAACAGAATTAATATTAATCTCACCGGCGAATTCATCACCAACAAACACACCAAATCCGTAACCCACCCCGGCAAGCCAATCTCTATCACGAGCTGCGCACCGCAGAGCAAAAGCTGATTTATCGCTTGCAGGGTCTGGGTCAGCTACTGGCAGCGGCTCCCACACTCTCAACCAGTCATGAGATTCCGTGCGAACGTCTGCCCACTTACTAAAATCACCAACCACTAAAGGCCGCAACAAAACTCTTCTACCGATAAGAGTTTGAGACACTAAGCCACCTCTCTTAACTTGATGACTTCGGTTGGTGTATCTATAGCTAAATCTGTAATCTCTAGTTGCCTAGCAATCTCAACAACCAATACGCTTACACCCAATATCGAGTCAACCATGTCTGGAGACAACCCAGGATTGTGCTTACGGTTGTCAGAATTCTCAGTTACCAAACAACGAAAAACTTCTTCCAACGACTCCGCTGACATCTTGTAGCCTGACATCTCTTCAGCCGTTCTACCATCTCCGGCTTCAACAGCCGCTAGTTCGAGGGCCTGTCCTGAAAAGGTAACGGCTTCGGCCAAGCCGACTTCCTCATAAAGCTCGGTCCGTTTAAAGTCATCTATATAAAGCTCTACAACCGACAAAGCAGCTGACAACTCTTCGGGCTTAGGCGGGTCACTAAGGATGTGATCTTTCACAACCTGTTCAAAGCCGTAGTCCATCGTCCAATGGTTTTTGCCAACCACAAATAGACAGTCCTTAGGTCCTATATCGACGACGAGCTCAGCTGTCATTTGCTAACTCCGTCAACAGTCCAGGCTCGGCCGGGTCAAATGGTTCACCCATCTCTAACAATTTAGCTTCGACCCAAGCGCCGACAACATCTTTGCCGCCAGCCAAATGGTATGCCAAGTGGGCGTGCAAACATTTAACGCCAGTACGTGTACCCCCAACACCACCCGAAGGCCTCGGCGCATCAGGCGAAACATCTAATTCAGCGAGAAGCCTTTCCCGCTCTTGCCTATATCTATTGTGGATACCGGCAATCTCTTCTAACCCGATTTCTTCCTCTACCCCATCTATTGCGCCAGTGGATTCAAGACGCCCAACAGATTTAAGCAAACCTGAGTCAACCAGCCAATAAAGAGTGGGCATCGGCCTACCTGAAAAAAGGATTGGTTGATTCTTGATGACAACTGGTGTGGAGTCAACACGTCGAAGAACGACTTCGAACTCGCCCTGTGGCTCTCGACCTAGTAAAGCTGTAACAGTCTCGATATCGCTAACACTAGCCACCCCTCAATAATAGAGAATCAACTGCCTAATAAGACCGATAACGTGCCAACTCATTAGTTTTGGGCGTCCCCTAATTACTAAAAGAACTGCACTATGCTCAAAAAAGTCAAATACTGTGTATTTGCGCGACTAATCCAAGCAAAGAGAGTCCTTAAGGCATGAACCAAGAATCAAACAAGTTGCTCGAAGAATGGGATGAGGACGAAGACAATCAAATCTTGTGGATTGGTATCCCAATTGCTCTACTACTGATTGTCCCAGTCTGGTTTGGCTTTTTCCGAGATAGCGACGAAGTCATCGAAGAGATCGCAGCCGGAGTCCAAGAAGACGAAGAAGTTGAAGAGATCGTAGAAGAAGTCGAAGAAGAGCCAACTGCTGCAGCCAGTGTTGGCTCTGGCTTCTTAGCCGTTGCCCCAGCTTACGAAGCGTTGCCCGGCGATATCAGTGACGAACGAAACGACAACGAAGTAACACTCACTGGCTTTGTTGGAACACAAGCCGAAAAAGATGAAGCTGGAGATGCTGTTCTTGCGCTTGACGATGTCGACGCAGTAAACAACGAACTAGTTATTCTGCAACCGGATGCACTTGCAAGCCTAGAAGCTTCCGGGGTTACCGGGGCAGCCGTAGCAGGTGAAGGAACCGTTATCATCGCACAAGGTCAACTACCTGGTGAAGACTCACGCCAGCCAACCATCGCAGCTATCGAGTCAATCGAAGGCGTAACATCGGTAACCGATGAACTAACTGTCGATGCACTAGTAGAAGTTAATGCTCTTCCACAGGTTGAGTTTGCAACCGCTTCTTCTGACATCTTGCCAGCATCATTCGCCAACCTCGACCAAGCTGCAGTACTAATAATTGATAGCGGTCTCGAGTCAATTGATATCCAAGGCTTTACTGACACAACAGGTGATGCAGCTGCAAATCAGCAGCTAAGCCAGGACCGTGCCGACTCAGTACGTACTTACCTAATCGGTGAAGGTGTTGATGCGGGAGTTCTCACAGCTACCGGATTTGGTGAGACCACCCAGTTCGCTGAAGGTGACAGCGACGAAGCACTAGCTGAGAACCGCAAGGTACTATTCGCCAACGTAGAACAGTAACCCAATCACAATAACTTAAGCTTGTGGCCCTACTTCGGTGGGGCCACAACTAGTTTTAAGCGGCTGTTGGACTAGTTGATTAGGCGGTATGTTTCTTCGCCGGGGCTAACGAGACCAAAGTCTTGTCGAGCTCTACGCTCGATCTCAGAGTCAGTCGAAAGCAGCTCAAGCTCACTCTCTAGACTCGCAATATCAGCCAAGATTTGATCTTTCTCAGACTCCAGAGTCGTACGCGTTTCTTGCTGGCGACTCCACGTTTGGTAAGGAAGCGCCAATAGGGCGGCAACAATTACAACACTAAGTGAAAGACCTATTGTCCATAGGACAATCTGTTTGAGCCTAGAGCTAATCAGTTCCACTTGGTACTCGCGTTCACTAGCGTTCGAAAACCGATTTAGCTGGCCACACTGCTTTGTCCCCCAGCGCTTCTTCGATTCGAAGCAGCTGGTTGTACTTAGCGACCCTGTCACTTCTTGCCGGGGCGCCAGTCTTGATCTGGCCACAGTTAGTAGCAACAGCCAAGTCAGCAATAGTGGTGTCTTCTGACTCCCCGCTTCGGTGCGACATAACACATGTATAAGAATTTGAAGTAGCAAGATTTATTGTGTTCAACGTCTCGGTCAGAGAGCCAATCTGATTCACCTTAACCAGAATAGAATTAGCAATACCGCCATCAATCCCGCGCTGTAAACGCTGTGTGTTAGTAACAAATAGATCGTCACCAACCAACTGAATCTTAGAACCAAGCTGCTCGGTGTGCACTGCCCAACCATCCCAGTCATCCTCGGCCAAGCCATCTTCTATAGACACAATCGGATACTTGTCAGCCATCTCAGTCAGCAGACCTGCAAATTCAGTTGGATCAAGAACTCGACCCTCACCAGCAAGGTTGTACTTTCCATCAGCAAAGAACTCAGTCGACGCGACGTCTAGAGCTAACCCAACTTGAGTGCCGGGCTCATACCCTGCAGCTCCAATAGCTTCAACCAATAGATCTAATGCCTCAGCGTTAGAACCAAGGTTCGGAGCGAATCCACCCTCATCTCCGATACCGGTTGCTAGGTTCTTCTCGCCCAGGACTTTCTTAAGCTTCTGATAAATTTCTGCTCCCCACCGAAGGGCCTCAGAAAATGATGACGCCCCATAAGGAACAACCATAAACTCTTGAAAATCAACATTGTTGTCTGCGTGCTCACCACCGTTGAGAACATTCATCATCGGAACTGGCAGCGTAACCCCAGCACCATCCGACAAACTGTCGTAGAGGTGCTTGCCTTCGATACTGGCTCGCAGCTTAGCAACCGCCAAGCTGACACCAAGAATTGCGTTAGCCCCAAGACGTGCTTTATTAGGTGTTCCATCTAACTCTAAGAGTTTTTCATCCAACGCTTGCTGATCTTCAACCGCCATACCCGTAACAGCATTCGCAATCTCGGAGTTAACGTGACCAACAGCACTCATAACGCCCTTGCCGCCGAATGCTTCGCCGCCATCACGAAGCTCGACTGCTTCGAACTGGCCAGTTGATGCTCCCGATGGAACAATTACAGAGCCCATGTGGCCGTCTGCACCAGCTTCTACCTCTACCGTTGGATTCCCACGAGAATCCAAAACTTGTCTTGCCTTAATAAAGCCTATTTCAGCCAATGCACAACCCCTGCAATGTAATGAAAACGCCATCAAGGCGCTCTTGGCCACACCTTAGCAATTTAGTGGCCTGTTTGGAATGACCTTTAGTCGATACTCTAAGCGCTAATCTGGCGCTTGATCCGCCCTCTTCTGGGCTCGGGCAAGCTCTCTAATATTTGTGATAAACAGAACCACTGCAGCCACAGTCACCGCAATACCGACCACCACCAACGTAATGGTGGTTATCGAGCCAAGAACCAATAGGCGTAGCAGTATCCAAATCGCTATGAGTCCAATGTAAACGCCAATGAGTCGAAGCACTGCTTGAAAATGACGACGAGCTAGGAGCTCAAGTAAATAGATACCCGAAATGGCAACAATGATGGCACCAGCCACCGAGTAACCGCCGACTTGAAAGGTCAGGTTTCCCACAGTGACATCTGCACTAAAAGAATTAAGCACTAACACCGCTGCAACGCTAAGCAATAACAGTGGGACACTCAGTGACGCCCAAATACTCAACAACCAACCGGACTCCTTCGGTGGAGGGATTGGAGCAGCAGCCTTGGTTAAATGTGAACGCACATCTTCAGGAACGACTTCATTGTTCTTCAGTCGATATCGAAGATCGCGCAACTGCGTACGGTAGCGCAACAAGGTAGAAATTTTGTCGGATTCAAGCTCGGTCTTCTTGTGATCAACTGCTTTAGTTGTCAGTGTGATCCCACGGCTTGTTTGAGTAATCTCTTCATCTATCTCAGACAAAGCGACCTCAATTTGTTCAAGTGTTAGAGAGCTACCAGCCCTAGAAGGCGGAACAGTGCCATGAAGCTCGACAAAACCAACCGGATCTGACCAAGCGAACCTAACCTGGCCTTCTCTTCCGTATTTAGGACCACCGGGACCTCGTTCGCTGCCGGTGGGGTCCTTAGTATCTAACCCCCAAAGACCTTGGTAGCGACCAAAGTGAGGCGTATCGTCGTCTAACAATCGAACATCCCATTCCAAGACTTGGGTTCCGTCTCCAACGGCGACATCAACGAAGGGCACACCAAAGGCAGGACCCAGTCCAATCTCTTCCGCCTGGTCTGTTATGCGAAGAATTTGACGCAACGACCGTTGCAGCTTCAACAACCACCGTAAGCCAGGCACTTCAAGACGAGTTATGAAATCACCGGGTTGAAAATAGTGAGCATGCGACCCAGCCGCTGCAAACAGTACTACTCGGTCGCCTTCAAAACTTAGTTCTGGGTCTTGCCAACTGCGTCTTAGGTTAGCTCCCCGATAATCGTGATTACTGGCTGCAACCCAAGACGGCTCCATGGTCTCGGGATCGCAATAGATCCAAACTTGTTCCCAGTCACCTTCGTGGTCGTTGAGCCCTCGATAGCTACTACGCCAATCGTTCATCACATAGAAGTAGGCATAGTGAAGAACTACCCAGCCAGCCAAGTCAACCCGTCGCGCATAGACCACAGGTGGGTCGGGTTCTTTGCCACGCAATTTGAGAGCAGCTGCTTGTGTGGTTAGCCGTGGAGTAGTTGGACGCAAGAAAACACTCAGCTGAAATAATGCATCTAGGATTCGACCAAAGATCCCAACTCTGCCTAGACGGTTGTTCAGAAGACTTCTAGCCAAGACTTTCGCCTGCTCACCAACGATAGTTCTGCGATCTTGTTCTGATACCAGCTGCAGGTACGAGTCTGTTCCCGCAGATGCATCTAGGAGTTCAAGCTTTTCGTCGCCATAGCCGGACACTTCTTCGTCAGAAACGACCAGTCTTGCTTCTGTAGCAAACGCTTCTACCGATGAAGGTAAAAACAGTTCTCTGGAATCGAAGCGTAAGACGGGTGCATGCTTACACAAGATCTCTGCGTCTGGATGTCCATCGTTCGAGATAGTCACAACTTACAGACTAGATTGGAATCGTTAAGATATCGCCGACATTGATTGGATCGTCGGTCAAATCAATCAAGTTAGCGTCAGCAATATCGCCAGCGTACTTAGAATCTCCAAAGTACTCGACGGCAATCGAATTTAACGTCTCGGACTGTTTGACTGTGTGTAAAGTTATTTGACGGGTCGTATTTTCTGGAGATGAGTGCTTCATACTTTCGCTTAGATATGCAGATAGTTGTTCTGCTGACTCGGGCTCAGCGCTAAGTGGATCCCTCAAACCAGGGCGCGAAGAAGGTTCCACAGACTCTGGTTTCTTCCTGTGGTTGCGCCTTGTATTTCGCACGAAATCTCTGATGCTCAAGGTGATCTCTCTTTGAAATAGCTCATTCCCAGTCTAGAGCGACTAAGCCCGGCTAGAAACGGCTAAAAATTGACATAACCTTTCTGTAAGGAGAAATGCCTAGTATTCCCTATAATTAGGGAGCCTATGCAAACAGTAGCTGACTACGAAATAACTGAAGAACTCGGCGAAGACGGAATCTTTCGGTATTACAGAGCGACCCCTCCAGATCGGCTAAAACAGTCTTCTTCAGTTCGGTTGAGGCTTCTAAAACGACAAATCGGCGAAGCCGCTATTAGCCGACTGTCGAAACACTTAGGGATTATCCGAAACGCCAATGAAGAGAAGTTCTTAAGAGACATCGAAGTTATCCAGGACGCAAATGTTATGGCAATTTCGGGTGAGGACTCAATGCTTGGGACACTCGCTGATCCTGCTCCAGATCTAGACCGAACAGATGTGCTTCGGATTGTGGCCGAAGCCCTCCAAAGTCTTGATGAACTTCATCAGCTCGGAATCACCCACAATGACATTCGACCGCAAAATATTCGACTCGATTCTGATCGAGCTAAACTCTCAAACCCTGGAGTACTTCAAATAATTAACCAGGGGCAAACTCTGCCAGGCACTCACAGCCAAATCCCAGTTGAATACACCCACCCTGACCTTGTAAGAGGTCGACTCCCCGATCGCAAAACTGACCTATGGGCTATGGGCGTAACCCTCCACCGTGCACTTTCTGGAAACTCAGTATTCCCACAAGCACCGACCACGTCTTTATTAAACACACTCAGGCACATGCAAATCCAGGGACCAACACTGTCGCCCAGCCTGACCCCTGAAGAACAAGAAATAATTACTCGCATGCTTGGAATCAACGGAACTGAAATGAGTGCCGTTGACACACTTGTAGATCTAATTGAAAAAGCAGCCGCCAGCTTAGAAACGGAGAATGATGATGTCGAAGCTTAATTCCTATGATTGTGGAATCCATCGAGGACCGGGTGCTGTGGCAAGGTTTTCAAGCGCCTGCATGGTGACCCCCGGTTCAGCCAACGACTTCGAGGCTCTGTCTTCTATGTACGGACAAATCAATGAGCTATCGACAAGCAGCCAAATCAAAGAAGTGATCCGCTCACACTCTGAGAAGCTCCAGATTTTTGCAGCAGTTGTCGTTGACGGTGACTCGGCTACTGCTTTCCGTAGAGGCGCTATGGACATAGAAGTTGGAGGAACCCAACTCGATTTCCAGCCTGGTACCGAAGAGCAGACAATTCAACCGTTCGTCGATGGTTCCAGAATTGAGATTTTTGCGACCGAGGCGACCACTAGAGGCCCAGTAGCTCCTTACAACCTGACCACCGGAATCGTCCCAGGTGCTGGAATCTCTATGACTCCTGCCGAATTCGACAAGTACCCAAATGCTGCATCAACAGACACAGAGGCTAAGCCAGATCAGGAAGTTTCTGATGTTGGGGCTATTCTGCAAAACGATATTGATCCTCAAGATGAAACCGACAATGGTGATGTAGTCATGGAACTCGATGAATCAGACGATTCGACTGATGAATCTTTGGACCAGGCTTCACAAGACGACAGTGAAGCTATCGACGAGGCCTTTCACAATATCGTGCTAGCTGAAATGCCCAGCACCGAGCTTCCTCCCCTCGCTGAAATCACCGCTAAGAACAACCCAATAGACTCAACCGGTTTCATTATCTTTGACGATGGCATGACCTACGGTTTGAACCGTTCATACACAATAGGTCGTAACCCAGAAACCGGTGAAGGATTCGAACCTCTCAAGATTTCTACAGGCAATGAAACCATTTCAAGAAACCACGCTACTATTAGCGTCGACGGGCCTCGGGTTTCTATCACCGACCTTGGTTCCACCAACGGAACATTCATCTGGAACGCCGTTAATCAAGCATGGAACCAACTAGAGCCTAATTCTTCAGTAGATATAGAACCAGGAACTACCGTTGCCCTAGGGCGTAGGGCGTTCGTGTTCGAGGGAGTTCAGTCTGACCCACGGTCTTACGAAGAACCTCACGAAATGCCAATTAAAGACTGAACAATCTCATAAGCATCGTTAGTTTGATCTGAGTCGCTCAACCCTATATCCACATAGGCGCTTTGGTTTTCGTTAGCTTCTCGTATTTCGCTTCCCGGGTATAGTCGCTTAAGTCTCAGCTGAACGCTCACTGGTATTTCGAGATCGTTGAGTCGGATAAAGGCTTCTGGGCCTCCTAAGCCTGGACCAGAACGATAGGTGACCGCTGAAACATTGTGGTGTGTCACAAGAACTCGGAGTTTGGCTAGTTCTACTAGCATCACAGCCTGTTCCGGAACTTCGCCGAACCGGTCTTTCCATTCTGAATTTAACTGCTCAAGTTCGTCAATAGATGTGGCTTCAGCCAGGCGCCTGTAGCTCTGGATTCGTGCGCTTTCAGTAGAGATAAATGTTTCCGGCAGGAAGGCATCTACCGGTAGATCAATTGAAACTGGAACTTCTGGAGTCGTATCATTGCCCTTAAGTTCTTCTATGGCATCAGTGACAAGCTGACAGTACAAGTCATAACCAACAGAGGCTATATGGCCCGACTGACCAGTTCCCAAAAGGTTGCCAGCTCCACGAATCTCTAAGTCTCTCATCGCTATCTTAAACCCGGCACCGAGCTCTGTAGCTTCACCAATAGTGGTTAAGCGTTTGTGGGCCAGTTCAGGGACTGCTCTGTCTGGGACTGTCAGCAAGTATGCGTAGGCTCGTTGGCCTGAGCGACCGACTCTTCCTCTAAGTTGATGAAGTTGGCCCAATCCAAGGTTTTCTGAGTTGTCGACAATCAGAGTATTCACCGTAGGCATGTCGATGCCTGATTCGATAATTGTTGTGCACACCAGGACATCAAACTTTCCATCCCAGAATTCTGTCACTATTGATTCGAGTTGAGTTTCATCCATCTGCCCGTGAGCAATTGCCACTCGAGCCTCTGGGACTAACTCGCGTATTCTTCTTGCCTCAATTTCGATACTGCGTACTCGGTTGTGAACATAGAACACTTGGCCTTCGCGTAACAGCTCCCGACGAATCGCTTCTGAGATAATCCGTTCATCTTTAGGGCCGACATGAGTGGCGATTGGTTGTCGGTCAAGGGGCGGAGTATTTAGTACTGATAAGTCTCGAATGCCGGTGAGGCTGAGTTCAAGTGTTCTAGGAATTGGGGTGGCCGAAAGCGTTAGTACATCAACTTCGTGGCTTTGTTCTTTAATTTTCTCTTTGTGACTAACACCGAATCGCTGTTCCTCATCAACAACCAATAACCCCAAGTCACCATATTTGATGTCTGCTGAAAGCAAGCGATGCGTACCTATCAGAATGTCTAGATCACCAATGGCTGCTAAGTCAGCTAAACGCTTGTTCTCAGCTGCAGAGTTAAATCGACTCAATACTCCAATCTTGATTGGGTATTGGGCTAGCCGTTCTGTAAAGGTTTGATAGTGCTGACGAGCAAGTAACGTCGTCGGGGCTAGCAACGCAGCTTGCTTGCCCCCTTGAACTGCTTTAAACATTGCACGCAACGCAATCTCAGTCTTACCGAAGCCCACGTCTCCGACCACTAAGCGGTCCATTGGTTTATCGGTTTCCATGTCCGATTTAACTTCTTCGATCGCTGCTGCCTGATCCGGCGTTAGCTCATACTCGAATGCCTCTTCAATCTCGGCTTGCCAGGGGGTGTCCGCCTCAAACTGGTGTCCTCGCGTGGTGACACGCTTCTGATATAGAACTACTAACTCCTGAGCAATTCGGGCAACTTCGGTTTGGACTTTTCGCTTAGTCTTAGCAAAATCCGAGCCACCTAACTTATTAAGCTTTGGATCATCGGTCGCTGCGTAGTGTCTGATTAAGTCGATCTGGTCAGTCGGCAGATACAGCTTATCGTCGCCAGCATAGGCCAACTGCAGGTAGTCACCTTCGTGGCCAGCTGCAACCTTTGTAACAATGCCTTCGAAGCGTCCCACACCGTGTGTGTAGTGAACGACTAGATCGCCTTTTTGTAGCTCATCGAGATCTCGAGACTTTTGACCTTCAGTTTTACTGCGTGCCCGAGAACGGCGTCTTCCTCCGAAGTCGGCGTCGCAAATAAACGCTAGTCCAGCTTCTCTAGAGTAGAAGCCGGACTCGAAGTCACCCTTAATAATCGAGTTGGCCTTCAGCTCAAGACCAGTGGCCTTTGACTTTGCAACATCGATACCCCAGTTGCTCAAAGTTCGTGCTAATCGTTCAATTCCCGCGTCAGTCAATGAAGCTGCCACAACCAGAGGACTATCTTCAACTGCAGCAAGAACACCCTCTTGCAAAGCTTCGCCAGCCGGTGGCCAAGCAATAAGATCTACGTGATTTGGTTCGTCTCTGCCCTCAGCAATTGTAGGCATTGCATCCACTGAGATTCTTCGACCCTTGGAACTCCATTGCAGACTTTCATAGCCTTGATAGTTAAGAGTCTCAGATAAGGCGAAGTCTTCTGCCTCCCAGCTTTTGCTCAGAGTCGTTCCGATTTCTCGTTCAGAGTCTTGAATCTCGACAATGCGCTCCTTGACTCGCAGCGGGTCAATCTCAACCAAGAGAGCTGAACTACCAAATAGTTCGCTCAATACAGTCGGCTCATCCACAACCCAGGCAATCCAAGACTCCATGCCGTCAAAGAACTCACCGTTTTGGAACCTTGACCAGTGTTCTGCACCCCAAGGAGCGCTAGACATCAACTCTTTTGCGTTGGCCACAACATTGGCGTTTGGCATTAGTTCACGGCAAGGATAGAACTCGGCTGACTCAACATTGCTTCCGGCAAGCTGATCGGCGGTAGAAAACTCAACGAGACGCTCGATTTGATCACCCCACAAATCGATTCTTACAGGCGTTCGGGAAGTAGAGCCAAACACGTCCACAATCGAGCCTCGAACCGAGAACTCTCCCGGCCGCTCAACAAGAGCCGTTCGTTTGTATCCAAATTCGACTAAGGACTCGGCCAGCACATTTACGTCAATCTCGCCGTCTGCTGAAATAGTTATTGGCTCACGATTCGGGTCTGCAGCAAATACTTGGACAACACTCTTTGCAGACGAAACAACAACATCGAGTTGCCCTTGACCCAGGTGATGCAGAGTCTTGGCCCGTTGACCCATAATTGGTATTGATGGGCTAATTCTCTCAAACGGCAAAGTATCGCTGTCAGGGTAAAGACCAACCCGCTCTTGTCCCAACCAATCTTTGAGTTCTCGACTTAGGCGTTCAGCTTCTAATGCGCTGGCAGTCACAACTAAACTGGGTTCTGTTCCAAGCTGATCCACAAGAGTCGCTACTGTTAGTGACTGAGCAGAACTAGGGGTGCTCAACCTGTCACTTTGGCGACCAACGACTCTAGAAACTGCAACACAGTTGGCCCAGCGCTCTATTACACTTTGTGTCATTAGAGACTCAACCCTTACTTGGCGTTTACTTGCGCCATAGCTTTTTCAACGCTGCCGGTGTCAATGACAATATCAATGGCTTGTTGGGCTAGGAGTTGGCCATCTTGTATCAAAGCGGTTTCACCTGGTCGTGGTTTAGCGAGCACGTAGTCAGATACTTGACCCGAATGTTGCGGTCGGTCGATTCCGATGCGAAGCCGTGAGAACTGGTCTGTCTTTAGATGCTGCTTAACAGACTTAAGACCGTTGTGACCTGCCATTCCTCCACCAGTCTTAAGTTTGACTGTTCCAGCAGGAAGATCTAGCTCATCATGGACTATAACTATTCTCTCTGGGTCAGAGATCTTGAATTTAGAAACGAGGTTTCCTAAGGCTTTGCCTGATTCATTCATAAAAGTCTCTGGGATAGCAATGACAGAAAGGCCAGAACCTGTTTTGTGTCTAGCGAATCTTGCCACACCAACTTTGGCAAACGAGTACTGCTGAGATTGCGCAAAACTCTCGATCGCTTCGGCGCCTAGGTTGTGTCGGGTATCAGAATACTTCAAACCTGGATTGCCTAAACCGACGAATAGGAAGTCTACTTCTTCGGTGGATTTAAACTTGCCGAGCAATTTGCCCATGGCAGTTATTCGGAGCTGCCTTCAACCTCGCCAGATGATTCGCCCTCACCAGAGCCTTCAGCGCCACCTTCACCTTCAGCACCCTCGGCTCCTGCAGCGCCCTCAACGCCTTCAGCGCCCTCAACGCCATCAACAACAGCTGCTGGCTCTTCGACTTCTCTAGGCACATAAGGAGAAGCTACTGAGATTTCGTCGGCGATAGCAGCGACAACACCTTCTGGAAGGTCTAGATCTGCGACACTTATAGAACTGTCCAAAGTCAGGCTAGTGACATCTGCCTCGATAACGGTTGGAACAGACCCAGGTAGAGATTCGATTTCAAGCTCGAATAGGTTCTGCTCGATAAGACCACCATCGTTGGTAACACCTGAATCGTCACCAATAAGTTTCAGCGGAACGCTCACTCGAATCGTCTGATTTGGATCGACACGAAGGAAGTCTGCATGAGTTACAACTCGTTTGATTGGATCGCGTTGCACGTCTCTTACGATGACAGTTTCTGAATCTTTGCCGTCAACATCTAATGAGAATACAGTGTTCATTCCCTGAGGGCCCTTTAACGTGTCTCGGAGTTCTGCATAAGAAACTGATACAGCGACCGGGTCACTATCGAGTCCGTATAGGACGCCAGGTATTTGGCCTTCTGCTCGAAGCCGACGAGCTGGACCTGAGCCTACTCCGCGTGCCGATGATGCTTGTACTGTTTGTTGAGCCATTATTAATCCTTATCAGCCGAGTAGCGGAACTACTTGGTGCGACCAACTAGCCTATCTGGCTTTCGTCGGACTCCATACCAACTACGGATACGTTTCAGGCGCACTTTTGTGGGTTCTGAGGCGACTAATTGTGATTTAGCCCATCAAAAATATGGCTCACTGATGTGTCCTCAAAAACAGCCCTAATTGCGTCGGCTAGAATGTCCGCAATACTGAGAACTTCAAGCTTGTCGAAACGCTTTTCTGATGGCAGCGGCAAGGTGTCAGTAACAAGCACTTTTTCGAATTCTGAGTTCTTTAAGCGGTCAATCGCCGGCCCTGAGAATAGCCCGTGAGTCGCACCACCAATTACTGACGTGGCACCTTTCTTCATTAACAGTTCTGCACCTTGGCAGATTGTTCCTGCGGTATCGATCATGTCGTCGATCATGACGCAGCGCTTACCTTTGACCTTACCTACGATGGTCTTTGCTTCGGTTTCGTTCTTTCTTCCCTTAACACGACGCTTGTGAATAATTGCCAATGAAGCATCAAGTTGCTGGGCATAACGCTCAGCAACTTTTACTCGACCAGCATCAGGTGAAACAACTACAAGGTCTTCGCCTTCTTCTTTAAGGCGGTCAATCAGAATCGGCATTGCGGTTAAGTGATCTACTGGGCCATCGAAGAAACCTTGAATCTGGCCAGTATGTAAGTCGACAGATACTAGTCTCGACGCACCTGCAGCTTTAAACATGTCAGCTAACAATCGCGCTGTGATTGGTTCACGCCCTTCTGACTTTCGATCTTGTCGACAATACCCGTAGAACGGAATTACTGCAGTAATGCGTTTTGCTGAAGCTCGCCTTGCCGCATCAACCATTATTAGATGTTCCATGATTGCGTCGTTAACGCTTCGGCCATCTAGCTCACCGTGGGTCTGAACAATAAATACATCAGAGCCGCGAACTGACTCTCCGAACTGACAATGTGTCTCACCACTTAAGAACTGGCTCAAACGAGCTTCCGTTACCTCTATACCTAAGCTCTTGGCGATCTTTTCGGTTAACTCAACGCTCTGGCGGCCTGAGAACAGATGCAACTTCTTAGTTGTTACAACCTTCATTGACTCTCCGTATCTGCCAAAGGAAAAGTCTCTGGCTGGAAGAGTTAAGGATACACGTCTAATTCGAACGCTGCACAATCAATATTGGGAAGACGAACCTGCGGAGCCTATGACCCGAAATCTGTTTGCGTTGAATCGTCCGCCATTTTGCCGTATTTGATTGAGCAATGAGACAGAGTTGATCCGTTTTCGAGCTTGGTGGAAACCACCTCAGCGAAAGGCCCAACTTGGCAATTCTCGCCAATCACAGTTGAACCTGTAATGGTGGTGAATGGCTCAATTCTCGTTCCAGCGCCAACGGTTACTGACAAGTCAATGTGTGTGAGCGCTGGGTTAACGATTTGAACCCCTGCCTTGGCGAGATTGGCCATCTTGTCTTGTTGAAGATGAGTGCTCAGCTCTCCAAGCTCTTCCGCTGTTGAGATACCTTGGACTTGTGTTCGCCTGTGTTCCATATCAACGATGTGACATTTGTTACCAGTTTGAGCGACTACTTCTATTAGGTCTTCAACACGAGCATTGGTTGCCATTGGCTTTGCTCTTCGTACTGTCGGACCGAATAAGTCTGCAGCAAACATATAGAGCGGATATGCCTCAATTAGTTCAGAATCTTCCGATGCAAATGCAAGCGCAGATCTAAACGGCGCAACTTCTTGAACCCTACCCTTAGCGTCAGCAACTAGAGCCGTTCCGGAGTCAACATTAGCTGGCCCACCCACTGCAACTGTTACTGCAGCATTTTGAGCTGAGTGTTCCGAGACTATTTCAGCAACATCTACTGGCTGCAGTAATGGCTGGTTGCCTGCAAGAATCAATAGGTCTGTATCTTCTTTGGGCGTATCGAGATAGGTAATGATTGCCTCTAAGTGGCTCTCAACTCGATGTGAACCAAGCTGCACCATGGTCACAGGGAAATCGACATTAAGTTCTTTAGTCGCCGCCATAAAGTTCGGGCTCGAGCCAACACATATGATTTGGTCTACGCCCGCTTCGACAACGGCTTGTAAAGTCAAAGTCAAAACGCTTTGACCACCGAACTCTTGATCTAGAAAGTCAGATGCGTTTGAACTAAAGGCTTCGGGAACTACGACTGCACAAAGATTTCTTGTCACACATAGTTAATCGGCGAAACGCTTCTGGTTGTTAGTTCCCGCTTATGATCCTGCTACCCCACAGGAGCCGACTGGGAACCAGCCGACCCCTGCAGTATCGGGGGAGGCTTTTCTATCGGCCCGAAGTCAGGACCTTTAGCAAAAAGTTGAAATTTCTTTAGAAAGAAATTGACACACGCCAAAAGTAGCTGAAATAGTGAACAAATCGGGTTGAATTTTATTCTAAAAGCTCGCGGGGCAGGGCTCGAACCTGCAACCCCCGGCTTCAAAGGCCGGTGTTCTGCCAGTTGAACTACCCGCGAAGGTAGTAGTCACACTAATTAGTGCGTTCGGTGAGTCTAACAGCTCGAAATCAGAACGGAAGAGCAACGTTAGAAATTGAGATAACTGTAAACAAATTCAGATTACGGGTGTCGAAACTGGCAGTTAGTAGCTAGTCTTTGTCAGGCATGGGATCACTCATTAAAAAACGACGCAAAAGAATGCGCAAGAAGAAGCACCGTAAGCTTTTGAAGAAGACCCGTGTTCAGCGGCGTAACAAGAAGTAGTTAAGCTACTTCCACCGCACTACAAAGAACGAAGGCATCGCCTTTTACGTGACCCTCTACAAACCAAGTCGAGCCACTTCCCGCTAGCCGGGGCTCTTTACCCGCAGCTTCCCAAAGCTGACGTTTAGCTCGCTCTAACTCTGGATAAATCGCTAACGCCGCAGGTTCAAGGTCATTACCATTATGGCCGGTAGGGCCACCCAGCTCATCCCATTTCTTGTACACCTCGACAGTTGAGCACCCAAACCCAGGTGTATAGAGAGTAAAGTCTTGTTCTTGAAAAGGTAGCGGCTCTAAAATCTCACCAATGCCGGTCACTCGAGCCCGACCACCCTTTATACAGAACGGAATGTCTGCACCAATACTCGCAGCGGCATCTAGATCGTTAAAGCCAGCCCAACGAAATATTGCAGCAGCATCGGCTGAACCTCCACCTAAGCCAGCCTGAGTAGCGATCTGTTTGTTAATCTCGACCTGAGCTTCGACTCCTGCAAGCTTCATCGCCTGCATAACGGTATTACCTTCGCCTACCTCTACCCCACTGGTCTTGCCTGAGATAGACACACTAGCCGGACCTTCACTCACAGTTAGTTGGTCAGCGAGTGACACTGTAACCATTTCTGCGTCGAGCAAGTGCATGCCATCTTCTCGCACACCCGTCATCCGCAACGATAATGTGAGCTTTGCGGGAGCTAAGAGAGTTTCTGACATCAGCACAGTCTAGAGCACCAA
>CAZYMB010000006.1:27357-34168 GCA_964648795.1 uncultured Acidimicrobiaceae bacterium
GATATTTCGGAGTACCTTGTGCCGGCAGAACAAACTACACGAGCCCCCAACTAGCTCCTCTGCCGGTGCGGACGACGAAATAGCCTCGTGTCGCTCTATTGCCTGGGTCAAGCAATCAGAGTTGCTAACTTCACCCACGTATCGACGGCGAGTGTTTCAGGACGTTCGGTCCCGTCCAGCCCAGCTTCACTCATAAGTTCAGTGGAGACTAGGTCGCCAATTGAGGCTCGGATCATTTTGCGGCGTTTACCAAAGGCTGTCTTAACAAGGTTCTCGAAAGTCGCATACAGCTCGGGGGCTTCGTCGACTTCACGTCGTTTGATTCTGACCAGGCACGACTCGACCCGAGGCTGCGGCACAAACACCGACTCAGGGATGCGTGCCACCACTTTGGCTTCTGCCCAATAACCAGTGACCACAGATGGAATCCCGTAAATCTTTGACCCGGGCTGTGATGCAAGCCTTTGCCCAGCTTCGAGTTGGACCATCACAAGCATGTCAGTGATACTAGGTTGCCCTTTAAGGAGGTCGAGAACTAGTGGAGTTGCAATGTTGTATGGCAAGTTAGCTATCAGTTTGGTTGGGCCGTCTAACAGTGCATCCCAATCCAGCTTCATGGCATCGTCGTTGATGACCTGCACTTTGTCCGCTACTTGGGCAACAGTAAGGTTTTCTTCTAACAAAGACAAGACGTGTTTGTCAAGCTCAACTGCGGTAATCGAGTCGCAGGCTTCCGCTAAAGCAACTGTCAGAGAACCGAGCCCTGGGCCAACCTCGACAACGGAATCGCCTTTGTCTATCTGCGCTAGCGAAATGATCTTATCTACAATGTTTGAGTCGACCAAGAAGTTCTGTCCTAGCGCCCTACTCGGAGCAATGCCTTGGGAATCAAGCTGATCCAAGATCATCGATTTAGTGAGACGATACATAGTTACGTGAGGCCAAAGAAGGCTTTGGTATTCTTCGTTGTCAGTTCTGCAAACTCTTGGGTTGGCTGACCACGTAGGCCTGCTATGAACTCTCCAACGACGGCCACTCTGGCTGGCACGTTTGTTTCACCCCTGTGAGGAACTGGGGCCAAGTAAGGACTGTCAGTTTCTATGAGAATTCGGTCGTCTGGAACTATCTTGGCTGCCGCAGCAACATCATCTACTGCAGACGGAAAAGTCACGATTCCTGAGAACGAAATGTGAGCTCCTTGTTCTAAGCACTTCTCTGCCTCAGTTGGCCCACCGGTGAAACAATGAATCACTGTATTGGTTGGCCAGCCTTCAGAAGCCAACACTTCGAGAGTTTCGTCCCAAGCTGAACGAGTGTGGATCACCAACGGCAACTTGTGCTCGTGGGCTATGCGTATTTGCTGTGCGAAAACTTCTCGTTGAATATCTCTAGGCGAATTGTCGTAGTGATAATCGAGCCCACATTCCCCTACAGCAACTACTCCAGGCTTACCTAGCAAGTCAACCAGACCGTCAATACCTTCAGACGCATTATGTGGATGCACCCCGATAGACGCTGAGATGTTTGCGTATTTAGCAGCCACTTCACAAGCTTTGTCCCAGTCCTTTGCTTCACACGCAATATTCACGAGGTGTTCTACACCCTGGGCCTCAATAGCTGTGTCGAAGTCAATCTTTGGGTCACTCAGGTGACAGTGTGAATCAATCCACACGTTACTCTGCCTTGATTCGAGGAAACACCGGCTTTGGTTGAGCTAGCTGCGCTCCACCTGGGTACAGCCCCCACTCCATCGCCTTTGGCATATCTTGATCTGCCGGCGAGCCATCCAAACCTAGGGCCTCCCAGATCTGTTGCGAAGAATTTACCAGTGCCGGTGAAGCAAGAATGGTTGCGATTCGCAGCACCTCCAGAGCGCTTCCGAGAATCGCCGCGCACTCGGGTGAACCATCATCTAGTTTCCAAGGCTGTGTCTCACCAAGATAAGCATTAGTCTCTCGTAGCAAGTGCCAAATAGAGTCAAGGGCGATCGAAGGCGTAAAGTTCGTCCAGCCTTCGCTCCCCTTTTCATAAGCTTGCTTGGCTAGTTCAGCCAGTGGGCTTTCTGGGTCGGGCAATGGCGCAACTCCGTCGAGTTTTTTGCCAACCAACGTAACTACCCGGGAAGCCAAGTTGCCGTAAGTATTAGCCAAATCGGCGTTATAACGTTCGACCATGTGCTCATAGGAGAATTCAGAGTCAGCTCCTATGGAAACGTCTCGCAAGAAGTGATATCTGTATCCATCGACGCCGAAGTCTTTGACTAAGTCTTCTGGATGGATCTGAGTCAAACCAGTCTTAGATAGCTTCTTACCCCCAATCAGCAAGAAACCGGTAACGTTTACCTGCTTTGGCGGCTCAAAGCCTGCTGCCAACAACATTGCCGGCCAGTACACGCAGTGGAACCTAAGAATGTCTTTACCAATGACGTGATGCGAGTTCGCCCAGAGACGTTCAAACTTCTCTGTATCAACACCGTAGCCGGCGCCCGTAACGTAGTTAATTAGAGCGTCGTACCAAACGTAGAATACGTGTTCTTCATCCCATGGGACTTTGACTCCCCAATCAATAGAAGTTCGACTAATCGAAACGTCTTCCAAGCCCTGCTCGACAATACCGAGTGCTTCGCTTGCCTTCCCTGCTGGTTGAACTGCCCCAGAGCTAATCCATTCTTTGAGTGGTTCTTCGAAAGCGGAGAGCTTAAAGAAATAGTTGTCTTCTTCTAACCATTCTGCTGGACGCTCGTGAGTCGGACAGTTTCCATCGACAAGGTCGTCTTCGGTGTAATAGGCCTCACAGCCAACGCAGTAGTGACCTGAGTATGTTCCCTTTTCGATATACCCGTTATCCTTCATTCTGGTTATGAACTCTTGAACCACCTTGTGATGTTCTGGTTCAGTTGTGCGAATGAAACGATCATTACTAATATCTAGACCTTTCCAAGCCTCCTTAAAGCGGCTAGAGGTCTGATCTGCTTGCTCCAGAGGAGTAAGCCCATTAGCTTCTGCTGCTCTTTGAATCTTCAGTCCGTGCTCGTCAGTCCCAGTAAGAAACATCGTCTCATGACCCATTAGACGATTCCAACGAGCCATAGCGTCAGCAACTACTGTCGCATAGGCATGCCCAATATGGGGCACATCGTTCACATAGTAAATAGGGGTCGTGACATAGAAAGTTTCCATCAGCCCTAAAGACTAACTGAAGATCAGCTAGCTAGGACGAAAATACACAGCACTACCGCCCTTTGTAACCATAAAAACAGTGGTGCCCAGACTCATTGAGCCTAGGCACCACTTAACTAACTATTTATGTAAAGAATTACTAGTTGGCAGGAACCAGCACTACTCGACGGTTCAGAACAGGCGCATCAGCCTCTTCATGAGGAACCAATGGCTGATCTGGACCAAATCCAGCAGCGCTAAGTCTTGCTTCATCAGCCCCAGCATCGATCAAGAAGTCACGAACAACTTCTGCTCTAAGAAGGCTTAGCTCCCTGTTGCGCTCTCCGTTGTCACGTGCCTGACCAATGTTGTTGGTGTGACCCTGAACTTCGAAAGCCTGCTCAGTGTTCTCAGCCAAGAAAGGAATAACTTCGTCAGTCAGAAGCGCCTGGCTTGCAGCTGTAAGAACTGAACTGTTCTCTTCGAATTGGAATGGACCAATGTTAAGAGCTTCGTTCAGGCTTCCTGCATCAACTGTCGCCGCAGGAGTAGCTGGAGTAGCTGGAGTTTCCTCTGCTACTTCTTCTTCCGCTTCGCCTTCAGTAACTTCAGCTTCAGTTCCTTCAGGCTCTACTTCTTCGCCTTCAGTCTCAGCTGGTTCAGCAACGCCGCCATCAACGACCATTAGCTCGTTGAATACAGAATCGATTCCTTCAACTCCGCTTATTGCTTCAACAACTAGATCCGCTTCTTCTTGAGTAGAAACGATTCCAGCCACAGCTGCCAGACCACTACTTGTAGCAACTACCTCGATGCCAGCATCGGTTAGTCCTAGGTCAGCAATTGCTGTTGCGGCAGCCTCGGTAAGCTCAGGATCTATAGAGTCAGTGCCTTCACCGGCTGCTGTTTGATCATCTTCAGTTACTGGTTCTTCAGCGACTTCTTCAGTATCAGTTCCAGCTACTTCATCATCGTCTGAAGTTAGCTCACCAAGAATAAGCGCTACTGCGGCCAGAGAAATAAGGCCGGCGATAACCCACCAAAGCCAACTTGGATCTGACTCTTCTTCTTCATCGTCGTCTAAGAATGGGCGACGAGTTGTTGTTGGCTTAATTGCCTCGTATGCGTCTGTCTCATCAGAAACTTCAGCTTGGCCGTCTTGGTCAACTAGGAAAGTACCAAGGTCTTCGCCTGTGATCTTGTTTGACTCGACCTGCTTTGCTGTTACCGAAGCAACCACTGGCATGATGAGTGGAATTAATCGTTTGAAGCTTGACTTGCTTAGGCCAGTGTCGGCAGCAAATGAGTCAACGAGTTCTGTTGTCTTACCTGGCAAAACCTTACGCATGATTCGAGCGCCCGCTTTGTTGTCGCCCTTTTCGAAGTATCCGGCTAGATCTTTAAGAATTTCTTGATCTTGTTCTTCCAGAACCTCAGTTACTACTGCGGATCCACCAGGCTTAGTTGCCTTGTCAGAAAACCCTTCGAAAAGACGCGGGACTAGAGAGTCGATCACCTCTTTGGCTTTTTTTGTATTGCCGCTAGTTTGCTTGGCAATAACATCAAGAGTCTTCTTACCCTTTAATGCATCGGTTGTTTCTTGAACAATGGAATTCATGTTCCGCCTTTAATTAGTTAGTGTTGCCTCGTAATGCGATGCCGCGGCCCGCTATTAACTCTGTTGATACTATCAACGGTTTCAAGATTGTCACGTCGATTGTGGTCAATTGCGCCTAGTTAAGCGCCTGCGCCAGCTTATAGACCCTATTTTTAGCTACTTTTAGCTCTTGAGCAGTCTGCGCAATGGCGTCTTTTGTGGAGACTCCGCTGTTTGTTTTGTCTTCAATAACTTGCACAATCTCTGAATCGCCAACTTTGTGCGCAGAGTCATCGACAGGTCCAATAACAACCGTTAGCTCACCTTTCAAAGAGTTGTCAGCCAAGTCTTCATGAACGGATGCAAGTGTTCCCCTATAGAAAGTCTGATAAACCTTGGTAAGTTCTCTGGCCACCATGACCAATCGATCTGGACCACAAGCTTGCATCAGCTCTGACAGAGTTCGCTCAATTCTCTTTGGCGATTCATAAAGGACCACTAAGCCGCTAAATTCGGAAAGGGCTTGAATATCTTCGACTCGTCCTGAACCCTTCTTGTCAAGAAACCCTAGAAACATAAACTGCTTTGCAAAGAACCCACTAGCTGCCACTGCTGTTGAGATAGCGGTTGGTCCAGGAATTACATCAACTACATAGCCTGCTTCAACTACAGCTTTAACTACCATTGAGCCAGGGTCAGAAATAGTTGGCATTCCAGCATCGGTCACTAGACCGACCTTATTGCCAAGTGAAAGCTCCTCGCAGACAGCGACTGCTCCACTGCGTTCTCGATGAGACTCGATAATGATCACTTTGGGCATCTCCAGCCCTAAATAGTTCATCAACTTTGCTAGACGGCGGCTATCCTCGCACGCAATCACATCAGCAGACGTAAGTGCTACTCTGCCACGTTCACTCAAGTCTGCCAAGTTACCAATCGGTGTACCAATAATTTCGAGGCGGCCGCTCATAAATCAATATTTAGTTGCTGGCCAATTGTTAGACCCCATCGTTCGAATGATCCTGCCTCGGCTTCGATGATGCCGCCGTGCTTGTAACCAGTAAACGCCACACGGTTAGGCTTAAGTCGCAGCGTGCGCGCTACCTGGGAATCTCGGCTTAGAACTGCAACGTCTAGTTCGAATGACACTCCAAATGTGTGAATCATCGAACCTCTGCCGAAATAAATAGCAGTATCTGTTGGGTCGGTGAACATCAGTCCTCGCATTGCAGAGCGAGTAGAAGTAGGGGAAGTCAGCGATGCTAAAACTTTGCCGTCTTCAGTTAAGAGCCACCCAGTGTCGTGACCTTTACGGCTAGACGTTGAATCTGAACTCAAGAACGTCTCCATCTTTAACTAAATAGTCTTTACCTTCCGCCCTGATCTTGCCGGACTCACGGGCTGCACCCCAAGACTTAGCTTCCAACAACTCATCCCAGTGGACGGTCTCAGCTCGAATGAAACCTCGCTGCATGTCTGTGTGTATGCGTCCAGCGCACACAGGCGCTGGCGAACCATCTCTAAATGTCCAAGCTCTAGATTCTTGTTCACCCGTTGTAAAAAATGTGCGCAGTCCTAGCGATTTGTAAGCTTGAGCCAAGAAGGTAGGGAGCACACCTTCGCCGAGACCAAGCTCGCCTAACATTTCGGCTCTGTCTTCTTTATCTAGTTGAGCTGCTTCAGCTTCAAGCTGGACACACACACCAAATGTTGAAGCTGTGTCAGGCAAGTCGGCTATAACAGGAGCCGTTATCTCATCTACTTGATCTAACTGTCCTTCATCTACGTTGACGATAGCTAAGACTGGTTTATTCGTGAGCAAGAGCCAGGAGTCGACAATCTCGTGCATGTCTTCAGTCATCTTGACACGGTAGAGAGGATTTCCTTCTTCTAGTTCTGCCAAGACGAATTGGGCTGCTTCAAGTTCAGCTTTAAGAGCGCTATCGCCTTTAGCTGCTCGTTCGAGTTTGTTAACTTTAGTCGAGACAGTTTCTAGGTCTGCCAGGGTTAACTCTGTCTCTACGATTCGTAAATGTTCGATCGGGTCTTGCGGCCC
>CAZYMB010000006.1:34268-43848 GCA_964648795.1 uncultured Acidimicrobiaceae bacterium
GCCAAAGCACTACCGCCTGTCAAAGCGTTGTATAACGAAGACTTTCCAGCGTTGGGTAGACCAACAAATCCAAACTTTTCCACCTGTTAAGGCTAGTGAGAGATTACGCCGATAGTTACTTTAAGTAAGCCAGAATAAAGATACGGTTTCTATTGCTATGAAGCCATAGAAAATCCGATAGGATCTCCATGTGTCAAAAAGAAGAAGAAAAAAGCGCCTCGGAGCTCGACGCAAAAAAGCAAACCACGGTCGCAAGCCAAACGCAGGCCGCAACTAACTCGAGATACTCCAACTCAGTTCTTATATATGACGGCGATTGTGCTTTCTGCACAACTGCTTCTGTTTGGGCTAGAGATAGAAGCCAAACCCTTTCTATAGCGGCTTGGCAGCAAACCAATCTTGAGACTTACAATTTGACCGAAGAAGAAGCCTCGATGAAAGTGCAATTCTGGGACGCTCAGAAACAAGTAGTACTTTCAGGTTCGGATGCTGTTTGTTCAACATTGGCAACATCAGACAATCTCATTTGGCGAACAATCGGCCGAATAGGGCTTGTTCCTCCTTTGCGCTGGTTTGGAATAGCGCTCTATCCAGTTGCAGCCCGATTTAGGCATCGACTGCCTGGGTCAGAAGAAGCCTGCCGGCTAGAGTAACTGCAGCGTTCTTGGGTTCAGATGCACTGCTATTGGGTTGAGCAGCTAGCCTAACCACATGTCGAAACCGCCATCAGACATGTCACTCATCCTCGCCCACGGCGTCTGCACTGAGTCACATCTACATGAACTAGAGGCTTCGTTGCCTGAGGCTTCAGTCAAAATGTCTGGCAAGACTGTCTGGATTGAGACTACAGACACTGGCTCTGCTAGAGAACAGTTAAAGAACCATGACTGGATAGCTTCTGTGGCCCAGGTCGACGCTGGCGGACTTGAACTCGTTGTTGACCAACTAATGGCGAAGCTACCACACTCTAAAACTCCTGTAGTTCCACGTATCGATCGAAAGACTTTGACTTACGAAGTTAGATATCAGCCAATCGTTAACCTCACTAACTCTGAAATCATTGGCTACGAAGCACTCATGCGAGCTGACTCGCCCCAGGGCCATTTAGATGGTGACGCTCTGATAGCTAAGGCAACTGCTGAAGGCTGGCTCGGCGAGCTAGATATCTTAGGACGCAAGCTTGCTTTAGAAACACTTGGCAGCTGGCTAGGAGAAGGCCTTCTCTTCTTAAACATGATGGCGCCTGGCGGAGTCTTTGATCTGGCCGCCATCAGAGCTACAATCTCTCAGGCTGAAGAAATTGGACTGGACCCAGACCAAATCGTCTTTGAAACAACTGAACGAAACAAATACCACAATATTGAAACCGCCTCTGCTCAACTAGCCAAGCTGCGGGAGATGGGTCCACGGCTAGCAATAGATGACCTTGGCGAAGGATATTCTTCACTACTGGTTGCAACTTCTTTCAAGCCTGACATTTTAAAAATCTCTGGCGAACTTATTGCCCAACTACCGAGCAATGAAGCTCTCGCAGCAATCGAGGCAATTGCCACACTTGGCCATGGCTCAGGCATGTGGATCGTAGCTGAGAAGATTGAAACTGCAAAACAGCATAACCTTTTGAGAGAACTAGAGATCGACTGGGGTCAAGGACATTTATTTAGTGCCGCTAAACAAATGGCTTAACTTATTACAAGAACTCTGAGAACTTTTTCTGCGGTCGAGGACCTATATGGCTAATGACTTCTGCGGCTGCTTCCGAACCGAGACGTCCAGATTCTGCCAAAGACAAACCACTGACGGTGCCATATAAAACACCAGCAGCAAACTGATCACCAGCACCAGTTGTATCAATAACGCTGGCCACTTGAACGGCTGCAACATCAAGATTGTCGGAGGAGGTTATTACTTGAGCTCCGCTTGGACCCTTAGTTATCCAAGCGGTATCGACTAGGTCTGTATGCGTAAGGCCGGGTTCGAGACCAAGCAAGTAATCCCATTCTCCAGTATTGCCGAATGCTATGTCCACAGAGTCTCTAATTAATTCCAGCACAGACTCACTATGGCGTTCTATGCAGAAGACGTCAGAGAGTGACAGTGCAACGCTAACGCCGACAGCTTTTGTCTGAGTCACGATTTGAGTTATTGCCTCACGTGCAGTTGGTTGATCCCACAGATACAGCTCTACATAAATCATCTCTACATCGGCTAACAGGTCCGATGTTATGTCGGCTGGGCTAAACAGATTTGCTGCACCTAGATTGGTATTCATAGTGCGCTGCCCGCCCGGCTCAATAAGAATTACCGAAGTACCAGTTGACTCATCTGTGTCGGCTACTCCCCCTGCATAACGAACTCCGGCGCTCGCTAGTGAGTCCATATAAAGTTTGCCATATTCATCATCGGCGATCCGGCCAGTGAAGGTGGCTTTCCCACCGAAGGATGCAATTCCGAACGCAGTGTTGGCGGCTGAGCCACCGGCATCGACTTTGTCGACTTCGATCTTTGATCTCAGCTCGTTTGCACGCTCGGCGTCTATCAGGTTCATAGAACCTGGCGTCAGCCCAACTTGTTCTACAAAGCCAGCTGGTACAGATGCGAGCAGATCGCAGATTGCATTACCGACACAGACGATGGACATAAGGGCTCACGTTAATGAATGGAACTAGGTTGTTCAATTCATTGTATAAGTAAAAAAGCAACAAAGGCCGACAAGCAGACTGACAGGTCGAGGTTTGATATCGCAACCGTGCGCCGGCTGTTTAAAGTTATCTCCCCCAGAGGGCCCACCTCCCTGTCATACTGTCTCTGCTCGATCGACCTCCGTTGCGGCGGTTTATTAAAAACCTCCATAAGACTAATACAGGTTGCCTGTGGATTAAAACTGGAAAAGGCGAGTAATTCTGTGCACAACGTGTGACTATTAATGGATATATGAGTACAAACCCTAAAATCGGTACAGCGGCTAGCGCCGAAGAGTTAGTTGAAGCAAGAAATACTTTAGATGTTGATCTCTCAGATGGGCTAGTACTAAACCGTGTGACAGACCTGTCTGGACGGCTTACCGTCGACGGAACCTCGACCGGGCTAAGCAGCCAAGCCGACCAGAGCCTTATGATGGCAATCAGAGCAACTGGCGATGCTGTCCTAATTGGTGGCAATACCCTTCGGTCTGAAGGATATAGACCCGATAGCCCTGGTCTGGCGAATACTAACCTCGTGGTCGTGACTAGAGGCTCCGACATTGGCTCAGCAGGTAACCACAAAAATGTAACCGTACTTTCTGGTGGCGCTGAACCAGAAGACTTCGCAGGTCAATGGATTCAGCGTAATGGCTGGAGCCCCGGTGAAATAAAAAATCAGCTAAAAGACATGGGTTTCAACAGAACGATTTGTGAAGCTGGTCCCACACTAACCAGCAAGTTTTTTGAAGCTGACAGCTTCGAGGAACTGTACCTTACTATAAGCCCCCAATATGGTTCCAACACTAGTATCGCATCACCAAGTTCTGCCGAATACAACTACCGCTATGAGCTCGCATACGCTATCACTGGACCTGAAAGCTATATTTTCACTAAGTGGCGCAAAAGCTAAACCCCAAACGCAATAAACCTCCAAACCAGTAGTCCGATGCTTAGAAAGATTGAGCCAGCTGCAACAGCCGTCACTGCGTACAGCTGACTCAGAAGTTGAGGCTCTTGTGGTTCTACTAACCAAACTGCCGGAGTGCGGGCTGCGATAGTTGGAGGGTCAATGGTTGTAGCAAGGTCTGAACTTCTCATGGTTATATCTTGCCAGACACCTCTGACATTCAATAAACCCCTTGCCCAAGGCCTTTGTATTAAGGTTTGCCAATCAGCAACAATTGAAAGAATTCAATGAACATCAAGACAGCCGCTATCTCCATTACTCTTGCGATCTTTTTAGTTAGTTGCGGAAGCATCGACGCAGGCTCAGAAGACCAAAACGCCACTTTGCCTGAAACCGTAGAACAAGAGTCAATTGCCTACACAGGAGAAGTCAACAGCTGGATTAACCTACAACCAGGCACCGTGGGAGACTCGGGTCCAACCCTATTTGTTTCACTCCGTGAGAGCCTCCCGGGAAATGAATCCGTTATCAGCGCAAACATTTCTGCCCAGGGGGAAACGTTCGAACTGTTCGTCAGACAAGATGGTGTACTTCTAAGCGATGAAACTAATGATCTTCTCGAGCTACTCACACGAGAAACCCCAGAAGGCCGAACGGCGTTCCACTCGGGGGCATCCCTTACTTTTTCAACAGAAACTGAGGAGGGGGCTACCACCTTCTATTCGGTCGACGCTATTGAGATAGAAGAAGTTAGCTAACTAGATCGAACAGCGCTTGATAAGTGCTGTCTAGGTTCTTTCCTAAACAGTGTTCGTCGGCTGAGTGGGCCACTAGAGAGTCACCGGGCCCAAAGTTGACTGCTGGCACACCGAGGCCTGTAAAGCGGGCGACATCGGTCCAGCCAAGCTTGGCCTTTACTTCGAGGTTGCCCTTCTTGGCTAGGTCAACAAAGATTGGGTGGTCCATGTTAGGAAGACATGCGGGTGAACGGTCGATTATTTCTACGGTGTCTGCTGGCTCCAAATATGGCTCAAGCAGGTTCTTTACAAAGCCTTCAGCTTGAGCAGGAGTTCGGTCTGGAGCATAACGATAATGGATGCGTAGAACCGCTGACTCTGGGACAACGTTTCCGGCAATACCACCTGAAATGTCCACTGCCTGAATCGACTCGCAAAAAGTACAGCCACCAATAGTTGGTGTTCTAACCTTGAAAGCTTCAAGCTCAAACAGTATTGGTGCAAGTCGGTGTATTGCATTACGCCCCATCCAAGGACGAGCTGTATGTGCTCTAGCTCCACTCAAAGTGAGCACGAAACTCATGGTTCCCTGACAGCCTGCTTCTAATGAGGCTGCAGTTGGTTCTCCTAAGAAAGCACAGTCGCCGTCCAGTAAATCGGGGCGCTGCTCAATGATTTCGTTTATCCCGCTGTGCACCATCGCTACTTCTTCGCGAGCATAAAAAACGTATGTAATATCTTTGGTTGGCTCAGAGACATTCCTGGCTAGCTCAAGAAATACTGCTAGACCACCTTTCATATCTGAGGCACCAACACCCCAAACAGTGTCGCCTTCTATGCGGGCCGTCTGGTTTCCTATTGGGACCACGGTGTCGGTATGTCCAGCGAAAATAACACGCTCCGAGCGACCCAAATTAGTGCGCGCAATTAGATTGTCGCCGATACGGGTCGTTTCTAGATGATCTAACATGAGTAACTCAGATTGCAGCCAATCCACAAACTCTGCTTCATTAAATGACACAGAGGGCCTGTTGACGAGATCTGCAGTTACCTCTAATAAATTATTCACTGCGCAACCAGGATAGCCCCCGAGCGTTAGTTATCGAGGTAAATAACTTGAAATAACTACGGTTAAGAATGGCGCCAAATTTTTCGATCGCAAATCGAAACAAAACAGTTAGTATGAACCTCGAGTTAAAGTCAACCTAACTAGAAGAGCATTGGTGAGAAGCAAAGCAACAGGTGTCAACGAGTACTTAAGCGAACTAGATCCCGCCCAAAAGCAGGAGATCTCGAAAGTTAGGGCTCTCATCATAAAGAATTTGAATAAAGGTTTTGTGGAGAGCATGAATTGGGGCATGATCTCATACGAGGTACCCCTAAAGACTTTCGCCGAGACTTACAACGGCAAGCCTCTAATGTATGCGGCGCTATCGGCTCAGAAAGAACATCTTTCTCTCTATCTAACAACAATGTACGCTGACCCAGAAATCAAGAACTGGCTAGCGGGCCAATTTCAAGAAGCTGGTTTAGAAATGGATGAAGGCAAATCTTGCATTCGATTCAAAACCACTGACGATCTACCAATGGATGCCATAGGTAAACTAATCAACCAAACAAATGTTGATCAGTTCGTAGCTTACTTCAAACGTTCTCGACGCAAGTCAAGAGGATAGCATCTTCAGCTACATTCCAAAGCCGTACTTCTCCTGATACAAAAACTCTTCGTCTCTGATTGGCGCCATTGCCGTTGCGTATGCAATCAACGCATCGATAGAAAAATCAGTTCGCTCATTTATGTACTCTGACTCCCCTGACTCAGATTCTCCATAAAGCGAACCTACGTTTCGTAAAACTAGATGGTCAGGGATGTAAACAATTTTGGTGTTCTTGTATGAGCTCATTCGCAAATCTGAAACTGGATACGACCCACTTGATGATGCTGAGACAGAAACAATCAGCCCAGGCTTGTGCGCATAACCTGTGGTTACCGCAAACATTGCTTTAACAGCGGGGGTAGCCATGCCACCCCACTCTGGTGTCACGATCACAAAACCATCTGCTGATTCGGCCTCTGACGTGATGCTTCCAACGATTTCGCTCTCAGAACTACCTTCAGCATGAATATCATCTAGAACAGTAGACACTGGACTCTCAAATAAGTCGACGATTGAGGTTTCGACTTGTCTATTCTCAATCCGACGAGCTAATTCGTCGGTGACTCGACGAGATTGACTGTTACTTCTAGAGCTCCCTGACACAAGCATTATCTTCATGTGGGCGAGCCTAGTCCAAAACTTTGCGGCTAGTAAGCTCCGTCAGATTTCAACACCGCTGGGATAGTTCGCACCAATATCGAGATATCGATAAACAGGCTCCAGTTGTCAACGTAGTACAAGTCGAGACGTGTGTACTGCTCAAAACTTGCCGAAGAACGGCCATGCACTTGCCACATGCCTGTGATGCCTGGCTTAACTCGAAGACGGGCATAAAGGTCGAAATCCCATTCAGACATTTCACTCTTAAGCGCTGGTCGTGGACCGATAAGGCTCATGTCGTTTCTGAGAACATTGACAAGTTGTGGTAGTTCGTCAAGCGACGTTTTACGCAAGAAAGCCCCCACCTTCGTTATACGTGGGTCGTCTTTCATTTTGAACAAAGGTCCGGATCCTTCGTTCTGTGCCTCTAACTTGGCTTTGATTTCCTCAGCATTAACAACCATGGTTCGAAACTTAAGCATCTTGAACATTTCACCATTTTGGCCAACTCGTTCTTGAGCAAAGAAGATTGGACCTTCAGAAGTGAACTTAACCAATAGTGCCACCGCAACAAAAACAGGAGCTGCAAAGAACAAAACGGTAGAGGCTATGGCTAGATCGAAAAGACGTTTAGCCATATTGCGCCAACCATTTAGTTGGCTTGGTTCGATGTAGAGGATTGGGAACCTACCTAGCGTTCTAACAGTTAGTCGGTCTGGCGAAATGTCAGCCAAAGAAGAACTCAACTCAACGTGAATCCCTGCCTCAACTAGGTCGCGTACGAGCCTGTTAGATCTTGTTTGGTCGATACCGGTTGCAGCAACTACGACGCTGTCGGCTCCATGTTCTTTGGATACTGTCAGAACGTGCCTCGTCAGGGCATTGACATTCGAGAATTCAAGAGGGTCGACTTGAGCCATCGTATGGTAGCCAAGGTATCTATGAGTCTTAAGGGTCTCTTTCAAGCCTGCGCTCTCGTCATTACCGCCGACAACAATAACTTTGCGCTTAATTTCCCCGTTCTTGCGCTTACGTAAGAAGCTTGCCCGCACAGCTTCACGCACTACTAGCACTAGCACATAGGCCAACACTACAAATGCTGCACTTAGCCATCGATTAACATCCAAGTTAAATATATATAGAGCAACAATGACAGTCGCTACCGATTTAGCGATTGCATTTGTTACAAGTCGATATTCGTCAACTCGACGAGAAATAAAGCGTGCGACATATAGCTTGTCGACTGTGAACCAGATGGACAAAGCAAGAGCAAATAGAGCTGCAAATACTAGTTCAGCTGTGCCAACAAAGGCTGCAAACGGAGCCAACGCAAATGATACTGCCGCTAAGTCATAACCGCGAAGTTTAAATCTGCCGAAACTGAATTGTCGTTCTTGTTTGGCATTGTTACTTGCTAGTTCTTCTAAGTATTGAAACGGATCAAGCTGAGCGCCTCTCCGCTCTACAAAACCTTCGCCACTGTTGTCGCCGGAACGTCTATCAGCACGTCGCTCTTGGAAACCTTCAGGCGAGGCGGTGTCTCTACGATCAAGTGTTTCGGCACCACTAAAGTTTTGTGCATCAGAATCTGCAGTGTCAGAATCGGTACCTATTTCTGTATGCCGCGAAGTCTCAGTCACCTATATATAAACGTCCGAAACCCCTGTTTTGTTACAAAAACGGGCACTAAAACAGCGTCAAGAGGGTCAAAATGGGTCGCTCGGCCTAGCTAGATCTAGCTTCTAGAAGCTCTAGCTGAGCTGGAGTTGTTACTGCAGCAATGCGTATATGACCCGATCCTGCTTCACCATAAAGTGAACCTGGAATCACAAGCATGCCTAGTTTCTCGGCTAAGAGCTCGGCGAAATCCCAGTCGCTGCCTTGGCTTGCTTTCACCCATAGATAAAAACCACCACCCGGCATCTCGGCTACAACGCCGATATTTCCAAGGATTGAGATTAAACGTTCCATGTTCGATTTATACATTCCACGTTGTTGAGCTACGTGTTCACTGTCACCGAATGCTGTTGTGGCCGCAAGCTGTACTGGCCCAGGCTGCATCAACCCGGCATGCTTTCTAACTTCAGAAAGATAGTCGACGATGTCACTGTCTCCAGCGTAAAATCCGGAACGCAGACCGGCAAAGTTAGATCGCTTTGACAAAGAGTGAACGGCAAGCACTCCGTCAGTTCCAAACTTCAACGCTGTCTCAGCGTCTTGTGACCAAGTGAACTCTATGTAACACTCGTCGCTTACGACCAAAACGTTGTTAGCTCTACCCCACTGCACTACTGCTTCTAGGTCTTCGATTAAACCTGTTGGATTGTTTGGAGTGTTGACCCAAAGACATAGAGCATCATCAATATCTGATTGGGCAATAGTCGACAAGTCCATTTGTCCAAGCTCGTTTGTCGAAACAGGCACAGCTTTGCAAGACCCAAGTTGTGCGCCCATTGCGTACGTTGGGTAACTTATGGCCGGGTACAGAATCGTTGACTTAGTAGGTGTCCGCAGCTTTAAGAAACCGGGTAGTGATGCTACGAACTCTTTGCTTCCAACTGATGCACCAACCCCACTACTAGTCAATCCAACAGCCCCAAGACCAGTTAGCCAGTTTGCGGCAGCTGCTCTAAAATCTTGTGAACCCACACTGGCCGGATACTTCATGGCGCTGGTTGGGTCATCGAGCTTGTCCATTAACAACTGAGGTGGCGGAACATAAGGGGCACCAATACTCAAGTTGACCATGCCCCCATCGTGAGATTCACAGATTTGCGCCAAAGGGCGGAGACGATCTTGGGGATATGGAGGTGGGACGAAGCCAGACATGAGCTCTATTCTAAACCTTAGGATTGTATGTAGGTCTCAAACCTGGGGATGTCTTTGTCATCAATTAAGGCCTCAATAACCATGCCATCGTCTCTCGAGTCCACTTCGTTCACCTGAGCTACCCGGTGAAGCTCTGCTAAAGTTGACCCGTCTGCCCAATCAAGA
>CAZYMB010000006.1:43948-57679 GCA_964648795.1 uncultured Acidimicrobiaceae bacterium
GCTTCTATCTGGGTTAGGTCTTTGCGCAGTTTATGGAGGCGCCTCTCCAGCCTTCGCCTGTCTACTTCGAGCTGTGTCTCACCCGGACCACGGGTTCCGATGCCACCACCCTGCTGAGAGAAGTTCTTCTTGTTTCGCAACCGGGGGAGTCGATACTGCAACTGAGCTAACTCAACTTGGGCTTTACCTTCGGCAGAAGTTGCGTGTTGGGCGAAGATGTCAAGGATCACTGCAGTGCGGTCAAGCGCTGAACGTTTCAATATTTTCTCTAAGTTGAATTGCTGACCGGGGGAGAGCTCGTCATCAAAAACTACGGTGTCGACGTCGTGAGCAAGTGCTGCTTCATATATTTCTTTGACCTTACCTGACCCTATATAAGTTGCTGGGTCGATTGAGTCTCGCCGCTGCACTATTCGTTCAACAACATCTGCCCCAGCTGTATCGACAAGCAGCTCTAATTCGTCGAGTGAGGTGTCTACTTGTTCAGCTGTCTGGTGAGATAGCCCTACTCCGACGATGATGATCCTCTCACGAAAGGCACGATCGATGAAGCCACGTTCGACTGTGGCGCCGAATTCGCCAAAGGCGCCACGGTGATCTGAGATTATGCCGCCGTTAGCGTCACGTTTTGGCTTGTGTTCGTCTTGACCCACCTGGCAAGCCTATGCCCTAGCTCTTCATGCAGCTATCAAAGAAGGCTTTTGAGGGCTGACTTGCCCTGACAAACCCACGAAATTCAATCTTTACTCAGCCTCTATCTCTCTTGAGGGCCTCATGTCTGTTGGGATATCATCTGGAGAATCAATTTTTACTGTTTCCGCCTCGAAGCTACCTCTGTAGTGAAATATCTTTCCAATTATTGGATTACTTACCTTTACTGATATTCGAAACCTGTCGAGCTCTTCATCCCACCATTCCCTGACTCTGGCGTGACCTGTTAGAGGATTTGGAAATTTGAATTTGATCGGACCTTCATAGCATCGTTGCTCACCGGTCTTGATATTAATTCCACCTTCGTCATCAGCCCACATTTCTAGGTCAACAGAAACATGCTGCTTGTTGCCGAGGTAATCGATGATAGTTTGACGCTCGGGCCCGTAGATCATTGTGGCATCAAAGCGACGCTGTTTTCCGTCGAGATCGAACACTCGGTTCCATGTCACTGTCTCACGACCAAACGAGTCAAGGTAAGCGTAATTGTTGACACTAAACGGCACATTCTCACCCTGTTCTGGAAACAATAGGTTTCTGGTCGTTCCAACCATAAGAAATGGAATTGTAAGGAATGAGCCACGGCTAACTTCCTCCATAACTCCTCTTCCAATTTGAGCAACTCCGTCCTCACTAGAGAAGCCAAATCTCTCTTGGATTTTTGGGTGCAGCTTTTCGAAATCACTTCCTAGTGCTGTTTGATATATTGATGTCATTTAGAGCCTCCTTCAGGTGACTTCCTTAAGGGCAACTTGCCCGATGGTAAATTTTGATTTGCGAATAGTGAGATTAACGCCAGGACCAGAAGGCTAACGTTTAAAGAAACAGGGTTGAATGGTCTTACAAAAGCTAACCCATCGCCAAGAAGGCCACCAAGTGCTAGCGGCACCATGGCGACAACATTCAACATAAACGGCCATCTCTTCTTCCAGAAGATAAGTATTAGTAAACCAAATAGCATTTCAGCGAGGCCGAGTATGGTCAGCGCATGTGGTTGGGCATCAAATGAGGTGGCGGCCTCGAACAACTGAGCTTCCCCGGCATCAGGAAATAGGATTTTTGGGACAAGACCCTGATAGAACCAGACTAAGGCAAGAGTCACTGTTGCCAAAATATTGATAACTGTCAAGTTCCTTGACTGCACGGGATGTATGCCCTGTTCGATCCATAGCCTCAGCCGATCGAAACTCCAAGCGGTGCCCCACCCAAAGATTGGCCTAAACAGAAAGCGATCAATAAGCCTTCCGAATGGACCCCAGCGAACCTGGTAGTCATACTTCGTTAAGAATCTAACTCCACTGCCATGTGGTACATAGCGCCAGAAACCGGAGCCAGTCTTTAATAGCGATATGGGATGGTCACTCCAGAACTTTAGACCCGAGTATGCTGTACCGTCTTCACGGTGTCGCTCGCCGATTGACTCACCGAGTCCTCCAACCTTAAAGCCTGGTAGAACTGTAGTTGAGTAGGTAAAACGCTGTGGTTCATCTTCTTCTTTTGGCAGATAATTTATTTCCGTAAACCGGGCATCCCAAAGTTGATGGACATCAGGTTGCTGGGTATGTTCCCATACATCTTGAACACTTGCGTCCACAAAAGACTCTACATATATAGGTTTACTCGACATCTAAGACACCATCGGCAATCCACAACTAGTTTCAAGGCTGCTATCAAACACTGCCTTTGTGGCGCCTATGTCTGATTTTGTGACTGCCAGTGATCAACTACTAGATCCACTAGCGAGTCGTCTTGGGACTCTAGCCACTTGATTCTGGGGTCTCGACGGAACCAGCGTTGCTGGCGGCGAGCAAACCGCCTGGTCCGCAGTACCGCTTCGTGGATTGCTTCTTCTACCGTTAACTCCCCCGCTATGTGGCGAGCTAGTTCGGCGTAGCCAAGTGCTTGTGCTGCAGTTTTAGACAACTCGAATTCTTCTAGAGACTTCACCTCTTCAACAAAGCCTTCTTCGATCTGTTTCCAGAAGCGTTGCTCGATTCGCTCGTCCATTAACTCTCGATCAATTTCTAAACCGACCTGAACAAAGTTAGTTTCTGGGTAGGCCTCCATGCCTGGACCGTACGAGGAGAACGGCCGACCAGATATTTCAACAACTTCCATAGCTCGCAGTAGTCGGCGCCGGTTGGTTGGCTCGATTTTGCTGGCTGCCTGCGGATCAAAGTCATTTAGCTTCTCGAATAACTCTTCGGTGCTGAACGTGTCATCAAGTTTTTGTCGCACTTCCGGGTCAGCTGGTGGCAGTTCCAAATCATCGACAATAGATCGAACATACAAGCCCGTTCCACCAACAATGATCGGCAGCTTTCCACGCTGTTCGATTTCTGCCAACGCCTTTTGGGCTAGTTCTTGAAAATCAGAAAGATGAAAGGAGTCCGTGACCGACGCTACATCTACACAATGATGTGGAACAGAGGCAAGCTCTGCAGCCGTTGGTTTCGCAGTCCCCACTGACATTTCTTTGTATACAGCCATTGCGTCAGCAGAAATAACCTCACCGTCCAAGCGTTTAGCGAGTTCTAAGCCGAGGCTGGTTTTACCAGAGGCCGTTGGCCCGAGAACTACTAGCGGTCGAACCATTAGGTTGACCTTGTTAGTTGAGCGACCCTGACCCAGGTGTCGAAAGAAACAATGTCGATGTCTCCGTAGCGTTCGATCATGTGAGCAGCAAGACCAAGGTGACCCAGCTCGACAAGCTCCACATAGACACTTGCGATGTTATGCAAGTGAGGAACAAGAGTTTGCTCATCAAGCCCAAGCACTCGGTTAAGCTCACCTTGAGAATCAAATTCAAACGAAGCCAAGCCACAGTTGTCCATTGTGGGACCTAGGACAATTGGCTTTGATATTTCAGACAAGATCGATTCGATTATCGAGCCAGCTTCCTTACCTTCGTACGGGGTACCTTCAGTCGATATGTTCTCAGCTTGCAACACTTCAGCAGCAAAGGCCGCACCGTCACCGGTTTGACTCATTGCTAGTTCAGCAAGTTTCTCACCAATTTGAGCAACAGCAGAAGTCGAGTTATACAAACTGTCCAGGTCATCACCTAAGACCATCTGCGTTTCTTCTTCCGGGACCGAGTTCACTAAGACAGGCTATCGGAAGCGCCCAAGGTGTTGTTGCTCAAACGGTTCAACAATCGGAGCTGCAACGGCCTGGAAAGCTGGCTTCGATTTGATCGCTCCTATGCTCGACAAAGCTTTGAAAATTTCTACCAGCGCCACGAGAGAAGAGTCTTGCGACATATTCTCAAAGGTTATCAATACAGTTATGGCGTTGCGCTTATCCTCTGATTCGCGCCGAGCTACCCCAATTATTAGCGGCGGCTTAGGCTGCCTAATCACTTTGTTAAAGGGTTCTACTGTCGCTTTGGCCAACGTATAGGCTGCAACTCTTGCACATGACAACAACTCGTCATGCAGCTCATGAGCATCGATGAAATTGAGGATGGCTAAGTGGTTCTCTATTTCACGAAAATAGCGCACACCTGTAATATCACTAAGCGCAAAAAGTGCTGCTAGCTCAGGTGAATCAGCTGGACCGTGGTAATCGAAACTCTCAACCAGCTTGTCAATCCGGCTAACTACTTTTTCATTAAGTCTGCGCTTAAATTTGGGATCGGTACCGGCTATCTCGCCCTTCATTAAGTCGTCAAGAGTCTTGAGGTTGAAATATAAACTCTCTGATTTGTCTATATCAACTCCAACCATATCTTTGAGCTCTTGTGCATCTGCTAGAAGCTTTGCACCCTCAACGCTCTCGGGCTCTTGAGTTACGTCATCTTTTTGGGCTGCGTAACGATGGCTGGCCCCAAACGCTACTTGGAGTCTTTGTTCCAACGTGTTTAGACGAAGGTCACCATAGGCATGACCTAGTCTTTCAATCGCACTGCCTAAATTCGTCAACAATGATGTTAGATGATCTGCTGCAGTAGCTTCAGTAAACCGTCCGTCAACAAAATAGCGAGTTACCCAGTTTCGGTCGTCCCTCGTCATAGCAAGAAGTTTAAGAATTTGATCGATGTCTTTTTCGATATCTTGCAACCTGACTAAAGTCGCTATTTTTCCTGCCTGAAATCTTGGCATCGCCCGCTCCGAATTGATCGCCTAATTCCATTCTACAAGCTGTAAAACTGTACCGTAAGCCGAAATACGACTTAAAGGGATTATGTCTACGCTCTCAAACTGAGAGATCTAGCTTAAACCGTCGCAGGTTCAGTACTTGGTGCTTCAATTGTTAGATCAATTACATCTTCAGCAGCGAATGAAACAAGTTTCTGTTCCAATACTTCTAGCTGCTTACGAATATCGTGCTGAACAGGCTTACCTTCTGGCGTTTGTGGCGCTTTCAGGTAAAAACCTAACCATTCTTGTACACCAGATTCGCCGTTACGCTTACCAAGGTCTAGCAGGAGCGCAAGGTCTAGCACTAGGGGTGCAGCCAGGATTGAGTCACGACATAAGAAGTTGACTTTTATTTGCATGTCGTAGCCCATCCAACCGAAGATGTCGATGTTGTCCCATCCTTCTTTGGCGTCACCACGTGGCTTGTAGTAGTTGATTCTTACTACGTGGTCCATGTCGTCGTACAGCTCTGGGTTGTCATCAGAATCTAAGATTGTGTCTAGCACCCCAAGCTTTGAGTTTTCTTTAGTCTTAAAGTTTGCTGGAGTGTCTAGCACCATGCCGTCACGGTTACCCAAGATGTTTGTTGAGTACCAGCCACGCACACCGAGCATGCGGTCTTTCAAACCTGGAGCAAGCAATGTCTTTAGGAATGTCTGACCAGTTTTAAAGTCTTTACCAGCAAATGGAGTTTGGGTCTTAGCTGCAAGCTCGGCAACGAATGGCAAGTCCAGTGTCAAGTTTGGCGCACCGTTAGCAAACGGTATTCCTAGACCGATTGCAGCCCATGCATACATTTGACTTGGTGCAATTGCAGCATCAGAATCTGCCAATCCTTTTTCGAATGCCTCTACAGTTTGGTGAACTGCTGTTGGTTCTGAGTAGCCTTCGGTTGAACCACACCAGACAAGTACTACTCGGTCGCAGCCGTTGTCTGCTTTGAAAGCTTCCATGTCTGCTCTTAGTTGGTTGGCCATCTCTAGCTTTGAAGCACCATCAATTTGCTGAATAGGTTCGATTCCCGGCACCCAAGCTTTGTCGAATACTGGAGCCATAATCTGAATAGCTTGTAGTTCGTCAGCTACGTGCGCAATGTCTTTCTCGGTTAGAACGTCAGCTTGCTTTGCTGCTTCCAGAGCGTTGCGTGAAAGTGGGTCCCAACCACTCATGACGATGTTGTCTACCGAGGCAAGGCTGACAAGGTCACCCATTGCCATGTCTACTGTGCCCTTGTTAGTTGGGACACTAACTTTGCCCAACTGGGTTAGAGAGCCAACAAGTGGCGTTTGTGACTTCTGTGCGTGCAGAATACCTGCTGCGAATGTTGAAGCTACGGCTCCGAAGCCGGCGAGTAGGATGCCTAGCTTTTCGTCTTTGCGGGCGGGTTGTGGTGCTGTCATTGGTTTACCTCTGAATTAGTTAGTAATCTCAATCATAAGCGATTCTTAAGACTCCACCCAAACCTATAAGAATCGCTTATACTTAGTATATGGCCGTAAACGTCTCCTCTCAGCAACTCGCTGCCCTAGTGGCAGCGTGCGAGCACAACTTCCTAGTGGAAGCTGCAGAGTCGCTATCAGTTTCCCAACCAGCAATCAGTCAATCACTTAGTGAACTAGAAAAACGAATTGGCGTCACCCTCTTCGAAAGAAGTGGACGCAAACTTGTACTGCGTGACGATGTGCACCCTGTCTATGAATACGCCCGGAGTGTTCTGGCATCTACCGAAGGGTTAGATGTCTGGCTAGAAGGTTACAAAGGAGCGTTGAACGGGGTTCTCCGTGTCGGCATGATCGATACCGCCGCCGTCCATTACTTTGCCGACCTAATCAAAGCGTTCCGCTCCGACAGGCCAGGGCTTGAGTTCTCCCTAACTGTTTCGCCATCAAGTCAACTACAAGAACTGCTCCTTAGCGGCAAGCTAGATGTCGCAGTAATTGTTAAACCAAGTAACCCTCACTCAGAGATATTGACAACCGACTTAATGTCAGAAGACATTACAGTATTCGCCCCACCCAATACGTCGAGCCGGCCAGCTGACTGGGGTCCGTGGGTTGGCTTTCCCAGGGGGTCACACACCCGCAGACTCGTTAGCGCAGCCCTAGCAAAGCTAGGTTCGAGCTATGACATTGTCGCTGAGTCTCATCAACCAGAGGTCCTAGTAGAGATGGTCAACCAAGGCTTCGGCTGGGTAGCACTACCATCATCACAGGTTGAGCGCTCTGGACGCAAACTTCACCGAGTGCGTAAAGCCCCACTCTGCAAACGCCAAATCGTTGTCGCCACCCACAACCAGCGAGACACAGCCCCCGTCGCTGAAGAGTTTATTGGCGCACTCACCAAGGCCTCAGCAAAGCTATGAGGCAAGCCCTTCCTAACTGTCAGTGGGTCGTGATAGGTTTTAGATATGACAGCCTCTGAGACCAACAAAGACGAACTGCAAAGGATACTTGCAGACCAAGAATCTCGCACGATTCCGCTAGAGGTACTAGACCCGGCGAGACTCGAGCGATTGCGTGCCAAGACGGCAAAATTCTTTGATAGGGAAGATTCTTAGTATCCATGATTCCCATTGGCGGGTTCAGGGTAATTGAACATCAAAGCTTTACAGAGCTAACTCATCAGTATTTCCCAGACTTGGAGCGGAGCCCGGATGGCAGGCCCTCACACAACGACTTCATTGTCTTGGACTTAGAACCTACAAAACGGTTCTTCTCTAACCGGTTCTTTGATCTTCCAGAACTGCACCCCGGCAGGCCAGACTATAGAGTTCGCACGTTCAGAGGCCAGGTCGCTCCATTAATTCAAATAACTGGACAACTGCTACCAAATGGGCAGATAATTGAGCTCCTAATACTCGAGGTAGACCATAACCCTCCAGAGGCTTTCTTTCGGTCGAGCTACCGATAGGCTCACACTTGATGACACCTATATTAGAAGTAAGCTCTCTAGTAGCTAACGCCACTGAAGAAGCTCCAGATGAGCCAATTGTTCGTTCATTCGATCTAACAGTTAACCCCGGCGAAATTCATGCCATTATGGGCCCTAACGGCTGCGGCAAATCCACTCTGGCTCACACCCTTATGGGTTCACCCGATTACGAAGTAACTTCGGGAAAGATTTCGTTCAAAGGCACTGACATCACCGACGTTGATGTTGACGAAAGATCTAAACAAGGCATCTTCCTCGCTTTCCAGTATCCGCAGGCAATTCAAGGTGTTTCTGTTCTCGGTTTCTTACGCCAAGCTCTTAGTGCCCGTAAAGGTATTGAGATGAGTGTGCTTGAACTTCGCTTAGCTCTGGGTGAATGGATGAGCCGTCTTGGTATTGACGAATCATTCTTAGATCGACACTTAAACGATGGTTTTTCTGGTGGCGAAAAGAAACGCAACGAAATTCTACAAATGGCCGTTCTTGAACCAGAGCTAGCAATCTTGGATGAAACAGACTCTGGCCTAGATATTGACGCTCTAGCAACTGTTTCAAAAGGCGTGAACTTAATTAGAGAACAACGCCCCGAAATGGGAACCGTTGTTATCACCCACTACGACAAGCTGCTGCAATACCTGAACCCTACGCACATTCACGTCATGAGTGAAGGCAAAATCGTTAAATCTGGTGGCATGGAGCTAGCTCAACAAATCGAAGCCAGTGGCTATGAGGCCGTGGCATGAGCGTTGATGTAGCGTCAATCAAGAAAGACTTTCCAATTCTTGACGACCCGAACCTGTACTTCTTAGATTCTGCTGCAAGTTCGCAGCGCCCAAGACAAGTAACCGACGCTATGACAACGTTCTACGAAAGCGAATACGCCAATGTGCACCGTGGCGTTTACGACCTAGCTATGGCTGCAACAAACCGTTACGAACAAGCCCGCCACAACGCTGCTGCTTTTATTGGTTCAGACGAACCAAACGAGATTGTCTTCACTAAGAATGCTACAGAAGCATTTAACCTTGTTGCTGCTAGCTGGGGGCGAGCAAACCTTACAGCAGGCGACAAAGTTGTTGTGACAGTACTGGATCATCACGCAAACATTGTTCCTTGGCAAGTCTTAGAAGCCGAAATTGGCATCGAACTTGTTTGGGTTGAGTCAACGGCCGACGGCAGACTCGAAATGGAAGGCTTACAAGAAAAGATTGCTGGCGCAAAGATGGTTGCATTCACTGCAATGTCTAACGTAACGGGTGCAATTACTCCGGTTAAAGAGATTTGCGCTATGGCTAAAGCAGCCGGAGCCAAAACCTCGGTCGATGCTGTGCAGCATGTTCCGCACCGACCAACCAACATTAAAGACTGGGACGCCGACTTTGTTGCGTTCAGTAGCCACAAAATGTTAGGTCCCTCTGGTATTGGTGTTTTGTGGGGGCGTTTAGAATTGCTGGAGGCTATGCCGCCGTTTCTTGTTGGCGGTGGAATGATTTCGACAGTTACCAGAGATGGCTTTACTCCAGCCGAGTTGCCATCAAAGTTTGAGGCTGGAACTCCTCCAATTGCAGAAGCCGTTGGCCTCACTGCTGCGATTGATTACCTTAAAAACATTGGTATGGAAAATGTGGCTGCCCACGAAGAACAACTAGCCGAATACTTCCTACAGACTGTCTTTCCCAAGATCAGCGACAAGATCAAACTCATTGGCCCAGAAGACAACAACAACCGTGGCGCTGTATTCTCATTTGATGTCAACGGCGTCCATGCACACGATGTCAGCCAAGTACTTAACGACTCTGGCGTAGCTGTAAGACCAGGCCATCACTGCGCCAAGCCATTAATGGCCCACTTTGGCGTTGACGCCACAGCGCGGGCTAGCTTCTATGTCTACAACGATGAAGCAGACGTCGACGCACTTGGTGATGCAATAATTAAGGCCTACGACTACTTCAATTAGATAGAAACGATAATGCCAAGCCTTGAAGAACTATATAAAGAAGTCATCCTTGACCACTATAAGAACCCTCGCAACACTGGCGAGCTTGAGCCACCGGCCGTTAAGTCTGAAGGCCACAACCCACTATGTGGTGACGACATAACGTTGTATGTGACAATAGAAGACGGCGTTATTAAAGATGTAAAGATGAAAAGCACAGGCTGTTCTATCTCGCAAGCATCCGCATCAATGATGACCGGTGCAATCAAAGACAAAACAACAGACGAAGCACTAGAACTAATGGACACAGTTAAGCAGATGTTAAAAGTCCACCTTGACGGCAGCGAAAGCGATGGAGCAGTACCACCAGGTCTCGGCGACCTAGCAGCACTCCAAGGTGTTGTTCAGTTCCCAGTGCGTATCAAATGTGCAACCCTGTCATGGAATACGCTCGCCGAAGCAATAAGACAAGCTGGCGCTACTTGATCTTCTTTGTCGCTGCCCCAGACGCTGTGATCGCCTGCTTCGATCTCAACAAGTTCATGTCGAAACCAGGGTGCCTTAGGTTTATGTAGCGTTAAGGGGTTAGCCTCTGTGTGTTGCCACGATCTGCTGCTGTTATTGCAGTCGGGTAGCTTGCATTACTTTACAGGACACTCACTCAGGAACTGGCAGTTTGAGGTTTGAGATGACAGAATTGGCCGGAGTTACCTATACTCAAGGCATGGCGGCAAACACTTGGAGTGATGTAGTTACTGCACTAGAAGTAGTATACGAGCATGTTAGCTAAGAAAAAAGAGTCTGCTACTAACAAAGCTAAAGAAGAAAACCAGCTGCTATTGAAGGGCAAAGTGTTTTGACAGTTCGATGGTCCTGCTAGCGACGACGCTGTGGCTAGCAGATCATCGTTACACATGACTCTGACATCGGTAGTAGAAAACTCAAGAGTTGAAGCAGATGTCATCTACTAAGCAGAATTATTGATGGCAGTTATACCTAAGCGACTACTTAGCTAAAATCTGAAGGGTTGTTGAACCGCCGATGACTATATGAGACCTTCAATAGTTGGAGTATTCGGAAGAACCGATTCCACCCCCAACCAGTCGAGCGCCAAAGTCCTTAGATACTCTTGGAAAGGAATTTCAGTTTTAAAGTTATCTTTTTCATCTGTGTTTGCGAAATCTAAAGGAACACCGTAGCGACCTGATCTAACAGGACCAAAGACCATGAGCGTTGAACCATTACCGTGATCAAATCCGTTGCCGTTTTCTTTTGCCCTGCGGCCGAACTCAGAAGTCAATGCTACCACTACCCGATCCGCCATTCCAGCGTCTTGCATTCTTTGCAAAAAACCGTCGACTGCGAAATCGAGTTGGCGCATGAGCTTTGGGTGTTCGAAGATATGACCGTTGTGGGTGTCGAAGCCGTCGAGTTTCGCATGGATGACCTTAACCCCTGAGTTCGCCTCAATAAGAGTTGCAGCTGCATCCAGCTGCCGACCGAGGCCTTTACCCTCTGTAATCATTGGACTATCTGAATCCGCTTCCAGCGAAGCTGGAAGCCTGGAGCCAACATCTATCAGAGTTGATCCAGAGTCGATTAGTCCAGAAGCTAATGCGCCTCCTTGAAACTGGGACAAGCCTTGATAGAAGGCCTGATGCAGCGGTTCTCTAGAAGTAAACGTTTCTAGCAGTCGTGGAGACTGCATAGATAGCGTGGCTGCGCTTGCTCCGACTAGTTGTGGAGAAAAGCCATTGACGGAGAGAGTCACAATGCCTTCGCTGCCATACTTTTCTATTAGTTCTTCGCCAAGCTGGGCAACGTAGCCAGCTCGTGGGTTGCCGGCGCCATGCCATTCATCTTGTTGTCTAAAGTGCGAGAAGCTATCCAACGTATTTCCAACGCCTTCGACGACAGCGTAGTTTCGTTGAGACAATGCTTGCAATTCGGGGCTCAACCCGAGCGTGTCATCTATTGGGATGACAGTCGAGGCATCGATCGACATGTTTGGTCTTTGATCATAGTAAGCGCCTTGGGTGTAGGGAACGAGCATAGACGGAGCATCGTTGCCTCCTCTTAATTCAACTATTACAAGAATACGGTCTGCGAAGTCTACCGGGTCTAGAACGTAGTCGAACGGAGGGTTGTCGATTCCCAACGTTGTGCCAGGGCTTAGCTCTGGCCTGAGTCGCCCTTCTGAAACTCGGTCTAGCACATCGCTATTTAGCACTCCACCGTTAGCTGCGATTAGAGCCGACGACGTTGCTGCACTTATGCCTAGGCCGGCTAAACCAAGAATGAACTTTCTACGAGTAACGCTCTCTTTACTGTTTCGACTTTGGTTGCTCATGTTAGGTTCGCCTCCGGGCTACTTAGTGCCAGCCACCAACGCAGGCGCGTAACTTCTTGTGCGCTACTTGCACCATTTAGCTGACCTGCCGAGTTAAGTAGGTTTAGTGTGCTGTCGCTGATCTCATAGATTCCACATTGATCTAGAATTTCGTCAACTGATGTGTCTGGTGCTGCGTCGTTAAAGCCTTCCGAAACTAGGTTTGCTCTTGCCATAGTTGAGCTGACTCCGTGCCAGCGATCAAAGCCTGGCCAGCCAGAGACATTTGGGGGGCGCCATGGAGATTGGCCAAGGTTATAGAGTTTGGACTCATCGTTACTTGCGTGCTGCAGTAAGCGGTTCACGTTCATGTAGTACTCAAAGCCTGATCTTGGCCTCACATAGTGTGGACTCGAAACAAACTCTTGGCTCTTTAGCACGCGTTTCACTAGCCAAGTTATGTCGTAGCCTAGATCAAACCATTCTCTGCCTAGGTTCTCTGGAGCTGGCGTTTGTTCGCCCATCATTTCGGCCCAGAACAGGCCGGATATACGCTTGGCAGTAAGAGGGTTATCTAGCAAGTTGTCTGTAACGCTGCGTATATCCCACGCCCGTGTTTGACCCAGGATTGTGAGTTGCCCGCTGTACGCTCTAGCTGGTTTGAACTCTGGGATGTGGTTGTCTCGAAGCACCCAGCCTCCGATTGCCAGGGCTGTATTTCTTACGTCTTCTTCGGTGTAATTACCTTTGCCGAAAGTGAACAGCTCCATTAGTTCTCTTGCGAGGTTTTCGTTTGGCTCGTCTTTCCAGTTTTCTTGAGCGCTCAAAAACCTCATGAGTAATGGATCGATCACGTGAGCGTGCAGCATGTCTCTGTAGTTCGTCATACCGATTGCTCGAACGCGCTCTATTTGTTCTGCCAAGATCTGGCGATGCTGTCCCACAAAGAAATAGTTACTTGTAAGGATTGTTTGCCAGAAGAAAGCCATCCGATCTTGGACTGGATTGTTGTTGACTTTAGCTAGATCTAGCCAAGCCGCTTGATGTATAACAAACGACTTGTAGACCCCGCTTTTGTCTTTGGGAAGTGTTGATGTGTCTAGTGGTCTGTCCACAAGAAAATCGACGCCAGCATCCCAACCTTGATCAGAGATTACTTGGGCGACTTGCGAAGTCAACTCAGGCTTGTTGTCGAGCGTCATTCGACGTACAAGTTTAGATGCCTGTGCCAACCCCCGTCTATCCGCCATATATGTGAGGTTACCATATGCTAGACACTTTGTAAACGGGGGCGATTTCGGCTCAGCTTGATGGAACTATGCCAGTTCGAAATCTTCGCCTTCGATTGTGTCCAAGACAACTAAGGTCAAGTCTGTTGAGCCAAACGCTTCTACGACGCTGTATCGCATATCGTCGACGCCACCGCCGCTTGCGATCACTATTTCGCTGGTGCCAAGTGTTGAAACTTCAGCAGCTAGGCCAAGGCCGCTTCACGTTTCACTCCTCGTCGGTGTCTCAAACATTGAGCTTGAGACACCAAGTGGCAAGTTAACATATAACTCGTCGGCTACCTGCCACCGTTTTTGAGCTCTAAATTGCTTAGTTTCTTCCCTGTCTTGCTGTGAAGGCATGATTTGACGAGCCAGTGCTGTGTTTGACAGTGTGTAGGTTAATGCTATTAA
>CAZYMB010000006.1:57779-95205 GCA_964648795.1 uncultured Acidimicrobiaceae bacterium
CAGCGTGCAACTATTGTTCGGCAAGCTGACGACACCACCCAACTGGCTAGAACTAACGTTGGCCTCCTCAATTGGGGCATCAACCCAAATGCGACAATCAAAATCTGATTAACGCTCTCCGCAAACAACTCAATCCCTTTAACAATCACATACCTAACTGGCTTGATTCCTTGCCTAAACCGCTATTAGCCCCCATCAGGCAATTGATGTTCAACAGATGCCCAAACCTACTCATGATCACTGAGATAAATGTAATCAACTCTACTGCTAGTTCAACTAGGCAGCGAACGCCGCATACCCAAACTCTTCTAGTTTCTCGGCGACTTCTGGGCCACCTGAGTGAACTATCTTGCCGCCAACCAACACGTGCACAAAGCCTGGCTTTAGCTCTTTAAGCAAACGGTTGTAATGAGTAATCGCAAGCACCGAGGTGCCCTTGTCCTTAGCCAGCTCTGAAATTCGTTTCGCTACAGCGCTTAGTGAGTCAACATCTAGACCAGAGTCAATCTCATCCAAGATTGCTAACTTCGGTTCTAGCTGAGTCATCTGAATTACCTCAGAGCGTTTCTGTTCGCCACCGCTAAGGTCAACGTTGAGGCCACGACTAAGTAGTGCAGTGTCATGCCCTAACGCATTAGCTTCTGTAACCAGAGACTCCTCGGTTACAGACTCACCCTTGGCGTGCGACAATAGCTGTGCCAAGTCAACCCCGGGGACTTCTGTTGGGTATTGCATAGCCAAGAACAATCCAGCTTGGCCACGCTCGGAAGTCGACATAGCTAGAACGTCTTTGCCATCTAGAGTGACTGTGCCACCTAACACTTGATAACCACGCTTTCCCATAAGGGCATAAGACAGTGAAGACTTACCTGTACCGTTTGGGCCCATGAGGGCATGAATCTCACCAGAATTAATTGTTAGGTCTAAGCCATCGATTACGCGATTGGAGTCGACTTCAACTACTAGGTCCGAAATAACAAGCTCTGTCATACCGACCCAATCCTATAGGGACGACTACAAAACGGTGGCTATAAGGCTCTGCCGTTTTGGTGAATTTTGTCTTGTGGGCCCTTGGTTGGCTTTACAGCGTTAAACGACTTCTGCACAGCTGTCTTAGCGCTCTTTAATTCAGCGGCAATCACTTTAGCTACCGCTATCATTTTCTCGAAAAGACGCCACATCATAGCGGGCCCAATACTTCGAGGGACCAATGTCGGAGCATTATAAGTCTGAGTCATAAGTTCGCTCACTGTAGTTGCCTGGCCACCAATTAAAACTGGATCGTTAGCTCCGAAACCGATTAGCGACTCTCGTAGATCTTCAATGCTGTCAGCTGCAGTAAACCGAACACGTATATAGTCTGTTTCATCTGAGTCCAGCTCAATACCGGCAGCATCAAACTTATTTCTCACAAGCTGATCTGCATAAACATAATAGTTGAGCGATGCGATGTTCATAGCACCGACGAGACCTGTGGTTAGGGCAGACTCCCCTTCTGAAATGAACGTTGCCGCAACACCTAAGGTCAAATACATGTTCGTACTAAGCGTTAGTCCATCGGGGCCTGAAAACGAAAAGTTATCGAACACCAGATCAGCCCTGGATCGACTCTCTCTCAAACTATATTTTTTTGCATCCGCCATACCTTAAGTATACCAGATGTCCGAATTCCCCTGCCTAGCCCATTTGACCTAGTTAAACGTGTAAAAGTATCTAACTGACTTCGATTTGGACAATACCGTCAACAACAGTAGTCACATAGCAGCCAACTGGTTTAGTTGCCGGAAGGCTCTGAGGTGTACCATCAAGTAACGAGAATAGCGCACCGTGTTGTGGGCACTCGATAGTCATCTCATCCAAGTCAGTTTCGCCTTCAGACAAAGAAAAATCAGCGTGAGAACACGTGTCATCTACAACTTTTGCTTCAGTCTCAGAAATGCGAACAACTGCCAAGCGAAGCTCGGGTGTTTCGATATCTACGCACTTAGATTCGCCAACTTCAATGTCAGTTAATTTGCAAACTTCTAATTTCACGACGCCTGCTTCCTTATTTGATGGTCCACGATTTCTTGAACACGACGCTTAGCCATCGAATTACTTAACTTAGAAACAACATCAGCCAGAAACCCTCGAACAATTGCTTCATCGGCGACCTCAGGACTTAGGCCACGAGACTGCAAGTAGAACTGTTGATCATAATCGACAGGCGAAACAGTCGAAGCATGACTACAAGCAACCTCGTTGTTATTGATCTCCAAGTTAGGAACAGAATGAGCCCAAGCATCATCTGAAAGCGACAAAGTCTTATTCTCTTGCACGGCGTTAGTCCCGGCGCCAGACTCGTGAATCTTCACAACACCTGAATAAATAGACTTTGATTGACCATCGATAACGTTACGGAACAACAAGTCACTGGTTGTGTCCTTAGCTTCATGGTGGACAAGGACTCGATGGTCACTTGACTGTGTTGAAGTCAAATAACTTGGCGAAACCATCTTAAAGCTACACCCTCTACCTGAGAGATGGGCAACTGTCGCAAAACGAGAAAGCTCGGTGTCGCCACCAACTACTTCGACTGTGCTTTGGGCTTGTGAGCCAACCGTTGTTTCTATCTGACCAACCAGCGAAGACCCAGCACCCTGCGATGCAATGGCAACTACAGCGTTTGACCTAGTACCTACGTTCGTCAGCACTTTAGGCAAACACATAGAACTTGGTTCGGCAACTATCTCAATAGAAACCGAAGAAGAAACTCCGTCAGCAGTGTTAATTTGAATTAGTGGTGCAGCCACTGTGCCTTTGGTTATTGCGACATGAATTGATATTTCTGTGTCTGCAGAGATATCAATAACAACCTCATAGGGCGTTAGTGCAGTTGCAGCCGCAGAAAAGAAATCCACACCGTTACCTTGTGGCGAACTGGTTTGGACAGACCACGCATCAGAAGAACTTTCAGCACCGACTACTAGCCAGCCATCAACAATTACTAGGTCTGCCTCAGATTTAACTTGTACCTCTGGCTTAGCGGCAGTTAAATCGAATGAATCAAAATCGGTGTCCTCGACGTCTGTATAACGCCATAGTTCTTCGGTAGAGCTTGGCAAACCAAGTGACTTGGCATTAGAAATGGCTTCTCCCCGGGTTTTCGCCCAATCGAGGGATTCTATTCTGTCTAAAAGGTCCGTTAACACAGCCTTCAATCTATAGGCAACTAGCTCCCGAATGGCCACCAACGGCGACGTTTTGGCTTGTTTGCCTCAGCCTGGGTTGGAATATCAGAATCCACCTCATGGGCAACCGAATTAATAATCTCCTCAGCCAAATCTAGAAGCTCCGCTACACCCTCACTCGAACCGACACTATCTGGCTCATCTGGAGTGGATGGAGTAACAAGTGAACCATGACGCCAGTTAACGTCAGCCAAGCGGGGTTCAAAAAAAACACAGTCATCTGGGCAGCGCCACGGCGCCTCCGGGGCGTTGTCAACAGCACACTTACGTACAGTATCGCCACTTTGATAAGTACGAGTCTGATAATGCTTACAATCTGAACGCATAGGCATAGTAAATACAATAACCGGCAAAGTCGCGACATTATTGCCCTCAATGCCAAATACTCGCCTCAGCACAAGATTTGTTGCTATTATTGGGCCCGCTCGTACGGTTACCGTCTGAGCTCTTATATAAGGAGAAACACAATGGGAATCATGGATAATATTCCAGGAGCCGACAAGATCAAAGATGCTGCAGAAGGCATTATGGACAAAGTTCCAGACCTTCCAGGCGACATCGATGACAAAATCAAGGACGCTGTTGGTGGAGTGACTGGCTCAGCTGAAGACGCTGCAGAAGGTGCCGCTGACGCTGCTGAAGAAGCTACCGAATAACGCCGGTTTCGCCTTTGGCGAAGCCCTAACCTAGTTTGGTCCAGCCAAACTAGACGTTAATCAACTAAAGAGCCTCGGTGCGCAAGCACCGGGGTCTTTTAGTTTTTGCTCTAGCTAAACAGCTTCATATCAAGCCCAAGCAGCTCGAGGCCCTCTTCGACTGACACCCAGTCGAGGCTCATGATCTCGTGATTCTCGGTGATTTCTGGTTTAGAACTTATTGTCACCTTTATATAGACGTTGCTAGTTGGTAACCCGGCCAGGCTATACCGAACAGGCTCCGGCGTCAGTAGCTCTACATCAGTTGCCATGGACCGGTTGAAGCCAAGTTCTTCACCAAGCTCACGAAGTCCGGCTTCAACGCCTGTCTCTCCTTGGTCGACTCCCCCGCCGGGCACAGTCCAGCTGTTCGGGCCTAGCCAGTTCTTCGTTAACAAAAGCTCAGGTTCCGAGCCATCTTGTTCGACAACCAAAAGTACATTTGCTCGGACTCTGAACTTTACATACACCCAAAGCAGTGGCCAAAATAGATAGAACGCAATTGTTCCAACTAACTTGGGCGTACCGAACACTGCGGTTACCCGACAGAGCCTTCCATTTGCAGCTCGATCAGACGGCTCCACTCAACAGCGTATTCCATTGGCAGCGTACGAGTGATTGGCTCGATAAAGCCATTAACCACCATCGATAGCGCTTGTGACTCACTTAGGCCACGACTCATCAAATAATACATCTGGTCATCGGCGACTTTAGAAACAGTTGCTTCGTGGCCAATCTCTGCGTCTTTAGGACCGATCTCCATGTAAGGGTAGGTATCACTCACCGATTCGTCATCCAAAATTAGAGCATCGCACTGGACGTGGCTCTTACAACCATAAGCTCCGTCTTCGACACGAACCAAGCCACGGTAGCTTGAACGGCCACCGGCAGACGAAATCGATTTAGACACAATCTTTGATGTTGTTTCTGGTGCGGCGTGCACCATCTTTGCCCCAGTGTCTTGATGTTGGCCGTCGCCTGCGTAAGCCACAGACAAAACTTCACCTGATGCTTTTGGACCCATCAACCAGACGGCCGGATACTTCATAGTTAGGCGGCTACCGATGTTGCCGTCAATCCATTCCATGTGACCTTCAGCTTCAACCAAAGCACGCTTGGTAACAAGATTGAATACGTTGTTAGACCAGTTCTGAATAGTTGTGTAAGTAACGTGGGCGTTCTCTTTAACGACGATTTCAACCACAGCAGAGTGCAACGAGTCGGAAGTATAAACCGGAGCCGAGCAGCCCTCGATGTAGTGAACTTTCGAGCCTTCATCAGCGATAATAAGGGTGCGCTCAAATTGACCCATGTTCTCGGCGTTGATGCGGAAGTATGCCTGAAGTGGCATTTCAACTTCGACCCCAGGTGGAACATAGATAAACGACCCACCCGACCAAACAGAAGTATTTAGTGAAGAGAACTTGTTGTCGTTCATCGGGATGACTTTGCCAAAGTATTGCTTAACTAACTCTGGGTATTCACGCAGCGCTGTATCCATATCGCAGAAAATAACGCCCTGCTTCTCAAGGTCTTCACGGTTGCGGTGGAACACAACTTCAGACTCATACTGAGCGGTTACACCAGCTAAGTATTTACGTTCGGCTTCAGGGATGCCAAGCTTTTCGTAAGTGTCTTTGATTGCGTCTGGAAGATCTTGCCAGTCATCAACCTGGTCTTCGGTTGGCTTAATGTAGTAGTAGATATCGTCGAAGTAAATCTCTGACATATCACCACCCCAAGTAGGCATTGGGCGCTTCTCGAATTGAGTCAAGGCCTTTAGACGTTTCTTGAGCATCCAGTCAGGCTCGCCCTTCATCCAAGACATCTCTTTAACAATGTCTGTATTAAGACCCTTCTTTGGCTTAAACACGTAGTCTTCGGCGTCGCTCCAACCAAGTGAATATTTATCTAGATTAAGACCTTCAGGCGTAACTGTCATATGGTTAAGAGTCTACTCACGTAACACCCTCGTGCCTAGGGAAAACCTTGCAATTAGGGCTATAACTGGAATTTAAGACAAAGCCAGCGATTTGAACTACTAGGCCAAACAACCCAATACCAGTAGGGGTGAATACCATTCACCTAGGCCATCTGGTAATGATAGAACCAACAGCAAAACAAGGGGATTGTTGAAATGGAAGAATACAAATCAAACTCATACACATCTCGATATGGAATCACTACTTCATGTCGACGCGTAGGCGACGGCGTTCATCGTGACTCAGGCTATATGTGTACAACAAACAGTTATGGAGTAAAGCCGTTCTATATGGAGAACAACGGATATAAAACGTCTTTCAATCTCTAAACTTGGCAAGCAAGGCAAATTGATTGAATACTTTGAGGCTGCCTGTTTGGGCGGCCTCTTTACTTTTTGGCCGGGATCGGCCAAGCAACCCAATACCAGTAGGGGTGAATACTAATCACCTAATCCATCTGGTAACAATAGAACTAACGGCAAAACAAGGAGCTAAAAATGACCTGCAGATACACCCAAAGAGGGCCTCTAAACGGCGGATATTTAGAAAAACGATGTCTGTACTCTGGACAAACTTCACACTGGTACACAGCAAGCTTGACACGAACGTATGCACCGGCACCGAACCGAAACCTGTATCGATAACTAAATAGTCAAACTATTTACAAAACATTTAACACTTTGAGGCTGCCCCTTTGGGCGGCCTCTTTGCTGTCACAGTACCGTGGGCAACAATTAGGACTTGATCCATTTTTGCCAGCAAATGTTTTTTGTGAGTGATCACTGCAAGAGTTTGTCCTTGTAGCCGATTCATTAAGACGTCTAATACTTTCTGCTCCGAAGAAACATCAAGTGCCGACGTCGGCTCATCTAACAGCAAAATCGACGGTTTCATTACCAGTGCTCTCGCTATTGCAAGACGCTGAGCCTCACCACCAGATACTGGCATACCACCAGGCCCAATTATGGTGTCGAACCCTTCTGGGGCCTGCTCGATAAATTCGAGTATCCCAGCTCTGTCAGCAGCTTCTAAAACCATCTCTCTGCTGAAGCCGTCGAGCCCATAAGAAATGTTATTAAGAATGCTTGCTGTAAACATCTGTGGATGCTGTCGCACGACTGCAATGTTATGGGCTCGACTCTGCGGGTGCAGCTGACTAATTTCTACCCCATCGATAGAGATACTTCCTTGATACGGAAGTTGCCCAGACATAGCAGCAATTAGCGTTGATTTACCCGACCCGCTGGGTCCGAATATAGCAATCTTTTCGCCACGCAAAATCCTTGCATTGATACCGCTCAACGCAGGAGCCGTTGGATACGCAATACTTACATTGCGAAGCTCAATAGCTTGTTGCATCCCGGAAACACTCAACTGACCATTTTGTTGTAGTGTATTTGGCTTTGCTAGGACTTCGAGGACTCGAGACATGGTTACAGCCGACTGCTGCATACTTACAATGCCGTTAATCAAAGCGTCCACTGGGCCAAAGAAGTTGCGAATATAGGTTATGAATACAAGTAGCTCGCCGAACGACAGCGCCCCATCAAATACTTGCCTTCCACCAATAACAATTACTGCCATCATCGCTAAGGCAACAATTCCACCCGATGACGCTCCCATAAATTGGCCCGTCATCACTAGACGCAGCCTCACCGAGAAACGATACCGAATCATGCCTATAAACGTATTCGCCTGCTGATGTTGACGGTTATAGGTTTGGATTAGAGAGCTATTGTCAATTACCTCACTCGTATAGCCAAAGACATCTGACTCAGCTTCTTCTAAAACTTGCTGATGGGCCTCAATCTTTTTTGCAAATACTCTGGACGAGATGGTAAGTGGAACCACAATGAATAGTGCTACGACTGCCATGCGCGGACTGATAGTCAACATGATCACAAGCGTTGACACAATTGTGAACAATGCTCCTGCTATAAATGAGGGCCCGTTAAACACCAGGTTAGGAACTTCGCCTGTCGCTACATTAAGCCGATAGGAGTAATCGCCGTTGTCGAGACGCCCGAGCTCCCAACCACGAGTGTCGACAATTTTCTTGAATACATCTGCCTGGACTTTTTCTTCTATCTGATATAGATACTTCTGAGACAAATATGCTGTTATCAAGCCGACGACTTCGGCAAGAACAAAGAGACCAAGGCCAAACACTGCCGCTATATATAGAAGCCTTCTTGTCTGCGAATGCTGTGCCAAAAAGCTCGGTGCTTCCAAATCACCAAAAACGTTATCGGCCAAAATCTGCAACGGCCACGGCGCAGCCAACCCAATAATCGCAGCCAAAATAGTCAACGCCATAAGTGTGATGAGTTGCCATTTAGCAAACTTGGCTAGATGGATAACCCAGGCACGCAAAGCGCCGGGTGCCAAAGCTCCTTGATCTATGTTGCGGTAACGATCGGCCACCTACCCCTATCGGCCATAAAGAAGGCTGTTTAAGCGAGGGTCTCGATCTCTAACCGCTTAAATAGTAGAAGCCACGCAACGACTAGTTAGAACGGTTCTACCTAACCAGCGCTGACAGCGATTTTTGTCTTGTAGGTGGGTGACGCAACTTTGCGGACAAGTTCACCAATCAGATACTGCTTGCGAGCATCTGTGATCTTCACTTCGACGTAGGTTCCAGGTTTGAACTTCTCGACTGGGAAATGCACCACCTTGTTGTGTGCGGTGCGCCCAGTTAGGAAGTCTGGGGTCTTCTTAGAAGGCCCTTCGACAACAACTTCTTCAATATTGCCAATTCTTGCTAAATTCTTTGCTAGCGATGACCGGTCAACAACAGTCTTAAGCCTCTTGTAACGATCTTGGACGACATCTGGGTCACAGAACTGGTCTGTCATCTCCGCAGCTTCGGTGCCAGGTCTTGGCGAGAATACGAAGGTGTAAGCGTTATCGAACTCGGCAATAGATGCAACCTCAAGCGTTCGTTCAAAGTCGTCGTCGGTCTCGCCTGGGAAGCCGACAATAATGTCAGTCGATACAGCCAAATCAGTAATGGTTTCTCTCGCTAGGGCGAGTTTCTCTAAAAACTTCTCCCCCGTGTAGCCACGATGCATTGCAGCCAAAATCCTGTCCGAACCAGACTGCAGCGGAAAGTGAAGATGGTTTACAACAGACGGGGTTTCTTCCATTGCCTCATACACATCTATATTCATATCCTTAGGGTGAGGGCTTGTGTAGCGCAGACGGCGAACGCCTTCGATAGCACCAACCTCACGAAGCAAGTCGGCGAACTTAGGGCGAAGTTTTACGTCTTGCCCATCTCGTCGTTCTTGTAAAGCCAAGTCACGACCGTAAGAGTTTACGTTCTGACCCAGCAACGTTATCTCAGAAACACCAGAAGCCGCTTGGACTCTGGCTTCTTTAACTATGTCTTCGACTGGGCGAGAAATTTCCTTACCTCGGACCGAGGGCACGATACAGAAAGCGCAGTTATTGTCGCAGCCAACCTGAATAGTCAACCAGGCCATGAACTCAGAATCACGCTTTGCTGGCAAGGCACTCGCAAACTCTTCTAGATCGTCCGAAGCTTCATCCCAAATCTCTGTGATAGGACCGTTCGCTCGGGCTTGGCTCAACAACTCGGTAGCACGATGCACATTATGTGTGCCAAAGACCACATCAACATGTGAAGCTTTCGACTGGATTAAATCTTTGTCTTTCTGCGCCAGGCAACCGGCAACAGCAATCTGCAAGTCTGGCTTATTGGCTTTAAGCTCTTTCAGGTTCCCAAGAGCGCCGTAAAGTTTGTTGTCTGCGTTCTCACGGATACAGCACGTATTTAAAACAATGACATCAGCGTCATCGGTTGCGCCAGTTTGTTCGTAGCCATCAGATTCCAACAAACCTGAGATTCTCTCAGAGTCGTGCTCGTTCATCTGACAGCCAAAAGTCTTGACAAGATACTTTTTCGTCACCCTCTAAGGATAGGAGCGACCTAAGGAATCCCGGCATTATCAAAGCCAACTGAGATTTCGGTGGCGCTGTTCTCGATACTGCCACCTGTTTGGCCACCAAGTAACGTCATAGCTGTAATTGTGCCAATAGCAATTAGAGAGAATAGCAAGGCGTACTCTATTAAGGCCGCTCCGCTCTCACACACTCGACGACGGCTAGTTCTTAAGTTTTTTATTGCATTTAGCATTGCAACTCCTATTGTCTAGCCCCCCCCAGCACTACTAATGTCGGACCCTCTTGAAGATTTCTTGAGCGAAAGATTCACTGCCCTACTATCTAGAGCTCAGTCCGTTATTTCAACTATTATCTAGATAGCTATCCAGAAAGGCGAAAATGGCACAAAAAGAGCAGCTTTTTGACTTCGCGCGAGAAGTTATCGATGTCCCAGTCTCAGAAGAGCTAGGAGACTCGTTTTTAGCTTATTCACTCTCGGTTATTACCTCCCGAGCCATCCCTGATATCAAAGACGGCCTAAAGCCCGTTCAACGGCGCATTCTCTACTCGATGAGGGAAATGCGCCTCTACCCAGAACGACCACACCGCAAATGTGCTCACGTTGTAGGAAACGTGATGGCCAAATACCATCCACACGGCGATGCCGCCATTTACGACACCCTGGTTCGCATGGGCCAGGACTTCTCACGCCAGATAACACTCGTTGACCCCCAAGGAAACTTTGGCAGCCTTGATGACCCTCCAGCTGCTTACCGTTATACAGAATGTCGCCTAACCGAAGCTGCCCTTGACCTACTTGGTGAGATCGATGAAGAAACTGTCGAGTGGCGGGCCACCTATGACGGCGAAACGATGGAACCCGCCTACTTGCCAGCGCTACTCCCTAACTTGCTAGTCAACGGCACCTCAGGAATTGCTGTCGGTATGGCGACGTCTATGGCATCACACAATTTGATCGAGTGCTTCGAAGCAATCAAACTTGTCATGGCCAAGCGACGACCTAAACCAACAACTGCTCAATTGATGAAAGTTGTGCCGGGGCCTGACTTTCCAACCGGTGGCCTAATCATCGATAGCGGGATTGCTGAGGCTTTCGAAACAGGCAAAGGCTCCATCCGAGTTAGAGCAAAAGCTGAGATAACCAAACTAACCAGAGCAAGACAAGGAATCGAAATTACCGAGCTGCCTTATCTAGTAGGAGCGGAAAGAGTTATCTCGAAACTTAAAGCTCTGCGAGACACTGGCAAGATTACCGAAGTCTCGGACGTCAAAAACTTGTCGGACCGTAAATCAGGGCTAAAGATTCTTATTGAGTGTAAAACGAATGTGAACCCGCAAGCCCTCCTAGAAAAGTTGTACAAATTAACTCCTCTGGAAGAAACGTTCAGCGTAAACAACGTAGTACTAGTTGATGGCGTCCCGACCACAGTTGGCCTATACGAACTATGTGATGCCTATATAAAGCATCGCCTCGACGTCATTGTAAAGCGCAGTCAATACAGACTCAAAACTGCAGAGAACCGCCTTCACCTAATCGAAGGCCTCATCATCGCCATTGACAATATAGATCGAGTTGTTGCGATCATTCGTGGCTCAGAAAACTCTGCGTCTGCACGTACTTCGTTGATGGATGAACTCGATCTAACCGAGGTGCAGGCCGAATACATCTTGGAACTCAAGTTACGCAGACTGACTGCATTGGCTTATGACGAACTTGTCCTTGAGGCTGACGAACTAAAGCTGAAGATCGCCGATCTAAAGAAACTTCTAAAGTCAGAGGCTCGTCGCAAAACTCTTGTCATATCCGAACTAGGTGCTGTGGTTGAACGTTATGGGGTTCCGAGGAGGTCACAGATAGTTTCAGCCGACACAATTGCAACCGAAGACGAGATTGAAGAAGCGCAACTTGCTACTATTACCGACACCGACTGCGTGGTGTCTTTGACTGCGTCTGGTCTCATCGGACGAGAACCTCTTGGACGTTCACAGAATCACTCGAATTCCAAACACGACGTCATTCTCAAAGCACTAACTACCTCGACTGCAAAGTATGTGTACGGCATTACGTCGAAGGGGCGAATGCTTCGTTGTCTTGCGAACGACATTGCAGAAGTTGGAGGCCGCTCTCGAGGTAAAGACGCCAACTCCACCTTTGGATGTGCTCGAGGAGAAGACGTTGTAGGAATCTTTACAGGAGCAGAGAGCAGCATCTTATTGGCGTCAACTTCTGGTCGTGCCAAGCTTCTGGAGGCCAGCACTCTTATCGAGTTGAGCTCTGGTAAAGCTGTGATAAAGATGGAAACCACTGAGACCCTTGTAGCAGCAACCGAAGCTACTGCCGGGCACGACCTAGTTATGGTAACTGCTGATGCCCAGGTGCTACGAACCACCGTAGACCAAATCTCCACACAAGGACCGGGAGCCCGAGGAGTCCAAGCCATGAAGCTCAAAGGCAAAGCAACACTCGTAGGAGCTTTTGCTTTCGATGCTAGCAATGACACCGCAATTGTGGTCACTACTGATGTTGGCACAGCGAAATCGACCAACATCGACGAGCTGCCAACTAAGAATCGCGGAGGGTCCGGTATCCGCCTCACGAAGTTTGGTTCAGAGAAACGTTTAACCAGTGCCTGGGTTGGGGCTAGCGAGAACGCTCTTTGCATAGTCAGCCAAGAAGACAACCTAACAAAGGCTGATAGCAAACCAGGCCCACTGAAACTACGGCCAACTAAACGAGACGCTAAGTGTTCAACCCCAGCACGTCGTATTCTGTCAATCGGAACGAGAAGGTGGTAGCCGTGCCAACAAAAAAGAAAGCCACAAAACGCAAACCGGCAGCTAAGAAAAAAGCTACCACCAAGAAAAACACCGTCGCCAAGAAGGCTGCCCCGAAGAAAAAGACTGCTTCTAAGAAGCCAAAGGCTACAGCCAAGAAAAAAGCAACGACGAAGCGTAGCACTAAGGCAACTTCGAACAAATCCGGCTATGACGCTTCGAATATTCAAGTACTCGAAGGCCTCGACGCTGTTAGAAAACGTCCAGGCATGTACATAGGTGGTACTGGCTCACAGGGACTGCACCACCTCCTCTGGGAAATGGTCGACAACTCAGTCGATGAAGCAGCCGCAGGTTTCTGTTCACAAATCGATGTGACGCTTCACTCTGATGGCTCTATAGAGGTTTACGACAATGGTCGAGGCATACCAATCGGCAAAAAGAAGGACGGGCGAACGGCACTCGAAGTTGTCTTCACCGAACTTCATGCTGGAGGTAAATTTGGCAGCGGGGCGTATTCTGCCTCCGGTGGCCTCCACGGCGTAGGAGCATCCGTCGTCAATGCTCTTTCCTCCAAACTCGTGGCAGAAGTGACCCGGGACGGAGCGACATGGCGAATGGTCTTCTTAGACCGAGCTCCAGGCAACTACACCCCTAGCGGCCGCTTTAAAGCTAGTTCGAAACTAGCAAAGATTAACAAAGCCAAAAAGAACGAGACGGGCACAAGGGTTCGCTACTGGCCAGACCTTGATGTCTTTGACCCTGAAGCTGAGCTTGACTATGCGGAAGTTAGAGACCACATGGCCAGGGTTTGTTTCTTAGTCCCCGGCTTAAATGTAAAGCTTCACGACAAACGCAAGCCAAAGATTAAGCCAGAACATTTTGTTGCAGCTGGCGGCCTCGGAGACTACGTCGATTTCTTGACTATCGGCGACCCTGTCACAGACATATTGACGATTCATGATAAGTCAGAGTTCACCGAGAAAGTCCCAGTCGACAACAAGATGCAAACTGTCACACGACAAGCAACTGTCGATATCGCTCTACGCTGGGTAAAAGGCTACGATTCAAAGATCGTTAGTTTTGTGAATACCATTCCAACCAGCGACGGCGGGACCCATGTCAACGGTTTCGAACGAGCCCTCTCCTATGTTCTAAACAAACAACTTCTAGCAGAGACCAAGAAGCTAAAAAAGCTTGCCAAGAAAGGCAACGACCGGGCAACGCCTTCCGACATTCAAGAGGGCTTAGTTGCAGCAGTCAAAGTTACTTTCGCCGAGCCACAGTTCAAAGGTCAAACTAAACAAGAGCTTGGCACCCCGGCAGCACAAAACATCACATACGAAGCCTGCAAGTCAGGCCTTGAGAACTGGCTTGACGGAGGCGGCAAGAAAACTCAAATCAATGCTCTACGTGACAAACTTGCCGATGCCATCATTGGTCGAGTAGCAGCCAAACAACAGCTTGATGCTAAACGCAAAGCTGCCACGCTTTCTTCGCTCGGAATGCCCGACAAGCTGGCCGACTGCCGACTACATGGTGTTGATTCCGAACTACTTATAGTTGAGGGTAACTCTGCGGCAGGTCCTGCCAAGCAGGGACGGAATGCTGACCTTATGGCGGTACTACCCTTACGAGGTAAGGTCGTAAATGCTGGCAAGGCAACGCTTAAGCAAGTCATTGACAATACTGAAGCACAGGCTCTCATAACTGCAATTGGTGGTGGATCCGGCCAAGCCTTCGACCTCGAAGCTGCACGCTATGGAAGAATCATCATTCTCTGCGATGCTGACGTGGACGGGAGCCATATCCGCTGTCTACTACTAACGCTGATTTATCATCACCTACGGCCACTACTAGAAAGTGGTTCAGTGTATGCTGCCCAGCCACCTCTGTTCGCTTCCAAGGTTCGAGGCGAACCTATCTATGCATACTCTGAGAAGGAACGAGAAACGCTAGCTAAGAAACACAAGCTCGAACCCGAAAAATGGAAACGTTTTAAGGGTCTAGGCGAAATGAATGTCGAAGAATTAGCTGAGACAACACTCAACCCTGAGACTCGAGTCTTGAAGCGTATGACTATGCGTGATGGCAAACAAGCCACCGAGGCTGCAAAGCTCTTCACAACCCTTATGGGTAGCGATGTCGCTGACCGACGATCTTACATAATCAAGAACTCGTCGCTAGTTGACTCCGAGTTCTTGGATATCTAGCTCTTGTTGAATCAGGCGGGAATTAACCCAGAACGCTGTTGCGATAGTTAAGCCAAGCACCACGAAGATGGCTCTTAAACCGAGAGACCATTGGCTATTACCAAGCAAAGCTATAAGTGGAAGTTCAAAGTCTTCCCTCGTATCCAGAGTTGGCATCCGATCCACTAGACCTCCGATCGAGATTAGCAATGTCCCCATGGCGTCAATCGAAACCCAAATAAAGGCTGCTGTCACTGTTGCACCTAATGCTCGCAATGACTTAGTGAGTATGTTGTCAACCAACACGCTGAGCTTTTGAATACCTTTTGGGGTTACCCAATCAAAGGTTGCTCCAACCAGAATCATCGAAGAAAGCGCTGCTATGAACACCCCTAGGGAAGGATCGACCACACGGCCTATCAGCACACCAGGCAGCACTGCCCCTAACCCGATTAAGCTAAGCAATAACAGTGAACGCATGAAGTAGCGGCCAAACCCTTTTGCCGCACGCTTCACAAGTTGAAATGTTGTCGGATGGTCGTCCGTTCCACGAAGTAGGAAGACCTCATTGATAAATGAAACTGCGAGGATCACGATTAGCCAGAGGACCACGCCAACTACACCTAACGTCCAAGCTAGGCCCTTGGTTGGGCTGACTACCCTGACGATGTCGAACGGCGATACCGCTTGCGCAGTCCATATCAGAGTGGCATCCTGGGCCATTCTCCAAACTAGAACGCCAGACACAACCGAAAACACGAGTCCGACCACCGCAAAGAACTCGAGGTAAATTTTTGAGAACTGAAATGTTGTGCCCAAACTGAGTGAGTACCACGCATAGCGCGGCAACAGATCTGGAGTTTGTGGTGGAGGCGGCTGATGTTCCAAGACTCTGAGTCTATATGTGCTCGAGCTTTACCCCGAAAACTCCGGCAAACATGCCTGCTACCTGTGCGAAACCGGCAAGCGTAAATCTTATCTGTGGGTTCTTTCCTGAAACGACCCGACGAAACGGACGACCAAGATAGCCAAGCCCACGTTTGCCTGCACGAAGAACCATTCGTGCCTTTGTCGTAGAACCACTCTCGATGTTTGTCAGGTACTCTGAATTTCCCATCCACATTGACGCACGTAGCTGGTAATTTAGGTTAGACCGTTCCGGTGGTTGTTCCCCCCAGCTGACGGCATCTAATGAGTAGTGCGCTTTCAACCCGCGATCTACTGCTTCTCGATAGAAAACCATGTCTTCCCCACCGACGGTTCCAAGGTCTGAACGGAACCGTATTTCAGGGTTGTCTTTCAGGAATTTCGAAGAGAGCATCGAATTACCGGTTGAACAAACGCTAACCGAACTACCATCTGGTTGAGGGATAGCTTCAAGGATTTGACCAAACGGTTCATTGTGAAGCCAGTTTGGATATTCCTCGCCATAACGAAGAAACACTGGGCCAGTCACAGCATCAGCATCAAACTCTGCTTGTGTGTCAATCAAGGCTTTCAACCAACCCGGCTCAACTACTTGGTCGTCATCAACCATTGCGACCCAATCAGCCAGCTCCAAACAAGCTTCGATTCCCATATTTCTAGCAACAGAGATATTTTGGGCACCCGAATGTCGATAATGAAGTCCGAGGTCAAATCCAGAGTTTTCTGATTCAGCAATAGTTTTGGCTCGGCCATCGGGATTGTCATCGACTATTACAACAGCCACCTGAATCTCTGGCCTGACCGTTTCAGCAGCTACGCGCAAAGAAGCTAGTAAATTCCTCAAAGGCTCGTTCCGTTGAAAGGTACAGACATAGATAGCTACAGATTGAACTGATTTTGCTTCCACAACTTGCTCCTAGAAATACCCCTCAAACGTATTTTAGTTTCCACAGGCCCTAATTCCACGCATGTAGCGCTATCGCAACATTGATTGCGGAATGCAGTGAGTGGCGCTACCACAGTCATCTGGCCATGCTGGCAGCTCACCGACCGCCACACGGGGTAAATCTTCGACTATTTCTTTGACCAACTCGACGGCTAGTTCAATGAACTTAGGGTTGTGGCCTACTGCTTCAACTCGCTTGTAGCCCAGACCGGCTTTTTCGGCAGCTTGTTTCGCCTGAGTGTCCAAGTCATAAAGCACTTCCATGTGATCGCTAGTGAAACCAAGTGGACAGATCAAGACTTCGTCACCAGGCTTGCATTTGCCAGTCTCTACCAAGCTAGCTATGCGATCACACACGTCCGGTTCAAGCCAAGGGACCTGGGGTGGACCGGATCTTGATTGAAAAACTAGTTCGAAATCCCCGATACTGGTTTCTTCTGACAGCAGACGTGAGATCTCATTTAGCTGCGGTATGTACTCGGAAACCTCAGCCATAGATTCTGGAATGGAGTGAGCAGTAAACAATGTAAACGGCGCAGGTTGCATGTCGACAAGCTTTGCATTGATATTCTCTACCCAGCCTTCGACAAACTTTGGGTGGTTGAAGTACAAACGAAGTTTACGCAGTTCGATTCGACCAGCCGCAGCTTCAGTAGCGGCAGCCAGGTCTTGCCGGTATTGGCGGCAACCGGAGAACGAACTAAATGCAGAAGTTGTAAACACTAGAGCCTTGGTATGACCAAGGTCAGCCATCTCTTTGGCTGTGTCGGAAATATACGGAGCCCAATTTCTATGCCCGATAAAGACAGGAAGCTGTAGTCCTGCATTTAGCAATGCTAGTTCGAGCTCACTGGCGAAATTTCTTACAAACTCGTTAAGAGGCGACACTCCGCCAAATATCTCGTATTGTTCAGCGACCACAGCTAACCGTTCATCTGGCACATTCCTACCACGCGTTACATTTCTCAGAAAATCCATGATATCGTCCGGGCCTTCAGGGCCGCCAAAGGACTGTATCAAAACTGAATCGTAGCCATTAGTCACGCACCGAATCTACCGCCAGCCCCCTCTAGAGACTGGCGACTCTCCAAACTTCTTAAAGTCTCTAGGCAATTGATCCCAGCTGAAGCTAAAAGGGCGTATATTTGCCCTGAACACTAGCTATCATTACCCCTTGGAGGAACCTTGTCACCGCAAGTAACGGCGTTAATGCCAGCCTACGAGCGACCAAAGATGATGGCGGAAGCTTTGCTCTCAGCGCTAAGCCAAACTTATGATGCCCTCACAATCTTGATCGGCGACAACAGTGATTCGGACGATATTGAACACCTAGTCAAATCTTTTGATGACCCCAGAGTTAAATACTTCCGGAACTCACCTGCCGTTAGCCCTCAAGAAAACTGGGTGAACTTGGCAAATATGGCGAAGACTCCATACATTGCTTCGCTTCACGACGACGATGTTTGGGAACCTGACTTTCTGGCCCGCACTGTTCAGGCCATGAAGGAAAACCCTGGCACTAAAATGGTGTTCACGGACTATTCGATAATTGATTCTGACAGCACGCTGCTTAATGCCTTCACCGACAAAGTCTACGCCTGGCACTACCGAGATACTCTTAAAGAAGGCCCACTCAACCTAGATATCGAGGCTGGCATTAGGTTAGCCGTTGTCTGGAACTGCCCTCAACCAGCTTATGCTGCCCTACTTGACACTAAGTATGTACAGAGTGTCGATTTCCTACCAGAGATGGCGCCATTGTATGACATTTGGCTTAGCTATCAGATGGCTATAGATGAACAACCGATGTACTACATCAGCGATCGACTAACTCGCTACCGAGTCCACAATCAAAGCCTAACTTCGAATTCTTTCGCTCTAGCCGAAGACAGGGTCTTTAATCACGTTATTAATTCTCACCCTGATCTAGATGTTGCACTAGAACTCGAGGATCGTTGGGCTGACTTACGTTGGGGTCGTGCCACAAAGCTCATGTTTGAAGAAGAGGGACGGTCCTTTTCACAAGAAGAATTTGCTCAGGCAGTTAGTGGTCTTCACGGAAGGCGCAAACTTGCTGCTTGGCTCGGAGCTAACTCGAGTCTTGTTTGGAATGGCATGCGCTGGATCAAACAGTCGAAAACTGTTCCAGTCACTACAGCTTAGCTACAGCCCACTTAGCTATCTCTTGGCTCATGGGCGTAGAAGGTTCTTGCTCTACTGATGGCCAAAGCTCTTTTGAGATCCTTTGCCAATTACCTCTGGCCGACAGCTGACCAAAAATACCCATTAAACCAAGCGTTATCCTTTGAACTATGACCATAGATGGTGGAACATTAAGAGTTTTCATTAGCGGACCGAACTCACCCTTCATGTCGAACAAGCGCGCTACCCCCTGTTGTGAATAGCTCTCATCGATCGTCAGGTCTCGGTCTTCGATTACATACTCATAGAAGTATCTGAAATACTCATTTAGGTGATCCGTACTAAATTCTCTGGAAGCCTCTGACAGTATCCCAGCTTCGTCTACGGCGGCTCTAAACTTTTCTTTGTCCGGATTCAGGACCATATGGTTTATTAGAACCTCAAAGAGATCCACTTCAGAGTCTTGGAACTTCTTCACTAATCCGTAGTCCAAAAAAGTAACCTTGCCACCTTTGTGGAATATGTAGTTACCTGGGTGAGGATCACCGTTGAATGCATTTAATTGATAGATCGCTCCGAAAGAGAATCTAAAGATAGTTTCGGCTAGGTCATTCTTTTCTTTTTGTGACCACGAAAGAACCTCAGAGAATTTCGAACCAACAACCAGCTCAGACGTGATGATTCTCTTAGTTGAGAGCTCGTCAAATACCCTAGGCACATTGATAAACGGGTGACCTTCAAAGTAGTTGCCAAAGAACCTCTGATTTTCGGCTTCGGCTTCATAGTCCAATTCTTCTTCTAGCCGGTCACGAATTTCATTAACAATCGGCTCTGGATCAACGCCTGGGTACAACGCCCCCAGCATATTGAACATCCAGTTAGCCTTCTTTAAATCGCTGGCGACCGCAGAACCAATCTCTGGGTACTGAACCTTCACTGCAACAGCATGACCGTCTCTTGTAACTGCAGAATGAACCTGCCCAATAGAAGCAGCTGCAATCGGTATTGGGTTCCACTCAGCGAAAATGTCTTGCGGTTTGGCTCCAAGCTCTGCTTCTATTTGAGCCTCGGCTAACTCTGGCGCCATAGGGGGTGCGTCTGCTTGGAGCGTAGCTAACGAGTTGCGAGCGTTCTCAGGCAAGCCAGAATCTAAGTAGCTGGCCATTTGCCCCAGCTTCATCATGGCACCCTTCATCTGCCCAAACGTCTTTGTAACATCCTCAGCAGTTTTTAGCGCAGCTTGAGAATTCAATTCAGCTTTCTTATTAGCTGAGGCGAAAGAACGACGGGCTTTAAGTAAGGCCATACGTCGCCCACTAGACACCATAAGGCGCCCAAGGGCAGCATTTCGCCGAAGACTTGATGTAACTAAAGAAGCTTTACTGCCCTGCGTGCCCATAAGCGTCTAATATTAGTCGAACCTACAAATCAGTTCTATGAGGCCAAACACATGAGGCAACTAAACCCCAAAGAGCTCAACGCTTATAGCCATGTACCAACGAATACTCTGCGTCGTGTCAGAGTAATTGAAGGGGTTCCTATTCCTGGTTTCGCTGGTATTACTCTCGGCAACTTCGTCTTCTTAAAGACAAAGGTTTCTGATGCCGGGGACAGTACTCTGCTAGCTCACGAGCTTGTGCATGTTCGACAATGGTCAGAACTGGGAAAGTTTGGGTTTCTCACCAAGTACCTGTCATCGTTCTTTCGCCATATTTCCAAAACTCGCTCTTGGATGGGAGCGTACCGAGCTATTGGACTTGAGGTAGAGGCACGCCACGAATGCGACCACTGGGCGAAGAACTGCCAAGATAGCTCAGATGAGTAGCACCAGACGATGAGTTTGGTAGTCTCTTAGCGGGTAGACGTTGGATGAGAAAGTAATGTCAGTACTTTGAGTCAAGATATAAATGTGACAGAAACCCCCAAATACTTATCCCCGTCTTCTGCTGCGACCTATGAGTCTTGTCCAGCCAAGTGGAAGTACAAATATATTGAGAACCGCCCTGACCCTTCAGGCAAACCAGCCCTGGTTGGATCTTTTGTGCACCTAGTTCTAGAAGAGCTATGTAAGTTACCGGCACAAAATCGTACCCTTGATCAAGCCAAATCGATAGCGACTTCGATTTGGCCGGTCTTTGCGACCGAGGTCGATTACACAGCGCTCGAACTATCGCAAGACGATGTCCGAGCCTTTAAATGGCAAGCTTGGATAGCAACTCAGGGACTCTGGAAGCTAGAAGACCCTCGAGAAGTTGAAGTTGTATCAACTGAACAGAAGATCGTCACAAAGCTCGGCGACGTACCGTTCAAAGGCATTGTTGATCGCCTAGAGCGAATCAACAATGAGCTAGTAGTTAGTGACTACAAATCAGGTCGACTGCCAGGTGTGCGCTGGAGAGCTGACAAGATCACCCAGGTTATGTTGTACGCAGCTGCAGTCAAAGCATCTCAAGGTGAAGCCCCAGGTGCGGCACGATTGCTTTACTTAGGACAACGAATACTGGAAGTTAAAGTAACCTCACAACGCATCGAGGAGGCAACAGACCAGATCAGCCAGACCTGGCAGAATGTTACGACCTCGTGTTCAACAGACTCTTTTGAAACCAAGCCTCAAGTACTATGCGGCTGGTGTTCATTTATTGATGTCTGTGAGGACGGTCAGGCAGAAGTGAAGAAACGTATAAAGAAGAAGACATTGTCTGCTGAAGCTCCAGCTCGACAAGTCTTAGAAATAAAGTCGTCAGCTGCTTAACCCTGGTTAAACGAGTCCACGATGTCTAGCCAAAGCTGCGTTGCTAAATCTAAGCTTTGGAGATCGATTCGTTCATTGTTCCCATGGAACCGTGAATAGAACTCCGAGGTGTCCACGCTCTTGTTAAGCAAGCCAGCGCCTAGTACTTGTGACCCCATTTTGCGGTAGAACCGGGCGTCGGTTCCGCCTGTGATCAACCCTGGGACGATCTGTGCTTCGGGTTCAGCTTTACGGACTGCCATCTCGAGTGAATCCCAAAGCTTTCCCTTAACATCTGAAGATGAGCCAAGTTCAATATCGTCGGGTGTCGCCAAGAACTTCTCAACTACTACATCTTCATACAGGTCACCCAGAGCCATTTTCAGGTGACTGTCTACATCTTGTGATGTCTCGCCTGGCAAACATCTGATGTCTACGTGTAGCTCGACATGATCGCAAATCGTGTTCGTCTTGGTTCCTCCATGAATGACGTTAGGGCTAAAGGTTGTGTGCGAACAAGCATGCAAGAAGGCTCCATCGCCTGCGGGCAGATCGGCCAATGCCTCGTTTAGTGCTGCCTCTGAATTCAACCGGTTTCTAAGTTCAGCCGGCAGCTCAAGTGAACCAATTCTTCGTTTCCATTGCTCGCTCAATACTGGGTTTGGCGAGTAACTACTAAGCCGTCTTACTACTTCGGCAGCTTTAATCAAGGCATTGTCGGCTCCATATGGGCGGGAACCATGGCCTGGTTTGCCTTTGATTGTAAGTCGTCGCCAGTCGACACCTTTCTCGCCAGCATTCACAAGCACATAAGAACCAGTTTCGTTAGTGGACTGAATCCCTCCGTATTCGGTAAGCACACAGTCAGCTGCGATTAAATCCCAATGATTTTCAACAGCGTACTTTGCGCCATAGGTCCCACCTGCCTCTTCGTCTGCAACTGCGAAGTAAACAAGGTCGCCAACGGGCTTCGTATCTGATTGCGCGATCTGACGAAACGCTACCGCCATGGAGGCTGTGAGATTGAGCATATCTATTGCTCCTCTCCCCCAAATTTCTCCGTCGATTAGCTCACCGCCGAAAGGGTCATGCTTCCAGCCGTCTGGTGTTACTGGAACAACATCTGTGTGGCCCATCAGACAAAGACTCGGCGCCTCCGGATTCGTACCTTCTATTCGCGCAACCAGAGACTTGCGGCCTGGCTCAGACTCAAAGGTATCGACCTTAATTCCAGGGGTTTCGATAAAGCTCTCTAGTAGGTCTGAATTCTTGTGTTCTTGCCCAGACGTTACTGTGCCATCGTTAACGCATTTGTTCTTAATTAGCTGAACGAGCAATTCTTGTGTTTCGTTGAACTTTGCCATCTAAATGACGACTCTAGTCGATCCCAAACAGCACAATGGTTTAATGGCCGCGCCCAACATATAGCCAAGTTCGGTGGCACACTGGAAGTGTGAAGGTAACGCTAATAGTTAACCCCGTAGCTTCGTCGGTAACAAAGAGAAGTCGTCAAGTTATCCAGAAAGCGCTCAGCGCTGACCACGACTTAGATGTCCAAGAGACCAAGGCCCGTCAAGACGGCACTGGCCTAGCTGCCCAAGCAGCAAAAGACGGCGCTGACGCAGTTATATCATTGGGCGGCGATGGCACGCTAAACGAAGTCGCTAATGGCGTCTTAGAGACCGATTGCGCCCTCGGAGTTTTACCTGGTGGATCTACCAATGTTTTTGCGAGGTCGATTGGCTACCCCAACGAGGCAGTCGAGGCAACGGCCATGCTTCTTGATTCGCTGTCAGAGAACAAGCCTGAAAAGGCGAGCGTTGGTAAAGCTAACGGACGCGCCTTCTTGTTTCATGTTGGTGCAGGTTTTGACGCTGCGGTTGTTGCCAAGGTTGAAGAGAAAGGCAAACTAAAACGCTACATCGGCCATCCTCTCTTTGTTGCTAGCACGATTACCACCTGGCTCGGAGAGGTCGATAGAAAGCGTCCATGGTTTGATATCACAACAGATGATGACATCGTTATAGAAAATGCTCAGTTCGCAGTTGCTCTAAACTGCAACCCTTATACCTACATGGGTAAGCGCCCACTCGACTTGGCACCTGAAGCGACTCTAACTTTAGATCTGTCACTCATTATTCTGACGAAGCTTTCATTCCGCAAGATTGTGCCAGTCGTAGTAAAGGCGCTCCGGTCCAAAGACGGCATTAGCAACTCTGATGCAACCAAGCATCTAACTAATGTAAAAGAAGTAACGCTGGCTGGGCATAGACCGTTCCCTTATCAGCTTGATGGCGAGTTCTTTGACCCTGTGAGTTCTCTAGAGCTTGAGAGTGTACGAGACGCCCTCAAAATATACTTCCCAACTAAGTAGATTAGCCGTCCAAAGCAAAGCTCACGTGAGCTCTAACTCCAGCATTGGGTAAATTATGCAAAGATACATTTCCATTTAGCGAGTCTTGGACCAGCGATTCACAAATCTTCATCCCGAGACCTTTGGCTCTAGCGGTGTTGAAGTCTTTCGGCAGTTGCTGACCGTCATGGGAAACTGTCAAAGAACATGTCGGACCTTCCTGACTTAAACAGACCTCAATCTTGCCGGCACAAGCTAAATCTGAATAGCCGTGCAGCACTGCGTTCGAAACCAGCTCAGAGCAAATCATTGCCAAAGCGCTGGCTACTCTTTCCTGAACTATTGGGCCGTTGCCAGTTAGGTTAATTTCAATATCAGAATGCGCTCCAAGAATCGAAGCCTCTAAGTGAGAAACTACTACCGCCAAAACTTCTGCCGAGTTAATTTCCTGTAAACCTCGCTTCGACAAGAGTTCGTGCACGGCCGCAATAGATGAGATTCGTCGTGCTGAGTCATCGAGCGCACTCATTGCTTCAGGCGATGACAGGCGACGTTTCCCAAGCGACAGCACCGATGACACTACTTGCAGATTATTCTTGATTCTGTGATGAATCTCACGGATCATTGTTTCATTGGCCAAATATTGTTCGTTTTCCAAAACTTCAACATTACGACGTTTCAGTAGGACTATTGCTTCGGTAGTAACGTTATCTTCAACGATTGGAAGCATCTGAATTGCGTAGCGACCATCGTCAGATTTTATCTCGTCGACCGAGACGCTGGTTGCCGCTAACGCTCGCTCTACTGTTGCAGGACTAAACCCAAATTCTCGTAGACGACGACCTTCGATTGGGGCTTCAAACCCTAGGCGCCTGAGAGCTGACACAGCATTCGGTGTTGCGCCTTTAACGAAACCTTTGGCATCTACTCGCAAAAGCCCATCAGCTAACCTAGGACCCGAGTCAGCGGAGAACTTCGTTGCATAAGGAAAGTTACCATGTGTCACCATTGTTATTAGACGATCTGAGATATCTCTGTAAAACCGTTCATGAATAGCAACGCCCTGTGGTGAGTGTGTAAGTCGCTGCGCTCCTAGCACAGCAAGAGGTTCAGAATCTTGTTTGCAAACTGGGGCAACTAGGGTTCTGATTGCTCTGGTTGATCCAGGAATCGAAGTTTCTATCTCTATGATTCGATTTTCTTCATAAGCCTGAGCTATTAGAGCTATATCGATTTCGTGGCCAACTGGGTCAATCCCGCAGATGGTTGCAAAGTTAGTTGCGCGAATATGTTCGACACACCGAAATGACTCGTCACCTTGTGTCGGCGCATAACAAAACAATTCTCCACCGAAGGCATCGGCGATTAGATCCCATTGGGAAACCAATAGCGAGATGTGACTCGCTGCAGGCTCGTCTAGCTTCCAGAGCTCCGCACTTGATTTACCTACCGCCACACTTCCAGTCTAGGGCCTGGATCAGTGGTTGAGTTAGCCGAAACCAATCTTGCGAGCAGCGTCAGCTGAACCAACACGAATAAAGGCAATCTTTGAACCTACAAGACCAATTCCAATACCGTCTTTATCCTCTAACCAGAGTGTTTTGCCAGATGAAATCGCATCATCTAGTTCTGACTTAAGCTTCTTTGTGTCCGTGTCCTCTGATAATTCAATATCTAGAGTCACGGGTGATTCGGTTAGTCCAACTTTTAAATCCATAAGTGTCCTTGATGTTAGTTTGTCTCGAGGCGTAGTGCGTGAACCATGCCTAGGAAACCTTCAGAGCAGCAGAGAACTTCTTGCGTGGAGCTAGGTCTTCATCGACGGTTCTAGCCAACTCTGCAAATATAGTTCCAGCTTCGCTCTCAGAGTCTAAAGCCACCGGTGTGCCCTCGTCCGCTCCTTCGCGGAGTTTAACTGTCAGGGGAACCTGAGCCAGCAGAGGTACATCTAAGAGCTCTGATAGAGCTTTACCGCCACCATCTCCAAATAGTTCATAGCGCTTGCCATCGTCTCCAGTGAACCAGCTCATATTCTCTATTACCCCAGCAACTGATGTACGCACCTTGTGAGCCATAAAGGCAGCCCGCTGCGCAACCTGCTGTGCCACTTGCTGTGGCGTAGTGACGACAAAGAGTTCGGCCGTTGGCAAGAACTGTGCGATCGATAACGCAATATCGCCTGTCCCAGGTGGAAGGTCTACGATTAGGAAGTCTGGTTCGTCCCAGAACACGTCAACCAAGAACTGCTCTAGGGCTTTGTGTAACATTGGACCTCGCCAAATTACTGGCTGGTCTTCTTCGACAAAGAAACCCATTGAAATACATTTCACTCCATGATTTTCTGGGGGGATAATCATTTCATCGATGATGGTTGGGTCTTGGGTTGCACCAAGCATGCGCGGCACCGAGAATCCCCAAACATCTGCGTCTAGTACAGCAACAGACTTTCCTCGCTGAGAAAGCGCTACAGCCAAGTTGGTGGTGACTGAGCTTTTGCCGACACCACCCTTTCCAGAGGCAATTAGGAGCACTCTTGTTTTCGAATCAGGTTGGGCAAATGGAATCTCTCGAATGTTGTTTTTGCCTGCATTAACTTGGCCACCACCAAGTTGTTCTGAAAGCGCAGCTCGTTCTTCGTCTGTCATGGACCCGAACAGAACAGTAATTTCTCTGCCCTCAGCTAACGGTTTAACTGCCTGAGTCACTCGATTGTTGATCTCTGCTTTGAGCGGACACCCTGGAATCGTCAACTTTATGGTGATATCTATTTTCGCTGGATCTGAGAGGTCGACTACATCGACCATGCCTAGGTCAACGATACTGCGATGCAGCTCTGGGTCTTCCACTGGGCGAAGTGCTTCGACGATGTCTTTTTCTTCTAGGGTCACAAATCCTCCTAAGATTTGATGTGTTTATGAGTCTATGGGTACAGCCTCTAAGTAGTACTACAACCGGCCGCTAAGTGAGAGGTCAAATTGAGCATCAGTTCAGTCGGGCTAAGTTCGTAAAGGCGATCTAAGTCTTCGCAGGCTTCTACCGGGCTGCCAGTCCAATCATGGACAATGGCCCGCCAAGCGACCGCATCTCTGTTTGAGTCTCTTAGCTCGATTGCTTGGTCTAAGTTCTCCAATGCAAACTCATTGAGCGTATTGATTTGAGTTGGATCTTGCGCTGCTTGAGCAGTTAAGGCAAATAACCACCCCTTGTTAGCAAGAATGAAGGAGTTGTCAGGATCTTCTACCAACAGTTCATCTAGGCAGCTAATACCACCCGTTACGTCGCCACTTGAAGCACGATCGCTACATTCAGAGATCCTCTGGCCCGGAGTTCGGTTTATGGCGCCTGTGATTTCGTCGTTAATTCCACGCTCTCCTAAGAAGCTGCCCAGGCTTAGAGCGCTGAGACCGAGCGTGGCGACAACGATTATCCCTGCGACAAGTCCCTTAGTACGACTTGCCGAGAGTAAGTCTGGAAAGTATCGGGCAACCAGGTATACCACACCAATGAGCGCTGCAGCTATTGGAATTGTCCAAACCCATACTGCCACTCCATCAAAGCTTGGCGCTAGCAAAACCGACGGCCCCCATGAACTAAGAAGCGATTCCTCAATCTGTTCGTCAGTTGACCCTGCGGCAACTTCAGACTCAATGAAGCGTGAAATGTTTGTTGCGACCGCAGCATTGGACTCGGCCACACTTTGACCATCACATTCTGGGCAAGCAAATGACTCCGTGAGCCGTTGCACACGCTCAGGGTCGGTTTCAGCTGTAGCGGTTGGCTGCGATGCAACGAAAACCAAAGCCAGCGAGGCAAGAACAATCATTGGAATAAACCATTTAGATTTTCTTAATTTGTTCCACTCACGCTTCATAAGCAGCAACCACCCCTTGGATATCGTCGAGTGTTACCTCACCTTGAAAGCGTTCAAGCACTACCCCATTTGGTCCAACCACAAACGTCTCAGGGATTTGGCCAACAGCGAAGTTTGTAGAGATTGTTGGATCTTCTAGCACTGGCCAGCCGCCACCGTTTTGCGCAAAGAAGTTAGCTACATCGACTGGGTCATCTCCGTCAAAGACACCGGCAACAATTTCTACATTGTTTTCTTGACCCCAAGCCTCTGTCTTTACTAATTCAGGGTGCTCGACGATACAGCCAACACACCAGGTCGCAAAAAAGTTAACCACCAGAAAACCATCGACTTCTTCTGAGTCGAAAAACTCCCCGTCAAGCGAAAGCCCAACAACTTGCGGTGCTTGTTGCCCAACAACGCCTGGGTTAATCGATTCATCACCCGCAAACCCAACAAGCACTACTAGCAAGGCTATAAAACCAAGCAAGGCCGCACCGACTAGGGCGGAGTTTCGTCTGACAGAGTTAGCCAAGGTTAATCTCCTTGCGACTCGGGCGGATTAGAGCGATCAATGACCCAATGACCATTATTGTGCCACCGATCCATAGCCATGCCACTAGGGGGCGGATAACTACTCGAAGTCGGATCGGGCCGTTTTGTTCAGTTGGGGTCTCATCCACAACCAAGTAAACGTCTCTGTCTAGTCCTGTCGCTACAGATGGAGTGGGCACGATAGTGCCTCTAGCTCGGTATCTCGTGACTGCTGGTTCAAATACTCTGCCGTTGTCGACTTGGATACTTACAAAAGACTGTTGGGTCCTATCATCTTCACGTTCACCTGAACCAACATAAGTAATTTGCTCGCCCGCAACTTCGACAGAATCACCAGCAGACAATGCTACGACCTGGTCTACCCTGTAGCTTTCACTGGCGGCGAGCCCAACTGCAAGCAATACGACGCCGATGTGGACAATCATCCCGCCACCTCGACGATCGAGTAACCCACGAATACCCGAAGCTTTAACTCCCTGATAGAGCATCTTTATGGCTGCGAAACCTGCAAAACCACCGAGCCAGAATGTCAGCAACGGCCAGAAGCCACGACCTCCAAGTAGAACTGTTCCAACTAGAACGACTAGGCCTGCAAGTATTGGGCCCGCTAGGCGTTCAACTAGGACCGAAAAATTAGTGTTCTTCCAGGTCGTAAATGGGGCTAATGCCATCAGGAACAGAATTAACAGACCAAGGGGCCGTGTCATCGAATCAAAATATGGGCGTGCAATTGTCAGCTGCGTCCCGTCTACTAATTCTGCCACTAGCGGAAACGTTGTCCCCAGAATGATCACGAAAGCTATTGCCCCAAAGGCAAAATTATTCAACAAGAACATTGACTCTCGAGAGCTAAACGACTCTATCTTTTCATCTGACGCTAAGGAATCGCCACGCCAGCCTATTAACACCACACTTCCCACCGTGATCAGACCAAAGAAACCTAGCAGCCATGGACCAAGCACTGACTCTGAGAATGCGTGAACTGATTCGAAGACGCCGGATCGCGTTAGGAAGGTTCCAAAGATGGTTAATGCAAACGTTGCCACAAGTAACGAAGTGTTCCAGATTCGCAGCATTGCTCTGCGATCTTGAATCATCACCGAGTGAATATAAGCCGTGGCTGTAAGCCATGGAAGTATCGATGCGTTCTCCACTGGGTCCCAGGCCCAGAACCCTCCCCAACCAAGAACTTCATAACTCCACCAAGCACCTAAAACAATTCCAAAAGTCAGAGCTGCCCAGGCAACTAATGTCCATCGACGAATGAGAGCCAACCAGTCTTCGCCAATTCGACCTGTTATGAGAGTTCCGATGGCGAAAGCAAATGGAACGGTGAACCCGACGTAGCCGATATATAGGAATGGCGGGTGGAAGGCTACGAGTATATGGTTTTGCAATAGAGGATTCGGGCCAGTTCCGTCAATGAAACCTTCTGGGATCGGCGAAGAAACAAATGGGTTTGCTGGCCCTACGACAAGCGCAAAGAAAAAGCTAGACACTAAGAACATAACCGCCATTGCCCAACCAAAGACAGGGTCAGTTCGCCGACTCTTGTACTTCACAGCTGCTAGCGCCATGAAAATACCGATCATCAAAATCCATAGCAGTAGTGATCCTTCTAACGATGACCAAAGGGCAGCAAAGTTAAAGAGCGCTGGTGTGGTTGTACTACCAACTGTTCTTACATAGTCAAGTGTGAAGTCACGTTGAAAGAGCGCTATCTCCATGACAACAAAGGCTATGACAGCAGCGGTCGTGACAAGGAAACTCCATTGGTAGATGAGGCGCATCACCGACTTGTTCTTTGTTAGCAGCCCGTAAACTGCGCCGACAAATCCGCATACTGACGCAGTGAATCCAATAGCTAGTGCGCCGAACCCGACCAATTGGTTCATAGTTCTAAGAATTCAACTATTTGTTCGTCAAGATCATTCGGGTCAATACAGACCTGCCGTTCGCTTATGACGCGTTCAGCATTTTCTACTAGGTATTCTTCGGAGTGCTTTACAAGAACTTGTGAAGACACAAATTCGTCGCCAATCCATTCACCTTGAACTACTACGGCTTGACCGCAAGAGAACAACTCGGTTGGTTCTACTCCGATGTGATCGATTAAGGTTTGTTCGCCATTGAAGCCAAGCGCGAACCGAAAGTCTTCAGCATTCTCATCCGGCTCAGTGAGGACAATCCCCTGCATCCGGATGATCTCACCCTCGAAGTTAGATCGTTGGGCTACTGCCTCGTCTACATTTAGAAAGAAGACACGTGCTGAGCTTATTGCCTGGGCGCCAATAGCAATTGCGATGGCTGCAAAAGTAAACCCAATAAGTAGGTTTCGTTTTGAACGTAGTGGGGATTTTCTAGGACCCGACGGGGTCAGGTCAAGTTCATTCAAGGAAGCGCCTCTTTGACGGTGGGACTTCGCTACTTATGCGTTTCCCTTTTCGGACAGTTAAGTACCCAAACACTGCCAGCACCACAATTGTAAACCCGTAACCGGCGGCGACAAATTCCCAGCCATCTAACATTGTTACACCACCGTTTCTTTGCTATTTGCGTTCTCGACCCCACCTGATTGTCGTAGGTCTATCAGTTGTTCTAACTTGGCAGCTTGTGCCTGAGATTCAAGATGCGAAAGTCTAAACCGGTGAATGAGTAGCCAGAGCGCAGCGCCAACAAAGAACACCGAACCAAAGAAGAACGAGAGCAAGTACCAGCCTTCTATCTGCACATCTGATGGTTCAAAAGTACGACTCTGGTGAAGTCCTCTCCACCAGTCGACTGAGTAGTGAACAATCAATACATTTACAAAGGCGAGAATCCCTATGATTGCAGAACGGCGTCTTCTAGCTGCGGGTTCCATATCCATACGCCGCACAGCCAGGTATCCGAGGTAGCTAACAAACATGACCGCTGTCGAAGTTAAGCGTGGATCCCAAACCCAGAATGTGCCCCAGGTTGGGCGACCCCAGACAGAACCAGAAAATAATAGGATCGCACAAAACACTGAGCCGACTTCTGCTGCAGATCCAGCTACTCGGTCCCAGAACAAAGATTTCTTACGAAGATAAATTGCAGACCCAACAAGAGTAATGAAGTAGCTCAAGTACGTGGCTATCACAGAAGGCACATGTATGAATAGAAGACGAGCTGACTCGCCTTGCTCGATGTGTGCTGGCGCAACTATGAGACCAAATATCAAAGTTAATGCACCGGCGAACAGGGCCACCGAACCAATGACCTTCGTAGCTTTAGATGAAGTAGTTAGATGAGTTGTAGCCTCAGCTGTCATTACCTAATCCTCGAGTAAAGAATCAAAAGTGAAGATTCCTACGCCAGTGTACAACGCAGTGAGAGCAAGAAGAAGCAAAATCCAGCCACTAGATGAAAGATCATTTGACACATCAGTTGCAATCTCAGTCAGGCGAACGGCGCCCAATAATACCGGAACAATTGCTGGAGTTAGAAGCAGCGCAATCAAGCCCTGATTCGAACCTGCTCCAACAATCAGCGCGCTAAAAACGGTTCCCGTTGCCGCCAAAGCGAGGCTGCCCACTAAACCGACCACGAGCAATAATCCGAGCTGATCTGCTGGAATGTTAAACATAATGATGGCAGCCACAGCCAGTATTGCCTGGACCGCGCTGACTCCCAGAAAGACTGAAATTAGCTTTCCGAAAAAGAATGCGACACCGTCCACCCCATCGGTAACGAGTCGCTCCAGACAACCATCTTCTGCTTCAAGGCTAAATGACCTGTCCAGAAGATAAAGCACCACGAAGAAATTGCTGACCCAGAACAGACCGGGACCAACTTGAGAAAGCACAAGTCTTTCTGATCCAAGAATTTGCAAATCAGGAGGAATCGCAAATCCAAACACGAGGAGAATCGCCAACCCAAGCGGCAGAACTCGACCCTTTAATATGCCGACTCTCTTCTCGATTAGGAAGTCTTTGCGAACAACTGCTTTAATGTCATCAAACATCTTCCACCTCACTAATTTCAGGAGCAGGGAACTTGGCAGATGCAGCTATTGACCCGTTAACCAATTGAACTTCTCGCGGCTTATGTTCAGAAAGAGCGTTCGAATCGTGCGAAGCAAACACAATTGTTGCGCCAGCGTCTTTCGCTGACCCGATGATGTCAGATACAACAGTCTGAGATTGTTTATCTAAACCACTTAACGGCTCATCTAGCAACCAGAGCTCTGGACGCTTTGCAGCCAACAGTGCGAATGAAAGTTTTCGGCGTTGCCCGTGCGAGAGATCTCTGGTCTGTTGTTTGAGAGTCGCTGTGCCAAGTCCGACCTGGCCTGCAACTTCTATGCAAAGGTCTGAGTCTGACCGCGCCAACTGGGTCCACAGTCGAATATTTTCGCTAACAGTTAAATCTGAGTACAGATTGGGTTGGTGCTCCATAAGGCCAACCCTTGATTTAAGACTTCTACGCTGTTGTGGATCTGTTAAATCATGGCCCAAGACATTAGCTGAAGAACAAACCGGGTTTCTTAGACCAGCAAGCAAGCGCAGCAAAGTTGACTTACCGGCACCATTGGGTCCGGCTACCAGTACGAAATCGCCCTCCAAAGCATTGAAATAAAGGTTTGCGAGCGCAGGAAAGCCACCAAGCACCACAGAAGCCTGTTCTATTTCGATGCACCAGTTTGGGCTGGATCCCTCTGCGCCTTGATCCATTCATATAGCCTAGCTTGGTGAAATAAATTCGGTCTTGGTGGGTTTACCTAGATTGACAGTATTTTCGGGTGAGCTTTACCAAAACAGGGAATAACTATGAAAAAACCTAGTCTGAAAAAACCTAGTCTGCCGTCCGTTTTGTCCCACATCGGGCACTTTCTAATAGGAGCTGGTCTCCTGACCCTTCTTTTCGCTGCGTTCCAGCTTTGGGGCACAGGGATCCAGGAAGCCAGAGCACAAGGTGAACTCGAAGACGAGTTTGCCCAGTTACTTGCAGAAGTCGACGATACTGATGTGTTGGTGACTGAAGACGAAGCCCCAGAAGCTGAGAATTTGTTAGGCTCACTAAGAGAGTTACCATCCAACGAACTACCTGCTGCTGGAACACCAATAGCAGTGTTAGAAATTGAATCACTTGATATTAGGAAAGTGGTAGTCGAAGGCATCACGCGTGATGTTCTTCGTGACGGGCCCGGACGTTACCCAGACACTGCATTCCCTGGACAGCCTGGCAACACAGCAATCGCAGGTCACCGCACAACTTTCGGCGCTCCATTTTTTAACCTTGACAAGATCGAACCTGGTGAAGAAATCAAGGTAACTACCCTTCAGGGAGAATTCATCTACGAAGTGGACGCACACGAGAACACAGAAACAGGTGGCGAAGATGGCTTCTTTATTGTTGAGCCAACAAGAACCGATGTACTGAACGATCGTGATGTGGACTCAATTACTCTCACGGCTTGCCACCCCAAATTCTCTGCAGCGCAGCGCTTAATCGTTACCGCTACTTTGGTTTCTGAGGCGGCCCCAGAAACTGACTTCATCCCAGCTGAACCAACTGAAGAACTAGTAACTGGGGACAACGAACTTTTCGGCGCTACCGAAGAAGAGCTCGCTGAACAGGGCGACGCTGAGGGCGGCCTAGTTGGTGAAGACATTGAAGCCGGTGGTCTAGTCGGTGAAGATGTCGAGGAAGAAACAGATGAGTTGACCGAATCACTCAATTTTCAGCCGGATGAAGCACCGGCAGCGGTCGGGTTCGGTCTGATAACTCTCTTCTATGTCTATTTGACCGCATGGATTGCTAGAAACTGGAAAAAGAAGACAACATTGGGATTAGCGGCTGCTCCCTTTATTATTATCTTATTCTTCTTCTTTACCAGGCTAGAAAGAACACTTCCTGCCGTGTGACCTTATGACAGACACAATCGACCCAGTTTTAGAGAAGCGCCAGCAAGTTAAGAAACTTGTTCGGTTAGGAAAGCTAGTTGGCTACGGTTCTTTTCTGTTAGCAACCATTTTGCTACTCATTAACCAGTTCGGCAGCTCTACGGCTGGCGTTGAGTCGACCATTCTGATTCTGCTGATCATTGGGTCCATTGCTCTAGCCCCAGCCATCGTATTTGGTTACGCCGCCAAAGCCGCAGACCGAGCCGACAGAGAACAAAGTTGGTAGACACCAACAGGACCAACAAAATCGACTAAAGTTGGCCAAGTGAATACGACTCTGGGCAAAGTCAAGGCAACCATCCTAGCTACCGCGGCAATTGTGCTTTCCACCCAAGTTCCTGCCTTTGCTCAAGGAACAGGCGACGGTGGTGAGAACGAACTGAATCTCTTTAACGCAATTATCTTGGGACTAGTCGAAGGCCTTACTGAATACCTGCCAGTTTCTTCAACCGGACACCTACTAGTCACCAACCGCATACTAGGCATTGGAGCAACTGAGGAATCACTGGCTGCCATTGAAACTTATGCGATTGCCATCCAAATCGGCGCAATCGTGGCAGTGCTCTTGCTATACCGAGAGCGAATCCTGTCTATGGTGACCGGCATCTTCACCAAGGACTCTGACGGTCAGAAACTTGGGTTTGCTGTAATAGCTGCTTTCATCCCCACGGCAATTATTGGTCTAGCAGCAGAGGGGTTCGTCGCAGGGACACTATTTGAACCACCATCGATCGCAGCCGCTTGGCTAGTTGGAGGTATTGGAATTCTAATATTCTCGGCCAAAAAGTTTGACGCTGGTAAAGCTCTAGAGACGATCACCACTAGACAGGCTTTCATAATTGGAGTCACTCAGGCGCTCGCTTTGTGGCCTGGGACTTCCCGCAGCCTTGTAACAATAATTGCTGCAGTACTCCTAGGCCTTTCACTCTCTGCTGCAGTTGAGTTCAGCTTCTTACTAGGTCTCATAACTCTCAGTGCAGCCACTTTCTGGTCTCTTATTAAAGATGGTTCGCAACTGTTCGAACAATTTGGTGTAGTCAACCCACTGATTGGGCTGATTGTGGCTTTCCTCGCAGCAGTAATATCAATTCGTTTTATGGTCTCCTGGCTCAAGAACAAGGGTTTCGCCATATTTGGTTATTACCGAATCACTATTGGCCTACTAGCGTTTGGGGCCATTGGATTGGGTTGGCTCTAGATGGTCCATTTGAACTACTATGAGCACAACGGCCTCTTTAGAAAAATTGGACTTTTGTCGAAAACTATTCAATGAACGGTGGATACACATTAGGAATAGCTCAGAACTCAACCGAGTCTTGGGCTGCAATCGCAATCGACGGAGTAGTTTCTGACTCTTTTGAAATAGAAACTGACTCTGAGACTCCAATCGATGAATGGATAGAAGAGGCTGTAACTCAGGCAACTGAAATTGTGGGCGAATCGCCTGCAATTGTCTCTGTTGCTACCGAGGAGCGACGGGCTCATTCTGAAGAGATAGCCGAGGCACGCCAGGACCTAGAATGTATCGTGACTGAAGCTGTAATCCCTCGACGCAGAGTCACCGACTCAACCAATGACCCTCAGCCTCTAGAGCCCGAACTACGGGCTACTCGGGCAGCTGAGAAGTACTACATCTAGACTCTCCGCTAGCTATCTATAAAGATCGCTCGTAGAGCCATTCCCCAGAGGAATAGATTGGCGAAGCTGTGTACCTGGAAATACCTCATCGCATCAACAAGCTGAGACTTGTAGACAGCTAAGAATGCTATAAATGCAAGGATAAAGTAGCCGTAGAATTCATGAATACCGTTTTCGCTACCAGCACTATTAAGGACCAACGCACCCAAGAGAGCCTGAACAAAGAACCCGACATACACGGTATATAACATGGCCTTAGCTATCAGTTCTGAATTAGGCGCTTTGAATTTGTCCCAATGGACTAGGCCACTAAAGATTGCTGCCAGCAAACTCAATACAACGAGCACGTAGGCAAGTATTGAATGCAGTTGCTCCATTGCCTGCCACTGTAGCCAGAAACACGCCCGAGATGCTACTTGCTAGTTGTGGCTATGACCGCCACCAACCAAACAGCTTGTTGCTTCCAGAGCGTTTGTGTAGAAACGTCCTGGGTTAAGTGGAGCACAAAGCTCGTTAAAGATTGTCTGTATCGGCGTCTTGTAACTGCTGGAGTTACCTACGGTATCGAAATCATCTCTTTGTATCAATGCACGACCTGGTGTTGGGTTTTGGTTGTCAGGACCAGCGTTTGACAGGTAACCGGTACCACAACCAGTTGGCGTACCGCTTGGGTCCCTGAAGTTCACGCAGTTGTCAATCCATTCACGGTTAATCTCTGGGTGCCATCCGCCCCACCAATCAGCGTGAAGAGTTGAGCCTCGTTGACCAGAGAACGATCCACCGCTACCAATTGATGCAGGGTCAACGTCTGAAGATAAGTACCAGTCAGATGTGTCTTCGCCTGGCTCAACTACATAGTTAATGAAGTAACTAAGGTTAGGGAAAGTCTGGAGATGAGGGTTACTTGGCCCACCACCAGAACCATCACAGTTACTAAAGAACCAACCACCATTGCCTTGACCAGCTGGAACCCAACTACGGAAGTCATATAGAGACCTTGTTGTGTCAAGGCAGTTCCAGAACTTAACTTCTACCTCTAGAACAGTTCTAGTCGCTGGATACGGAGCACCAAATGTATCCTGGAAGTGATCTCCACTACAATTCGGAATTTCATTTACGCCGGTAGCAAATGGAGGAGCACTGAAGTTATTTGAACATTTGTAGTTCACTTCGCCAATCTGGCCACCAGCTGAACTAGAAACCTCAGGCACAGTCAAAGGTGCGGGTGAGATATTAGCGTGACCACGCTGATAGACCGAAGAACCCGTTGCTCCGTCTCCTCGCTCGCCGTTAGCAAGCCCTTCACCCTTATAGTAAATAACTGCACGTTCTGGAATACGAGCATTTCCGTCGCCATCGATTAGCGCAGGGGCCCAGTAACCGGTACGGTTGAGCTCAGCTCCGTTACAAGTCGAGGAACCTGAGTCATTCAGCGTGTCAGCGGTTGAGAAAGCGTTTACGTCGGTGTTACCAAAGAACATGTGCAAGTGGGCGGCACCTGGCTGGTTAGGGAACACCAATGGATCATCATAAGCAAAGTGAGAGAACTCACA
>CAZYMB010000007.1:0-7394 GCA_964648795.1 uncultured Acidimicrobiaceae bacterium
ATTGCAGCGTTACGGGCTTCAATAACTGTTTTACGGTCACGTCGCAGCGATGCAAGCTTAAGATCGTTGCGGCCTTTCTGGCGATCCCCCAGGATTGTTCCCTCACCACGAAGGTCAAGATCGATCTCAGCTAACTCAAACCCATCTGTTGAATCGACCAATGCTTGTAGCCTTGCTTCGCCTTCTGGAGTAGTGGTCGAACCAACAAGCCAACACTGTGACTCGTCCTTGCCACGCCCAACACGCCCACGTAACTGGTGCAGTTGGGCAATACCGAAACGGTCGGCATCCAAAATAACCATGACGGTTGCGTTCGGGACGTCGACACCAACTTCTATAACTGTTGTAGCTACCAGAACGTCAAGGTTTCCAGCGGTGAATTGCGACATCACGGATTCTTTATCTAAGCTCGACAATCGGCCATGCAGCAGACCTAACTTGAGATCAGATAACTCCTGGTTAGCGAGGCGGTCCTTTGTGGCTTCAGCTGACGCAACAGAAAGCTTCTCGGACTCGTCGATCAATGGACAAACGATATAGACCTGTCTACCTTTGCCGACTTCTGAAATAATTTCAGCCCACATTGTTTCAAGTTCTGCGGTCGGTGCCAATTCTTCTGGTTCGTCTAAGTTTCCTGAAGCTTCAATCCAGCGAGTCTTAATAGGAGTTCTCCCAGGTGGCAGCTCATCGAGAATTGAAACGTCTAAGTCTCCATAGACAGTCATGGCTGCAGTTCTTGGAATAGGAGTAGCTGTCATGACTAGAGAATCTGGTGTTGTGCCAGCCTCCGAGGCTTCGCCAAGCGCTGAGCGTTGCTCGACACCAAAGCGGTGCTGCTCGTCCACAACAGCGACACCCAAAGACTTAAACTTCACCTTGTCCTGAATCAGGGCGTGCGTACCAATAAGAATGTCTATGTCACCATCGGCCAACTTCGCTAATAACTCTGTTCGTTGAGCTCCTGTCACCGCATTAGTAAGCAACTCGACTTTTAGCGGCCGGTCAGCAAATAGCGAACCAGGATCCTCCACTGTCAACTCATCCACCAATGCAGAGATACTGGTAAAGTGCTGCTCTGCTAAGACTTCTGTTGGGGCCATCATCGCAGCTTGGTGACCACCGTCGATACTCATGAGCATTGCTGCAACAGAGACAGCTGTCTTACCGGCACCAACATCGCCCTGTAAGAGCCGATGCATTGGGAAGTTGCGACCCATATCGTGAGAGATCTCCGAGATGACTTTCTTCTGAGCGCCAGTTAGTTCGTACGGCAAAGCATCTAGGAATGCTTTATAAGCTGGTCCATCAGTAACGTGGGCTACCCCAACTTCTGTCCGCTCCAACTTGCGTTTACGTAACACCAGAGCTAGCTGCAGCCTGAACAGCTCATCAAAGATGAGACGCCTGCGTGCCTGAGCCACATCTGACATGGCTTCTGGTTGGTGAATCTTAGAGAACGCTAAGTCTCGAGAAACGAGGTTGAAATCGCTCCGCAAGTATTCGGGTAGCGGATCACAAAACCCCCGACCTTTTGGTGGCAAAGTTCGCCGCAAGGTTTCAGACATCCACTCGGTGACGTCAGCTGTATGCAAACCAGACTTCTCAGATTGCGGGTACACAGGAATGATCTTGGCCGTCTGGTTACCAACAAGGTCAACAACAGGGTTCGTCATCTGTCGTTGACCACGGTAGGTATCTACTTTGCCGTAGATCATGGCTTGGCGACCCTCAATTAGTTGGTTGACTCGCCACCTTTGATTAAAGAAAGTTAGTTTTAGCGATGCTGTACCATCTGAGACAGTGGAAGTCACCATCACTTTGCCACCACGAATACGCCTAGAGTCCGTCTTTTCAACAGTAACGAACACACTTGCTTCTTCGCCTGGCATAAGCTCAGCTATCTGAGCTTCCCGAGTTCTATCTATATAACGTCTTGGGTAGTGCGTTAGCAAGTCCAGCAAGTTCTCAATTTCGAAATAGCGCAAGGCTGAGGCTTTCTTAGGGCCAACCCCACGCAACTTAGAAACATTTATCTCTGTTAGCTCAGCAATGTCGATAGAAGAATCCACTGAACACAGATTGTAGTAGCTACTACTGCCAATTTCTCATGGCTCTAAAGAATCAGAGCGCTATTTTGGCGACTTAGCGGTCAATTGAATTGGTGCCTTTGGCAATTCTTTGTGCTTTAGTATCAGGTCGAATACTTGATCAATTGGCTGGGCTTTGGCAAATAACCAGCCCTGCCAAGCACTGGCTCCTGCTGATGCACAAAGGCGAGCTTGTTCTTTCGTCTCGACACCTTCAACAATCGAATCCATGCCAAGATCATTTGCTGTTCGCAGCATTGATTCAAGCAACAGTGTGTCTTCGGACTGAACGAATTCGTTTCCTAGTTTTATTTGAGTAAACGGCAATTTGACCATACGATCAAAGTTAGATTCCCCTGTTCCGAAGTCATCTACCGATAACTCGATTCCAAGATCACGGCAGTACTCCATCGAGTCCCTAATGTCTTCAACATCGTAAGTTCCGATAGCTGACTCGATCATTTCGAATACAACACCCGAGTCTGCTGTTCTTCCTCGATGCAATAGCACCAAGTTGGCGGCTTCTCGGATGCGGTCTCCTGTTAGCGACACAGGCGAGATATTAACTTGCACTCGAATATTTGGATCGATCGAGCGTAAATCTTCCATATCAGCGAGGGCTGTATTCAATACATAGCCATCAATGGCTGAAACCATACCGATTCTCTCCGCTGCCGGAATGAACTCTGCTGGCGACAAATCACCCAACTCTGGATGTGTCCAACGGGCCAGGGCCTCAACGGCAATAATGTTATTTGAAAGAGTGTCGACAATTGGCTGATAGTGAACCTTGAATCCACCCTTAGCAGGGTCTCGTAATGCTTGACCGAAACTCGCTTCGATCTTCCAGCGTCGACTTACCTGGTTTTCAAGCTCTTCTGAATACTGAACCGTTGATGCTAGGTGGTTAGTTTCTTTAGCATGCCCAAGAGCTATTGATATTCTCACTAGCGCAGAATCTGGCCTCATAGGCTCGCCAATCTCTAGAACTGCAGCAGTAATCGTCGGATCAAGCGACTGTGGGCCCATCATTAGAGGACGAGACAACATTTCTCTACGGTCCTCGGCCCAACTAATCGAGTTCTTGGATGAACTATCAGTCGAAACCAATAGACGGTCTCCGTCACCTCGCCAAAGCTTGTCTTCTGAACGGACATTTCCAAGCAGACGGGTAGCCATTATCGACATTAACGCCTCAGCTGAGTCGGCGCCTTCAGTTGAATCTAAAAGGTTTGCATCATGAAACTCAAACATAACTAGCGTCTGAGGCGCAAGCTCATCTTCGGCACGGAAATCGTTCATGTTCAAAAGGCCAGTATTGGAGTCGTGCTTGAATTCTTCTAACCAGTCCGCTCGGGCTCGCTTAGTTATTTCTTCTGCTCTGGCATCCACAGAACCAACAGCAAAGTCGACGACATTGGCAACTTGTTCCAGAGCCACCACATGTCGTGCCTGCAGTCGTGAATCTGCGAAAACCATTGTTGACCCAGTACTAGAAGTAATTACCTCAGCAGAAGACGTCTGCAGCGACTTGATCGAACCTGAGTCCACTGTACTAAGTGTGACCGTGGCATCGTCGCCAACAATTGCCTGACAAGCATCTTGACCAGCGGCCAAAGCCTGAGCTACAGAATTAGTCCCAGCAAGCTTTTGTGCCAGTGAGGAGTTCACATCACTTAGGTCAACTAAACGGTTGTTAGTTACTTGAGCTTGACGCAAACGTGCCAGTAGGGCGATAACTACAACAACCGCACAGATGGCTGCGACAACCGTGGGAGCGTAATAGGCCCAGGCAGCAGTAAACAGAAGAGCCACAGCATACACTGACCATCTGTAGTCCTGCTTGCGTGTCCCCGGCTTAGCCAGGTCAACAACACTTGGGTGACTTAAACCAATTGCATAAACCAAACAGTTGATACCAGAGAAGCGTAGTATCTCCATCTGCCAAGCGGCCGCTGTAACATCGGCTATTAGAACTGCACCAAAAAGAGTTACAGTTATCAGACCATTTAGCGCAGCCCAAGCTCCACCAACGCTTCTCTTTCCGCCACCAAATACCAGAATCAGAATAAAGAATAAGAACACAACTAGAGAGATTTGCAGGGCTATACGATCCGCAGCTGCCCACAAATTAGTCGACTGCGCAAAGTATGAACCTGTGACTGTTAACGCAGGTAATGCGACCGCAGCTGTTAACGCTAGCGCATCAAACACCCCACCGACTTGTGATATCGCACGTCTTGACCGAGCTAGGCGAAAGAGCGCAACACTAGTGGCTATCAAACCTGCAGTACCGAGATAGTTGGTTACCGGTGGCGTGATGCTAATTCCATCAACCAGCGCTGTGAGACCAGCAGCAAAGACGCTAACTATGATTAGTGTTACGCCAGCATGAATTAAGAATAGGCTCTGCGAAATCTCGGCTCGCTTTACTGCCAGAACCACGGTGATGGCTGCAGTTGTAAGAAATACCAAAGCTAACGAAATGATTGATGCCAGCTCAAATGGAAGTAGCAGCGAAGCAACAACCGCTATGGGGATTACAAAAAGCGGGATTTTGAAGTAATGTTGCACCCTATATATATCGTCTGAGGGCTAGTGAGGCTTTACGCTTAGGTCGAACTATCTGGAGGTAATTATGCCCATATCTGCAACTTTTTATAGTCTAAGCAGCCACTAGAGCGCTGTTGTAAGGTGTAACCATGCAGGGCATCGTAAAATCATACAATCCAGCAACCCAGTCAGGAATTCTTCTCGGTGACGACCTGACTACCGAGCTTGCTATCGCCAAGGGCGCCTTAGAGGGATCTATTTTTAGAATGCTTAGGCCCGGCCAGCGAGTAATCTTCGACGCTAACGATGCCGGACACGCAACTAACTTGCGGCTCGGATCTGAAGTCGATATGGAAACTCCACCAGAGATTTAGCAGCAGGTACTGCCGCTAGCGACCTGCCCGCTAGTTACTGGCTACACCGTCTGCGATAGCTGCTTTGGCAACAGCGCTGGCAACTTCTGCAGCTATTGATTTATCAAACGCTGAAGGCACGATATTTGTTGACGATAACTCAGAATCATCAATTGAATTTGCGATGGCTTGGGCTGCAGCCAGCTTCATGCCTTCAGTGATTTCAGTTGCGCAAGCATCGAGTGCTCCACGGAAAATCCCTGGGAACGCTAGAACATTGTTGATCTGATTCGGGTAGTCGCTTCGTCCAGTTGCCATAATGGCCACTTTGCCTTCCACATCTTCTGGCTGTATCTCGGGAACTGGATTGGCCATGGCAAATACAATCGAGTCCTTCGCCATTGTTTCTACATCTGAAACAGTTAGGACACCCGGAGCGCTAACTCCTACAAACACATCGGCTTCTTTAATAACTGCAGATAAAGGCCCACTCTGTTTATCTTGGTTTGTGTTCTCCGCTAGCCACTGCTTCTGTTCATTCAGACCATCTCTACCTGCATGAACTGCCCCTTTAGAGTCAACGCCAACAAAGTTCTTTACTCCTGCGGCAAGAATAATTTTAGAGATTGCAATTCCTGCTGCCCCTAGACCAGACATAACGACTTTGATCTCGCTAATATCTTTATTGACTACTTTTAGGGCATTCTGCAGGGCTGCGAGCGCAACGATGGCTGTGCCGTGCTGGTCATCGTGGAATACCGGAATATCTAGCGACTCTTTAAGCGCAGCTTCAATCTCAAATGCTCCTGGAGCAGCAATGTCTTCTAGGTTGATGCCACCAAATGTTGGTGCCAGACGCTTGACCGTTTCTATTACTTCAGATGGGTTGTCGGTATCCAAACAAATTGGGAAGGCATCTACCCCACCGAACTCTTTAAATAGAAGAGCTTTACCTTCCATAACTGGCATCGCAGCTTTCGGGCCGATATCGCCCAAACCTAAGACTGCTGTTCCGTCAGATACGATTGCAACCGTGTTTTTGCGAATCGTGTAGGTGTTGGCAAGAGCTTCGTCTGCATAGATAGCCATACAAACTCTGGCAACACCTGGTGTGTATGCCATTGCTAGCGAAGTTGAGTTGAGTTCCACATCTAGTGTGTCGGTAGCAATCTTGCCGCCTTCATGAAACTTAAATGTTAGGTCACGCCAACCTGCAACTGTGACGCTGTCTACCTGTTCGATTGCTTTAACCACTTCTAGTTGGTGCTCTTCAGACGAACACTCAACGGTAAACTCGGTCGCTACATCTACATTCTCGATGCCAGTCACCTCGCCCCCTACAGAGACAATTGCCTCTAGCACATCAGAATGTGCCGAATCTTTAGGAGAAGGAGAAAGTACTACTTCTATTGCGAACTGGGCTGAAGGGTTAATATCCACTGTTTCAAGGGTAAGCCAAAGAAGTCAAAAGCGGTTAGCTGCAGATAACTGCTTTAGAGGCGGCCTAGAAGTTCATCTTTCTTGATTTCGAACTCTTCTGGCGTTATTAGGCCCCTTTTACGTAGGTCATCGAGTTTGTCTATTTGTTCGAAAACATCAGGATCTTCAGCTCCAGCGGAGGTACTACCGCCCGAATAGCGACGATCAGCATTAGCTTCCATTTCCAGGTGGATCTGATTTTGCACAACCAGTGGCTTGCGTATGTCACTGAACTTCTGCTGGCCTTGCTCTCCAGCCGACTCTATTACGAGGTCCCCTGAGCCGATTACTCTTTCAAAAATCGTTTGCGAGAAGAACACTGTATTCACTCGCTCTAACGGTATTTCAATTCCTTGGCGTTTAATAAAGCCTGAACGAGCCTTTAAGCGGTCGGTTGTCAGCACAAAGCTTGTAGTTATCCAGGTCACAAACCGAACGGCCAGCAGTACTGAAGAGATAACAAACGGAGCAATAACTAAGAGCAGGATTAATCGGTTCGATGGGTCAAACAAGAACTCGATCAACAGGTAGAACGCAAAGGAAAGAGCTAGCGCCAAGAACTGCGGCATGAAGTACCACCAATGAGGGCGCAAGTCGAGCACTACTCTCTCCCCTGAATTCTGCGTTGGGCCTAGGTTGGACATGGGTTCATATTAGCCCAGGTACCTGTCCAACTGATGCGACATCAGAGGCGTTCGCACCTAGAGTGTGAGTTGTGGATACTGCCCACCTACTCGCCGGACTTAATACCCAACAACTAGAAGCTGTTACAGCACCAGCTGTGCCTGTGGTTTGCATTGCTGGAGCGGGTTCTGGCAAGACCAGGGTGCTCACAAGGCGAATTGCATACCGTGTAGCCACCGGCGAGATAGACCCAGCGCGAGTTGTCGTGACTACCTTTACTAATGCTGCTGCCACCGAG
>CAZYMB010000007.1:7494-94406 GCA_964648795.1 uncultured Acidimicrobiaceae bacterium
AAATCAGTTCTGCCATCTGCTCTCGATCTTCAAGCGAATGAGCCTGACAGCAATAACGTCGTAGTACTGTCACACTCCGATGATTCTGAAGAAACTAATTGGGTTGCTTCTGAGGCTGCGCGAACCAAACGCTTTGAGCCTTCCAATTCTGTCGTTGTATTAGCTCGAACTCAGAACCAGTTGAAGACCATATCTAATGCTCTGGACGAGATTGGCTATGACACCGAGTTGTTAACAAACAGAAGAAACGCAACCGCTCCAGCGCCTACTGCCAGAACTTACGATGACTCATTTGATACTGACGATGTCGCAGCCACTACCCGACGGCCTTCTGTAGCGCTTGGCACTTTTCACAGCGCTAAGGGCTTGGAATGGGACACAGTATTTGTTGTCGGTGTAGAGGAAGGTTATGTTCCAAGCACCTTTGCGACTACTCGAGCCCAGCTCGAAGAAGAACAAAGACTGTTCTATGTTGCGTGTACTCGGGCAAGACGACGACTCGTGCTTAGCTCTGCTAAAGGCAGAACGTTTGGCAAAAGTACTAGGCAGCGTGAGGTGTCAAGATTCTTAGCTCAGGTTAAGCCTAGGAAGAAGAAGCTCTCGAACAAAAAGCGGGTGAACAAGATCTCTAAGATCAGAGACCAACTAGGAGCCTCACCAATACAGAGCCGTACAACGCAGCTAGAGAACTGGCGCAAACTAAAAGCCCGCAGTTCCCAAGTCCCAGAAGCTGCAATACTTTCTGACCAAGACTTAGCACTAATTGCCGAATCAGGACCTGACTCTATTAACACAGTCCTGGGCAACTCGAGCTCTAAGGCAGCTCGAATGGGCAAATATAGTCGTGAAATAACTGCGATTTTGAGTTAAAACACCAGATACATAGCCTTCTGGCCTGTTGAGAGCACCGTTTAACAGTAGTGACAACAAGCATGTACACTGAAGCTGTGGCAGACGAAGTATTCGACGGCGAATTTAGGAAGGCCTTCAACGCGAAATCTATTCCGATGACTCCAACTCGGCCCGACCCTAGAACGAGCATAGCTAGAGCTGACCAGATTGCCAGCGCTGCATCCGGGCATAACCCTCGCTCGATTCGCAAGAACGTCATAGCGCTAGCTCGATTGATTGCTAACCTACAAGGCCTTCTTGGCAGCGCTAAACTTTACTTCTTCACTGATATCGACGGAATACTCAGTGCGATCGGTGGCTCAACTTTCTTAGAAGAACATATATCTGTTGCAAGCCATAAAACTCGTCACGGTCAAAGTGCCCACCAACTCAGCGAAGCTCGTGCAACCGTTGATGACAATATCGGAAAGCTTGCAATTCGATTGCGTGAACTTATGGTCAGGGTTGCCAACACCGCTGCGACTCTTGACAGGTTCGAACCTAGAACAGAATTTGAGAGGTTGAGGAAAGAAGAACCAGACTTCATCAACGACGACGACCCAGGCATTTTCCCATATCAAGGTGCTGGCGAGCGACTCGGCCAATACTTTGACCTTGTAATCGCTGGCTTTGGAGCAGGCTACGCTGTCTTCGAGAGAACAGATGACTACTACGAAAAACTTGAAGCCGGACTGCCGCTAACTTTGGAAGATGTCAAAACGGAGTATGTCCACACAATTTACGCTGACCAGAATAGCCCAGACGACCCGAGTGAAGCAAAACATGCGGCCGCTACATGGATTCAGGAATACGACAGCGAAGGTTTAGTAGAATTGATGGCTGCCGCCTGGGTGGACTCGGATGACCCTGTAGAACTATTTGGGCGTGGACTAGGGCTAACGCAGCACCTGTCATCTCTTAACAACCCCAGCTACGAAGAGGCAGCGAACGTTATACGTAAATACAACGAGAAACAGAGATTTGGACTTGCCTATCATGGGGTTGAAGGTCGAGAGGACGATGTAAATCTTTCACCTCTAGGCCAACGACTACTCGAATACATGAATAGTGTCACTGCCGATTTCGACCAGCTCGGCGTAAATATAGAAACATTCTTCTATGGAGACATGCTTGGATTCAACGTAGTTACTGATGGAGCTGGAACCAACAAGATCCAAGGCCATCAAGGAGCGGTCAGGAAAGGCCTAATACCAAAATTCGATGGCCATAAAATCATCTACTATCAGGGTGACACAGGAACCGACAGAGTACTCATGAAGTACTACCAAAAGTACTTCTCATGGCGTGACGACTACACAGTATTCTGCGTTGGTGTCGGAACAGCCTGCGACTTCTCTAAAGCTGCTGACATCGTAGTTGGCGACATTGATTGTGTCGCTAGTTTGCTCGACTCAATGAGCAAGTTTGGAATTACCCTAGGGGCTAAAGACTACCCAGCGTTCAATAGAGCTGCCAATTCCCTTCCATTTGGAGTTGGTAGAGGAATGGTTAACTGCCTTCGAGCTTGGCAATTCATTGTTGGCACAAACCATCAAGTAGCGGTAACCGAACTTGGGTTACGGAAATCTCAGAATCCAGACCTGATTGACAAATACTCTGACACTATGTTGCGCCGAGGTCGTGCCCTTCACAAGATTTGGAGTGACCACGAGAAGCAAGACATAATAAGTCATGAAACAAATGATCAACTGATTGCCAGGAATCACGGACTTAACCGCCCGAGTATGGCTTGGCTTAAAAGGACTACTTAAACACCGCAAAACGGCAAGAGAGTCTGACCCTAAAGCCAGACTCCCCTGCAAACAATTTGATTTATATTTAGACAGTTACTGTGTTACGGCGACGCCTCAGTAATAGGCCACCAACGACCGCCAACGCTCCCACAGATGCAATCCAGATAGTTGATGCACCAGTCAAAGCCAACGTAGGACTTTCTTCAGCAGTTAGGGAGAACACTGCAATATCAGAGTCATCCTCATCCCCATCAGTACCATCAACCACACCATCCACGATCGTATCATTCGCACCATCACCATCAGGCGTCGAATCAACATCAGATGCAGCGTTACCAAACTCATCAAAGAACCCACTAATTTCAGCAAAGTTAGTGATATCACCACTGGCTGTTGCATCAACCGTATAACTAATGCTTAGCTCGACTGCTCCACCAGCAGGAATAGCAGGAACCGGAACATCCAACACAGCATCACCAGCAGAATCCTCAGACCAACCCAACCCAGGAACAAGCGTCAAACCATCAGGAGTGAAATCAGTAACACCAACATCACTCACATCAGCATCACCCTGATTAAACACAGTGATCGTGTAAACAAGTGTGTCACCAACACTAATCGGACCTTCAGTAGCCAGAACCTTATCCAACGCCAAGTCAAACACAGCAGGCGGAACATAACCGAAATCCTGATCACGATCATCCGGATTATCAGCATCAATAGTCACAGACGACATATGATCCAACAAACCATCCAAATCAAACGTCTGTTCTAGCCCAGCAGGCAGTGTGTCCGTATCAACCATCACCGTGTAATCACCAAACGGCAGATCCTCAAACAAATACTGACCATTAGCATCAGTAACAGCCGTGATCGGATTACCAGCATCATCTAACACAGGGTCACCATTACCATCCAGAAGCTTGACAGTCACACCCTCAATACCAGCCTCACCCGGATCCTCAACACCATCACCATTCAAATCCAAGAACACAGTGTCACCAATAGAACCAACCGGCTCATAACCAAAATCCTGATCCCGATCATCAGGATTATCAAAATCAATAGTCACAGCCGACATACCATCCAAACCACCATCAAAATCAAACGTCTGAGAAACAGACGGCGGCAAAGTCGACGAATCAACCTGAACAACATAATCACCCAAAGGCAAATCCTCAAACAAATATTCACCATTCGCATCAGTAACAGCCGTGATCGGATTACCAGAAGCATCTAAGACAGGGTCACCATTACCATCCAACAACAATATGGTCACACCCTCAATACCAGATTCACTTGGATCCTCAACACCATCACCATTCAAATCCAACCAAACAGTGTCACCAATAGAACCCAAAGGCGGCTCATAACCAAAGTCCTGATCCAAATCATCATCAACATCAGTCAAAGTAGGATCAGTCGCAGGACCATTCAACGTAGTCGCAGACATATTGTCTAAACCACCATCATTATCAAACGTCTGCACAACACCAGCAGGCAAAGTAGAAGTATCAACCTCAATAATGTAATCACCACTCGGAAGATTCTCAAATAAGTACAAACCATTAGCATCAGTAGTCGCAGTAACCGGATCACCATTCTCATCCAACACAGGATCACCGTTACCATCTAAAAGATTGATAACAACACCCTCAATAGGCGCCTCAGAAGCATCCTGAACACCATCACCATTAATGTCAAACCAAACGTAATCACCAATAGAACCAGCAACCACCTCAACACACACATCATTAGAAATAATGTCGAGAGTCAAAATCTCTGAGTTCAAACCGAAGTTATTACACAACAGATCACCCTCAACCGAGAAGTCAACATTAGTGACCAGCTCCAAAGTACGAGCAGGAGCACCAGCAGGGAACGCCGGTAGAGCAGCCCTAACAGCAGTCACATCAGGACCAGCCGCAGCAGTCCAATCTGTTGCACCAGTACCAACAGAAGTTGCTGTTGGAACATCAGTAGCAGGATCAATCAGACCAAGGCCACAGATTTGGTCTAGAAGTGCGTTGCCGCCACCAAGAACATCACCAGCAGGCCAGTTACTCGGATGACACGGACGAATATCAACAGTCGCCGGATCATCTAGCGTGTACTCAAACGTTTCACCAGCAGCCGGGCTAATGGAGACAAAGTCAACACGATCCTCAGAATCCCCAGTCAAAGTCTCAGTATTCGCATTACCAGGATTCTCAGTTGGCTGATTAAACCGCTCAGTCGAAGAACCAACAAGACCATCACCATTAAACGCAACAACATCAATCAAAAAACCAGGACCAATATCAGAACCACCCAAATTAGTGTAAGTCAAACCAGTAACCCAATCAGCCTGCGGCTCAACAACAACCTGCGAATCAGACTTCACAACAGACTCACCAGACGAAGCAACAACCTGAAACGAAGCAGTCGAACGATGATTAGCAGTCACCTGATCAGAACACTCAGCAGGATCGGCAGCAGAAGAACAATGAGAATCATCAGTAAACGCAGCAAAGTCAGAAGCAATAGTCACTGCATTCGTATAAGTACCAGAACCAGTCCCATCATTAACCACACCAGAAACCTGGAACGGAGGCAACGGATCGCCAACCTGATAACCAGGAACAGTGAAGGTTACAGTACGATTATTTGCCGCAACCGAGGCTGTACAAGTCAAACCAACCGCAGCATACGCAGCAGCACAAGTATCAGAATCATAAGTCAACTGAGGAGGCAACGTATCAACAAACGTCATAGTCACAGTATCCGCATTAGAACCAGCAGTAACTGGGTCGATCTCGAACGTAACAAGATCGCCAGCGACAACTGGGCCTTGATCAGCCGGAACAATCGACTTAGAAATACCCATCGAAGCAGCCAACACCAACACCCTGTCAGCATTCGTTACGTTGAATGAGAACAATGGACTCGCCGGATCGTCTTCAACATTAAAGTAGGTCGAGTTGGTTGGAGTCGTTCCATTAGATGCCCTCACACCCGTTGTAGTGCCACCCCAGTTACCTAACCAGTCAGCACTATCGTTGTCTCGAGTTGCAGCCGCATTAGGCAAAAGGGTGCCCACAGGAGCGTCCGGCCTGATCATCAAATCAAACGAGAAGATTGCCCAAAAACGGTCAGGACTTGGAAACGCAGCCGCCGCAGGAACAGTTGCCTGAACCGCTTGATACTCAGCTACCAGCGCTGGGTAGTCACGATCCCAAGATAGACGGACACGAACAACGTTAGCGTCACCACCGATAAGAGCCGTGTCAGCAACCCAATCAGAGTTACCGTCACCAGTTAAGTCATCTTCACAAGTAGCATTCCAGTGATCGTCACCGGTGACCGAATAGTCAACGTCAGAGAATTCAACCCGCACTGTTGCATCAGTTGTAGCGTTCTGAACGCCAAATCTTTCGGCCGTTGGGACACCAGCAAGCGGTCCAGTTACCACAACTGAAGGGTTCGCTCGCTGATGAACAGTAGCGGTTACGCCCACAAACTCGTTCAGAGTTTGCGTGTTAAATGTTGGTACCCCGTGGAACAATCCATCTTTTTGTCCAACAGGGATAGAGCCTGCATATTCGAACACTGACGTATCGAGTGTGTCACAAATAGCGTTACTGGTTGTAAAAGTGCGGTTATCGGTGATCGCAAGAGAAGTTTCAATAATCTCACCAGGCGCACCAGCTCGTGCACCTGTCTTAGCAGTCCCTATACTGTCAAACGTCTTATACAGAGCAAACGGGCCTGGACGGCTAGCGTTAACCGTGTAATCGTTGTTGTCAACTTCTGGCCCCGGGTCAACTGTGCCGGTAGCAGAAGTAGTCAACGTGCCTGTTCCACCCCAACCAACAAGCTCAGCTGTGTTATCAATGTTGTAGGTGTTAGTAGCATTAAACGGCGCATCAAACAGCACATCGTAAGGGAAGAACATCTGCAACGACACACGAGCCAAAGGCTGCTGATTAACAGGAACATTATCAACCTGAATAGTGATCGGTGAACCAGGACCACCAGGCTGAGTACAAGTAACAGTGCCCCCATTAGAACCAACCAGAGAACAAAGATCGTTCGGATCACCAGTAACAAGATCACGAAGCTCTATACCATCAGCAAAGTTACCGTTAGCGTTATCACCCTCAACCGCAGGATTATTACTATGAGTACCTACCCAAGTATCCTCAATCGTGAATGACTGTGTACCGTCGCCATTGTCTTGGACAAACTCAGAACCAGCGTTGTAATTAAGATCAATAAACCAGTTAACAGTCTTACCCTCACGACCATGAACAGAGGCAGGCTCATAAACTGGGGTGTAGTTAATTTCGTCTTCTTCAGGAAGGCCAACAACAGTCTTATTAATACCAATACCAAACCCAGCAGTAATCTCAACCACCGCAGGAGTTGCCGGACGATCAACACCAGCGGGGTCGTCACTACCAGAAATAGCATCAACCTGCAAAGCATCTAAGTTGTTACCAACAGCCTGAACCGCAGCCTCAAAATAGAGCTTCGTACCCTCAGTATGATCACCATGATTACAAATCAAAGTGTCATTAAGACCATCACCCGTTGTATCAGCAAGAGAAGAATCCGGAGAAGTGCCAGGAAACACAGCAGCCGTACGACACTCACCAGGAACCGCAGTAAACGAAGCCGTTGTTCCCAAAGTCACCGTCGTTGTGAAATTAGTATCATCAGCATCATTCAACGAAGCCTCAACACCAACAGTCACAGTATCAAAGTTCTTAACAACGCCATTGTTAGGAGAGTTGTCAGTACCCGGCACCGCAGGACCAGACGTAGCATCGGAGGTCTCAAGACCATCCTGCACAATACTAATCTCAGTCTCAGTAGCCGAATCCTGAGCAGCAGGCAATGCCGAAGACACCACCGCATTAATACCCAAAATAGCTAGCAAACCCGCCAGCAAGATTCCAAACCGGCGGAACACTCCCCCACCAAACAACATACGCTGCAACACTTTCAACTCCTGAAATAGTTAAAGACCCAAAGGTCACTACCCTCGGCACGAGAAATTAGCACTTATAAAATCAAATGTGGTGGCATTAAGCGAAAGGTTACTTAACTGACGCTCGGGGTTACCTAGATAACGCTCTAGCTAGTCTTCAATGCCTAGCTTTTCGGCCAAGTCGTCTATGTCAGATGTCGTTAGGTTGTTCAGCCCTGGCAGAGTAAGCCCGGCGCCAGCTTGGTCTTTATTAGGTGCAGTACCTTTAGGAGTCACACGACCACCTTTTGGAGTAACCCGACCTCCCTTTTTGCCTCTCTTACCCTTTTTGCCTTTGCGAGAAGATTTCTTAAGAGCCTTCGTTCCAAAGCCACCCATCTTCTTCATCATCTTGCGCATCTGCTTAAACTGAGTAAGCAATGCCGCAACTTGGCTTGGGTCAGCCCCCGAACCTTGGGCGATTCTGGTTTTGCGCGACGAATCAATAACGTCAGGGTTCTCTCGTTCTTCGTTTGTCATCGAATAAACAATTGCTTCAAGTCGCGCAACTTGGTTGTCGGTGATCTCGACGTCTTTAACTTCTTTGGGCAGACCTGGCATCAATGCCATCAAGTTGGATAACGGTCCCATTTTTTTTATTTGCTGCATCTGCGCAATGAAGTCGTTAAGGGTGAACTCCCCCTCCAACATTTTACGCGCAGCTTCCTCTGCTTCTTCTTTTTCGAAAGTCTGTTCAGCCTTTTCGATGAGCGTCATCACGTCACCCAGGCCGAGTATTCGACTCGCCATGCGATCCGGATGGAACAAGTCAAAGTCTTCTAACTTTTCACCGGTCGCTGCAAACGCTATTGGACGACCAACAACTTTCTTAACGCTGAGCGCTGCACCCCCACGAGCATCGCCGTCGAGCTTAGAAAGAATAACGCCACTAAGTTCTAGTGTCTCGTGAAACGATTTAGCTACTGAAACAGCGTCCTGACCAGTCATGGCGTCAACAACTAAGAACGTATGGGTTGGGTCTACCGCATCTGAGATGTCGGCAACTTGCTGCATTAACTCTGCGTCGATCGCCAAACGGCCAGCGGTGTCGACGATTACGACATCGCGTCCAGTATCTTTCGCTTCTTGGATTGCAGAAGCTGCAACTTGGACAGGATCAGACGGCTCAGAGAAAACCGGAACATCAATCTGTCCACCCAAAGTGCGGAGCTGTTCGACCGCAGCCGGACGTTGTAAGTCTGCACCAACCATCAACGGGTTACGGCCCTGCGACTTAAACCAACGCGCCAACTTCGCAGTCGTAGTTGTCTTACCAGCACCTTGCAAGCCTGCCATCAAGACAACAGTTGGCGGAGCAGATGAATAAGTCACCTCATAGGTTTCACCACCAAGGGCGTTGGCGAGTTCTGTGTTAACAATCTTTACAATTTGTTGTGCAGGGTTAAGAGCCTCGTGAACTTTTTGTCCAACGGCTTGGCTTCTAATATCTTCTGTGAGTTCTTTAACAACATCTAGGTTGACGTCAGCTTCTAGTAACGCAAGACGTATCTCACGTAAGACCTCTTCGACGTCGGACTCTGCCAGAACACCTTTCTTGGAAAGGTTGTCGAAGACTGATTGAAGTTGACCTGATAAATTCTGAAACACCTATAAAACTCCGGAGTTATCGGCTCTCTACGATACTAGGGCTTCTACGAATTCGGAAGCCTCAAACGGCACAAGATCAGAAATACCTTCACCCAAACCAACCAATTTGACTGGGATGCCTAATTCTGACTCTATAGCGAAGACAATGCCGCCCTTAGCCGAACCATCTAGTTTTGTGAGCACTACCCCGGTCACCCCAACTACCTCTGAAAACACCTTTGCCTGCGACAAACCGTTCTGACCTGTAGTAGCGTCCAAAACCAACAACACTTCGGTTACTTCGCCGCTAGCTTTCTGCGCCACACGACTAATTTTTGAAAGCTCGTCCATTAAGTTTGACTTGTTCTGTAGACGCCCAGCAGTATCAGCCAATACAAGGTCAGCATCTCGCGCAGTCGCAGCTTCAATTGCATCGAACACAACGGAGGCCGGGTCACTTCCCTCGCCACCTTTAACTATGTCTGCACCTGAACGGTCAGCCCACATGCCAAGTTGCTCCGCAGCGGCGGCACGAAACGTGTCACCGGCAGCCAGAAGAACTTTTGAGCCTTGTTGAATCTGAGCGTTAGCAATCTTGCCAATTGTTGTTGTCTTACCAACACCATTAACCCCAACGAACATCCAAACCGTTGTTGCAGCTTCTGAAGTTGCCATAGATCTGTCGCTGTCAGCCAACTGCTCTGACATGATCTCAATAAGGCGTTGCTTTAACTCTTCGGGGTCAGAGATAGAGTTAGCTTCTGCATCACTTTTTAGTTGCGCGACCATTGTTGTTGCAGTTCCAATACCAACATCAGACCGAATCAAAGCTTCCTCAAGAGTTTCCCAGGTCTCCGCAGAAATGTCTTTAGAAAATACTGAACCAACGGCCCTGTTTAAACCGTCACGAGCTTTACTAAGGCGGTCACGAAAACTTGCTGGCTTGACAGGTTCTGGTTCCTCAACTGAGTCAGCGACATCATCAGCAGGGTCTCGTCCCCCAGCTTTAACCGCGTCTGTTGGCGAAGGTTCCGACTGTGCTCGAAGGTCCTTTATTTGAGAGCGAACATCAGAACGACGCGAAGTTGCCCGTGATCTAACAAACCCGAATCCGCCAATAATAAGTACAACAGGGATAGTAATAAGAAGTATTAAGAGTTCCGTCACCGTGACACTCTAGTTACAAATATCTGCGTTAGCTATGGCCTTCGGCCAACAGTGACATCTACCTCTAATAGCGTGGTGCCTCGGAGCACCTCTAGAGCAATAGTGTCGCCTGGCGTTCTAACGGTAATTAGTCCTGCAAGCTCAGTAATGTCAGTTACTGGCGCTCCATCTACAGAACGAACGATGTCACCAACCTCAAGACTCGAAGCTGAAGCTGCACTGCCACCAGTAATGGATGTAACCTCGACCCCAGCTTCTCCACTACCAGGCTGAGAACCCTCAATACCTAGAAAGCCTGGCTCGATAGTCTCGCCAGCTGCCAAACGCTGTGCAATATCTAAAGCTGTTTCGATAGGAATCGCAAACCCAACTCCTGCATTCGATGCAGAGTTGCCGTCAGTCTGGATAGAAGTATTGATACCAATTACCCGCCCCTGGGTATCAGCTAACGCTCCGCCAGAGTTACCTGGGTTAATGGGAGCATCCGTTTGAATCATCGGAACAAAGCTTCCGTCGACACGGCTCGGGATAGGTCGGTTAACGGCAGAAACAATCCCCTGCGTTACAGTCTGTTGCAGCCTAAACGGAGAACCAATAGCAATTGCTGACTGGCCAACAGTTGCCGAGTCAGTGTTGGCAAGTTGCGCAACAGCTAAACCGCTATCTTCGACTCGGATTACAGCTACATCGATTCGTGCATCCGCACCAACGACAGTTCCTTCTATAGTTCTCCCGGTGAAGTCACGTATTAGTACTTCATCAACACCTTCAATGACATGGTTGTTCGTGAGAATAAGGTCTTCGTCTATAACTACTCCAGAACCAACACCTGCCTGAGCGCCAGCGAAAATTTCAATCTGAACAACAGCAGGACCTAGCGCATCTGCAACAGCGACAGCTGGATCAAGTTCGCCAGCTTCGATTAAGGGCGTTGTCTCACCAGGTTCTGTTCCCTCTTCGTCGACCTGTGAAATTTCTCTCGGTTCAGTAGTAGCCACCTGAAGAGGCTCTTCGTTAAATATGAGTGCCGCTATACCAAAAGCGAATGCTGCGATAAGTCCACCAGCAAGAAACGCAAGTAATGTCCTAGACTTTCCACCAGAGCCTTCATCACTACTCGAAGTGCCCCCTTGAGGCAGCTGTGGAATGTTTTGTGGAACTGGATACACGGCACGGTCTTGCCATTGCGGAGCCATTGGGGCCGCAGGCGTAACCACCACAGGGTTAGGAATTACTTGCTGACCATAAGTCTGTTCGCTTTGGACTGGGTAAGACTCGGGGGTGTGTGAAAAAGAGTTTGTGTACGGGTTTGGTTCAGCCTCGACAGACGGGGCCACATAACCAACCTTCTCCTCGCCAGGGAAAGGCAAGTTAGACATTGGGTCGCTATCAAAAAAGCTATTCGAAATTGGTTTTGGATCTTCCATAATTCCTTCTATTAGCTTGTCGGCCAGGCTATCGACTTAGTGAGGTTTAAGCCTCGTAGCACTTCAAACAACTAAGTTCTAGTACTTATTCACTCGTACCGCTATTTCTATTATCGCTTTTGATTATTACGAGACTGTTAAGGCCTTAATAATTCCCAACTCATAAATAATGATACATCATTACTTCGCTCTCAGCCTAGCTGCAGCTTAGACTAAGCAGCTATGGAGCCAATATCTAAAGAGCATGACTCTCAGCCAGACCTAACCACCACGACTGAATTCGACACACCTATTACTGAGTCAGTCAGTCTCGATGTGCCAAGCCAGATTGAGCAAGCAGCTGCAGAGCTAGAGACTCTCATTTACGAAATTAAACGTGTCATCGTTGGGCAAGAACATATGGTTGAGCGACTAGTCGTTGCCATGCTTACCGAAGGCCATATCTTATTGGAGGGGCTACCCGGGGTAGCCAAGACCTTGGCAGTTTCGACTCTGTCTAAATGCGTTGGCGGCGAGTACGTACGTTTGCAGTTCACCCCTGACCTACTCCCCTCTGACCTCGTAGGTACTCGTATTTGGAAAGCAAACACTGAAACGTTCGACCTCGAATGGGGACCCGTGTTTGCTAACTTCGTCCTAACTGATGAGATCAACCGAGCCCCTGCCAAAGTGCAGTCAGCTCTACTAGAGGTCATGGCAGAAGGCCAAGTCTCCATGGCAGGCCAAACCAAATTAGTTCCAGACCCGTTCTTAGTCTTGGCAACACAAAACCCACTCGAATCAGAAGGCGTATACCCGCTTCCTGAAGCGCAGCAAGACCGATTTATGATGAAAGTCATTGTCGATCACCCCGACCGTGCCCAAGAAATAGAGATACTGCACCGCATGGGCGTCGAAGCTCCAGTCCCAGCTGAAGTACTACCGCTTGAACGAGTGAAGGAAATACAGCAGTTAGTAAAGCAAGTTTATGTCGACTCCAGTGTCAGCCAATATGCGGTCGATATCGTCATGGCTACAAGGGAACCAAGCAATCACCAGCTGAGCGATCTCGAGCCAGTAATTGAAGTTGGCGTTAGCCCCCGTGCAACGCTTGCACTTATCGCTGGCGCCCGAGCACTAGCCCTCCTCCAGGGACGCCACTATGTGACGGCCCAAGATGTCTTCGATATAGCAAGAGATGTGCTCCGACACCGACTGATTCTGTCTTTCGAAGCTCTGGCACGGTCAGTAACAACCGACGACGTTATTAACCGCATACTTTCTATTGTTCCAGCCTCTGAGACTCCACCGTTAAGTAAGTAATGACAGTAACCAGCCATTCGGCGCTAGCAAGACAAGATGCCTTGCGACAAATCGAGTTAAAGATAAAGCTCAAGCTCGATGGGCTAATTGCTGGCGAACACCAGGGCCTACTACCAGGCCTTGGAAGTGAACTTGGTGAGACCCGCCCCTATCAGGCAGGCGATGACGTTCGCCGCATTGATTGGAACGTGAGCGCTCGACTTGGTTCAGTTTATACACGAGGAACTATCATCGACCATGAGCTTGACACTTGGCTCGTTGCCGGCATTTCAGCTAGGACATGGTTTGGAACAAGCCAATATTTGAAGTCTGAGCTAACTTTGGCAGCCGTCGCAACATTTGGGCAGCTTGGGCTAAGAATGAAGTCTCGAGTTGGAGCAATTGTCGCTGGACCAAAGAACCTTAAGTCGCATCGACCTTCTAAAACTCGAGGACAACTACATAAGATTCTGACCTCAATTGATGAAGCTCGACCTGCCGATGGGACTGGGCCCGCCGATCTATTACAGGGACTAAGTGAACTACGTAAGTTAACGTCGAAGCGCAGCCTGATTGTTATTGTCTCAGACTTCGTTGACTCGAACATTCCGTTTGCAGCGTTTAGAGAACTTGCGTTGAGAAACTATGTATTCTGCGTACAGTTGCAAGACCCTGCTGAAATTTCGATACCTAACATAGGGATAGTCGATATTGAAGACCCTGCAACCGGTCGGCAGACAACGGTTGACACCTCGAGCGAAAAGGTTCGAACAACCTACGCCGAAGCTGCGAGCGCTAGACAACAAGAGCTAGAGCTACGCCTTCGACAAACCGGGTGTCGCCACATGATCTTAAACACAGAGTCAGAGTGGGTAGACCAAATAATTTCAGCACTACTACTTAATAAGAAGCTAGATTCATTTGGGCGAGGTTCTGGAGCTAGCTTACAAGGCGGACGATTATGAGATTCTTAACACCTGAAGCATTCTTTACTGTATTAATTCCAATACTGCTAGTCGCCGTCTATGTCTGGCGTAGGCGCAGGAGTTCAAACGCTGCTCTTCGTCTTAGCTCTGCTGAGCTACTCGGCTCCGTGGTTCCAAAAGTTCCCTGGTATAAACAGCACCTAGCTGCAATCATGTTCTTCTTGGCGTTCCTTCCACTAGTAGTAGCCCTAGCTAGACCTGTGCAAGAAAGAGAAGTTGCTACCGAACGCGCCCTTGTTGTGCTGGCGCTAGATACTTCCCTTTCGATGATGGCAGATGATGTCGACCCAACCCGCTTCGATGCGGCTCGAGAGGCAGTAATCGATTTCCTCGAAGACATTCCCGACAACATCGACATTGCCCTGATTTCATTCTCAGGTTCTGCGTCTCTGGAAGTCTCCCCGACCGATGACCAAGGCCAAGTAATCAGGTCTCTAGAAAATCTAGACTTATCAGAATTCACTGCGGTAGGTGATGCAGTTGCACTGGCTGTACGAACCACTCAAACTACCGAAGGCCCTGACGGCCCCTTACCAAGTCGTGTAATCGTCCTATCTGATGGAGAGACAACCATAGGCACGCCAGAAGACGAAGCAATTCTGATCGCCCGAGAAGCCGAAGTTCCTATTTCGACCATTTCATTCGGAACTCCAGATGGAACAGTAGAAATAGAAGATCCATTTAATCCTTTCGGCGGATCAGTTGTGACACCCGTTCCGGTAGCTGAAGAAAACCTACAGCGAATTGCCGAGCAAACTGGTGGGACATTCTTTACCGCTGACTCAGCCGATGAACTCTCCCAGGTCTATGAGGACATTGGCTTGGGCGTGGACGTCGAGATAGAAGAAGTCGAGCTAGGAGCTATCTTCGCATGGATAGCGCTTGGGTTGTTCACACTAGCTGGCACTACCTCTATTATTTGGGGCCGCCGCCTACCGTAGCTACTTTGAGTCTGCGTCAGCCATTTCTTTTTTGAGCTGACGCTCTGAAATAACCTTTGAAGAACCACCTGGCTTCATGCTGACACCGTAGAGGACATCGGCTATTTCCATGGTTCGCTTCTGGTGCGAAACAATAATGAGCTGTGCTTCCTTACGGAACTCTTCTACTAAATCTAGGAAACGGCTCAGGTTGATGTCATCTAAGGCTGCTTCGACCTCGTCCATCACGTAGAACGGTGACGGACGTGACCTAAAGACTGCGAATAAGAAAGCAAGCGCTACGAGAGATCGCTCACCACCAGACAGCAGTGACAACTTCTTAACGCTTTTACCGCTTGGTTTTGCTTCGATCTCTAGGCCACAGTTAAGTAGGTCATCAGCGTTAACAAGTTTGACTGCACCATGACCACCTGGGAACAAGGTATTAAACAGCGCTTTAAAGTTCTCGGCAACATCTGCGTAAGCTGCTGAGAAGACAGCAACAATTTCTTCGTCGATTGAGCGAATCAGTGTGCGTAGCTCGGTGCGAGCCTTGTTAACATCATCGACCTGTTCGGTTAAGAAATTGCTTCGTTCGGTTAGTTCTTCGTACTCGGCGACTGCTAATGGATTAATTGCACCCATTAACTTCAGCTCGGTTTCGAGCTCAACAACTTGCTCACTAGCGGTTGTGGCTGCCGGCAACTCTGGAAGCTCAGTGTCCACTACCTCGTCGATAGTCAGACCAAGTTCGCGATGTAAGGCTTCTTCGATAGCTTCTAGCTTTACTTTACATTCAGTGGAAGATACCTCGAGAGCGTTAATCTTTTCACGGCTGTCAACTAGCTCTCGGTCAAGCTCGGTTCGACGGGTACGTAGTCCCGCAAGGCTGTCAGTGATTGCACGAGCAGAATTTGACTGAGCCGCTTGTTTTGTGCGTAGCGATTGTAACCACTTACCAACTGTTTGATCACATGCACCAAGACGCAGCAATAACTGGTCGGCAGCCACTAAGGCTGCTTCTAGATGGGTGCGTTTTTCAATATCGGCTTCACGCTGGGAACCTAGACCCTCTAAACGCTGCGCTACCTGAGTCTTACGCTGCTGCAAAGCATCGCGCTTTTCATTTAGAGACTCCTTCTTAAGCTCCAGCTCAGAACGCTTCACTGCAACAGTTCTGAGGTTGCTTTCGATCTCGGTTCGAGAGCTCTCAAACTTCTCCATTTGAGCTTCAATTTCAGATTCAGCCAACTCGAGCTTTGGCAGCTCGCTCAACAACTTCTTAAGCTCCTCAGCGTCACGTTGTTTGTCTGAGAACAGCTCTGCTCTCTGAGTATCTAAATCCTGGATTAGTCGTTCGCACTCGCTGGCCTCAGTGTTAGCAAATTCAACCCGGGAAGTTTCGGTTTGTTTATCTTGGTTGCATTTAGCTAGGTCAGAACGCAACGAATCGATCTTGTTTCGTGATTCGACCACGCCCTGCGAAGCTGAATCGAGTTCTGCAATACAGTCTGAAGCAATTGCTTCGCATTCAGTTAGCTTTTCTTTAGCTTCAGCCAGAGCGGTAGCCGAAGCCCCGGAGCCACCAGATGACAGACGCCACTCCCCTGGAGCAAAACGATCACCTTCGGTTGTGACAAATACTTTGTTCGGCGAAATCACTGCCTTGTCATAGCCTTGTTTCCATGAGCCTTCTATAACTTCTATGTCAGCTAGCAGAACGTCCAATAACGAACCTACATCAGAGTTTTTGGTTTTGACATGGTCACGCAGTGGCGATGTGGGTTGATTGGCTGGCCAGAAAGGTGCAGCACCTAGTGTGGCCACAGACCCAGCGATATCGGCATCAGCCAACATTGCGAGAGCAGCTGCTCCATTGGCTGAGTCCTCGACGACTATTGAACGGAGCGCTCCCCCGAGAGCTGCCTCTATTGCCTTCTCCCAGCCGTCGTCAATCTGTATTAGTTCTAGTAATACTCCAAGAACACCCGGGGCGCTCTCTAGAACTTGAGCTCCTGCTTCGGCTCTTGCGCTCTCTAATGCAGATGCCAGCGCATCTTGGCGTGCGTTCCAGTGGCTAACTTGCGAGTCTGCAACACGGCGCAGCTCGGTAAGCTTCGTTGCTTCAGATTCTAAAGTACTGAGATTTAATACTTCTGCATCTAGCTGCTCGGTAAGTCCGGGAAGTCGGCCGTCAAGGGCAGCAAGTGACGTTGTGGCTTCATCACGGGTGACTCGGGCAGCATCATTGCGCTCTGCAGTGTGTTCGATCTGTTGTGAAATTTGTTTTAGGCGGTCATCTGATCTCTGAGAAGCTACCGAAAGCGCATCTACTTGTGCACGGACTTCAGCAACTCTGGTAGGCGCAGCAATCGGACCATCAGACCATTGAGCGTCAAACGAAAGCTGCTTGTTTTGTAGGTTCGCTTCTTCGACTTCTAGATCTGAAAAACTAGGACTGACAGCGTCGAGCTCGGCCGAAACTAAGACAAGTTCTGCATCTATTCGGGTTGCTTCTGATTCCAAATTAGCTACGAGACCTTCGTCGACAACAGCTTTTAGTTCGCTGTTTAGTCTGGCTTTGCGTTCTGTAGTTACATTTATTTGACCCTTAACACGCTCTATTAATCCAGATACACGACTCAACATATCGCTAACATCTGATTCGCCCAGATTAGCTAGTTCAGCTTCTGCGTTTTGCAGCTGGCCATCTAAGGTAGAAATGTCTGCATCAACTATTTCGATTCGACTTACTAGCTCAGCTTTCGAGTCTTGACACTGCTGTGAATCGGCTCGGAGCTTGGTGACTTGTTGGCCAGCCAAGTAGGAGCGAAGACTGTTTAACTCTGCAACTAAACCGTCATAGCGTTCGGCTGCTTTAGCTTGACGACGCAATGGCTTGATTTGGCGGTTAACTTCGCGTGCTAAATCTTTAAGGCGACTTAGGTCTTCCCCCGTAGCTGTCAGGCGGCGTTCGGCTCTCTCTTTGCGCTTACGGTATTTCAGAACACCAGCAGCTTCTTCGATAATTGATCTACGATCCTCTGGGCGTGCATTTAGCACTGCATCGATACGACCCTGCGAAATAATGATGTGCTGCTGACGACCAACGCCAGAATCACTTAGCAGTTCTTGGATATCAAGCAGGCGGCACTCGACGCCATTTATTGCATACTCTGACTCGCCTGTTCTAAATAGCGTCCTCGTGATTGTGACTTCTGAGAATTCGACAGAAAGCTCTCCGTCTGTGTTGTCGATCGTTATAGAAACCTCGGCCCTGCCAAGAGCCTTCTTAGAGGTTGTTCCTGCGAAGATTACGTCGTCCATCTTCTGGCTACGCACCGCCGTTGGAGCTTGTGCACCCAGAACCCAAGCAAGCGCATCAACGACGTTGGACTTGCCACTTCCGTTAGGTCCCACGACAACTGCAATGCCTGGCTCTAGATCTAATGTCGCCGGGTCAGCAAACGATTTGAACCCTTTAATGGTTATGGCTTTTACGAACACGAACTTTCCTCTGACTAAACCTTAAACTCGCCGGCCACTGACATCTACCTCGTGAAGCTAAACCTGAGTACTACAGTAAAAAACAGGTTGATTCTTGAAACGAGTTTTAAGAATCTCTGTTCTGGACCTGGGACTCAACTCGCCGGCTTTATCGAATACAGCTAAATGTTGGGAGAACAGACCCTCTTCCCCAATCATGTTAAAAAATGGACGATCAGGATGCGAAGTGCCACCGTATCGGGCTGCTTCGTGCAACACCCCGGCAACTGAGCGATACAGGCGTCTAACTTCTTGAGTTGACAGTGTTGAAGACAACCGGTCATACATGAGGCCAGCATCAAAGAGAATTTCGTTTGAATAGATGTCACCAATACCAACAAATATTGACTGATCTGTCAGGAGCTGCTTTAACGGCTTGTCTTGTTGAATAACGAAGCGTCCGAACTCGATCCAAGACAGAGGCTGACTCTGCAGATCCAAGCCTGGTCGCTCCTCGTCATAGAGAGCGTGTGGCAATCCTTCTGCATCTGTAATGAGAATCTTAGTTTGAGCAGATGAGTCCCAAATCTTCCAATCCCCACCTTGGGTAAAGCTGAAAGTTATTTTGAGCTTAGGTTTGCGATCTTTGGACCCCTTTGACATCTCTGCTGCCTCGCCAATACGGATTACGAGATAGTTTCCGTTGTTGAGCTCGACCGTGATGGTCATACCTTTTCGATCAACCGACTCTATTTTTGAGCCAACTATTAACTCTGTGACCTCTTTTTTGGTTTTGATCTCAGGAAACAAGGTCATGACTTTTGGATCAACGGCCTTTATTTTACGTCCGACAAATTCTCGCTCGATATCGCGGCGGTATGTCTCGATTTCTGGGAGTTCAAGCTTAAGTTTCATGGCTAGGCCCCTAATTTGGCCACTCCCACTTTAGGGGCCCGAACACGGGATTGGACGATTTTGGTACAGGTTTACTTGCCTAATGAGGCCAAAAGCCCTTGTTTGAGTTCAAATCGACTAGCAATAAGCCAAACTCCGGCTCGAATAGCTAATTTGTACTAAGTTTTGAGTATGCGGCGTCTATTAGTGGCTCTGGCCATGATCTTTGCATTCTTAGTTGGTACTGCCTGGTATGTAGTTACAAGTCCCGATTCACGGGTCGCAGATGGCACTTTGGATACTGAAGAGGTAGTTACCTCCCAAGATGACCAGGACGTTGCCGCTCCAACCACACTGCCAGAGCGACAAGAATTAAACGCAGCAGATCTAACTTCACCTGAAGCAGAGACTAGCAATGATGGGACTACAGGCGAATCAAGTATCGACGAGCCCAATACAGAACCAGCTTCCTCAACTACAGAACCAAGTTTCAACGATGCCGAAAATTCTGATGTAACTACCCCACCGACAAACACTGACGAAACTACTCCTTCTGCGACTACTGCTGGCAACACACCAACGCCAGTTATCTTGAATCGCCCATACGTGTTGCCCGATCAGACTGGAACACGTATTGCGGCGTCTGATCTTCGAGCCGTTGGCTCTAGAAGCAGTCTTACCTACGTGGTCGATACGCCGGGGGCTGTTATTAGTGGACTCGATATCGAAGGTTGCGTAGTCGTAGAGGTCGACAATGTCACAATTCAAGATTCACGTATCACTTGCCGTGCAGACCGCTCGGATCGAGTTAGCGGAATCGAAATACCCGATGGAGTAACGGGCGTCAATATTGTGAACAACACCATTGCCTGCACTTCAACCGGAACGGCTGTTGCGCCTTGCACATCAGGTATCAGAGGCTCTAGCTTTACTGCCTCATTCAACAATATCTCGGGTGGAGTTAATGGAATCCTAGCTATTGGCCCACGTGTCACCGCTAGCAATAACTACATTCACTCACTTAAAGCGGGCGTCGACCAGTTTCAAACAGGTGGTCAGTCATTTAATAATGGACTGCGCAGCTTTGGCGGAACCAACATTGTTTTCCAAGGCAACTATCTCGAAGGTAGCGCCGGAACAATCCATGCAGTCTTTGTCCAGCCAGAGGACCTCGGCGGCGGTGGCAACACTCCGAATGCAATTGTCCAAGACAATTTCATAACTGGCGACTGGGACAAGGGTATAAATTGTCGCTCACATTCAGGCAATACATTTAGGATCGATTGTGATGTCGAAGGCAACATCATCTCTGCTACTTTACCGGGCAACCTCATAGAGATTCAGACACGCCAAACTAGTAGCCTTGCCTGCAACACTTTGGTAGGCGGCGGGTTCGTAGCTTCGTCACAGATCTCTGGCGCTACTCAAAGAACCACAGGCTGTCGTTAAGGGTTCTGTAGTTTCTCCAGCACTACTTCGGCAGCGGCTTGTTCTGCTCTTTTCTTTGAGGTACCTTCGCCTTCGCCATATAGTTCAGAACCGATGTAAGTCTTAGCGATAAACGATCGATCATGGTCAGGTCCTTGACCAGTAATTTCATATCTAGGGCTAGGCAAGTCATTTGATGCAGCTAACTCTTGCAGCTTGGTTTTATAATCTGCTCCACCTGGTTCTAGAGCAGCTGATTCGATTAGCTGTACAGTCAGAGCTAAGACTACGTCTCTTGCATGGTCCCAGCCAGCGTCGGTGTAGACCGAGCCAATTAAGGCTTCGACAGTATCAGCCAGGATAGAGGGCTTTTCTCTGCCACCTGATTGATCTTCACCGTTGCCTAGTAAGAGGTGCTGACCGACTTCTAGGTTGTGCGCTATCTGAGCCAACGATTCTGTGTTAACAACTGATGCCCTTAGCTTGGCGAGCTTGCCTTCAGGTAACTGCGGATAGTTAGCAAAGATGTAACCTGTAACGGCTAAGCCTAGGACTGAGTCGCCGAGGAACTCGAGTCGCTCGTTAGATTCGACACCTTCGTTTTCAGCGCAGTAACTGCGGTGCGCTAATGCGTGAGATAGCAAAGTTGTATCCGAGTAAGTGTGACCTAGCCGGTCTGCCAACTCACTTAGACTCACTTATGCCTGTGCCTTGAATCTTTCTTCGACGTAGTCAACTGCGTCTCGAACACTTTTGAGCTCTTGCAGGTCTTCGTCTTGAATGCGGAAGCCTTCTAGTTTGTCTTTCAGCTCGTCTTCGAGTGCTTCGACTAGCTCAATCAGAGCTAGCGAGTCAGCCTCGAGATCATCAGCAAAGGAGTCGGTTTCATTGATGCTGGCCGACTCCACTTCCAAAATGTCAGCTAGTCGATCCCGTACCAGAGTAAGAATTTCTTGTCGTTGCATAATCTGAGCTTTCTACTAAACCCTCATATATAGAGTCAGATTGGTTGGACTGACTTAAGCCAGTTCCGTTCTTTGTACATCAACCATATCAAGGCTTAGCAATTCATTTGCTGTCCTTATTGTATTTGCAATAGCTTGGGGGCTAGAAGAGCCGTGGGCGATCATTGAAATATGCTTGAGTCCTAGCAGTACCCCTGTCCCTACAGTTACTGGATCATACTTTTTGAACATAGGAACTACTGCTTCACGAGCACCACCTATGTCTTGCAGGTAGGCGTTTGTTTCTTGTTTGAACAGTTCAAACATTCCTTCAAGTGACTTTAAGACAACATTTCCTGTGAATCCGTCGGCGATGACGACATCGACTGATCCGTCGAGGAAATCGTGGCCTTCTATGTTGCCAATGAAGTCTGCCCCAACTGTGCTCCAGTCTGTTTTTTCTGCGAGCTGGCATGTCTCTTTAATAAGAGCATTGCCTTTACCTGCTTCTTCTCCAATGGTTAGGACGCCCAGGCGAGGCTTTTCGATGCCGTAGCGGCGACGCTGATAAATTGTGCCCAGCTTGCCAAATTGAATGAGCCATGGAGCTTTGCAGTCTGCGTTGGCGCCGGTGTCAACAAGAGTGGTTGGTGTGTCTGTAATTGTGGGAAATGGAACCGCTATGGTCGGGCGGCTAACGCCTTTGATACGACCGAGTTTTAGTAGTGAAGACGCTAGGGCTGCACCAGTGTTGCCGGCGCTAATTACAGCTGAGGCGTGCCCATCTGCTACAAGTTTGTTGGCGACAACTACGGATGAGTCTTTTTTGGCTCGGACTGCGCTGGCTGGTTCGTCGCCCATCTCGATTACTTCGCTGCTCGCGACAATTGGCAAGTCAGTTAGTGATGAGAGGCGAGCCTCGTCACCGACAAGAACTACAGGTAAACCTTCTTTTGTGGCAAGCTCTGCGCCTGTGACTATGTCGTCGGGGGCTTTGTCCCCACCCATTGCGTCAACTGCTATTGGCAGCATGATTGACTAGGCTTCAGCAGATACGGCCGAACGACCTCTGTAAACACCGCAAGCATCGCATACTCGGTGTGGACGCTTGATAGCCCCACAGTTCTCACAAGTACCTGCAGCACCACGAGCTAGTGGCCAAGAAGACGCCCTTCTTGAGCGGGTTTTCATCTTCGACTTCTTTTTCTTTGGAACTGCCATTGTCTTTACCTTTAAGAAACTGTCTAATCTCGACCTGCTTATGCTAGCGGCGAACCCGACGGGTTCCTACGAGCAAATGCTACGGATTTCAGTCAAACTTGAGGTCTTTGAGGGCGTCCCAGCGGGGGTCTGCTGGTTTGTTGGCTGCTAGCTCTTCTTCGGTTTGGGTTGGATACTCTTCTGGCGCTGGGCCAGCACATCCTTCTTTGCACAAAGGAGCCAGCGGCAATGAGAATGCTATTGCTTCTACCACTATTGGTAGCAAGTCAACGTGGACTCCGTCGAAGTCGATTATGTCTGAGTCTTCTGGAGCGTTTTCTTGCAAGATTTCGTCGATCGTGGTTTTTTGTTCGGACACGATGTCTTCTAGACAACGACGACACGACGACTTCCAGAAGAAATTGATCTCTCCGAAGACGGTTAGGCCATGCTCTATAGACGTGAGAGTGAGTTGACCTTTGACGTCACCACCGGCAGTTGAGTCAATGACTTTAACTTCGTCGAGCACAATGTCGACGTTAACCGTTTGGGTTGCCCCCAGGCGCTTACGTATCTCGGATACATTTATGCGTAGATCGGTTGCGGCTTTACGCCCACTCTTGGTTTCACTCACCAGATTATTGTATCTGAGGCTAGCGAGGACTTTGCCTTGAATTTAGTGGCTACTCTGTCTATGACAGCCCCTCACGGCCGTTTTCAGTCTGGTTCATGCGTGGACAACTCAAGAAACGCCTTATTAGCGTCGATCACCTATTTGAGGCGAGAACACAAGCTAAAGATGGATCGGGCGATTGTTAATCAGAATTAGGCGTATCTTCAGAAAAACAAGACGACGCACTGTTCTTGCTGTGATTACAGGCCTACTTGCGTGTTCTCTAGGTTTAGGTTGGTTTGTAGGCATTAACCCAGAAACTCGTGAGCTAGAAATAGGATTTAATCCTGAATACAGTTTGACAGGACGAACCCTAAACTTTGCAGCCACAAACATAGGGCTACCACAGATAATCGGAGATTCATCAGACTCTCCAACTGAATTAGCGTTCGAAGACCAAGATACACAAACTCCAGACTCGACTCGCAACACAACAGCCAGGCAGCCAACCGCTGAGGTGACTATTCAACAAGCTCGCAGCTCGAATTCGACAGACACAACGTCTACCTCAAACACTACGGTAGCGCCAACTGCGACTACAACAGGTACAAGCCGGACTGTAACGCCCAGGTCATCATCTAGCTCTCCTCAAACTTCAACCAACACAAATTCGCCAACAACTGCTTCTAACAACGCTCCAACGATCACCAGGCCTCCTAGCTCACTTCCCTACGTGCTCCCCTCAGAGACTGGAGTGCTGCAACCCATTTCTTCACTGCAAAGCGTTTCAGCAAATTTCGGAGACTACTACAAGGTCACTACTGACGGACAGGTACTTGAAGGCCTCAACATCGACGCTTGCCTACTTATTGAGGCAGACAATGTCATAGTAAGAAACTCTCAAATTCGTTGTAATGCTCAACGCAAGACCATTATCAATATAGGACGGGGATTTACTGGCACAGAGGTTACTCAAAACACCCTTATTTGCGTTACACGAGACTGCCCTGAAGGAATTGCGGGAACTGACTTTGAAGCAAGCTACAACGATATTTCAGATGTTGTTGCCGGAATCGAAAGCCGCGGAGACAACGTGGCAGCAACTCGCAACTATATACATGACGTCCAAAACGGAATATTCCCAATTGCGCTACGTGGTGCTGGGGGTTCAGGTCTGATCTTTGACGGAAACTATATACAAGGATCAGCAGCGTTAGGCCACGCTATATTCATTCAACCTGAGCTACACCTTAATACGCCGTCGCCTGATGCTTTGGTGACAAACAACTACATCACTGGCAATAGCATGTGGCAACCAATTTCTTGCCAACAACACCAAAACCTTATGAACGGTTGCACTGTAAACAGAAACTTTATCGATTCAACACAGAACTTTTCCCTGATCTTTCTTGATACAGATGGGTCCAATAGCGCTAACGGAAACGTCTACTTGGATGGCAAAACCCCAATCCCAAGCTCCCGGATCCTTATCATCAATTAGCTTCTACTTAAACATGCGGCGCTGAACTGCCCGCAGATCAATCCGCTCTACAGAAGCTAAAGCTGCACCCTCATCGCTTGGTATCTCTTCAGGCGAATAACCAGCTGGAATGCCAGCTGAGCTTGACTCCTCTGGCGATAGGAGCTTCTCACGGCCCCTTTGCATGGTTTCTAGAGTCTTTCCAAGTACTGATTCAATGGCTTCTAAGCGACTCGAGCAGAATTCTTCTGTTTGGCGCTTCATAAGATTAGCTTCATCGGTTGCTTGGTCAAGTATCTCTCGAGCTCTAACCTCGGCTGCTGCCACAATCTGCTCCCGTTCAACCATACGAACGACTTGCTTGCGACCTTCGGCAATTAGATCAGCGTGTTCTTGTTGAGCTTTGGCCACAAAGTCGTCTCGTTCTTTTAGGAGCCAGCGTGCAGCACGAAGTTCTTCTGGCAACTTGTCTTGCACCTGTTCTAGGATTTCAAGCAGTTCGTCTCGGTTGACTTTGACTGTTGCCGACATTGGGAGTGGTCTTGCTTCGGCCAAAATGTCGACAACTTCTGAAATCATGTCCTCGACTTCTGGAATCGAATAACGGTCGGGAATCCGTTCTTGATTGTCGAAACCTTTATCGAAGAAACCAGGTTCGTTTAACAGATCTGTCTCAGCAGATACATCTACTTCGAGACCTAAATCCAGCTCTCTTTGAGTTCCCATTCGCGGCCCTTTTGGTTAAACCAATGCGTGTATATTTCAGCCATTTAAATGACTGATGACACATCCAGGCACCAGACCGGACAAGTCCCCACCCAACTCGTGGACTTGCCTGACGTATCGACTAGACATTAGTCCAAATTCTCCTACAGCTGGGATCAATACAGTAGGAACTTCGGGGGCTTGAGTCTGGTTAATGGCACTTTGTGCCTGTTCATCTGCGAAATCAGTAGAGTTACGCACTCCTTTGATGATTGCATCCGCGTCATTCCATTTAGCTGCAGCAGTAGTAAGGCCATCAAATGTGACTGCAGAGACCCGAGCTAGTCCAACTTCCGTGGCTGCTTTCTCGATTAAATCGGCTCTGGCCTGAGCTGTGAGCTTTGAACTCTTGTTGTTATGAGCAGCTACGCCAAAGGTAACTACATCGAATATGAGTAAAGCCTGCCGAGCCACTTCGAGGTGACCGTTGTGGACCGGGTCAAAGGACCCTGGAAAGAACGCCTTCATGGTGTTCATTCTATCGGAGCCTCAAATTTCTACTATTTAGACCAAAAGGAAGGCCCCTGTGATTACACCACCAGACGCCAACAGCCTACGAGGCAGATCCGAGCGTTCCTTGTAAATAAAGCTGGCAACCACGACGTTCAATAGAACAGCGATTGCTTGCAAAGGTGCCACCACGACCACTTCGCCAAGCTGGAAAGCTCTCAGTGAAAAAATTATCGTCAACGTCCAAGAAATACCTGAAACTAAGTACATCCTGGGATTAACCCGGAGTTCTCTTTGGACTTGCGGCAGCCTGGTCCTTCCCTGAAGCGCAATCAGAATAGCTGGAGCTATCAAAGTGATAGCGATATATACACTCAGGTTGAATTCTTCTGAGATTCCTACGTCAACCGTTATTGCGATCGCAAATATCAGCTGAACAAAGACTGCCAGAAGCAAATACTTGCTGTTGGCTGTTTTCGATTGGGACTTCCCAACGAAAAGCAGCGAAATAGCGCTGAGGACGATTACAGCCCCAAGAGTCTGAGTAGCGGTAACACTTTCCCCGAAGATGACCAAGCCAAACACGAACAACAAAGCCGTATAGCCCTGGCCAATTATCGAATAGACAGAGACATCCAGATTGCGTCTAACTGTTACTTGCAGGCGATCGTTGATCGCATAAAAAACAATTGCGACACCAAGCAAGAGGTATGTACTAATGCTGACGGGCCATTGGAAAACCATGAATGGGGCGATTACGAGTGCAGCTAGACCGGCAACCATTTGCAGGGTCACCGCTGCTGCGGATTCGTTTATAGCATTCTTGACGGCCGCCTTGTAAGACTGCAAGAAAACAACGTTAGTTATTAGATAGAGAACTAAGTTGAGCTCCCAGCTGTCTATCAAGTTCATATTTACTTCGACTCTTCTAACAGCATGTTCTTAGCGATAAAAATGTGTGCTCGACCATACTTCTTGCGTTTTACTTCTTCCCAGTCTTTGGGAAGCTCTATGTCTGATTCTGCGTGGCCGACCAAGTATTCGCACTGAGCGTGTTCGAAGATGTCTTGCCACGGGTCACTGGCATATGGCGGGTCACAGAACATCAAGTCAAACTGCTTTGGCTTAGCGATGAATGAATGCGCCGAGCCGACCACTACTGTGGCTGGCTCTGATAGGTCAAAGGTGGCAAGGTTCTGTTTGATCATGTCCGCTACTTTGCGATCTTTCTCAACAAATGTGACCGACTCCGCTCCCCTAGACAGGCACTCAATACCGAATGAGCCACTACCTGCATACACGTCGGCGACTTTGGCTCCTACAACAAGACCCAGAGACCCTAAAGAGTTGAACAAACCCTCTTTAGCCCTATCGGTGAGCGGCCTAGTGGTGTCACGTGGTGGCAGTATTAACTTGCGTCCTTTGGCTGTGCCTGAAATAACTCTCATGTATTGAGCCTATCGTGCGCAGCTAACCACGTTAGAGACGATAACTTTGACCTTGTGCCCATTCCGTACCCTCAAATTACATGTGTTGATTGTGGTGGCGCCTGCTATCCGTTGGGTTGGACGCAAGAGGACGGCGAAGTACCAGATGGCTTTGTGATTCCGTATCGCTGCAGAGACTGTTTAGATCGCTGGGATGTCGTTATCGGCGAGCCGGAACAAGACTAGCCGCCGTTCACTTTGGCGAGTTCGCACAAGTCGAACTCGCAGGCTCCGGGTTGATAGAATTATGAGAGCCTTGTGTGCGATTAGGAGTCATTATGTTTGAAACTTTAGAACAACTTCCACCAGATCCGATCCTTGGGTTGTCTGCAGAATTTAAAGCAGACCCAAACCCAAACAAGGTAAACCTTGGAGTCGGTGTTTATAAAACAGAGACTGGCGAGACTCCTATCTTTGGTGCTCTCAAAGAAGCAGAAGCCAGGCTCATCGCAGCTCAAACCACTAAGGGCTATATAGGCCAAGAAGGTGACCCAACATTCTTAGCTGAAGTGTCAAAGCTTGTGCTCGGTGACGACCTCTATGCAGAGTTAGGCGCAAACACTGACAACTCTAAAGTCTCTGGCGTTATGACCCCCGGTGGTTCTGGTGCACTACGCATGATTGCAGGCCTAATCATGAGAACTTCTATTGGAGGAAGCCAGCCAACTGTTTGGGCTACGAGCCCAACTTGGGGTAACCACTTCCCCCTTCTAGAGTCGGCTGGGCTAAAGCTAGATTCATACTCTTATTACGATGCCGAAGCCGGTCTTGTTGACTTTGACGCCATGATGGCAGGCCTTGGTTCGGCCAAAGCTGGCGATGTTGTTTTAGCTCACGCATGCTGTCATAACCCTACTGGTGCTGACCTGAGCAATGACCAGTGGGACACTTTGATCGACCACTGCGCTGACAAACAGCTAGTTCTGTTTATCGATATGGCCTACCAAGGTTTGGCTCAAGGCCTAGACGAAGACGCCTACAGTATTCGCCAAGCTGCCCAGAAACTGCCGGAAGTGTTAGTTGCAGTGTCTAGCTCGAAGACTTTTGGTGTTTATCGTGAGCGTGCTGGCATGGCAATGGTGATAGCACAAGCCGATGGCCAAGCCCAGATAGCTAAGTCACATATCATGACTATTGCGCGCCGTACTTATTCAATGTCACCTTTCCATGGCGCTGGTGTCATTGGACATATGCTTGCCGACGCTGACTTGAACTCGCAGTGGCGTAAAGAAATCGACGAAGCCCGTGGCCGCATCAACGACCTAAGAGCATCACTAACTGAAAAGCTAAACACGGGACAAGACACCCGTGACTTTTCTTACATTGCAAAAAACCAAGGCATGTTCTCAATTCTTGGGCTCAGCAAAGACCAAGCAGTACAAATGCGCAAAGACGCAGGCGTTTACATACTCAACTCTTCTCGCATTAACGTTGCCGGCTTAACTAGAGCCAACATAGATACCGTTGTTAGCGCTGTGCACGCTGTGTTGAACTAAACTTCAAGACATGGACCAGCAAAAGAAGATTGGCTATGCATACGTCTTTGTTCAGCTAGCTCTGGTCTTGCTCATCGTGGTGTTACCTCACCGCACCGATTGGCCAGGTGGAACACTCGTCACAGTTGCATCGTGGGCCATCTTTCTTACTGGTATGGCAATAATGGGCATCGGAGCGTTAGGTTTGGGCAGTGGCTTAACAGCACACCCTGTACCAAATGGCAGAACCGAACTAAAGACCACCGGCTTGTACGCCTTTGTTCGCCACCCTATATATCTAGGTGTACTGACCACCATGTTGGGCGTCACCATACGAACGCGCTCATTCATTGCGCTAGGCGCCTACATCGCCTTAAGCATCTTGTTGCACTTCAAAGCAAACTGGGAAGAACAACGGCTAAGAGAACACTTCAGCGATTACGACGAATACGCAAGCAAAGTTGGACGCTTGATTCCAGGCATCGACAAAAGTAAATCTCCGCTGCACTGACGTTTAATCGTATCAAACGGATAGCAAATGGCAGAAGAAATACCACTAGCTGCTAACCCCTGTGGTGCTCAGGCTAGTACCGGTAATGGTCCGGTTTATAAGGGCCTTCTGGTTTTACACCGATGTAGCTGGCCTGTTCTTCGCTGAGCTTGGTTAGCTTCACGCCCAACGCATCTAGATGTAGTCTTGCGACTTTCTCATCTAGCAACTTCGGCAAAGTAATAACCTGCGGTGGGTTTTCTGCTTCATACTTTTCTTTGTTCTGCCAAAGTTCAATTTGCGCTAGCACTTGGTTGGTGAAACTTGCTGACATAACAAAGCTTGGGTGTCCGGTTGCATTACCTAAGTTAAGTAGGCGTCCTTCGGAAAGAACAATTACAGACTGCCCGTCACCGAACACAAACTCGTCGACCTGTGGCTTAATGTTTATTCGCTGAATATCGGAGTCACCTTCGAGGCCAGCCATATCGATCTCGTTGTCGAAGTGGCCAACGTTACCAACAATGGCGCCATGCTTCATGTCACGCATTTGGTCAACAGAAATAATGTCTTTGTTACCTGTCGCAGTAATAAAGATGTCTACTTCTGAAAGCACATCTTCGATAGTTGAAACTTCATATCCGTCCATTGCTGCCTGCAAAGCACAGATCGGATCGGCCTCAGTCACGATAACTCTTGCGCCCTGGCCACGCAGCGACTCAGCACAACCCTTACCAACATCTCCATAACCGGCCACAAGACAAACCTTGCCGCCAATCATTACATCCGTACCACGGTTAATGCCGTCAATCAGGCTGTGGCGGGTTCCATACTTGTTGTCGAACTTAGATTTAGTCACAGCATCATTAACATTGATTGCTGGGAACGCTAGATCGCCTGAATCTCGCATCTCGTAGAGGCGATGAACCCCAGTGGTGGTCTCTTCGCTCACTCCCACAATGGCTTTAGCCATCTCTGTAAAACGAGTCTTGCTAGCTTCGACTGATTTAGCTAGCGACTTAAGGACCTCAACCCATTCAGCGGAGTCATCATCGCTTGGAGCAGGCACACTGCCCGCAGCCTCATATTCGGCACCTTTATGAACTAGCAATGTAGCATCGCCACCGTCATCAAGAATTAGGTTACAAGTGCCATCAGGCCACGAGAAAATCTGATCCGTACACCACCAGTACTCTTCCAGAGTTTCACCCTTCCAAGCAAACACCGGCACCCCAGCTGGAGCATCAACTGTGCCCGTTGGCCCAACAACAGTAGCTGCAGCAGCCTCGTCCTGCGTTGAGAAGATGTTACAACTAGCCCAACGAATGTCAGCACCTAGAAACTTAAGCGTCTCGATAAGCACAGCTGTTTGAACAGTCATATGCAGGCTGCCCGAAATGCGTGCACCCGCCAAAGGTTGAGAGTCACCATACTCGGCACGCAACGCCATAAGGCCAGGCATTTCTTGCTCGGCTAAGCGAATTTGCTTGCGCCCAGCTTCTGCCAAGTTAAGATCGGCAACCTTGTAGTCAAGACCTGCTTTTTGGTCGGGAACCATACAATAACCTCTGTGTTAGAACCGACCCACAGGCTACTAACTAGACGCTATAGGAACGCCTGATTCTGGCAATAACTTGTAGGTGCCATCCTCTATTGGGTATGCCAAATTTAGCCTTGTATTAAGGAGTTGAGAGCCGTCTTCTGACAGCTCCAGCGGCCCTTTGTCCTTTGGACAAGCAAGTATTGCCAGAAGCTCTTTGTTTGATAACGCTTTTGAAACCATTGATTACCGATACTAGTACGAGAAACAGTCTCGTCGCCCGTTTCTTCGCCGCCTGAACAGACAACGTTATGAGAACCAAGCCTTTCCCAGGGTCTGTCCAGACAAGGTCTCCGAAACGTGCACGATCCTGTTTCTGATCGCTAGACGACGACTGGTGTAGCAGGCGGTAAGCGCTTGTGATTTACGCAGACCTCTTGAGGCAGCACAAACTAACCAATCTGTCCAAAGATTGCCTGCCGAAAACAGGCAAGTAAATCAGCAACGATTACCAGACAGCAAAGTCAGCTAGACAGCAGAGGCTGGACTTCTGCGAGACGTTGCTCGACTGCAGCGTCATCTGCTGCTTCAAGGTTCAGACGCAATAGCGGCTCTGTATTAGAAGCTCTCAAGTTGAACCACCAGTCATCAAACTGGACAGTAAGGCCGTCAAGGCGGTCTATGGTTGCATCTTCGAATGACACATAATGGCTGGCAACTTTATCGATAGTTGCTTGGGCATCATCCACCTTGGTGTTAATCTCGCCCGATGCTGCGTAGCGGTCAAGTGGAGCTAACAGCTCAGACATTGGTCCATCGAACAGGCAAAGCTGCTCTAGAACCATCATCGCTGCAATCAGACCCGAATCTGCTCGCCAGTTATTTGCGAAGTAATAGTGCGCTGAATGCTCGCCACCGAATACAGCGTCAAGCTCGGCCATTTGTTGCTTAATATAAGAGTGTCCAACTCTGGAACGAACTGGCTCTCCCCCGGCTTCTTTGACTACTTCTGGGACAGCTCGAGAGCAAATCAAATTATGGATAACTTTAGCTCCAGGGTTCTCTGCCAAAATCGACTTAGCTAGCAAAGCTGTAGTTAGCGACCCTGAAACAGGTTGGGCTTTCTCATCAACGACAAAAACTCTGTCAGCATCTCCGTCGAAAGCTAAACCAATGTCTGCGCCGGTCTCCAAGACTCGTTTCTGAAGATCCACCAAGTTTTTTACATCTATTGGGTTCGCCTCATGGTTAGGGAAGGTTCCATCTAGTTCTTCATACATTATCTCGAGCTCAAATGGCAGGCCTTCGAATGCTGCTGGGATGACATAGCCACCCATACCATTAGCAGTGTCGGCGATAACCTTTAATGGTCGGAAGTTCTCGGTGTTAACAAAGCTGCGGACGTGACTAGCAAAGTCTTGTAGCAAACTCATCTCGCGAATACTGCCAACCTGATCTGAACTAGAAACAACTGAGTCATCGGGTGTCGCCGCAACAGCCTTAATATCGTCCAGCCCTGACTCAGCTCCAATTGGCGCCGCTCCCGACAAACACATTTTGATTCCGTTGTACTCTGCAGGGTTATGTGATGCAGTAAACATTACGCCTGGCAGGTTTAGGTGGCCGGAAGCGAAATACAACAAGTCAGTTGATGCCAGACCAATATTGATGACCCCAAGCCCACTCTTAGTTACACCTTTAGCGAATGCAGCGACTAGCTCTGGTCCACTTGGTCGCATGTCATGACCAATCACCACTTCCTTGGTAGCAGGTTCACGCTCTTTTACCAAAGCTGCAAGACCACGGCCAATTGCTTCACACACATCTGCCGAAATCTGGTCGGGGTAAATCCCTCGGATATCGTATGCCTTGAAAATCTGATCTAGGGATTCTTTCATAGCCTCAAACATTCCTATTTATATAGCTAACTACTGCTTAACGTCTCAGACACTATCACGATCAACAAGCTGGGAATAGGCACCCTGTCCAGCAAGCCGGCGAATCTTTACTAGGTCCTCTGCAAACTTGAAAGTGTCAGAGATGAGCGAGACATTCGAGCCTTCCCGGTTGTTCACAGTAACTGGCCGCTCGATCATAGAAAGCTTGTCTAACTCGGCCATAATAAACAACTCCACGTCAAACCCAAAGCCCAGAGTTTGGAGACGCCGCGCCATTGAGGCAGCAACATCAGATCTAAATCCTTTAATGCCACACTGCGTATCTCGGAACTGCCCAAGCAAGACAACGTGGGTCAGCTTGTTCACACCCCAGCCACCAACCTTGCGTAAGAAACTAGTCTCCACCTCAGCTTCTGAATCAGGATGACGGCGGCTACCAACAACCATGTCCCAACCGTCCTCTATTTGAGTTAAGAAATCGTACACAAGCTCTGGCGGATACGCCAAGTCACTATCTGTGAATACCACTGCCCTGCCCGAAGCTGCCTTCATGCCAGTACGAACGGCACCACCCTTACCTTGGTTTACCTCATGGCGTATGACTCTCGCCCCAGCCTGCTCGGCGACTTCAGAAGTGTTATCTGAAGAGCAGTCGTCGACTACGAGCAATTCAAATTCTTCTCGAGCCATATGTGATCCAAGGAGGGCTGTCATCTCTGTTAAAGACTGCTCAATTCTTTCAGCTTCGTTGTATGCCGGCAAGACAACTGACAAACGAAAGTCGCCGGGCGGCATTCCTCGGTCGGTTCTAGTCGCAAGGGTCTGACGCATTGAATGGAATAGAACATTCCTATACCCAGCCCAACGAATAACTGAGGCTGCTCCCATTGCTATAATTTTCGACACAACGAGCCCAGTAGTATTCGTTGGGGTAAAGAAGTCGCCGGGTAAGCCAAGAAGGGAAAGCAAAACCAGCGTGTCGATAAAAGCAGCGAGCAGCGCTGTCAAAGCGAACAACCACGGTCTAGCTACCCACCTATAAGCAGAGCTAAGTTCAAAAGTCCAGACCCTGTTTGCCAGATAAGAGACAACAGCCGCCACTCCTAGCGCAATGACGTTAGCTATCCATGGCAAGAACCGGCCTTCGAGAATCACTAGCAATCCAAGGTCAATGGCAGTAACGAAGAGTCCTACAAATACAAAGACCCGTACTCGCGATCTCAAGACTCTGGGACTTCCGAATCCTGCCCATCGGCGCCGTCTAATGCATCGACTGTGTCTGCGCCATGTGGGTCAGGGAAAACCTCTACCACTGGGTCAGGAAGCGGCTCTTCAAACTCTTCTACCGATAAATCATCTGCTGCCGGCACCTCGACGGTTTCTGTTCCGAGCGCTGCCGACTCAACTAGTAACGGTTCTGTCGTTAGCGCTAACTCTCCACTACGTCTTCTCCGGTATACCATGAAAATGCCGGCAAGTGACGCAAAGCTAATCAGATACGAACCACGCTCGACCAATGTTGAGCCATAACTCAGCTCAACTTGAGTAGCTGTTGGGACTACAACCATCTGGTTAGGTCCAACCCTCCAAGGCCCATCTGCACCAGTTACTTCCCAGTTAGGGAAGAAAGAGGTACGCACAATAACTGGTTTGCCAACCTGGTCAACTTCAAACGAGATTGTGTCTCTAGTCGTCGAGTAATTTGAGACCACGGCTGGATCATCGATTTCTGTTAGCAACTCAGCATTGCCAAGACCCAAAGTTTCTGATGGCAACACTCTGTCTTGTTCGATACCGACTTCTAAGGTGCGCGGCCAATCACTCGGTCCATCTATTGCCGGCAAGGCTGGATAAGCAGCTGGGTCCTGATAAGCCCTGACTGCCTCACCTTCCCAACCAACTAAAAATTCTGACTCTCGTTCTAGCTGGTCTCTAAGGACAATTCGCTCCGAATTAATTCTCTCTTCAACAATATCGCTTCTAACCCCATTGCCTTCGAGCGTTGCTCGCAACTCGCTGAGTTCTGTTTCTATCTCTGCTCGTTGTGGTGTTTCTTCACCATTTTCGCCGCCAACAAACAAGTCCTCAAAGTCAGTACCTGAAACAACAACAGGCAGATGAGCTAGACCCTCAGCTTCAGCCCATTCGTTGTGTTCAAATATTGCAAATGCGTTTGTGAAAGCAGCTCCTTCTGGGAAAGTTCCTGAAACAGAATTTATTTCTGTTAAGTCTTGGTGATTGCGAGCTGCCTCTATTGCCTGATCATTAGAAGCCAAATAGTAACGAATACCAGAAGCCCGCATCTGATCAACGCCTACGTCAATATCAAAGCTTTCATATGGCAAGAACCGTTGCGCAGCAGAAGGCTCGATCGACAGCCGACTTTGGTTAAGAAAATGGAATGGCGTTGATGTGGAACTTTCAAAGAAGAGCCCTTCCATTGAGTCAATACAGCCGTCAGTAAAGTGCGGCAGAAGCATGAGCGCCATTGGAGTACCAAAGCGGTCAAGATCTGGACTGAACTCCCAGAAAGCACGGCCACAGCCAACTTCTTGACCAATAAGTTCCATGGTCGAAATCACATCTCGATATTCTCGAAAGTGATCTTTAGTTTCGATACCGGTTGAGTTCCATGTAGCCCAAGCTTGTGCCTGGTGACCTTCGTTTATTGTGAAGCCTGCCCACTGAATCGCAGGCTCACCTTCTGCATTAATGAAGTCATGGTTACTAAAAGGTGCTCTTCCCAACACTGCGAGGATGCCAAGCACGGCCGGCAATAGCGCCACGAATGAAACCACGGCCAACGCTCGTCGCCGAGGAACCTCGAAGCTGAAAGAATTTTCTGTTGTGAAGCGGACGATATAGGCCAAACCTAGAGACGCTGACATGTAGGCAGTTAAGTAGACCGTTGGCAAAAGGCGTTGATTCCAAAGCGAGCTCGGACCTATGTTCACATATAGAAGAACAAAGAAACCGCACATCACACTCATTACCATGCCAAGGCGTTGGCGTGTAAAGAGACTAATTAGGAAGCCAAGAGCTGCAAGTGGGAACGCTATTCGCATTGGGGTCGTTAGCAAGTTATCTGCAAATGCAGTTTCCCGAATCCAACCAAGGTCATTGAACATGCCTTGGATTTCTCCAGTAAAACCAAACGGCACAAACCAAAAGGCCGATACACCTACCCCAACCAGACCAAGTCTTGCGGCAAGAACAAATTCAGAGCCAAATTTTGCAAACGTCTGTCTTGAATAGCTCCAAGCAAACGAAATCGCCGAAAGAACTGCCAACAAACCAACTAGCGAAACAATAACTTTCATACGGCTGTCGATTTGAGGGTTCAACCAAACAACCACCATCAAAAGCATTGCTATTCCAGAAAGCGGAACTACCCGTGATGCCTTTGGATGAGCGAATGTCGCAAACATTACAGCGGGGACTAAGAAGAATACTGGAATTACGTGAGACAAAGCCGCTAGAGCGATAGCGAGCGAAGTCCTGCCATACCACTTGCGATCGTTGAGGGATCTGATAACCAAGCCGATAGCCAGCAGTACAAGCGCAAAACTGATCGAGAATGAGAACTCGCCGGCAAGTGTCGAAAGAATGTTGCCACCTAGAATCGTGAAGTTGGCATCGAACAAAAAGACCAAAGCCCCAATAGCAAGAAAAGCTGGTCCTGGGTCAGGGACTCTTGCCAAACGACCCATACCCCATGCTGCAATAGGCATGAAGACAATTCCGGAGAAGGCAACAAGTTTGAATGCCACACCGTAAGGGATGTGAACCAAAGCAATGGCGCCTATAGCGGTTAAAGTCATTACGGCCAAACGAACCGGCGCCAAGCTTTTGTTGAACCGACCCAAGATGCCAGTCCTTGTTGATATAGGAGTTCCGTCGGGCGAACTCACAAGCTTAGGACCAACCAAATGATCCATTCCCACAATTAGCGCTAGCGCAAGTGGAAGTCCAGCCCACCAGATAAACCCAACATTGACTATGACAATAGCGAGAGCTGGAATCACCATATAGAAACGGTAGGCAGGAAACCCTTGATACCAGTCCGGAGACCAACCGGTTAAAGAAAGACTAGGCAGTAGCTCGTCTCGCAGGAATGCTGGTCCCCAAATGTGCGCTCCCATGTCTCCGCCAGTCGGAATACTGTTCTGGAAGAATAAAAATCTTTCACCGTTATTAAAATTTAGGACCAAGAAAACAAATAGTGAACTTAAGACCGCAACAGAGATACCGGCATTGCGACGCAAAAACTTCAGGACTCTAATTGTTGGCGACCCCGAGGCAGTTGGTTCACCCACGATTTGACGCGCATCTGGTGCTGGCGGTTGGCTCGGTACACCGTCCGCCATCAAAGCGTCGTCAAACCTAGATTCGGTTGTGTTCTCAGATTCCATTGAATACTCGCCCAGTTAGCAGACACTGCTACCCATTAGACTGGCCGAGTTTAGCCTATTGAAACTAGTAGTTGGAGCCAAGCAGGATTAGTTTTTAGAGATACGATCTTTGACTTCGATCAATGCGTCGGCTAGGTCTATTTGTTCGCCAGCTAGCTTCCACCAGCGCTTGTCGCAGCGATCGCATGAATGCATTAGTAAGTTATTGCCATCAACCGGTATTTCAATGGTTGTCAGCTCGTGATCGCAGTCTTGACAGAGGTCAATTACATCGCCAGCCGCTGTTCTAGTTGTTTTACGCTGAAAATTGTCCTGACTCACGTCTTTACCGCCCTTGGTTCGCACTGGCCAACCCATCTTTGTTGACTCAGAGTACCCAGTCGGCAAATCCTCATTACAGATAACAGTTAGGGTCTCATTTGGTTCTTTGGGACTATCTCAAAAGGTTGCCCAATACTGAAATAAAGTGTATTTCTAGTCGGTTTGGCCTAAGTAAGATGTGCACTAGACTCACATCCGACGGCCGAGTTCCGACTCTTAATAGAGAGCTAGAAAATCACAATTATGAACGAAGAAAAGAAAACACCCAAATTCGGAGGCTCCAATAAGGACTCTGATAAATCAGGCAAAGAATCATCACAAGCACAACGCTGGATTCTTTGGGTTGCCTTGGCATCAGTTGCCGCAATCTTCATAGTTGCCCTAACCAACCGACAAACTGGTGAGGAGATTAGCTACACCCAAGTCTTAGCAGAGCTCGACGAATGCGCTAGCGGCGACTGCACTATTTCTGAGATTGTCTTTGACAACGGAACTGGCGAAATCGAAGGCATTTCTGAAGATGGAACGGTGCAGTTTGTGAGCACGGGCCTTGTCCAAGAGCCAGGCGAACTCTCTGAAAGAGCTGCAGCAGCTGATGTTGAATTTAGGGCTGACACCAATACCGGCGGCCTACTAAGTGTTCTAGCTATCTTCGGGCCATTCCTACTTCTAATTGGTTTGTTCTGGTGGATCTCTCGCCGCAGCCAATCACAAATGGGTGGCATCATGTCAATTGGGCGCTCGAAGGCTAAAACGTATTCTTCTGAACGGCCGGGAACCTCGTTCTCGGATGTTGCCGGTTACGACTCGGTAAAGAAGGAAATCACCGAGGTAGTGGACTTCTTGAAGGCCCCAGAAAAGTTTGCTGATATTGGCGCTCGAATCCCCAAAGGTGTTCTATTAGTAGGCCCTCCAGGCACTGGTAAGACTCTGATTGCTCGAGCTGTTGCCGGCGAAGCAGGTGTTCCCTTCCTTTCTGTCACCGGTTCTGACTTTATGGAAATGTTCGTGGGCGTAGGTGCAAGCCGAGTACGAGACCTCTTTAATGAGGCTCGAAAGATGGGCAAAGCAATTATCTTTATAGATGAAATCGACTCGATTGGACGCAAGCGTGGTGCTGGACTTGGCGGAGGTCACGACGAACGTGAACAAACTCTAAACCAAATGTTGGCCGAAATGGATGGCTTCGAAGCGACTGAAGGAATCGTAATGATGGCGGCGACGAACCGTCCTGATATCTTAGACCCAGCATTGCTTCGTCCTGGACGCTTTGACCGCCAAGTTGTTGTGCCACTTCCTGAGTTAGAAGATCGCAAGAAGATTCTTGATGTCCACATGAAACACAAAAAAATTTCAAACGACGTCGATGTTGAAGTGATTGCCCGAGGCACACCTGGTATGAGCGGTGCTGACTTGGCTAATCTTGTCAACGAAGCGGCCCTCTATGCCGTACGTGGTGGAGAAAAGCGTATCGAGGCTGGACACTTTGACCAAGCACGTGATCGGGTAATCATGGGTGTGAAACGTGATTCTCTAGTCATGAACGAAGAAGAACGCCGTATGACTGCTTACCACGAGTCTGGTCACGCTTTATGCGCTGCCCTACTTCCAGGTTATGACCCTCTACACAAAGTGACCATTATCCCAACCGGCATGGCTCTTGGTGTAACTATGACTCTCCCAGAAGAAGACCGCCACTCACTGCGTCGCTCCCACGCTCAGAACATGATCGTAATGATGCTCGGTGGCCGAAATGCTGAATCTATAGTATTCGGCGTAGTTTCATCTGGTGCTGGAGATGACCTACAGAAGGCAACCGGCATGGCGAGACGAATGGTTACCGAATGGGGTATGTCAGACAAGATTGGACCAATGGCGTTTGGTTCTGACGGACCAGTTTTCCTTGGTGACGACATGATGCAATCCAAAGAGTACTCAGATGACTTGGCAAGAATTATTGATGAAGAGATCAAGAAGGTTCTAACCGAGCAAGAAAGCCGCTGTCGAGCATTATTGACCGAGAACAGAGCAGCTCTAAACCTTGTAGCTGAAACGCTCTTAGACAAGGAAACTCTAAGTGGTGCAGAAGTAAATGACTTAATCGAGCAAGCTCGAGAAGGCAACACAGTTCCAGCTAGCTAGCAGAACCCAATTTAGAGTAAGCCTCTAACAGCCTTTCGGTTGAAGTGGGCCCAAAGAACGAGTCAGACACTACTCCTACTTCGTCAACTATTAGCGTGCTCGGAATTCCGTCAACTGAGTATTTAGTGAAGAGTTCAGGTCTGTCTTCGTTCATGATCAGCAAAGAGACTACGAATTCTTGGGATTCACTGAGTGTTTCGATCGCCTGAGACATCTCCGCACAGCCGGTGCATGTTTTTGAACCAAACATAACCACATTCGCTTTTTGATCACCTTTTACAAAATCATCTGGGTCTAACTGCGTTGGCGCAGAGTAGCTAGGCGCTGTTGGAGCATGAGAACCTCTTTTGGATGCCACCACAGCGATCAAGACACCGACCACTACCAGGATTAGTAAAACTATCAGAGCTTCCATTGCCAATTAATACTAGATCCAGACGTTATGACTAGCTGTCAATTAGAGGAATCGCCGGAAGAATGTCGGAACCCTCCGCTGATATGGCTTGCGCCTCAATTGTGACAGGTCTGCTCGCATTAACAACCAAGCTGCCACCACCGCTACCATCGTCTGGGATTGGGAAGAACCAGCGTTCACCGTCAACAGCAGTGATATACGGATTGGCAATATCTGCACCGTTGGCTGGCTCGATTGGTTCGCCATCGACTCCGCTACGAACTGTTATCTGGGTTCCGTTTGTGGGAGCAAAGACTGTGATCCAAGAAGAGCTGTCAGAGAATACCGGCGTCCATGGCACAACCCAGGACTCAAGAGGCCCAAAGTCAATGCCACCAGACGTCATAAGACCAGCAGACGCAGAATTAGGCGATGTATCATCGACATCGGCAGGCAGGGCCTCAAAGGCATCTCCCACTTCGGGTTCTGGCTCAGCCAGAAGATCGCCCACATCTATCTCTTGAGAGTTAGTTACTCTCTCGGCAAACTGCCAACGTTCTGATAACACTGGGAGATCATTCAGTGAGACAACTTCAACCGTAAAATCGACTGGCAAAACAAAACCCAGCCGGCGAGACTCGGCCACAAGGTCCACAACAGAAACCCCCAGGGGTGTCACATCTCGTTCGATCGGCACAAAGATACTCTCACGCAAACCAGTATTGGTAGGCCAAATTTCTATCTGGACTCTAGAACTCCTACGAGTTAGTATTTGTGGGTTCACTTCATCTAAGACCGCATCAACTACTAGTTGAGCAGCTGCAATTCGAGTAGCTTCTTCTATTTCCTCTTCGTCTGCATCATCTTCAACTTCGGCTTCAACAGATTCAAAATCGAGGCCTTGAAAGAAATCATCACTAAGACTTGGGCCAAAATCAAGATCTAGTTCGTCGAGAAGTGAGTCAGCAATTCCTTCAGGACTCAAAGATGCTATATTTTCGACAAAGTCACGTCCCGGGCTCAGCTGCAGACCAGGGTCTCTAGGATTAAATACGGTAACTAAGTGAGTTGAGTTCTCGTTTACACGGCCAGAGGTAAAGATCCACTCATTCTGAGGAGCTCTAACCCCTAACTGAAGGCTGGCTCCGGTGACTGCTATATCATTGTCCTCAGCATCCTCGTCGGCCGCCTCTTCATCGGCATCCTCATCGACTGCCTCATCAGACTCCTCAGCATCGCCTGCCAAATCATCTTCCAAGCCATCTAGCAAGGCTGCCAAGTCCTCGTCCACTATCTGAAGGCGTTCAGCAATAATTCGACCTCCACGACTTTGAATAGTTATAGGAATCTGATCGATTTCCGCAAAACCAGTTTCCTGGCTGAAATCAATCTGAAAAACTGAGTTACCAAACAATGTCAAGCCTTCGAACTCACTACTGCTGTTCCCTCGATGGGGAATTATGTCGATTGAAACATCCTCGTCGAAAGGATTCATCAGAGTAATGATGTTCGATCCGTCTCCAGTGTTTCTACCTGAACCGAAATGCCAAACTTCAGAGGCTTGGGTTCCGCAAGCACCATAGGCAACACCAGATCCTGTTGTGTTCGAGTGAGAAACAACAGCATTACCTCTAGTAATTCGGACCACCATGCCTGCCAGATCATCGAGGTCATCTTCACTTGGAGGGTCAAGCTCTGCAGCATCAATGGTCGTGCTCTCCCCTGGTTCAAGTTGGAGTTCACGACTCGCCCCACGACCTTCCTCTGTCAATACAGTGGCAACAGCGGTAGCACTTTCTTCTACAGAGATGTTTGCTATTTGAACGCTTTGATCTGCAACACCATCTTCTGATCTGGTACCTGAAGGACAGAACCAAGCCGAATCTACGGCCGACTCAGGATCTAGCGGTAAGGAAAAGTTAGGCAGTGCAACATCTGTCTGGTCGTTTTCTGAGTCATTGTTTAATCGCCGTTCACCAACGAACAACGTTGCGACCAATAACACCGCAATGCCGACACGGATCAGATACTTCATGATTCATTACCCACTCTAGTCTGAGCCACACTTATTGCAGAAGCGATGAGAACAAGCTGAATTAGAATAAAGATGGCACGCGGGAACAATGCCGAATGATCTAGCTCGGCTAGCCCCCCTGTTCCAGCCGATATGTTAATTTGACCGTCGAAGCCAGCGGTTAAATCGTTGTCGATACCGGAGAGGTCAAACCCTGGAGCGGGCAGCGCTATGTATGCAGCAATATCAGCTGGGATATCTACCGTCCATGAACCAGGGCGACCAACTCTTGGTATGACCGAGATAGGTTCTGCTGCCAGGTCGACCTCTAACTGATCCGTAACAGATCTTGCGTCAGCGTCACCTGGATTTTGGAAAGCTGCACCAAGCCCACCGGAAGCAGTGTTCTGGTAAATGGTGAACGCACCGTTACCAGACCTATCAAGTCTTAAATCAACTTGTCTTTCCAGGGCCGCCGTTATCACTGGATCAGCTGGATTAATTGTGTATTGCCTTGCAATCTGCTCTGCCACTACGACGAAATCTACTCCGTAGCTTGCGGTCAGCTGCCCTAAACTTGATGTTCCGCCCGAAGTAGCTAGGTCAAGGTATTGTCCAACTGCATCAGTGTTACCAACAGGACCGGGAACCCAATTATTGCGAACATCAACCGCCGCATCAGTCAAAGCGTATGGCAAGCCGTTCGGCGTCTCATAGCTATCGACAGGTATCACTGAAGGGTTCCCGAGCCAGAGGATCCGGCCAGTGGTCAAAACCTCGTCATCGTCTGGGATGCTCGAGAATAGGCTTGCCGCTGTTGTTCGCCTCGGGCTCTCTGGAATTCCCCACCTACCAGAACCAATCGTACTTAAACCACCCAATAGAACTAAAACAAGACCTAGCACGCCGACTCCGAGTGACAAGTAACGCATTCGAGAGACAGACTTTGAAAAAGCTGTTTCATATTGCGTTGCCCCGGCGCCAACAGCAAGAATCAGGCCTGTTAAAACAACTGAGAGCATTATCTCGTTAGAAGGCAGCGCAAACGGAAGCATCTCCTGAGACTCAAGCCACAGCAGACCCCAACCTGCTACCGCCAAGGCCCAACCCAGTACCACTAATTGCATTGATTCCGATTTGATTGCTATCAGTGCAGCAATTGCAAACAAAGTTATAACTAGTCCAGAAATAACTAGAAGATTGCCTGTGATATCGAAAAGGCTTCCACCATCTTGTCCAGCAACCCCAAGCCCAGTCGCTTCCGCGACGTTAAATGAAATCAAATCGAACAGCGAAAAGTTTCTGGCCTCAGATGACTTGGAACCTACTAACCAGTCCCAATCAAAGTTGGTCAAAATATCAAGACTCCATGGGAAGTGAAGAACAGGCGGGACAATAACAGCCGCAACACCACCAAGAACAATGGATTTCAAGTTCTTTGTTTCGTATAGCGATGCAAAGCCCACACACGCAATGACCAAGACTCCGACGACAACCACTGCTGGCGCAAGAGTGCTTACGACCGCAATTAGGAACCCGTATCTCAATATGTTTACAGAGTCTGTTCTTTGGGTGTAGAAAGTATCTTCCGTATTCGTTCTATTAGAGAATGGTGCTACGCCAGCTAACTTGAGAGCCGAGGTAGCTATATAAGGTAGTGAAGCCCAAATGATCAGCGATTCCCATCTACCTGCACTTAACATAGCAAAGACAATAGGGTTTAGAACGTACAGTGCCCCCGATATTGACTGCAAGCGAGGGCTCACATATGGCCTCGCAAGACGAGAGCCGCCCCAATAGCCAATAAGCAATGGAACAAAAACTAACAATCGATCGAACAACCCCGGAGCGAAGAAGAATAGACCTCTTATCGAACCTAGTACAACGAAAGCTAATGGAGCATTTGCCTCACCACCGGCACCAGCTGTCCGGAAACCCGAAAACCATTCGCGAACTAATCCAAGAGAGTTACGCATTGCTGGGATTTCACCAAACACTTGGTAAGAGTCGAGCAGAATCCCACGAGAACCAATTGTTAGGATCGCCATAACTAAGACGAATACAACAACTGAGTGCACCGATGATGACGAATCAACCTTGAGTTGAGAGGCTGACAGAACAGAATCTAGTCTTGTCTGCCCGGCCTCGAATTTGTTGCGCCAAAATTCTGAAAGCTGCGCAGAGCCACCAACTTGCTTCTTGCGGATCTGACGGTCTGTGACTTTTCTGATTTTAGTTAGCTGGTTTCGCCTGGCACCGACTGAGCCAATAGAAGAGAGGTTCCAAAACAATGCTGAGAAGAGATCCGCTGCCTGGCGCCTTCGACCACTAAACAGGGCATAAAGCGCCTCGAATATGATCAATAATATGGCTAGAGGGATAGTTGTCAACCTTGAAGATAGCGTCGAGTTTGTTAGCAAAGTTCGCAAGCGATGACGTGTGCGCATCCTACGTTTTTGACTATTGATGACTCTTTGGTCGGCTGACTCAATGTGCTTGGCTTTGGCATCAGGAACTACTCTTACCCGTGCGCCAACGGCATGCGCACGCCAACAGATGTCTAGGTCTTCCCCCATAAAGGAGATTCCTTCATCAAAGCCACCGACTGCCTTTAATAGGTCTGCCCTGATGAGTTGCACTCCGCCTGGGATATAGAACATGTCCCGAGCCGAATCATACTGTTGCTGGTCGAATTCACCGCGATCAATTTGATCTACGGAGACACCAAAACGATCGGCTCCCATTCCGACTTGAAGGAGCTTTCTAGGGTCGTCCCATTCAACAAGCTTTGGTCCGACGATTCCTGCGTTAGATTTGTATAGCTCGTCCATCAAACTTGAAACACAGCTCTTTTCCAGGACAACATCGTCGTGACAGAACAACAGAAACGGGGTTCCGCTAACTAAGTCGAGGGCCTGATTCGCCCCGACGCTCCAGCCGGGGTCACCGGCGATTCTATGGATATATGCTTCAGGAAGAGAAGATGCAACTCGAGAAGCAATGGGGTCCTGCGACCCAGCATCCACAACAAGCACTGACATATTTTCATAATCTTGCTCAGCCAGAGAGTGCAACATATCAGCAAACCATGGACCAGGGTCTTTCGACACCACGACTGCGACGACTGCAGGTACGTCGAAGTCCTCTGAGGACTCAGAGTCTCCGGCGAGTTTCTTCTGTGATGCAGTCTGACTAGCGACCATAACCTAAATAGAATTTGGCATAACTAACAGCCACCTAGGCTACTAGTAGTTAGCCCCAAAGCCTTCGAAGCAGCTATTTCATAATCAGTTGGCGAGCTGTTTAGTCCGAATAGGCCTATGCTCTAGTGTCGTGAAGGCCGTCGTTACCGGAGCAGCCGGTTTTGTAGGAAAACACTTGGTAGAGCATCTCACTAAGTCAGGTGACGACGTAATTGGGTTAGATAAAAAAAGAGGCCCTGATCTTTGTAGTGCCGAAGAATGGAAAACCCTAGAATCACTCTCTGGAGTAGACGTTTTATATCATCTCGCAGGCTGGAGCAGCGTTGGAAGAAGCTGGGACGAACCAGCTTCCGTATTTGATGTAAATGTAACGGGCACAGCCAATGTGCTCGAAGCAGCCCGAAATTTCCAAGTTGGAACCGTCGTTCTAGTTTCAAGCGCAGAAGTATACGAAGCAAGTAGCAACGAGCCCTTAGAAGAGACCGCCTTGCTAGCTCCAAGCTCGCCTTATGCTGCTTCGAAAATTGCTGCTGAATTGCTAGGAGAGTTCTACGCTGACAAATACAACCAACGCGTTGTGATTGCCAGGCCGTTTAATCAAATTGGCCCAGGACAGCTTAGTGACTTTGTTATCCCGTCTTTCGCTCAACAAATAGTGGATATAGAGTCCGGTCAAGCAACAGGTTTACGACATGGCAACCTAGACGCAATCAGAGACTTTACAGATGTGAGAGATGCTGTCGAGGCTTACCGTTTACTTGCTCAACATGGAGTCTCTGGTGAGGCGTACAACATTTGTTCTCAAAAGAACTTCTCTATTGCAGATCTTCTAAAGAAGCTAACGAGTCTTTCGACAACCGAAATCAGAACCGAGCTAGACCCCGAACGAAACAGACCATCAGATTGCCCAATCAAGTTAGGTTCGCTCGAAAAGACAACCCAAGCTACTGGCTGGGCTCCCACAACAGACCTAGTCGATACTCTTGCCGATGTACTGACCGAAGCACGCAACAATCAACTCTAAGACAATGCTCCAACAACACTTTGGCCTATTTCGGTGGTCGTGTCACCGCTAGCCTGATGGCAGGCTTTGTCGACTCGTTCAGCTTGCCCAGCAAAGCCTAGAAACTCAAGCATGAGAGCCAACGATCTAATCGCCGCTACTGGGTTTGCCTTGTTCTGTCCGGCTATGTCCGGAGCCGAACCGTGAACTGGTTCGAACATTGAAGGACCAGTCCTATCGGGGTTAAGGTTTGCTGAGGCTGCAGAACCGATTCCTCCACTAACCGCTCCGGCTAGATCAGTAATAATATCTCCGAATAGGTTGTCGGTAACGATTACGTCGTAGGTACCAGGGTTCTCTACCATGTGGATACACGCCGCATCCACATGATGATAATTAGTCTCCACACCTGGAAACTCTTTTGAAACTTCTTCAAATGTCCTATTCCACAAGTCCCCTGAATAGTTGAGAACATTCGTCTTATGAACGAGATGCAACTTGTTAGAACGTTGCGCTGCCAACCCAAACGCGTAGCGAATGCAACGCTCAACGCCAAACCTAGTGTTAACTGATCCTTGAGTGGCGACTTCTTTTGGAGTCCCTTTTCGCAGCACCCCTCCCTCTCCTACATAAGCTCCTTCGGTGTTTTCTCTGACAACCACAAAGTCATGACCCTTGCCTTCGGTTGAGACAAACGGCCTTTGATTAACATAAAGGTCCAAATCAAAACGCATCTTGAGTAACAACTCACGCTCTATAAGTCCTGGCTCAACTTCGGGATGCCCAACTGCGCCCAATAAGATTGCATCGAAAGACTTCCATTCAGCCAGCACCTCGTCACTAAGAATGAAGCCATCATTAAGATAGCGACTGCCACCCAACTCGTATTCTGTGATATCCAAGTCCAAGTCCAAAACAGACAATACCGCCAAAGCCTGATCTACTACCTCAGGACCTATACCGTCGCCCTTAACTACTGCTACTTTGCTCAAATTTATTGCTCCAAACCAACTTTTTTAGCTGTTTTAGCGGATCAAAGACCCAAGTTTATTTTTTCTGATTAACTTTCATGCTTTCTAGGCCGAATATTCATCTAGAAGAAGTACACATGTCAAACCTTGAACAACAACCAACCAAGAATCTGAACACGCACACTAGTAAAGCTGACTATAGCAGCGACAACTGGGAGGAACGGGTTGCAGATCTTGAGGAAGAAAAACAAGTCTTTGAATTCCCTCGAAGGAAAGGGTCTAAGATTCCGGCCGGACGAGGCAACGACTTAATCTCTATCATCTTGGGTGGGGTATTCGCAGCAGGAGTTGTAGGAACCGGTTGGTTTGTATTCTTTTTCAACGGCTGGTTCAATTATCCGTGGTTTGCAATCATACTTGCTGCAGCTACCTTATTCGGCGTCAAAGCATCCTCAGATGGAACCCAACGAATGGATACCGGCGTAGCGGTAATCATCTACCTCTTGGCTCTGATAACTGTGTTGGGTTTGATTACATATCACAGCTCTCTCGCAATACAGAACGAGGGTTTCAGTTTCGCCCTATTTGAAGATGAACTTATCCGAACTCACTTCGAACGACGATCTAACCTCTTCTGGTACCTAGGCGGACTCGCCCTAGTCGCAATATTTGGGGCATTCAGCCGAAAGCCTGCTCAATACAGAAGTTAAATTGTCGAGTCTTTCAGCTAGGCTCTTAACCGTGGCAAATACTACTCAATTATCCCAAGAAGCCTTCGACCGTTTGTCTGCTGAACACCTTGATTTAACTTCAAGGGGCAGAATCGAGATCGCCAAAAAAATCGAGACTGCACGTGAGCTCGGCGACCTTAGCGAGAATGGTGATTACCATGCAGCCAAAGAAGAACAAGGCAAGATGGAAGGGCGCATCGCCCAGCTTGCAGGTCTAATCGAAAACGCTGAAATTGTACAAGTAGACGACAGTGGCACTGTTCAAGCTGGCTGTGTTGTCAGCATTCAATATCAAGGCGATGACGAGGTCGAAAAGTACTTGATTGGTTCTATCGAAGAAGAACGCGATGGCTTGACAGTTATGTCTCCAGGTTCACCCCTGGGCTCAACTCTGTTAGGTGCCGCCGCTGGTGACACAGTTACATTTGACTCGCCCAACGGGCCACTCAAAGTCGAAATTAAAGCGATCGAAGTCTAGATTCGAAGTTACTAGTACTCTTTAGGCATTCACAGGAGAGCCTAATGGGACGAACTTTGTTCGAAAAAATATGGGATACCCATGTCGTAACTTCTCGTGGAGAAGACTCGGCCTTGCTTTACATAGATCTCCACTTGATTCATGAGGTGACCTCTCCCCAGGCTTTCGAAGGTCTACGCATTAATTCCCGCAAAGTACGAAGACCCGACTTAACTCTGGCCACTGCAGATCATAACGTTCCCACAGAAAATATCGATCAAGAGATAGCAGACCCAATTAGCCGTCAACAAATCGACGCTCTTCGTTCCAACACGACCCAAGCTGGTATCGAACTCCACGATATGGGAGAACCCGGGCAAGGAATCGTGCATGTGATTGGGCCTGAGCAAGGTCGAACCCTCCCAGGAATGACAATTGTTTGCGGTGACTCTCATACTTCTACTCATGGGGCTTTCGGAGCTTTGGCCTTCGGTATTGGCACGTCTGAAGTCGAACATGTTTTGGCTTCGCAAACCTTGCCTCAGGCTAAGCCAAAGACCATGGCTATTAACTTAGTTGGCACACCCCCTCCAGACATCACAGCCAAAGACCTCGTTTTGAAAGTGATACGAGAAATTGGAACTGGTGGTGGAGCGGGACATGTCATCGAATACCGCGGCGAGGCGTTCACTTCATTATCGATGGAGGGCCGAATGACTGTTGCCAACATGAGTATCGAGGCTGGCGCACGTGCAGGCTTATTCGCTCCAGATCAAACAACGTTTGCATACCTTCAGGACAAAGTCAGTATGAGCGAACCCGAATGGGAAGAAGCAGTCTCTTACTGGCGAACACTTGTCACAGACGATGACGCTGTCTTTGACAAAGTTATAGAAATCGATGTAACTGGTCTCGAACCTCAAGTTTCTTGGGGCACTAACCCCGGACAGGCTATTGGACTATCAGAAGCAATTCCGAACCCCGATGCCATGGAGCCAGATTTACAGTCGGCGGCCCAACAGGCTCTAACATATATGGGTCTAGAGCCTGGACAAAAAATATCAGAAGTCAAAGTAGACACCGTATTTATTGGATCATGCACCAACTCCCGGATTGAAGACATCAGAGCCGCTGCACAAGTAGTAAAGGGACACACTATAGCCGCCGGAGTTCGAGCACTCGTTGTCCCTGGCTCGGCAGCAGTGAAGAAGCAAGCCGAACAAGAGGGCCTCGACCAAGCTTTAACTGAGGCAGGATTTGACTGGCGCCAACCAGGCTGCAGTATGTGTTTAGCAATGAACCCAGACAAGCTCACAGAAAACGAGCGATGTGCCTCAACCTCAAATCGCAACTTTGAAGGGCGTCAAGGAAAAGGCGGACGTACCCACCTAGTCTCCCCCGCTGTTGCTGCTGCGACTGCTATTGCAGGCAAATTCTGTCGGCCACAAGATCTGGGTGCAGACCTATGAAACCAGTAACTAGTGTCACCGGTACAGCGGTTCCTCTGGAGCGTACAAACATAGACACGGATCAAATAATCCCATCTGACTGGTTGAAACGCATTGAAAGGACAGGCTTCGAAGATGGTTTGTTCTCAGAGTGGCGCCAAGACCCAGACTTTGTTCTGAACGATTCAACGTACTCCGAAGCATCAATACTTATCGCTGGAGCAAACTTCGGAATTGGAAGCTCCAGAGAGCATGCAGTATGGGCTCTACAACAATACGGATTTGCCGCAGTCATTGCTCCAAGCTTTGGCGACATCTTCGCCAACAATGCCTCTAAGAACGGCCTTGTAACTATCACTCTCGAACAAAGTAATTGTGACCAGTTGGTTGGGGCCGTAAAAGCATCGCCCCAAACAGAACTAAATATAGAGATAGCCAACGAGCAACTCAGTTTCGGCCAAGGTGAACAGGTTTTGAACTTCACACTAAACCGAGATGTAAAGTCTCGACTACTTGAAGGCCTCGACGACATCGCTATCAGCCTCAAAGATGACCAAAAGATTAGTGACTACGAGGCCAAGCGCCAACCCTGGCTGAGCTAGGCAAAGATTAAGGCTCTGTAGCATTTAGCTTCGTCCGATAATCACAGTTTTGGACAGCTGTCCAATCGTTTGAATCGGTCGATTTGCTCATTCCCCATTTTGTAGAACTTAGATGCTAATTTTTTTCTAAGTACTTGGGGGGTTAAGTAGGTCATATGAAATTCTGGAACTATTTCCAACTTCGTAAACAGAATAGAACTACCTCTAGCGCTCCAATGCGTACCTTTGTCGCCAGAAATATTTCGCATTCGACTGATAAAGCTACATTACGCGGGATCGGGTTTACATTAAGCCCTGGGGACTCGATCTGTATTGGTTATCGATCCATGGAAGAAAAAAATCTTCTACTGAGCCTACTCTCAGGCCAAGTTCAGCCGGCTCAAGGTGTTTTCGTATACGACGGAAACCAACAAAGACCAAGCGACCTAGCAGCCCTAAGCGGAGTATTTGCTCATAACTTGCGCACCATAGAGCAGGCACAGTCCGCTCTTGTTGAGTTCCTAGAAACACCCAGCAAGATATGTCTTCTCGATCAACCCTTCGGCAGCCTGCCAGGCTCAACTACTAAACAGTTCGCTCTAGCTATTGATACCAAAGCTAGAGAAAAGTCGACAATTGTATTTTCCAATAACCGCTCGATCGCTCGCCGATGCAACCAAGTTTATGTTTTAAACAATGGCCACCTAGAAGACTATTACACAGCATCAAAGACTCCAGAGCTGAACCCATTTAACAACACGAAAATCTTGGATGAAGCCAGGCCAGAACCTAAGCAGACAAAGCCAGCCACACCTAAGACCCCAACTAGATCTCTCGACCCAATTCATTTTCGGGCAAAGGTCTCAGACACCGGAGACATTGAAGACTGGATTGGGTGGCATAGACAGAGAATAGAACCAATCGTAATCCGCAAAGCGGTGTCAGACGCCGGGCTCAAAATTCTTAGCCAAGAACGCGAGGCTCTCAACGGTATTTCGAGTCTTCGTATCGCACGCATGTACGACTCAAACTCAAATGAGTTGAACCTTTTTGAATACGTAAACATAAACCCTCTCGCCACCACAGAGCCCTTAAACAGTTTCCAAATATGTGCTTTAGCCGCTGACTTACTAACTGCTGCTAAAGAATTGAACCCGCTTGTTCTAGATAATCGAATTAACTTTTCCGAAAAAGCAATCGGCCTGCGTAATGGCTTATGGATGTTGACCAACTCTGGTCTTGGGACAGCACCAAGTGAGACACCTCTGATCGAGAGAAAGAAATCGCATAGACACAGTTCTGAAATCGACAAATTAGCTAATTTAGCAACCGGGGTTCCAACCATAAACCAAATTATTTCAAGCCAGCTATCACGATCTCTTGCTGCAGGCAAAGCAACTGGGGCAGACATTCGCCCAATCTGTGCAATCCTGGATGAGTCCGAAGATACTTCTAGCGAACAACTAGCCAGCTCTTACTCGAACCTTCTAGGAAATATCTACGGGCACATAGACCTCACGGAAAAAGTTGAGCAACAGAAACTGAATCTTTGGTCTAGCTAAGCCAATCTCGTATTAACCCGGCTATTTGTGCCGGCGCTATGAACGGGCTGAAATGATTTGCTCGGTCGACCTGCTTAACCGCATGCTGGGAGTCTTCAATCGCTGAAACTAAACCAAGTACCGCTGGTACCCGATCACCATCCCCCTCACCTACTACAAAGTCCACGGGACAACCTAGGTCACCGATTCGAGAGGTTACACCAGTGCCTGCGGTCTCATAGATCGTTGCTTCGAAGTCAGGTCTACAAGCCAACCAAACTTGACCCACTTCGTCTTGGTTTAAGCCGCACTCAATGAAAGCTTCTAGGCACTCCGTGTTAAAGAACTGCATCGGAGGCTTAGAGCTAAATCTCTCTTTTGCCTCTGCTTGAGAAGCAAAGCCGTCTTTACGTCGTCTCGCCCCAGCTGCTAGTGATTCAGTTATTTCTTCGCGTTCACTGTTATCTTCAGAAAACATCACCGGCTCATAGGCCCAGATTTTCTCGAAAAGACCAGGCTTGTGAATTTCTGCCATAACCAGGCTGGTGCCACCCATTGAGTGTCCAACTCCTATCAGGGGCTCATCACTGTTAGTTAAGTGAAGAATTTCTTCGCATACATAAACAACATCATGCGCAGCCTCGACCCAACTAAATGATTCACTGCTCGGGTGCGAGTGACCATGGCCTCTCATATCGAGTGCAAAAAAACGAAACCGATCTGAATCGAGTGACTTAATTACTGGTTCCCACATCTTGGCGCAGAAGCTTGCCGCGTGAGTGATTAGAACTGGCCTACCGTCTCCTCCATAGTCATAGAGCCTAAGGCTTTGGCCATTTCTATCTAGATCGATTGCCGTTGACTCAACCATGTCTATGGTTTCTCCTCAATTGCTACGGTGGATCTCGGACAAGAAAGCATGGTCAGCTATCTCATAGTCAAACCCCATGACTTGTGAATAGAACCATAGCTCAGCTGAAAATGCTTTGATAATGTTTTCAGGAGCTCTGAAGCCATGACCCTCACCGAATAGTTCGAGCAGGTAGCTCTCTGCACCAGATTGAATGAGTCGATTATACATTTTGCGAGACTGTTCAATAGGAACTATTGGATCAGCTGTGCCGTGAATTATCATAAGAGGCTTGGATATTTTGTCAGGAAAGTTAATCGGCGATCTCTCCTCGTATTGCTTCGCATAATCTGGAAGTGGACCAATCAGAGTGTTTAAATACCCAGACTCAAACTTGTGGGAGTGGTTTGCAATGGTGTGCATGTCGCTGACACCATAAAGTGACACGCCGCAACAGAAAATGTCAGAGTTACTCAGCGCCAACATAGTTGTTAAGCCTCCAGAGCTCCCTCCCCTAATGGCAACACGCTGCGGATCGACCAAGCCCTGGTCTATTAGATGTTGGGCGCCAGCTTGAAGATCGATTACATCAGCGACCCCCCAATGCCCATTGAGTGCTTCGCGGTACTGTCTTCCGAAACCCGTGGAGCCTCGATAATTAATATCTATCACGTTAAACCCTCGGGAGGTCCAGTACTGAACTTTGAGGTTCATAGCTGAAGTCGTGTATCCGGTAGGACCACCATGTGACATAACTATCAAGGGTGCAAGACTATTTACTTCGAGCGCATCAGAGTTAGTGCTGTAGTAGAAAGCCTGAACTTTCTCATTGCCCGATTGAAAACTAATGTTCTCTGGTGGAGAGAATGCAAACCCGCTGGCACTAGCTACGGGCGACCGAAGTATCGTTTCGTTCGAGTTAGATTCCAGCAAACGAATCTGCGTGCCAGTTGATTCTGTCGAGCCGATTGCGAGCACTGAGCCCGGTAGCGATGCTGGTGCAGCTAATTCGTAGTACTCAATTAGATCCGTTTCGACTTGTTCAAGCTTGCCGTTTTCGGTATCTATGTATATCAGGTGGTCAACAGCTTGTTCGGTCCAGGCAATAGCAACCTTAGAGCCACCTACTGGTTGCCAGCGAGAATCCCCCATAAACCATGGGACACGGTTAATCTCTCCCCTAGCGCCGTTGAGTGATACTTCAGCCGTTAGGTTTGTACTGAGTTGACCATCTTGGTTCTGCGAGTATAAGTCCCAGTAGCCGTCCCGGTCATCTACATAGCCGAGCGTTGTGTCGTCGATCCATCCAGGATTCAGAGCTGAACTCTCACCACTGGTAACAGCTTTCACTCCATCTATGGTTCCACCTTCTTCAGAGACATTCAGCGTTGCTGTTTTAACAGTTGTTTCATCCCATGGCATGTTGGGCAAGTTCCACTCAACCCAGCACAACGTGTTGCCGTCTGGAGTTACTCGTGGGTCTGAGTAGAAGTCGGCGCCTTCGGCCAAAACACTTTCGACGCCTTCAACTGACTTATGCATAATGCAACTAGTTGTTGCTCCGTCAGCAGAACTAGATTCTTTGACTGCAACAAACCCGCCTCTGCGATCGCTACAACCATCTGCCCAGTTAGTTCCAACTTCGCTAGCAGTTACTGGGTAAGGTGGCTGAACAAGGTCAAACGCATAAACCGAGCCATCAAACTTAGACGCAAAGAACAAGTAATTTTCGCCTGGCCACCAAGCTCTTCCTCCGTAGCCATGGATCCTTGATGCAACATCAAACTCGTAGCCTGCCAGAAGGTCTACTTTTGAACTAGCGGGGTCAGCATGGTCGCCATGCTTGCTCACTTTAACGCCCATCAATGTGTAGATATTCGACTTACTGGGCAGTGATTCAGCCCAGATTAAATGGCCACCAAACTCGCCTGGCGCCTTCAACCGCACAGACCCAGTCGCTAGTAGTTCTGTTGGTAAAGCCGACACAGCCGAATTCTACGGCGAAACCGACGTTAATCTTTAGGTTTCAGCCCTAACGAAGCTGAGTTAATGCAGTGGCGTTCGCCTTCGGGGCCTGGACCGTCATTGAAGACATGCCCTAAGTGTGCTTCACAGTTAGCGCAAAGGACTTCGGTTCGTTTCATTCCAAAGGTTCGATCTGTCTTGCGTACGATGTTCGCCTCGTCTGTTGGAGAAGTAAAGCTTGGCCAACCAGAGCCTGAATCGAATTTTGTATCGCTAGAGAACAGCTCTGCATCACAAACGATGCAATGGTATGAGCCATCTGCTTTCTCATCCCAGTACTTGCCGGTGAATGCTCGTTCGGTGCCCGCTTCTTGGGTTACCTTGTATTCGATATCGCTGAGTCTTGCTTTTAGTTCTTCTTGTGTTTCTACTTTTTCACTTGATTCCATGATTATCCTCTCTATCTCTGTGACATAGAGAACCGGTAAGCGTTGCAGAACATTTCATACCAGCCACTTTCTGGGCCCCAATCTTGCGGATGCCACGAAAGTTGCACTGTTCTAAAGGCTCTTTCGGGGTGTGGCATCATAATTGTTGCCCGGCCATCTGTAGTCGTAAAGGCGTTAACACCGCCAACTGAGCCATTTGGATTATATGGGTAGACCTCGGTTGCCTGCCCATGAGAATCTACATACCGAGCTACTTCACCAATAACTTCGTCGTTGGAGGCAAATGATGTTCTACCTTCGCCATGAGCTACTGGAATCTGCATTTGGCTCCCCTGCATCCCGCTGAAGAATATAGATTCAGACTCCATAATTTCAAGAGTGGTAAGTCTTGCTTCATATCTATAAGAAGTATTAGTTTCGAATTTGGGCCAGTTCTCAGCACCAGGAATTAACGAAGACAATTGCGACAGCATCTGACAGCCATTACAAACACCAAGACTAAACGTATCACTACGGTGGAAGAACTCTTTGAACTGAGCTCTCATAGCCTCGTCTTGCATAACGGTTTGAGCCCAACCAGACCCAGCACCCAAAACATCTCCGTATGAGAAGCCACCACAAGCAACCAAACCATCGAAGTCAGCGAGCGAAACTCTTTGCGAAGCTAAGTCAGACATATGAACATCGATTGCTTCAAAGCCTGCAGCGGTAAATGCTGCTGCCATCTCAACTTGACCATTGACACCTTGGGTTCGCAGCACTGCTACTCGTGGTCTGGTGTCGGCTTTACGTACAACCTCGGCCTGATCTTCGAACACTGTTGGGGTAAAGGTCAAATCAGCGCTTAGCCCCTTGTTCTCAGGGCTTAACTGGGCGAACTCTTCGTCTGCACACTTTGGGTTGTCTCGATTACGCTTCATCTCTGCTGAAACTTCACTCCACTGCTGCTTCAACTTGAACAGATCACTCACATACAGGACTTCATCGTTAGCGGCTGTAATTCGAATCTCAGGCTTATCTGTACGACTAGCTACAACTCGAGACCCTGGATAGTCCCCGAGCACGACTTCGACATCGGCTGCCTTAACCTGCACAACCGCACCTGGAGATTCATTGAACAAAGCATCGATCACATCGGTGCTTGTGAGTTTGATGTCTGCTCCGCAACCGCCGGCAAATGCCATCTCACAAACAGTGGCGAACAAACCGCCATCAGATATGTCGTGATAGGCCAGAATTGAATTGTCTTCTTTGAGCGAACTAATTGTCTCGAAGAAATCTTCCACTTGGCTCGGGTCAACCTGTGGCGCCGCTGACTTAGGAAGACCTAGGACTTGTTCAACTATTGAGCCAGCTAAGTGGCCAGGATTCTCAGCAACCGGAATTAACACTAGTACTGAGTCAATGTCGCTAAGTTCTGCGGTTAAGACCTTGCGACAATCGCTTGTTGGAGCGAACCCCGTCATCACCACACTCAATGGAGAAACAACGGTTTTTGTCTCACCGCTATCTTCCCAAGACGCTTCCATCGAAGTTGAGTCTTTACCGACAGGAATAGTGATGTTTAGAGGGACACAAAAATTGTTAGTTATATCTGAGACTGTCCTATATAGCGCTTCTGGTTGCCCATCAGAGGTAGATGCCACCATCCAGTTGGCAGAAAGCTTTATGTCTGACAAGGCTTCAATGTCGGCTCCCGCCATGTTTGTCACAACTTCGGTTACGGCTAGGCGCGCCGAGGCTGCCGGGTCGGTTACAGCAACTGGTGTGCGTTCACCCATAGCCATAACTTCTCCTGCATAACCACTAAAGCTGTTGAGTGTCACGGCACAATCGGCCACAGGAACCTGCCATGGGCCAACTAGTTGGTCTCGTGCAGTCATGCCACCAACTGTTCGATCCCCTATGTGAATTAGAAACTCTTTTGAGGCAACCGTCGGATGGCTAATTACATTACCGATCACTTCTTCGAGATCATAATCATCGACTGTGATTGCGTCGTGAGTGTTCGAAGTCGACTCGAACTCTTTAACTAATCGTGGAGGGTTCCCAAGGAAAGACTCGGTTTCTAGATCTACGACATCGCCACCAAGTTCAGAATCAGTTACCTGTAGGTGCAATTCTTTGGTTGCTTCTCCAACGACAGCAAAGGGACACTTCTCTCTTGCACAAATCTGAGCGAACTCATCTACTCGATCAGGCCTTATTGCCAAAACATAGCGTTCTTGAGCCTCATTCGACCACAGCTGCATAGGAGTCAGTGAGCGGTCGTCGCTGTTGATGTCTCGCAACTCGATAATGGCCCCTAGGTCAGCGTCGTCAACCAACTCTGGTAGAGCGTTCGAGAGACCACCCGCTCCGACATCGTGGATAGAAACAATCGGGTTATCGGCTGCGCCCATGCGCCAGCAAGTACTAATGACTTCTTGAGCTCGACGCTGCATTTCTGGGTTGTGACGTTGCACGGATGCGAAGTCAAGCTCTGCGTCTTGGGACCCTGACGCTGTCGAAGAAACTGCTCCACCACCAAGACCAATAAGCATTGATGGGCCGCCAAGCACTATTAGTTTGTCACCTGGAGAGATTGAATCCTTGTCGACTGTGTCTGGACGAATAGTACCAATGCCGCCAGCGATCATGATTGGTTTGTGATAACCCCAAGTGCGGTTATCGAACTGTGTTGTATAGGCACGGAAGTAGCCGCCGAGGTTTGGTCGACCAAACTCGTTGTTGAATGCTGCTCCGCCAAGTGGGCCTTGCGTCATTATTTCTTGTGCTGTGACGATTCGTTCTGGATAACCAATGTGTGTTTCCCATTTGCGTTCCAGGCCTGGCAGACAAAGGTCACTTACATTAAACCCAGTTAGGCCAGCCTTTGGGTGTGCCCCACGTCCGGTTGCTCCTTCGTCACGTATTTCTCCACCGGAGCCTGTTGCGGCTCCAGGTAATGGAGCAATTGCAGTTGGGTGATTGTGAGTCTCGACCTTGATGACCACATCAACCGGTGATGGGGTTTCGCTATATACCCCTTCAGCTCCAGGGTGAAAGAAACTACCATTACGGCCTTCTAGGACTGCCCCATTGTCGTGATAAGCACTCTTGATGCCGTCTGAGTATGACTCATATGTCTTCTTGATCATGGCAAACAATGATTCGTCGACGGGTTCTGAGTCAATAATCCACTTGGCGTTGAAAACCTTGTGTCTGCAGTGCTCTGAGTTAACTACCGAGAACATCATTAGCTCTGCGTCTGTTGGGTTACGGCCAAGTTTGGTGAAGACTCCAACTAAGTAGTCGATCTCTTCAGTGCTTAAGGCAAGACCTAAGGAAGCGTTGGCTTCTTCTATTGCAGCAGCGCCATTGCCTATGACATCAAAACTTGTACCACGTTGTGGAGAAGCGACTGTAAGAATTTGGTTGAGTGTAGTTGCGTCGGTGATTACTGATTCGACCATTCGGTCATGCACTAACGGAGAGATGGCAGAAATAGCCACTTCATCTAGATCGTCACTTGTTGTTGAGAAATAGTAGCGGACTCCTCTTTCGACTCTTCCAACTTTACTGAGGCCACAACTATCTAAGATGTCCGTGGCCTTCGATGACCAGGCAGAGATCGTGCCAAGACGAGGTATGACCGTTAATGACTCGAACTCGGCAACGTATGGTCTTTCGTCAGAGCCATAATTTAGAAGTGCCTCAAGGCTTTCAAGGTCTGTATCACTAACAGAATCGGAGTCATAAAAGTGTATGAATTGGGCTGCTTCAAGAGTAATTCCAAGGCTGAGTTCGGCTATGGACCCAGCCAGGGACCTAAACCGGTGAGGTGGTAGCGCTGCAGATCCTAGATGCAGATTCATTTGTTGTCCCCTGACGTTTCCCGCACCTCATTCTAATAGCTAGAAAAGCCGTTTTTTGGTCCCAATATGTGTTTAGATGACTAACCCAGCTTTGGGCGTATACTTAAAGGTGTTCACTGAAAGGGTTGTTAAGTGAGTGAAAGTCTTCATATCCACGGGGGTAAAGCCCTCTCTGGAACAATTAAGCCGTCCGGAAACAAGAACGCTGTTCTTCCTATTCTTTGTGCAACGCTGCTTACTGACGAGCAATGCGTAATTCGTAACGTTCCCGAGATTACTGACATCGAACGTCTAGTTACCTTCTTTGTTTCCATTGGTTCTGAAGTCGATTGGAACAAAGAATCTAAAGTAATTACACTTAGGCACCCTGGGATCGAATCAGGACGCATCGAGAACCTTCCAGAAGGTATGCGTAGCTCTGTAATGCTGTTTGGTCCACTACTTCACCGTGGCGCTGAGATCTCGGTTTTCAATGACTCAACTGGTTGCTCCTTAGGAGCACGAGAAGTTGACCCACACCTTGAATTACTCGCTGGCTTCGGTGCAACAGTCAACTGGGACCCGCTCCGAGAGCTTTCTCCAAACAATCGATTCAAAGCCTTTCAACTATGGGCTGACTATGCTTCTGTAACAGCGACCGAGCATTTCGTGATGTGTGCTGCTGTTGCTGACGGCGAATCTAAGCTCGTCAACGCAGCAAGTGAGCCTCATGTACAAGATGTTGCCAAAGCACTGAATGAGATGGGCGCATCTATCGATGGCATCGGTACTTCGGTTCTAACCATCACTGGTGCAGAGAAACTAAGTGGCTGTGACGTCACAATCAGCGATGACCACCACGAGATTCTTACTTTCCTTGGAATTGGCGCCATGACTGGCGGCCACATCCGAGTTGAGCACAACGTACACGAGCATTTCACCCTTATGGAGCGAGTGTTCCGCAAGTTTGGTGTCGAAGTAACGTCTGACGCTACAGGTTCAGAAGTAGCGGCTGGAGCTGAACTACAAATTATCGAGCCAATCACAAAGCAGCTGCTTCAAAAGGTTGAGGGTGCGCCTTGGCCTTACTTCCCAGTTGACTTGATGCCAATTGTTATGGCACTTGCAACAGTTGCCGAAGGCGAAATGATGTTCTGGAACAAAGTTTACGAAGGTGCCTTCGGTTGGCTTCCTGAACTACAAAAGTTCGGCGCCAGAACAACAGTTTGTGACCCACACAGAGTAATCATCAGTGGAAGACAAGACCTACAAGCAGCAGCAGTTAAGGCTCCATACATTATTCGTGTAGTTATCTCACTGTTCATGGTTGCGTCATCTATCGATGGCAAGTCATTAATCGAGAATGCCAGCCCAGTACGACGTGCTCACCCAATGTTTGTAGAGAACCTGCAACATCTAGGCGCTGACGTTTACTGGTCAGAAGGTTAGAGTCCGGGAATCGTTCCGATTCCTGCGAGTAATTGCTTCGCAATTCTCGGGCCAAATTAGTGTTAGTCTTTGGCACATGAAGATTGATTTTTGGATTGACCCTATTTGCCCATGGTGCTGGCTAACTTCGCGCTGGTTAGTGCGTGACGTTCTACCGAACCGAGACATAGAAGTGAACTGGCGGCCAATAAGCTTGCTGTTCAAGAACAATCCTCCAGAAGACTCTGAATACTTCGGTCCAGTCAACATGTCTCTAGGTTTGCTGCGCATCATGACTCAGCTCGAAAACCAAGCCGATGTTAACAAGTTCTACACCGCAGCTGGAGAACTAATTCACGACGAAGGTAACGGCGCAGACATAACGGCTGAACAAGTCCTCACCAAAGCAGGTCTCGACGTTTCTCTAGCTGAGAAAGCAAACGATGAGTCACTGGACGCTGAAATACGATCAGAGATGGATGCAGGACTGGCTCTTGTAGGTAACGACGTCGGAACTCCAATCATTGCTTTCGAACATGAGGGTTCTCAAATCGGCATATTCGGCCCAGTCATCTCTAAGGTTCCAGATCCGGAACAGTCGCTAGAGATGTGGGACGCAATGGTAACTATCTCAAAGATGGACAGCTTCTGGGAACTAAAGCGAACTAGAACGCAAGACCCCAACTTCGATTACTAAAACGATTTAGGTCAGAGCACTGTGGCCCTGACCTAAACACAAATTCTTGAATTGTTAGACTGGTTAGTCTTTTTCTGCGATTTCTACAGAGTTAATGACTACAGCTTCTAGTGGTTTGTCCATGCCATCGGTCGAAGTGACTTCGATCTTTTCTACGATGTCCATTCCGGATACAACCTGACCGAACAATGAATAGCTTGGAGGTAGCCCTACCCCGCTAGCTCCACTTACGATGAAGAACTGGCTGCCGTTTGTGTTTGGACCAGCGTTAGCCATAGCCAACGATCCAAGCTTGTACTCGCCTGCCTGTGGTAACTCGTCTTCGAACTTGTAGCCAGGTCCACCTCGACCTGATCCTTCAGGACAACCGCCCTGAATCATGAAACCACCAATTACTCGGTGAAATGTTAGCGAGTCATAGTAGTGGTAGCGAGCAAGGCTCACGAAGTTGTTGACAGTCTTTGGTGCCTTTAGAGCATCCAGGGCGATAACTACATCTCCATGGTTGGTGCTCAAAGTTGCTTCATAGCGCTTTGCGGTGTCAATACACATCTCAAAAGGGCCATCGAAGCTAGTGCGACGCTCCGAAGATCCGTCGATTGCAGGACATTCAGCCATTAGTTCTCCTCAGTATCTGAATTAGTGCAACTATGACAGCTGCATCCGTTATGCAGCCTAGGCCTAAGTTTTAGCCAACTAACCAAGTCGGCACAGTATTTTTATGGGTAATTGAAAGGCTCTTGGTAGCCCTTGTCACTGCGACAAACAGATCTGATAGTGAACCTCTAGCAGCCATTTCATCCGCTGACACAACAACAACATGGTCAAACTCAAGGCCCTTACATTCCAGAGGGGTCAGTATTGAGATATTTTCTGATTCTTCGGCTAGTTCGTGAAGAGCCGCCATCCACTCCGGATCTTCGTTATCTGAATCAATAATTACTGCAGACCTCTCTGCGCCAATTGACTTAATCAGACAATCATTAACTGCAACCAACAGCTCAACCACGTCTGTAACTTTGGACCAAGCGATTGGACGGTCACCACTTCTAATAGATGTGGTTTCCGAAGCAAGCCCCATCTTTTCTGCGATCCGATCTGCCATGTCCTGAACCGTTTGTGGGGAACGGTAGTTGATTGTCAATTCGTAATTCTCATAATCTGGGTAGACGTGGCCAACCAATGAGTCCCAACTCTCTAAACCTTGACGACGTTGGGCGACATCACCAACAATTGTTATGGCTCCACCCGTGGTACGTCGCTTAATCATTCGCCACTGCATCGGGGTCAAGTCCTGAGCCTCATCGACAATAACGTGACCAAACCGCCAGGTCTTTAAGCTACCAGCGAGGTCCGATACCGAAATAGTTTCCTCGCCCAAAGCATCAACAGACTCAGCGTCTAGCTCCGTCTCTCTTACTAGCTCTTCGCCAATAAGATCGTAGAAGTCTTCTACTTCTTTACCTTGCCAGCCGGATAAGCGATCATCTGCCATTACGGCCTCTCCTATCTGTAGAGCTTCCTTCGGCTTCGTCATACATAATCGGATAAAGCTCTAGATCTGGATCTGCAGTCTTCCAGAAACCCGTGGGGTCTAGTGGGTCGACACCGTCTGGCATTTCTTCGTATTCATCTAAGTCAAGACCCTCATCACGTTCCAGTCTTTCGTCGCGTTCCAGAGCTACTTCTATTGCATCAAGTCGGTCACGCTCAGTTTGTCTTTGTGAATCAATATCGCCCACCAGACCATCAACCAAAAAAGATATTTCATCCAACAACGCCACATCAGCACTAGACCAGGTCTGGTTTTCTAGATCTCGCTCCAAGCAGCGTTTTCGGAAAAGTAAATCAAGTTTTTCAGGTTCAATCCCGAGTCCCTCAGCAGCCTTTCGCAGCAGCGGCTTTGATCCGAGCAAATCGTTTAGTGCTTGTTCTGGGCTCAAATTTGGCCAAGCTCTTAGACAGTATTTGTGGACAGAATTGTCTGATCTAAAGAATGCCCGCAGCTCTTCAGCATTATCGAAGCTGGCACTAAAGAGTTGCTGGGTTAACTGCTCAACGATTCGAGATTTAAACACAGCCGATGCGTCATTATGGATTGGATGAGTCTTGGCCGCAGCAAAAACTTCTTGAGCTACTTCAGCCTTCAAAGTGACTTTAGTGGACCCATACCACGTCTCTAAATCCTCAGTTGGTCTAACTTGACGCAACTCTATATAGGTTCGCAATAGTTCTACCATCTCAATAGAGCCTTTAATTACCTCGACTTCGGCAGTATCGACTTGGCCTACCTTGATTCCCGGGTAAAGCTGAGGTGGAGTAACCGAAACTACGCCCGACTCACCTAAGGATGGGATCACTCGTGAAATATAAGAAAGGAACTGCTTCGAAGGCCCTACAACCAGAATTCCAACGTCTTCAAGGTCGACTCTGTAGTGATACAACAAGTATGCAGCCCGATGAAGAGCCACTACCGTCTTGCCAGTGCCAGGACCGCCTTGCACAACCAGCGGGACATCTGCTGGCGCCCTAACAACACGATCTTGTTCATGTTGAATTGTCGACACAACGCTTGTTAGATGATCTGTCGTCGAAGACTCAAGGCTAGCCAGAACAGCCGCCTCACCTCGCAGCACGGTGGAACCCTCATCAAAAGTTGGGGAACCAAACAATTCGTCTGAGTAATCAACCAGGGGAACTGAATTACTTTCAGACTCATCACCATATAAAAAGTTGCGTCTGTGCACTACGCCCAAAGGCTCTGAGTAAGTCGCTCTATAAAATGGAACTGCTGCGGCAGCCCGCCAATCAACTAGCAACGCATCGTCTCCATCAATTACGCTGTGGCGACCAACATAAAGCTCTTCCCCATTGGCGTCTGTGATCTTCCCAAACGCCAATGTATTACCAAGACTCTCGAGTTGCCGTAATCGCTTAGCTGCATAGATAGCCCGTATGGATGCTTGACGCACCTCGGCTGCTTTGATTGCAGCATCTACCTCAGCATCTTCGTCAACTAGATCTTTAATACCATCAGCTGTAGTCTCGGCAGCTTGTTCTGCTAACTGCTCGGCGGTTCTACGTGCTCTATCGATGTCGCTTGCGTGAACAGCAAGAACATTAGTCAAGTAGTCAATCTCTGAATTTAGATCACTCATGGGGCGATCTATTCTCTAGCACTCTTCCAATATAGCTATATGTGGAAGGTTACGATAGGACTGCGCATAGTCAAGTCCGTAACCGACGACGAAATCATCTGCAATTTTGAAACCGTAATAATCTAGTGGTGGTTCGTCATCAGGGTTTAGGTTACGGAGCAACAAAGAACAAGTCTTAATCTCGGCAGGATGGCGAGTAGCTAAATGATTGACCAAGAAATTAAGGGTTAATCCAGAGTCAATGATGTCCTCGACAATCAAGACGCTACGGCCGTTAATATCGGTGTCTAGATCTTTGATAATCCTCACCGCTCCGGAGGATTTAGTTGAATCGCCATAAGACGACACCGCTAGAAAGTCCATCTCGACATCAATGTTCATCGCCCGGACTAGGTCGGCAGCAAAAATAGCTGAGCCTCGCAGTACCGTTATCACCAAAGGCGGCTGATCGAAGTCTGAACTGATCTTCTCGCCGAGCTCTCGGACACGCTCTTTGATGTCGCTTTCGGACAGCAAGATTTCACCGACACGATAGGTCTTTGGATCCGAATCCTGACTGCTCATCTATGTCCCAGTGTAGCGCTCAAAAACAATTTAAGTTAAGCCAGCTACCACACTTATAGGTTGATTTGAACTAGATTTTATAGACCTGGTTTGTACGTAGAACCAATAACACTCAAGGCTAGGAAGCGCTTAGTGAGCCCGATTCGATCAAGACAATCACAGATTGAGCGCCTTAACGGCGGCAATTTTGATGTTCTTATCGTTGGAGCAGGCGCCGTCGAAGCAGCCATCTATTCCACTCTCGCCGCTCGAGGACTCTCAGTAGCCTATGTATCACCTCGGGATTTTGGAGCTCAACCCAATCAAGAATCTCCTGGCCTGATCGACGATAACTACTCTGCATTTGGAAAAGTCAACGGATCTTGGAAGCCAGACAGTGGCACCGCAAAGCTCCTTACTCCAACTGTGGGAGCCGTAAAGCAAACCTTCAGGTCTTTAGTACGGCCTCAGGACCGTACAAATTTAGCGGCCGTAAGTAAGAATGCTATAAGCGGATCATTCCTCAATAACACCGCTAGACCACACCTAATTCGCCAATCTCAACTCAAGAAACTTGACCCAGCTATTCGCGACTCTAGTTTTACAGGCGCCGTTGACTACGAAGTTATGCATCTACCTCAGTGGCCTGGTCGCCTCGCTATGAACTTTATTGCAGAGGCAAACTCTCATAACAACCAGCAAGCCTTTGCCGCAAACTATCTCAAAGTAATTGGAGCTACACGTATTGCTTCTGGCTTCTGGGAAGTTGAGCTGAAGGACTCTCTCGATGCTAGTTGTATTTCTCTAATCGCTAAAGTCGTGATCAATTCTCGTAACCCCGAAATTTCGTCGACACCTGAGCTGACTATCAGTGACGAGCAAACAGCTCTGGTTAAGAACACGACAGTTTCGTTCGACAACTTCTTGCATGCCAGTAGTCGCAAGCCATCTCAGCCTGCTTATCTCCAAATAACAAATAGTGAGAGACGCCGAGTAGTGTTGCACCGTAGCGCCAACGGAGTTATCGCTACTTCTACTGTGCTTTGCGAAGGGCCACCCAAGTTATTTTCTGAGGTTTCAGAAACTGAAATCAGGTCAGTTCTCACTTCGATCAATACAGCAATCAAACATACAAGCCTTGGCCGAGAAGTCAGCACAGCTGATATTCGAGCAACATCGGTCGCACACTCAATTAAGAAAACAGACAAAAAATACCCGAGATTGTTGTCTGATTTGAAGTCTTATACCCAGCGAGAGCAGATACAAGTTGACGCTCGCCAAGGTTTAGTCAACCTCGTAGGTGCCCGAATAGCGAACAGCTACTATCTCTGTATCGAGATAGAGACAATAGCAAAGCGTCTGGGCGTGAAGTTCCGTACATCGGATGCCTCAGCAGAAACTGGGACGCCTGTCTCGCCAATCTGGTACGAACCTAAGAGCACTAAACAGGACGTCTTAAAGGAGTACTTCTTTGACACAGTGTCGGAAGTGTTCAGCGATCTTGCGGGCACTGAACCGGACGTTCATTTGAGAAGGCTTGCACTCGGGCTTTGGCAAAGACACAAGAAGAATGCTTTCGCTGTTCTGGAAGTAATTGCGCAGAACCCATCGCTCATAAAGCAAATCACTCCGAAGCTTGACCTTGTGTACGCCGAACTAGCAATTATAAGAGACCAAGAGTCAATAACGTGCATGCGAGATTTCCTAGCGCGACGAACTCATCTGTCTCAAATTATTGGTGATGAACTTTTCGAATCTATTTCTGAAGAGAAGCTTGCTACAGCACTACGACTAAGTGCCCTCCACGAAACCTCTTAGACAGTATTTCTCGGGATTGATCCCGATTACTTGCCTTACTAGGGTCGACGTTTGGCGTAGCCAAACTCGAAGGAACCAAACTGCAAACCCCCCGACATTTGACAAAGTCAAACTCGCAGGAATCCGAAGGATTCCCTTTAGCCTTGGCCGCCGCTGGTATCTCGAACTGAGTCTGCACCGTCTGAGATAAACGGCATCATCTCACGTAAGCCTTTACCTACAGTTTCGATTTGGTGCACGTGGCCTTCAGACTCAAGCTTGTGAAAATTGTCTCGACCAGACCTTGATTCTTCTACCCATTCTTCAGCAAACTTCCCAGACTGGATTTCATCCAAAATTGCTTTCATCTCTGTCTTGGTTCTTGCGTCCACGACTCGTGGGCCTCTTGTCAGGTCGCCATATTCTGCAGTGTCTGAAACTGAGTAGCGCATTCCACTAATGCCTTCTTCGTACATTAGGTCGACAATTAGTTTCAGCTCGTGAAGGCATTCAAAATACGCGACTTCTGGCTGATAGCCAGCTTCTACTAGTGTCTCGAATCCTGCTTGAACAAGTGCTGAGGTTCCTCCACATAGGACTGCTTGTTCGCCGAATAGGTCGGTTTCAGTTTCTTCTGTGAAAGTGGTTTCGATAACTCCTGCACGAGCTCCGCCGATTGCGTCTGCGTATGAAAGCGCTAGTTCTTTAGCTGATCCAGTTGAATCTTGTTCTACTGCGATTAGAGAAGGCACACCTGCGCCAGCAAGATAGGTTCTTCTAACGAGGTGACCAGGACCCTTTGGTGCAACCATGCAGACATCTACGCCTTCGGGTGGCTTGACTAGGTCAAAACGAATGTTGAACCCGTGAGCAAAGAAAAGTGCATCACCATCGTTTAGATTCTGAGCAACATGGTTCTCGTAGTTCTCTGCAATTTCAGTATCGGGGATTAACATCATAATTAGGTCAGCTTCTGCACACGCTTCTGACAGTCCCTTTACTTTTAGGCCAGCGTCCTGTGCCTTAGCAGCTGATGATGAACCTTCTCGTAGACCGACACGTACGTCGATCCCAGATTCAAGCAAGTTAAGAGCATGGGCATGACCCTGCGAGCCGTAACCAAGTACTGCGACCTTGCGATTCTTAATAAGTGACTTATCAACGTCTTTTTCGTAGTAGATATTTACCATGTTGTTCTCCTAGTTTCGTATCGACTGAGTGGGGTTGTTACTTAATGCGAGATTCGATGTATTGGAACCTTTTGGCCCATTTTTGAGACCCCTATTCTGCCTGACCTAGCGGCTGAGATCACGTCATAGTCCGAGTTAAGCTTTTCTTCGAAAGCGTCTATTAGGCTCGGGTTCGACTCGACACTAATTGTGATCTGATTGTCTAATTCTTTCAGCACAGTACCGCTAGCTGCCTTAATCATCTCTATGAGCGCATCTGGAGTTTCCGACGACCCCAGATCGAGCTTGGCCACATAAAGCTCACGCTCCACAGCATTTTCCAGGACCAATTCAGTGATCTCGACGACATTTACCAATTTGAAGAGTTGTTTAACCACCTGTTCGAGAGGTGCTGATTCTACGTTGACACAAATATTGATTCGACTAAACGCAGGGTCTGTTGTTGGGGCAACTGCGAGACTGTGAATATTAAAGCCTCGCCTAGCAAAAAGGTCTGCCACCCGAGCTAGAACACCGGACTTATTCTCTACTAGAACTCCCAGCGTCTGCAGTGACCGGTTTATGTTTGTTTCCATATGCTCTACCCTTCCCGTTCTTGAGTTGGATGAAGGATCACATCGTCGTTACTGCCACCGGCAGCAACCATCGGATAAACCTTCTCGCTACTTTGACAACGGAAATCTATAACTACGGGGCGATCGTTAATGGCGTTCGCTTGCTTAATAACATCATCGACGTCTGATATTTCGGACACCCTAAATGCTGCACACCCCATTGATTCTGACCATTTCACATAGTCAGGCATGTCGTAGCCAAATTCGACTTCTGAGAAACGCTCTTCGTAGAACAGCTCTTGCCACTGACGCACCATCCCTAGATAGGCATTGTTAATTAGAGCTACCTTAATTGGGATCTTCTCAGCAGTTGCGGTGATCAGCTCTTGGGCTGTCATCTGGAAGCAGCCGTCACCATCGATAGCCCAAACAGTTCGCTCCGGCATGCCTGCTTTAGCGCCGATAGCGGCTGGGATTCCAAATCCCATTGTGCCCAGGCCACCGGAGTTGATCCAAGTGTAAGGATGATCGAACTCCCAATACTGGGATGCCCACATCTGGTGCTGTCCAACGCCAGCGGTAACAATTGTGTCGCTTGGGCTTAGATCTCGGAGTCGCTCGATCACATATTGAGGCTTTAGGAATTCTCCGTCAGCTGATTGTTCGTAGACTAGTGGATAGTCGGCTTGCCACTTTCTAATCGTATCTCGCCAATCAACATGAGAGGCACAGGTTATTTCACGAAGCCCTGCAACCATCTTCTCCATAGCTATGCGGGCATCACCGACGACTGATACGTCAGGGTTGCGAATCTTGCCGTGCTCTGCCGGGTCTACATCGACATGTATTACCTTGGCACCAGCTGCAAATTTCCCAACCTTGCCAGTTACTCGATCATCGAAGCGAGAACCCATTGCTATTAGCAGGTCAGACTTTTGTATCGCTGTTGTTGCCGTATAGTTTCCGTGCATCCCTGGCATGCCCAAGTTGAGCTCGTGAGAGTCCGGGAAAGCGCCTCTAGCCATTAGAGTCGTCACTACTGGGATATCACACATCTCAGCCAACTCGGCCAGGACTTCCGCTCCCCTAGCTTTGAGTACCCCGCCACCAACGTAGAGCACAGGTCTCTCAGCTGCGGCGATTAGTTCTATGGCTTCGGCAATTGACTCGTCCGCTGGATCTAGCATCGGGTTGTACCCTGGAAGTGTTACAGACTCTGGGTAGTACCACTCGAAGTAAGAGTCCGGGTTGTTGTGCGCCATTATGTTCTTTGGAATATCTACTAATACTGGCCCTGGACGCCCTGTTGTAGCTAGATGAAAGGCTTCGGCGATAGTTTGAGGAATATCTTCGGCCTTGGTCACAAGATAATTGTGTTTAGTAATGGATCTAGTGATTCCCGTCGTATCGCACTCTTGAAAGGCATCGGTTCCGATGTTTGGCAAAGCAACCTGTCCAGTGATACAAACCATTGGAACCGAATCAAGATAGGCATCAGCCAAAGGGGTCACGACGTTGGTGGCTGCCGGACCGCTCGTAACAATGCAGACCCCAGGTTTACCAGTTGCATGAGCGTAGCCTTCTGCCATGTGTCCTGCGCCCTGTTCGTGACGTACAAGCACGTGTCGGATGTTTGTATCAATAATCGGATCATAGACCGGAAGTATTGCGCCGCCTGGGTAACCAAAGACTACGTCAACGCCCTCGGACTCGAGAGACTTTAGGACAGCTTGAGCACCATTGATCTGATTTTCTCCCGCTGGCTTAAATTTTTCTTCTATTCCCATTAGCTTCCTTAGCTAGATCGATGAACGCTGGTGACAAAAACAAAAAAGCCCCCTGTTAGGAGGACCGTTGCGCATACATGGTTTCTAATCACCAGGTATGCGCTATGTCAGCACCACAATACCTAGAACAACTGAATCGATAAGAGTTGCTTTAGGGGTCTGCTTCATAGATACGACATTAGTTCAATCACTGCCCATTTCAAGATCTTAGAAAAAGAATTGGCCTCAGCCAGACATCTGACCATTCGGCTAGAGTAGCTCACATGATTCTTTGCGTATTTGGCGACAGCATTGCCCACGGCTATTCTGATTCTCAAGGTGGTTGGGTAGCCCGAATTAATACGCACTTTGGTCAAGAGTCGATCAAAAATCCTGACCTTGATTATCCAACCGTTTATAACCTTGGCGTCGATGGAAACACTACAGAAGACCTACTTCTGCGCATCGAGTCAGAAACAGCGTCAAGAGAATGGCAAGACGAAGAGATCTTTGTCATTATCGCTATTGGAACCGACGACTGTGCTCGCCGACCTACCGAACTTAGCGTTACCGAGAATAAATCCAAGAAGAATCTAACCACAATGGTTGAAAGGATGAAAGACGTTACCGACGGAATTATTCTGCTTGGAGTTCCAGCCTGTGACGAGGAAAGAACCGCTCCACTTGAGTGGCTCAACGGTTCTTACCTGAATGCCGACCTAGCAAATATGGAAACAACTATTGCCAAAGTTGCCGAAGAACAAGAGGTCGTTCATATCCCCCTATTTCCATATTTCATTCAAGGCCTAGAAGAGGTCGAGCTACTAGACGATGGCTTACATCCCAATGATGCAGGACATGCACTAATCGCCTCACTGGTACTTTCTATAATCGGCGTTGCAGCTGACGAGCCTGAAGCTGACTCAGAACTCGAAGAGTAATCCAACGCACTAGAAACCGAAACTAACTAGCTAATTGGCGCAGTATGCAATATTGCGTGGGTTGCCATCGTAACTGTCACGTAAAGGACAGGTGGTCAAGATGTCTTCTGGTGAAATTCTTGCGTCATCAACACCTTGAGCTTTACCAACATGATCTGTAAGTCGCCCATCACCAAGATGAACTGGACCACACCAGCGGTTCTCTCTGTTAATGCAGTTATTGAAGATGGACTCGAGTAGTGGATCATTCCAACCATTCCACCAGTCAGCATGTAGCGATGAGCCTGCAGGGCCTCGACGCTCTCCTGTATCTCGATCAATGTCGGAGCTTAAGTACCAAGTGCTCGACCTTGTTGGGCTTTCGGTTAGATCAAACGTCATACGGTAGTAAAGGTGTGGCAACTGTGTTGAGTGGCTGGCCGGACATGGGCCTCTGTCTTGTTCTGGATATATAACGTTCGGGTTAGAACTGGACCATTCCAGTTCACCGTTCCAACAGTATGGAGTAGCGAGGTTTACCTGCATGTGTGAGAACCTATTTGGGTCACAATCTGGGATCGTTTGTCCATGGTTAGCTGCAGAACCTGGGAAAGAACCATCATTTGAGGCGTTGCTGTACCAACCACAGAAGAAGCTAGCTCCGCGGAAATTGATCTGGTCCTGTGGGGCTGTTGCAAAAGCGTTTCCACTAATAAATTGCAAACCTTCAGGGAACCGTTCGAGATTTGTCTTGTCCGCAAGACTTTCGTAATAAACCTGAATGTAGTCCGGAACTAGAGCGTGGTCATCACCGTCTAATAAAGCTGGAACCCAATAAGCAGTGCGGTTTAGTTCTTCGTGCTGACAACTACTGTTGCCGCTATTTAAGATGCTGTCGGTAGTCGAGAAAGCATTTGCCTGGGTGTTTCCAAAGAACATGTGAAGGTGGGCTCGACCTGGTTGACCAGGAATTGCAATTGGGTCATCGTAGGCGAAATGCGAAACTGTGCAAGCAACATGGAACACGCCGTTTCGTCCTCTGTCGTAGTCGTTCGGATTAGCTGCCTGGGGGCCATTCCCAGTCACAATCTCTGAAATCTGTAGTGACGATGATGGTCTTTGGGCATTGGCAATAGCTTCGGCACTCCTGAGATCAATAAAGCGACTCGGAGTTGACGAAGGGTCGCCCTGACCACCGCCACCTTGGCTTCCTTGAAAAGCCAACAACTGGAACGACGAAGCAGCACTTCTTAGAAAAGATGCTAATTCTGGTTCGGTTGTTGGAAACCCATCGATTACTGCGGGACCTGAGTTATCGTCAAGGTCATCGGTGGTGGAGTCGACCCCATTTGTTTGCAGTGCTAGACCATTTGAAGAAAGTGTTGTCGCTGTTCCGCCGCCTGAGCCGACTCCGGCTTGCACATCTGGGATTTCTTGGCCGCCGTTTCGGTCAACGGTAACCTCGGGTTCTACGAGCGCAACATCATCCCCACCAGTGGTAGCAAAAACTACTAAAGCAGCCAAAGCTATAAGTAGTGCTATACCTGCTGCAATCGTTGCTTGATTCTTGGTAATCATCCCACCCCCTCCATCGGCGAATTAACATACAAACAGAGACTTTCTAACTTCTATTTTGACACAAAAACACTGAAAAAGCCAGCTAAATAGGCTTCACTAGTAACGAAACATATCCTGCATGACCATTTTTGACTGCTGCTTTGGAATCATCAATTAGCTCCCGGGCATTTTCATAGTCAAAGTCGCTACCCAAATTGCCAAGCATCTTCATTGCTTGCAGCCGATTGGCGATGTCATCAATCATTGTAAGCATTGCATCATCATGACGTTTCATTGAGACAACCTCTAGATTTACTGCTTCAAGATGGGCTTGATACTCATCTGTTGTGCGGGCATCAGCGAGACATGAAACCCAAGCCGCAAATGAGCGTAGCGATTCGGGGGCTTTGTCATGATCCATTACGACGTCGGACAAACAAAGCGTTCCATTCGGGGCCAAGGTCCTAGCGAATTCTGATGCGGCCGCAGCCTTTGAAGGAAACGTACAGTAAGCGCATTCGCAGAACACAAAGTCTGCACTTGCATCTTCTACCGGTAACTTCTCAGCGTCACCTTGGACGAACTCTGCATCTAGGTGCAACTCTGATGCACGAGCCTTGGCAGTTGCAATGTTCTCATGACCATAGTCAATACCAGTCACTGATGCACCAAACTCATTGGCCAACATTATTGATGTTGTCCCAATTCCGCAGGCGATATCAAGAACCTTGTCACCTTTTTTGATGCCTGCAGATTTCGCCATCGAGCGAGATAGGTCTAAGCCTCCGGGATGATAGCTTTCACCAAGTAGTGCTTTAGCCAAGTCTGATTCATAACTCACAGCACAGCAAGACTTAAGCTCTTCAGGTGTTTGCGCCTGCGACATTAGCTTTCCTCAGAAGATCTAAGTGCTTTGCCTCGGTTGGTGCCATCTTTTGGTTTGTGTCGCTTATTTATGTGCACGTTTACAGTCCCTTGGGCGGCAGGATCGTCTTTATGAGCGAGCGAACCGTACTCGGTCGATACAAGCTGGTCGGCCAACTCGGCTGAGTTCGGCACATAGTCGTGAAGCTGCGCCCCTGAAAGTTGCTCTCTAACTTCTTCTCGATAACCAACCGAGTTGTAAGCACAGAACGGAATTAGTCGACCATCTGGAGTGATCTGCTCCACACAGCATTTCATCAGAGTCTTTACATTTAATGTGTACGGATCTTGGAAGTCTTGGATCACGAGCATGAAGAGTTTGTCAGTCAGTTTTGACTCTCCTGTCTCACTCTCTTCTTTAGCTTTAATCTCACTCATGTCGATACCGCAAGATACACACTCGATTTCGGCGACGGTTGTTGCGTGTGATGGTGAGGCTGACGCTGAGAATAGTTTTTCAAGCGATGAACGCAGTTCTGAGTCTGGGTAGACCTGGTTACTCAAGTAATCCAAATGATCAGAAGGATTAAACAAACGAGACAAAGGCAACAAGTTACTCTCACCTGTCTCTTCGTCTTTATCCGTCAGACAATACGAGATACTGCGACAAGTTGGCGCACAACATGGAACCGGGAAGAAATCTTCACTAGTAAACCATTCTGGAATTTGATCTACCATTCCGTGAATAACATCTGTATTTGTCATGCGGTCTGTCGGATCAAACTCGAGCATACGACCGGCGTGGGTTACAGGCTGAAACATTGCGCCGACGACGGCGGCGTGTTCTACACCGTGTTTAACGATGGCACCCATCTCATGGTCGTTCAAGCCCTTCTCAATAGCGGCAGTAAGCATGACCTTCAGACCGACCTCGGCACAATTGTCTAACGCTTCTTCTTTAAGCTTTCGAAGGTCTCTGCCACGGATCTCCATGTGAGTTTTTTCTTCGAAGCCATCAAACTGTAAGTAGATTCCAACATCACGGGCAGCAAGTTGCTTGCAGAAAGGCAAGTTCTTGGCGAGCTTGATGCCGTTGGTGTTCAAAATAACGTGTTTGATGTTGGCTTCGAGTGCCATGTCGATGAAGTCGATAATATGCGGATGAATTGATGGCTCGCCACCGGAGAACATAATCATCTCAGCTTCGCCACCCTCAGAATCAACGAAGGTCTTGATGCCAGTAGCAACCTGATCGTGTGTTAGTGAGAAACCGTCTGGTTGGTGACCTGAGTCTGCGAAACAGATTGGACAATCCAAGTTGCAGTCGGTGTTTACTTCTATCAGACCAACGCAAGCGTGTTGCTTATGATCAGGACATAGTCCACAATCGAGCGGGCAGCCGTCGACGACTTCAGTTTGAAACTCCGCAGGTATTGTTCCTGGCTTGTTGTAACGCTGCGAGTCCATATACATTTGAGCGTCACCATAAAGTAGAGCTTCAAAGGGTCCATGTTCGTCACAACGTTTGCGAAGGAAGATCTTGTTGTCGCGAGCATTAATTTCGGCGTCGAGAACTTTTTTGCAAACCGGACAGATGCTCTTCGTCAGCTCAAGAAAGACTTCGTCGCGATCAACCTTGGGGATGATCTTCTTCTTGGCACTCGAGTTATCGGTTGCGGTCACGTGGTCTCCCTACTATTTAATTGGTTAGCTCGGAGGGAAGGACTCGAACCCTCAATGTCTGGACCAGAACCAGATGTGTTGCCAATTACACCACCTCCGACTGTGCACAAAAAGTGCCTCCGCTAGAGGCTAGCGAGCTGAGAGTTCTTTTGACACCGATAGCGTGTTTACAACCGGCGATCAGCTCGACTTCAACTAGATTCGGGCGGATTTAGTTGATTGTCTAGACGTCTAAAGCTGACAATTCTGCCTACAGAGACCAGTAGAGATTCCCGAAACAGACTTCTTATCGAGGCATCTCCATTTTCGGTAACGACAATCTCCGCATTAAGTCCTAGCTCTTCAGCGACCAGTTCCGAACGCTTGCCGTGGAATGGATCGGTCACCACAATAATTTCATCCAACTCTCGTTGACCGAGGACAAAAGCGGCGCTCGACAAAGACTGAAACGTTGATGTCCCTTCGACCTCTAGAAGGAGCTGGTCACCTGGTATCGTCCATCTCCCAGCTGATAGAAAATCAAACCCAGTTTTTGCTTCAGTGGTTATGTCTCCTTCTGCACCGCCGCCGGTGACGACCACAATTCCGACTCTTTCTTCTAGCCACAAGTCGCCGCCTGTAGCCAACCTCGATGCCAATACCGGTGAGGGCTCACCATTGTATTGAGCTGCCCCAAGGATCACAGCCGCCTCAGCATCGCCTTCGAAGGTGTTCCGTGAGCCATTCCATACCGAGAAAAAATTGAAAGCGAAATAGGTTAGCCCAAGCGCGAAGAACCCGAGGATCGATAGTTTGAGAATTCGCCTGTTTATTGCCATGGTCCCTCTATATGGTCAACGCTCTACACACAATGTTATTCCGTATATATGACAACTTGCTAGTGTTTTGAGCCAGTTAGCCTTGTGGAAGTTGTGAAAGTGCAGCTTCTAGACGCTTTTTGACCACTTCTTTGTCCATTAGAGCCATTGGCTCGAAAAGAGGAAGCCCGAAGCGAGCACCTGTGACAGCCAGTCTCACTGGAAGCTGAGTCTTAGTCTCAAGCTCTTCGCCGACACCAAACACAAGTTTTTCGATCCCCGCTGGTGTCCATTCAGTTTCATCGACTCGAGCGAGAACGGTTTCTAACACTGCCTTGACGCCATCCTTACCCATAACTTTGCGCCAGTCCTTTTCGGTTGGCTCAGCCATGTCGCCTTTGATCCAACTCACTAGAGCTGGGGCTTCGTGCGTGAACTTAACTCTTTCTTGAACAAGTGGAGCTAGCTCGGCAAATACTTCTTTGTCTCGGTCATCAACATGAACAGAAGCTGCTGCTGCAAAATCTTCTGGGGCCATTGCGTGAATGTATTCTGAGTTGAAGTGTTCGAGTTTTTTGACGTCAAAGAACGCCGGTGACTTTACAACGTCTTCCACCTCGAATAAGTCGATGATCTCTGACATAGGTCTAACCTCTACCTCATCAGAGGGACCCCAGCCAAGAGTTGCCAAGTAGTTCGCCATTGCTTCTGGCAGGTAGCCGCGGTCTTTGTAGTCATCGACTGAGACGTCGTCTCGTCTCTTTGACAACTTCTGGCGCTTCTCATTAACAATCAGCGGCAAGTGAGCATAGACAGGGTGTGACTCTGCCCCCATAGCTTCACGAAGCAACAATACTTTTGGAACAGTGTTGACTAGGTCTTCGCCACGGATTACATGGGTTATGTTCATGTCTAGGTCGTCATAGGCATTAGCCACTAAGAACATTGGCACGCCGTTAGAACGCACGATCACGAAGTCTTCAAGATTGTTGTTTTCAAACTCAACGCGACCTCTAATTAGGTCATCCCAGCCTGTAACACCTTCGTCTGGAGTTCGGAATCTAACAGCTACCCCCTCACCTGGTTGAACATCTCGATCACGACAGAATCCGTCGTAGCCCGGTTTACCGCCTCTTTCTTCGGCTCGCTTTTTGACATCTTCTTGAGAGCAATCGCAGTAGTAGGCAAGTCCTGCTGCCTTTAATTTTTCTACCGCTTCCAGGTACTGGTCGAAACGATCTGACTGTCGATACTCTTCGTCCCAGGTAATTCCGAGCCAAGTTAGGCTTGAGTGTATTGATTCAATCAATTCTGGGGTTGAGCGATCAACATCGGTGTCTTCAATTCGAAGAATCATTGTTCCATCGGCGTGTTTGGCATAGAGCCAGTTAAACAAAGCCGATCTGGCTGAACCTACATGTAGGTAGCCGGTGGGCGCTGGGGAAAATCTTACTCGAACTGTCACCGTACTAATCTAGTTATTTCTAGTGGCAAATGGTGCTTTCCAGTCCTGAGAACAGTCAGATTCTATTCTGTCATGGCTCTTTCGAAGGAAATCGTTGGAAACTGAATCGACTAATTCTCGCAGGTTTGTGTAGTGATGGTGATTAGCAACCTCGGCAAATTGAGGCTCACGCATTTCTACTAATTCTTCAGAAGCAGAAGATGTTAAAAACCCGAAACAACGAAAGGCAACTTCCAAGTCATGTGAGACAGGTGCCCTGCCAAACAAGGCTGCGCGCTTCATAGCGACCGCTACACAACCAGCAATAGCGTCTTTGGGGTCAACGCTGCCTGTATGAAGTCGATCTCTAAAGTGGTCAACCAGCTTGTATGCATAACCCTGATCTGGGCCGACAGAACCTAACGCCCCGACTGCTGTGGGCTCGCCTTTAACTTCCCCAGGACGACTAGCGTTCCACGAACCAGGTCGTTTAGGTGGCGAGACATAAACAGCATCTACACTTGCCCCTTTTTGAGGAACATACTTTGGGCTAGACACGGCTCACACAATACCGGCAAATAGAGCGACCAGAAACATTTATCCGCTATCTGGCACTCTTATTGTTACCTTTTTCGGTTTGCCAAGATTTCTTCAGTTCTTTGCGGAGCTACTGTCCGAAACAGCTCAAGCAAAGACCATAAACTGCCGATTCCATTGGTGTGGATGATGCTCAACAGCCTGTGGTAAACGTTTCGGGTGCCAGTAAGTCGTTTGGCGATCATAAAGCTGTTGAAGACTTAGACATGACTATTCATCCTGGCCGTATCACAGTTCTACTCGGGCCCAATGGCGCCGGTAAGACTACTGCCATAAGAATGATCACCGGAGCGTTCGCTCCTGATAGTGGCAATATTTCTGTTTTTGGGCTCAACCCGGCTGAGCACGGCGAGCAAGTCCGCATACGTTGCGGCGTTGTATCTGCAAATCCAGCTCTGTATGAACGACTTACCGGCTGGGACAACCTGGTTTACTCGGCCAAGCTTTACGGTGTAAACAACAAGACCAATCCAGACTGGAAGCAAACCTTGACCGAAGCTGCTCAACGTTTCGGAATTGATCACGCTTTAGATCAAATGGTTGGCGGCTACTCCACAGGTATGAAAACTCGCCTAGCTCTTGCTCGTTCGATTTTGCATCAGCCAGAGTTCCTTTTGTTTGACGAACCAACGTCTGGCCTTGATCCTGAATCCGCACGAGAAGTATTGAATCTAATCCGAGAGATGACCAACCTTGGAACTAGCATTCTCATGTGTACCCACCATCTAGTCGAAGCTGAGGGCCTCGCTGACGAAATCGTGATGCTAGAAGCCGGCAGAAGTCTTCTAAGTGGCAACCCAGATGAGATCTCAAACGACTATTGGCCAGACCATAAGATAGAGGTAACTGTTGGCAATGCGGCTGACACCTCTAAAGTTGTCGACGCTCCAGGCGTTGTTGGGGCTGTTAAAACTGGGACCAAGCTAACTTTGACTCTGGTTGACCACGAAGTGACTCCTAGTGTCATAGAGCATCTTGTGAAGCTTGGTGTACAAATTAAGTCGGTAACTCCAATCGTGCCATCTTTAGAAGACCTTTACTTCGAAGCACGAAAGCGCCAAAAAGATGGCGTTCAAAGAGGGTCAGCAATATCGAATGAAGCAACAGAATTGGCTGGTAGCCAATGAACTGGTCAGCTGTCAAAACAATCGCACAAACAGATTTAAAGCAGCTGGCAAATGCTAGGGACTTCTGGCTACCCATGGTTATTTTGGGTTCTATATTTTTCGTGGTCGCACCGACCATTCTCCTCCTTGCGCTATCAACCATTGGCGAGAACGAAACCATCGCCCAGATCTCTGGCGCCATTGATGCCTTACCTGAAATTGCTAAGGATAAAATCCAAGGCGAGTCAGAAGCCGGTCGAGCAAGTTTTGCCCTCGCAGTGTTCTTGTTTGCACCTATGGCAATTGTGGTTCCACTAACTATTTCGACTGCAGTTGGTGCAACAACAATCGTCGGCGAACGAGAACGTGGCACGGGCGAATTTCTAGCTCACTCGCCTGCAGGCACACGTGAAATCTACCTCGGTAAACTCGTTGCCTCTATCGTGCCTGGCTATCTGACAACCCTTGTCGGGTTCACCATTTACTCACTAATTGTCAACATCATTGCTGGACCACAAGTGGGACGATGGTTCTTCCCGACATTTGAGTGGTGGATCCTGATGCTTTGGGTAGTGCCACCGTTCTTGGCTCTGACACTGTCACTAATACTGCGACTCTCAGCCAAGGTCCAGTCAACGGCTGCTGCACAACAAGCTTCCGGGCTAGTTACTTTGCCGCTAATAGGTATTGCTTACAGCCAATCAACTGGCGCTCTCTTTGGTGGAACTAGTACAAGCCTAATCGTTGGCCTAGTCGCTTGGCTAATCGCTGGGCTATCACTAGTGCGAGGAATTTCATCGATAAAAAGAGGCAGACTGCTGGGTGTAGCAGACGGCATTTAGTAGAATTAGCTAGATTCAATCTCCCGCCAATAGAAAGACTCGCTAATACTCGTGCGCCGTCACATTATTCTTACTCTAGGAAGAAGCGGCAGTAACTGGTTGGCCGGAGCCTTAAATCAACACCCGAATGTGGTCAATTACGGTGAAGTGCTCGGATCCTATAACAAGCTAGCCAAGCTGAAGGCTCTTACGAGGCCGACCGAGTCATGGAGCAAGTATCTAGACCGCGTGGTTTCAAGCCGGCCAGTTTTCTACGGCGGCCAAGCAGCTTCCGCTATCAGTCACATCAAAAAGAGGCGCCCTGTTAATTGGCATCGCCACTCCAACGTTACCCAGGTCGGGTTTAAAGAGTTCGCCACCAACTTCGAGCGATTCGAGTTAATGAACTATCTTGAGCCAAGGACCGACATTCATGTCATCTCCCTGCAGCGCGAGAACATTTTCAGGCGTTACATTTCAAACGAATTTCTTACTAAGACAGACCAAGTTCGAGCAGATAGTACTACGGACGCTCAAAAAGAGACTTTGCGACTCGACATTAACGACATGTTCGACAAGCTAGAACTATTCGAGTCAGAACTGCAGATTCAATCCCAGCTCCTCAAGATAAACAACCCCGTCCTGACTCTGACTTATGAAAAACTGTTTGATCCAAACCAGACGAAGACCCAGTTAGAAGATGTTTACTCCTTCTTAGGAGTCGACCCAATTGAAGTTGTATCCGGTGACTCGAAGCTGAACACTGGCGAACTCAGCGACCTAATTCAGAACTTCGATGAGGTGGCGAGTGCTCTTTCTGGGACAAGATTTGCTCAATTCTTAGACTAAACAGCTACGACCTTGGCTATTTGGTCCTCACAAGGCAGACTGTGTAAATGAGTAGTTCCGCAGAGGAAATAGCTGGCCAAACTAAGGGTCGAATCTCGACTCAGCTGGCTGTATTTCTTACTGCAGCTACCTCGGGCCTAGTTCTAGTTGTTGAAATTTTGGCTGGGCGACTACTTGCCCCTTTTGTTGGCGTTTCGCTTGACACTTTCACAGGCATTATCGGAACAATTCTTGCCGGCATTGCTCTTGGAGCAGCCGTTGGCGGTTGGCTAGCAGACCGATTCGACCCACAAAAGCTCATAGCCCAAGCGCTATTTTGGGGCGGCGGCTTAACGTGGCTTTCAGTACCAATTACATCTTGGCTAGGCCCGGTCGTTGGAAGTGGGCCAATAGCTATTGTTATTTTGTCTGCCGCCGCCTTCGTGCTTCCAACTGCAGTTCTGTCTGGTGTTGGACCAATGGTAGCGAAGCTAGAACTCAATGACCTTAAAAGTTCGGGCGCTGTGGTTGGCAAACTCTCAGCCGCTTCTACTTTTGGAGCGCTAGTAGGAACTTTTGGAACAGGTTTCATCTTGATTGCCCTCCTTCCTGTCCCGGTATTGATCCTTATCATCGGTGGGCTCCTTGTCGCAGCTGGAGTGGCGCTCTTCGTGTTCAATAAGCAAAGACCTCAAGCAACCGACATTGCTGCAGTGTCGGTTGCCGCATTGCTAGGACTATTTATTGGCACGCCCTGCGAGTTCACAACAGCTAACTACTGCGTCCAAATCAGCATTGATGATGCGCAAGCTCGCCCAGGAGGTCGAACGTTAATACTTGACCAGCTGCGCCACGCTCACGTAGACCTCAACGACCCAACACACCTTGAATTCAGATACATGAGACTCTTCGCCGACGTTGCAGAAACACTCCCAGATGGGCCAATCAATGTACTTCACATAGGCGGCGGAGGCTTCACGCTTCCCCGCTTTATTGACGCTGTGCGCCCAGGCTCAACCCACACAGTTCTAGAACTTGATGCCGACCTAGTCGAGATTGTCCAAGCCGAACTAGGCCTGCCGGAAAACCATCCATTCGATATTCGAATCGGAGATGCCAGAATTAATTTGGATGATTTAGAAGATGACTCTTTCGATTTGATTGTTGGCGACGCATACTCTGGCAACTCTGTCCCCTGGCACTTAGCGACTCAAGAAGTCGGCGATGAAATAGACCGACTACTCAAAGCGGACGGCGTGTACATGGCAAACATAATCGATGGAAATGAAAACCGCTTTGTAAGATCCCAACTAGCGACGCTGGGTGAAACCTTCACTGAGCTGAGCTTGATTCAGCCAACAACTCCTATCGGTGAACTAGGCGTGAATCAGATTGTAGTTGGTTCACAGCAACCTATTCGCCCGTTTGAAATAGCTGGCAATGATGGACGGCAGCTCACTCAAGAAGAACTGACTACTTTCGTTGGCGATTCAGCCGTGATTCTGACTGACAGTTTCGCCCCGGCTGATCAACTATTGCCGTAAATCAGCCTATTTCGGAGGCAACTAGGGCTCACCTACCACCAGTATCGACGGGCTCAGAACCGCTATTTCAAGGCCATTCCAGACAAAATCAGCACAAATGGCCTATTGGTTTTGGGTAGTGGCTCTGTTTTATACTTGCTGTAGACGGCATTTTAAGAGGGACACTTATGACAGAAGCAGTATTTCATTTAACAGACACAGACATTGAGATTAAAGAACTCAACGATGTGCGGCGAGAAGCTACTGGCAAGAGGGTTGTCACTTGCAAGTCCGAGACCTCGGTCATCAGCTTTATTCAAGGTGGTATCGCTGGAGAACTAGTAACTCCAATCTGGGACAAGCTCATAAAACTTAAATCTGCGCTCTTAGCGTTCAGCGCAACTCCTCTGACTCTTGACTACCGGCTACAACAGTCTTTGCTAGAAGAGGTCTCTAACTATTTAGATAGGTTTGAATCTTCGAATGATAACCCTTTACTAGCGTATCTTGGGGTTAACAGCACTCTAGTTAAAACACTTGTTGATCTAGAAACCAAACTAGCTAGCTCTATTAGCAAGCTAGTAGCTGACGTCGAAAGCCTCGTGCAAGCAAGAGTCATCGACAACAGCATGTATCCTGAGCCAGCTCGATTGATGATTGATCTAAATTCACCAGGGGTGCAAGTTCATAAGTCCCTGGAGAAGCTATTTGTTCCTATTGAAATAGACACAGAGGCAGCACTGAGGATGAAGAGCTAAACCTGGAAAGCGTTCAAGTGCTACTTGCGTTTACAGTCGGCTAGTTGGCCCAAGTAAGCATAACTGTAGATACTTAGGTCGTTCGGCTCATATAGTTTTCCAAAAAATAGGGCGATATATATGGAATGGGGAAATCGCCCGAGCTCCTGAAGCTCTTCAAAAAAAAACGAGAATATAACGAACGTGGTGCTGTCCTTCTTGAGTTTGCATTCGTTGCTCCAATACTCATTCTTCTCGTTGTCGGAATCGTTCAGTTCGGGCTTATCATAAATCAACAGCAAGGCTTGCATGCAGCTGCCCGCGAAGGCGCCCGTGCTGCCTCCATTCCCGATACCGACCTTTCTGAAATAGAATCTGCTGTAGGAAGTGCCTTGAACGGTGTGCCCGCAAGCAGTGTCACGATCGAGGTTACCCCTACGAACGGTAACGTAGCCTTTCAACCATGCGATGGTCGAGAAGGAGATCAAGTAACTGTAAGTGTCACCAGTAACCATATCCTCGACATCCCATTCTTTGCAGGAACAACTATTGATATAGCTGGGGAAGGTGTATTTAGATGCGAAGGATAGAAAAATTCTGTGAGTCTCGTTTGAGACAAATTAACGAAAAAGGTGAGCAAGGTGTAACAGTCGTAATATTCGCACTGACTGTCTTTATGCTTGTGGCTGTTGCCGGGCTAGCGATAGACGGCGGGTTCTGGTGGTCTGAAGAACGAGAACTTTCTACTGTTTCTGATGCTGCAGCACTAGCTGGAGCTGAAGAATTTATTGCATTAGGTAACGGCTGTGATGAAGCCGAAGCTTTCGCAAATCTAAACCACGACGAACTTACGAGCATTAACTGCGACCTAGACCCGAGTGGCAAAATTACTGTGACAGTTCAAAGTCAAGTTCAGCTAAATTTTATGGGAGTGCTTGGATTCTCAAATCCAACAGCTGAATCTGTGACCACGGTCCAATGGGAACAATCACAAACCTCGGGCGTCCGCCCGTTTGGAACCTGCTCAGCTAACCCTGACATTGCTGCATGGCTGGCTAACCCCACCACCACAACAACTGTCAGAGTTTTCTTTTCTGAATCTGTTGCCGCATGTGGTAGTGGTGGCTCACCAGGTAACTGGGGTGCTATTGATTTCAATGGCGGATCTAATCCAAACAGCGAAACCATCAATTGGATTCGTAACGGCTACGACGGCCCTATCTCAACATCTCCAGTAACAGCACCATGTGGTTCGAACACGGACGCATGTTTTGAAGGCGACCCTGGGTCATTCTCAGGGTCTCACAACAGTGCGCTTAGAGACCTTGAAGATTCTGGTGATGTGTTTGTTACGCCTATTTTCTCGACAATAACTGGGAATGGCGCTAACGCTCAGTTACGTCTATCACACTTGATTGAAGCCCGCCTTGTCGACTATAGGGTAAATGGAAAAAATTCAGGCAGATACGTAGACCTCGAGCTTCAGGCAAACGGGATTGTCGAGGCTGGTGGCGTGAACTTTAATCCTCCTGAGCCTTCTATTTGCGGTAACTCCAGTATCGATAAGTGTAGCTAATATATTAAGCTGCCGTGAGTCGAGTTGCCTCTGATTTTAGTCGAGAAATCCGTTTACTCGGTTAAGTGTTTCTTTTCGAGCGCTACTTGCGTTTGCGACCAGCTAGTTCTAACCACTTCTCAGCTTCGCGTGAACGACTGTTAAGTTGAATAACTGACGCTTCTGAGATCTTTGTGATCCCACACGACTTATTAAGCGTTCTGTTGATCTGTGAGTGGGCCTGCCCTGTCAGCTTAGATATTTCGATGACTAACGACCTATTAATACTGCGCATACGTTCGTGCTCAGATCTAAGATCAATTGGTGCACTACCTGAATTACTGGCTGTCGCACCAAATAACGGAGTCGCTGTAAAATCTACGATCAGGCTCGGGTCTGCGACTTCTTGTAGTTGAGCCTTCGCAGCCGTTGGTTCGTCCCACAAAGATTCTTGACGGCTTTGTCCATCTGTTGTGGCCGAATGCACTTCGAACAAAGAAACTTGTTCAGCGTCGTTGGCTCCCATTCCACCTTCAATATCGTCGAAACCTAACTGGTCTCCATCCCCCCATGACTTCTTGTTGAGATTATGATTACGGGCTTCAGCTATTTGAGAACAATAAGTGCGGAGTCTGACATCATCGGGAATGAGCATATACGCCCGCTGCATGCCTCCACCTTTAATATGACGAACCAACCGGCCCACCGCTTGACGAAAGAACAACTCCGTAGTTGTAGTCGTTGCATACACCCCAATTCGCAGCCTTGGTATGTCGACTCCTTCGGAAACCATCTTTACAGCAATGATCCAAGGGTCTTTACTTTCTTTGAACGCTGCAATCTTCTTCGTCGACTTAGCTTCTGTTGCGCCAACCTCATCTGACAGCACCACTTCAGCTGCAATACCGAACCTGGTGCGCATAATCTTAGCGATACCACGAGCGTGCTCTTTATCTGTGGCGATCACTAAACCCGCTGCGTCACTGTGATTCTCTCTTAGCTTGTTTAAGCGCTCCACTGCTTCCGCCAAAACTACTTCTAACCAATCACCGTCAAGACTGAGCGCTGCCCGCAGACGCTGGTTAGCTTCCACATAGTTGAGGTCATCATCGAATGAAGCTGTGAGACGTGTGCCATTGTGGCTTGTCCATTCCATCTCTCCCCCAAAGCGTGGGAAGTAGACGGGACGAACCACTGATCCGTCATAGAGAGCTTCGCCATAACCATAGTCAAAGTCGGCTTCTGCTTCGCCATCGACATAACGCACAAACGGTATTTCGCTAGTGTCAGATCTAAATGGGGTTCCGGAAAGCAACAATCGGTGAGTTGCAGCAGAAAATGCATGCCGTATACCCTCTCCCCAGGTTCGATCTGCACCAGCATGGTGAATCTCATCCAAGATAACGAAGCCGCCATTGGCGAGATCAAAGAACTCAGCCGGTGACAACCCCACCTGGGCATATGTAGTCACGATGCCATGAACGTCATTAGGTAGCGCCTCTCCTGGAGCCCATTTCGTATTGAGCACTATCCCGAAGCTTCTGGCGGCCACAGCCCACTGAGTCTTTAGATGAGCAGTAGGGACGACAATTACGAGCTTTCCAATAAGCTTCGGCAGACGCAGCCTGGCAGCAGTCAACGCAAACGTGGTCTTACCAGCCCCAGGTGTAGCAACCGCCAAGAAATTGGGCTGACGCATCGAAGCATAGTTCTCGTTAAAGGTATCTAAAGCTTGTTTCTGCCAGGGACGAAGAGTGATTCTCGAGGCTATTTTGGTGGATTCGTCGCTTGGCACAGGCTGACCATTATGCAGTATTTTCGGGTCACTACACAATGATTGTGGACAAGTCTTTTG
>CAZYMB010000008.1:0-87621 GCA_964648795.1 uncultured Acidimicrobiaceae bacterium
TTGTTGGTTTGTCTGTCGATTGAGCCGCTCTGATTGTCGATTCTAAGAGATCTAGGTCTTCGCTTGCTGCACCTACTTCGACAACGTCCCAGCCATAAGCTCTAAACCTTGCAGCTGCATCATCGGACAGGCTTAACTCGGTAGACCCATCAATTGTGATCTTGTTATCATCGTAAATGGCAATAAGTTTTCCAAGACCAAGGTGTCCGGCCAAGGAACCTGCCTCGTGTGAAATGCCTTCAGACAAATCACCGTCTGAAACTATTACGTAGGTGTAATGGTCAATAGCATCGGCTCCGTGCTTAGCGCTCAGAAGTCGTTCAGCTAAAGCTAAGCCAACTGAATTAGCAAAACCTTGACCTAGCGGACCTGTCGTTACTTCAACTGATTCGGTGTGGTGAGCCTCAGGATGTCCTGGGGTTGCAGATTGCAATTGCCTAAAAGACTTTAGATCGTCAAGCTCTAGACCCTGTCCAAGAAGATAGTTAAAACTGTATTGAAGAATCGAAGCATGCCCACAAGAAAGCACGAATCGGTCTCGGTTCGGCCATTTGGGAGCCGCTGCATCGAAGTTCATTATGCGAGTGAAGAGCACATGGGCTAGCGGCGCCAATGCCATAGCGGTTCCCTGATGTCCTGAATTAGCTTTTAGTGGGGCGTCCATAGCTAACCCTCTAATGACATTGATGCCAAGTTGATCCAGCTCTGTTGACATTGATTGACCGGACGATTTACTTGATCCCATTTAAACTCCTAAATATTCTGGCGGCGTTGCCACAGACTACCTAACTAGGCTACGTAAGTCTTGTTTATCATCTAGGCTGTGATGGTGAGTAATCCTTCTACTCGGGAATCAATTTTGAAAGAAGCACGGTCGTGTTTCGCAAGCCTGGGTTTCGTAGGTACGTCGTTAAACGACATAGCCGCCGAGGTAGGCATAAAGCGGCCCAGCTTGATGCACCATTTCAATTCCAAGGAACATATCTATTTAGAGGTACTCGCTGAGTCGTTAGGCGACTGGGGAACGAGAGTAAATAGCTCAGTTGATGTCTCACTTCAAGGGTGGGACTTAGTCGATGCTGTGCTGAAATCCTCTTACGAGTTCTTTAGCGCCAATCCAGAAGTAGTAAAAATCTTCGGTAGAGAAGCAATTAGCCCTAACGTACTTAACGGGGCACGAATCGGCCAAATATTGAGACCTTTCTTTCAACGAGCAGTTGCCTTTCTAGAAACTGAAATGGACGCAGGGCGCCTGCGCCGTCACGACGCCGAGAACCTAATCGTTACCGGGTACGGTTCTTTGTTGACCTATTTTTCTGACGCAGAACTCTTAGAGCAGTTAATTGGTTCTGACCCACTAACTGATGCTGCTCTCAAGAATCGCTTTAATCACTTAAGAGCGTTCTTCTCGGCTGCCCTAGAACCTTAGAAACCAATCGAAGTAGTCGCAATGGTGTAAATTCATGTCGATGGGTCAAAATTCGCGTACCACTTCTCTACTTGCTTTAGCCGTCGTCCTTGCTCTTATTAGTGGAGTAACGGCAATTGGTGCTTGGGTCCAGAACTTTGGCCCTTCAGCTGCAGGTGAAACAGAGCCTCTGGCAGCTACGAGTGCACCGTTGTTGTCGGCGCGACGAGTGCCTAATGCCCTTCAAAAAACTGTCGGCGCAGCAGAACTTTCTTCAGACTTCGACACTATTGTCGCTCAGTTCCCAACCAGTGCATGTGTTATCGCCCAGTCTGAAGGACTCGACTTATTCGAAAGCCTGAACCCTGAAACTCCGCTACTCCCAGCGTCGAATTTGAAGTTGATAACTACCTGGGCGGCACTTGATCAACTTGGTTCAAACCACCGTTATCAAACTCAGGTCACTGGAGACTTAGACCCCGACGGAGTTGTCACGAATCTAACAGTTGTTGGTGGGGGAGACCCATTTCTAGCAACGGCAGATTGGATCAGCCAGTTCAGCTCCATCAATGGTCGAACTTTTACAGAGTTCGAAGACTTGATCGAGCAACTAACCGATGCCGGCGTATCCGAGATCATCGGCGATATAACAGTAGATGAATCTAGATACGACTCACAAAGAGTAGGGCCTTGGGCTCAGCGATTGATAGATCAAAACCAATCAGGGCCCTTGTCAGCCTTAGCTGTTAACGAAGGATTCGACTCTTGGGGCACAGAGCTGAACCTGGCGGGCCGCACACCCTCTACCAACCCTGCTGTTTCCACGGGTCAACTTCTTGTTGATCAACTTGTTGAGCAGGGCGTCGAGTTTTCGGGCGACGTCGTCACAGGAGATTCGTCCACCAACAATATTCTTGCCGCCGTAGAATCAGCTCCACTCTCCGATGTTATTACCTATATAAATAGCTACTCTTCAAACTTTGGTGCCGAACTGTTGTTGAAAGAAATTTCGGTATCCACCGGAAATGCTGGTTCGACAGCGGCTGGAGCTCAAGTAGTTACTGATCTTATTGCCTCAGCAGGGCTTTCGGAAGCAGAACTTACCATTCGCGATGGCTCTGGATTATCTGAAGCAAACCTCATATCATGTGACCTGATCAGAGCGGTATTGGACGCTGCGACTCCAGCACTATCGGGCTCCCTGGCTATCTCAGGTCTTCGAGGTTCACTCGAAGACCGCTTCAGCGACCAAAGTAACTCAGATGGACTAATTGAAGCTAAGACTGGCACCTTACGCTCTGCCACGGCCCTGTCTGGGTACTCAGAGTCAGTTGTGGACAATGAAATTTCGATAACATTCGCCATAATTGCTAACGAAACCCAAGTAAGTGGCCGACTGGTTTCTTTGACTAGTGAGTTAGCTCTAGAATTTAGTAAATTCCCTGAGGCACCATCTATTACAGAGTTGGGGCCATAAGAAAGGCAAGAGACCTACCAAGTGCGAAGCCCTCAAGAAATCCAGCGAATGCTGGTCGACTATGCCAAGCAAGAAACCATCAGCCCGCTAAAGGCTCTTGGACGCTACTTGGGCTTAGGACTAGCTGGCTCAGCTCTAGTCGGTATTGGTATCGGATTCATCGCTCTCGGCGTACTTCGGTATACTCAAACACTCGACGCATTCGGCGGCGACTGGTCAGGAACGCTACCCTATGTGTTTTCGCTAGCGACCCTGGTCCTCGCAATCGTCATCTGTATGGCACTACTAGCCCGAGCAAAAAGGAAAGTTGCATGAGCCAAATAACACCCGAAGATATCGAATCAAGCTTTCGTGATGTAGCAGACCAAATCGAAACAGTAGCTGAATCAAAGAAACAAACTGCAGCGATCGGCATTGGCATCGCTGGAGTTATCGTGCTGGTTGTTGCTTTTCTCCTAGGTCGACGCTCCGGTAAGAAGAAAAGTTCAGTAGTTGAAATCCGGCGGATGTAACTGCTGTGATCAAATACGTTTTGCGAACCTTCGGAAGGCGACTGCTGACTGGGAGCGCTCAATGGATGGTTCCAACCGCTTTTCTAGTTCTCCGCAAACTCTTTAAAGGTGTCTTCAAAGGCAAAGAGCTTGTAGACCTCTCAAAGTCAAAGCCTGGCGACCGCTTTGTAATTACCCATCTTGACGAAACACATGCCGAACAGATGTCTCGCCTCAAGAAAGAGTCCAAGCAAAAAAGGAAAGCCAAGCGAGCTAAGTAGACTCGTTTATATGGCTACTTTCGAATACGGCGATCTTGTCCAGCTCACGGACACAAAAGGACGTAAGCACACCTTTACCCTCACCGAGGGCGGAGAGTTTCAGAATCACAAAGGGACGCTCAAGCACGCCGACATAGAAGGTACCCCTGAGGGGTCTAACCTTGAAACTTCTCAAGGCATGAGCTTCTTAGCGTATAAGCCAACATTGTCTGAGTTCGTTATTGGCATGCCTCGTGGCGCACAAGTTATCTATCCGAAAGACTTAGCTGCGATGCTGATGATGGCCGACATTTACCCCAGCTGTCATGTTCTAGAAACTGGAGTCGGCTCAGGTGCGTTATCAATGGCAATGCTACGTGCAGGAGCAACTGTAACCGGTGTTGAACTACGTGAAGATTTTGCTGGCCGAGCAAAAGCCAACGTCGAACGTTTTCTTCCAGCCGAAGCGACCTCACGTTACTCAGTACAGCTTGGGAATAGCTATGAAGCCCTACCAGATGTAACTGTTGACCGAGTAGCCCTTGACCTGCCGGAACCGTGGCAAGTCATACCTCATATCCCACAAGTTCTTTCAGATGGAGGGATAGTTGTTTCCTATAGCCCCTCTACAACACAGGTTTCCAAAGTGACCGAAGCTTTCCGCAAACATGGTCTCAAACAAGTTCTCACCACTGAAGTTCTTCACCGAGAATGGCATGTAGAAGACCTGTCGGTCAGGCCCGACCATCGAATGGTCGCCCACACCGGCTTCATTACAGTTGCACGCAAATAGTATTAAGCCCGAACGGAGGCAACTAAGCTCTATGGCAATGGCAGAACGACTCGAACCAAGAGAAATCAAGAACTCTGTACTTCTTTCAATCGTATTTTTCGCTGGTTTTGTTTTCGTTGCCCTTCTTGGCTGGTGGCTTTCAAGCACTGTCCGCAACGATGTCTTTCTGTCTGAGCCTGAAGAAACTTTCGAAGAAGTACCGGATACCACAGTCGGCGATGATACGGCTGTAATCCAAGTCGCAAATGGGACGAACCTGGTGGATCGAGCCGGTGAAGTGTCGCGTCGACTACAACAACGAGACTTCGTAACCCTAAATCCCATAAATGCTGACACAACTAACCAGAGCACAATTTTTTACAGCACCGAAGGAGCTGGTCGTCTAGCTGAAGCACAGAACATTGGTGCAGAGCTAGGGATAACAAACATTGTGCCACTCGGCGAGGGGGAGCAGAGCGAGATTACCGCTGAGTTTGACCCGGAAGCTGATATTCAGATAATAATCGGCAGAGATGCTAGCTAGTGGCAACCTCAGATTTCGCTAGCCCGAAGACACATATGGACTTCAGCCTGGACCAGTGGCGCAAGTTGCGAGCCAACACAAAGCTGACCATCACTGAAGACGAACTCGAAGAAATGAGTGGCGTAAACGAAAGCCTTTCGATTGTTGAAGTAGAGGACATCTATTTACCTCTTTCTCGGCTGCTTAGTTTGTATGTTGCTGCGTCGCAACAGTTATATAGAGCTTCAGACACTTTCCTCGGAAAGCTTCCCGCAAAGGTTCCCTACATAATTGGAATCGCTGGCTCAGTAGCGGTTGGTAAATCTACAACGGCACGCGTTCTTAAAACGCTTCTTTCACGTTGGCCCGGGCATCCACAGGTAGAACTAGTAACGACTGATGGTTTTTTGTACCCCAATAGCGTGCTCGAAGAACGAAACCTGATGACCAAGAAAGGGTTCCCAGAAAGCTACCGAAGAAAAGCTCTAGTGGACTTTTTGTATCAGGTGAAGTCAGGTGCCACCGAAGTAGAGGCTCCGGTATATTCTCACCTGACGTACGACATCGTACCGGAACAAACTCAAGTGGTCTCTAAGCCTGACGTACTTTTGGTAGAAGGACTCACCGTCCTTCAGACTGCAAGAGCGGCTGATAAAAACGAGCCAATTGCTTCAGACTTTTTCGATTTCAGTCTCTACTTGGACGCCAAAGAAGCCGATTTATGTGAATGGTATATAAGTCGGTTCCTGACCTTGCAGCAAACTGCTTTCACCAACCCTGACTCATACTTTCAGAGCTACAGCGATCTCAACATTGAAGAAGCCAAAGAAAAAGCACTGTCGATTTGGAAAACAATCAACCATCCAAACCTGATAGAAAATATTCTCCCCACCAAATCACGAGCCGACTTAATTCTTACGAAGCGCTCTGATCACGCCATCGACAAGGTTCTACTTCGTAAGCTGTAGAAACTTTTCACAAATATGCGCCGAGTATAAGTTAAAGAACGATTTACTGGTCCTATGGAAACATTTGATTTAGCCATAATTGGTAGTGGCTCAGGTAACAGCATCCCCGAAGAGTTAGCTGATTGGAACATAGCGTTAATAGAAGAATCGGTTTTTGGTGGGACTTGCCTCAACAAAGGCTGCATCCCTTCAAAAATGTTTGTTCTGCCAGGCGACAGGGTAGTCGAAGCTCAAGAAGCAAAATCTATTGGGGTAGATCAAACAACCAACAATGTTGATTGGAATTCGATCAGAGACAGAGTCTTTGGAAGAATTGACCCGATTGCGCAAGATGGCCTCGACTACAGAAAGTCGATGGACAACATAACCGTTTTTGAGGCCCGCGCTGAGTTCGTTTCCGACAAGAAACTTAAGCTCTCTACTGGCGAAGAGATAGAGGCCGACAAGATCCTCATAGCTACTGGCGCCCGACCATTTGTTCCCCCTATCGAAGGGTTGGATGCTTCGAGATATCACACATCCGATTCCATCATGAGGTTAGAGGAGTTCCCTGAGACAATGGCCATCATTGGAGCAGGCTTCATCGCAGCTGAGATGGGCCACGTATTCAGTAGCTATGGCTGCAATGTAACCATGTTTAATCGCGGTGATCGACTTCTGAAAGCTCAAGACCCCGATATCTCCGAAGCATTTGCAAAAGAGTTTGGCAAAAGGGTAAACCTGCGCCTCGGAACACTTCCAACTAAAGTGTCTGATGCTGGAGACAAGATTGAGCTAACTTTCGAAGATGGCTCTACTGAAACATACGCTGAGCTTTTGGTAGCTGTTGGGCGTACACCAAACACAGACAATCTCGGTCTAGAGAACACTAATATTGAAGTTGCTGACAGAATAGTTGCAGTAGATAAAGCAATGAAAACATCTGTAGACGGAGTGTTTGCTGTTGGAGATGCCGCCAACAAATTCCAGCTCAAGCACGTCGCTAATGCTGAGGCAAAGGTCGCTTTTCATAACATTGCGAGCACGGACGCAGAGCGAGAAGTTAGCTACAAGGGCGTTCCTGGAGCAGTATTTAGTAATCCCCAGGTTGCGACAGTTGGATTAACTGAGACGCAAGCAACCGAAGCAGGTGCAGACTTTGTCGTAGGCCGTACAGACTATGGCGGCACAGCTTATGGCTGGGCTATGGAAGACCAAAGTTCGTTCTGCAAGGTCTTGGTAGATAGATCATCACTGCTGGTGCTTGGAGCGCACATAATTGGCCCTCAGGCGGCCACGCTCATTCAGCCCATCATTCAGGCCATAAGTCTCGATCTAACGGCTGAGCAGCTTGCACGGGGCTCTTACTATATCCATCCTGCTCTCACCGAAGTCGTTGAGAATGCTACTTTAGACGCAATCTCAAAGACCTAGGACACCGGGACTAGTCACTTGAGGTAGTAAAGCCCTACTGATCTTAGAGAACATATGAGGTAATCTGGAGCTACAGGGCAAAACACTGAGGTAAACAATGAGCAAGTCAGAACAGTCTGATCAGCGCAAGACAATTCAAGAGCTAGAGGCTGCAATAGATATGGCGCCAGTTGGTGCACTCGGAGTTGGCAGCGATGGTCTTATCCTTTGCTCTAACGAGCTAGCAACTAAAGCTGCTGGTATTCCTAGTAACAAACTAGACAATGCCCCTCTGGCTGACCTAGTTGTGCCAGAGGACTCAACCAAAATTCTTGATGCCGTTGAGAACGCTAGTAGCGAGCTAACTACGGTAGTAACGCGATTGGCAGCGAAACTGAAGCCAGTTGAACTAGCGGTACGCCGTGCCAGCGACTCTGGTCTAATCGTTTCTATTCGTGATATGTCCGCCGAATTCGGTCTTTCAGCTAAGGCTGCCGGCAACCTTACTCACGACCAGCTAACGGGGCTTCCAGATAAGTACTTTGTGCTTGGAGAGCTAGCGCTGCGACTCGAAGACGCAAAAGCCAAGCCAATGGCTGTGGTCTCTGTTTGGATTGACCAGCTCGACAAACTTGTCGAAACTCATGGTCAAACCAATGTCGATAAGATTCTCAAAGAAGTCGCAGATCGTTTCACACTGAAACTACGTGCCCCCGATCTACTTGGACGTATGGATGACTCAGGCTTTATGGTTCTACTAAGTTCTGATGCTCCGACTGAAGAACTAACAGATATCGGCGATCGTCTACGAAATGAAATAGCATTCCCAGTAAATGTTGATGGAACTCTAATTTCGTTCACTGCATCCGTTGCAATTGCTCCACTGGCAGGAAAGAAGACTTCACTGCAACGAGTGATCTGCTTACTTGATAAAGCATCAGAACGAGCTGTCTCTGGCGAGGGTGCTCGAACCGATATTATCGAAGCCTAACTAACTAGGCCTCGTCATATCGACTGGGACTACCCACTCATCGAATTGTTCTTCGGTTACTTGGCCGAGTTCGATTGCAGCCTCTTTCAGACTCGAGCCTTGCTTGTGAGCATGCTTTGCAATCTTGGCTGCTGAGTCATAGCCAATATGTTTGTTTAGCGCGGTTACGAGCATTAGGTTTTTGTTGAGGTTCTCATCTATACGCTCCTGATTCGGCACAATACCAACAGCAGTATTGACGTTGAAGGATTTACAAGCATCGCCGATCAAACGGATGCTTTCAATAACGTTATGAACCATGACAGGCTTATAAACGTTGAGCTGGAAGTTTCCTTGGCTATTTCCGAATGCTACGGCTGCATCATTACCGATAACTTGAGCGACCACCATAGTCATTGCCTCTGACTGAGTTGGGTTGACCTTTCCAGGCATAATAGAACTACCTGGCTCGTTGGCTGGGATCTCAAGCTCACCAATACCGTTTCGTGGGCCGCTGGCTAGCCAGCGAACATCGTTAGCTATCTTTAGCAAAACTGTAGCCAGGGTACGTAATGCGCCGGAACAATTTAGTAGCGCATCATGAGAAGACAGGGCCGCAAACTTGTTTTCAGCTGACACAAACTTATGTCCTGTGGCAGCAGCTATATTGGCTGCGACTTTGTCTCCAAACTCAGGGTGAGCGTTTAACCCAGTACCTACCGCTGTTCCACCAATGGCCAACTGGTAAAGGCCCTTCTGAGCTTGCGCAATAACGGTCAGCGCATCATCAAGCTGGGAGACCCATGCACCAATTTCTTGACCGAGCGTCACTGGGGTAGCGTCCTGCAAGTGAGTGCGTCCAACTTTAACTATGTCAGAATATTCTTTGGCTTTAGCGTCAAGAACATCTCGCAATTCGTTGACCTGGGGGACGAGACTACGATCAAGCTCTAGAACGGTAGCGACGTACATCGCAGTTGGAAAAGTATCATTTGAGCTCTGGCCTCGGTTGACGTGATCGTTCGGATGAACTGGAGCCTTAGACCCCATCACTCCCTCAGCCATTTCGATAGCCCGATTAGAGATGACTTCATTGGAGTTCATGTTTGACTGTGTTCCAGAGCCAGTTTGAAACACAACTAGAGGGAAGTGGTCATCCAATTCCCCCGCAATGACTTCGTCCGCTGCAGCGACTACAAGATCAGCAACTTCACCTTCTAGTTGGCCGAGATCTCTATTTGCTTGGGCCGCTGCCTTCTTCAAGATGCCAAGGCTTTCGATTATCCCACGTCCCCAGACAAAGCGATCACGCCCGATATCGAAATTCTGAATGCTCCTTTGCGTTTGAGCACCCCAGTATCTGTCAGAGGCAACTTCTATTTCTCCAATGGAGTCTGTTTCAATACGTGTTTCACCAGCCATAACCAATTATTCCTTTGCTAGGGGAGGACGGTTACAGGCTAGTCGAAAGCTTGAGTCGTCTCAGGTTAGGACCACTAAAGGTTCAGCCTTAGTCAACGAGGGTGGCTCTGCCGCCAAATCCAATGGTTCCTGTAATATTTTGTGCAGGTGCACCGGCAAAGGTATCCTGAGAAACGACTTCCAGTATAAGTTGGTCTGTAGGAGCGGTGGTAGGAAGCGAACCAAGGTCAATAGTGCCGTTTCCGCCAGGACCGATAACCGCTACACCGGTAAAATCAGGTAGGGCAACCCCGTTTCTGTCCTTGACTGTTATTACTAGTTCGGATAAAGAACCTTCAAAGTCATCGAATTCTAGCGTGCCCCATTCTGCTCTTCCCCCATCACACTGACAAGGCAAAAGCCTAAACTCTGGTTGTGCTGGGTTACAGTCTTCTAAGTCAGAAGTGAAGAAATCCAACCCAGATTCGTGTGTCATCGTGCCAATACAGTCGCTATCGCCGGGTAGGGGCGTATAGCTGTAGGTACGACCCGGGGTGACCCTTTGTCCACCATTTTCAGGACAAACCTGTCCCGTATTAAGATCAAAGCAGTGCGTGAGATCGTTACTCTGATCCGCTCGGTCTTGATTCCAGCTGTAGAGAAAAAGCCGATCACCATGGCTTATTGGCTGCCAGGACACTCCGTCTGGAAGTCGTGAAAACGAACCAGAAGTGGGATCAGTTTTGTAGCCGACACTATGAATATTCTGCAGCAGCGTATCCAAAGGCTCCGAGCTAGACACGTCATTTCCATCTCTATCCACGCAACCTAATTGGTTCTGTCTACTTTCCTTATCATCAATACCGAACCAACAAACGCCCGTGTGTGTGTCACCGTCTGTTCGCTCCCACAGACTGCCGATGCCATTTCCCTCGACTCTGGCAACGCCAAACCCGGAGCATGCATCCGCAGTGTTCAAATCGAAACAGATTATTCGGCCATCAAAGTCACTATGGTTACTAATCCCGTAGTATTGTCGATTTTCTAGCTCAAGGGTTTCCGGCTGCAGAGTTCTGCGCCAGCGAGGGTAGTTGCTGTTCGCACTCCAAGGGTTTCTTGCCCTTGCTTCGGACCAGTCACTAGGGCTTGTTGTCCCGCATGATGCACCGCCGGCCACTTCAAAGCAGTGCACTCTTAGGTCTCTGTCTATTGAATAAACACGGCCGTTCTTAACAACAGGCGTTGTCTGTGGTGAATGAATATCTTGGCCGCTATCGCTACGTCTCGTTATAACTTCAGGGAAGGTGTCGATGCGAACAAAATCTGGAAAACTAGAACAAGAGCGACCATCTAACCCGACACAACCAATTCCGTAGGGGGTTTCAGCTGCCCCTGGATTCGGCCTCTGAGCAGCGTAGAAGAGCTGCGTACCGCCATCGTAAGTCAACTTTGACTCCAACGCTGTAGCTGTATTTAGTCGGGGAACTTGGAACTCACCTGAATCACACAAACGCTCTTCAAATACATTCACGCAAACCAGCTGACTATCATTTCGATAACTCAAATTGCTACTCTGGTTCGAGCCAACGTGATGGTTTAGCGCATACAATCTCAGGTCACCATCGACTTCGACGAACAGAGGCTTATAGCCGTCGCCGTCCCCATTTAATGGAAAGTTGAAATTACCGTCTGAAACAGTAATCTCACTCTCGCAACCAAAGCAGGACCCAGTGGCTGCTGTTGCTGACCTGTCTACTCGGACATTGTCAGTAATCAACTGAGAGAAGAACTGGGCTACATTCGCATCCGTTATATTGATCTGCACGCTCCCGTCAGCAAGCACATCCGGAAGAAAGCTAAGTGAACCATCAGTCGGGTCGAACCCATTAGCAAGAAGAATATCTCTTACAAACTCTTCTAGCTCAGCCTCAGTAATGTCACCACGCTCTAGCGCTTCAGCACCAGCAAGCGCAGCCAAGTCAGCTGCAGTCTGTAACTCGGAAGCACGCAAGTAGAACGAACCCAAGTCAATTGCGAATGCTGAAAGAAACAACATCGGCACAAACAGAATTACCGTCAACGGGAGAATCTGTCCAGATTCGCCAAAACAGAAATATCGTTTCATATACCTTAAAACGGCAAGTTAGAGGACGAACTGTACCCTGCAGACTTACATGTAAGGAAACAGGCCATATGGCCTAGTCAATGAGCGTAGCTCGGTTTGTTACCGATATCTGGCCGTCAACTGCATCATCCCAGACAAATCCTGGGCTTACCTCGGCATCAAACTGCAGACGTAGGCTCTGATGATCTTCAGTCGTGATCCCTTCGGATGCGAGGTCGATTGTTCCATTATTGCCATTTGCAAATATGTCTTCACGGTTAATCAACACATCCGAACCGTCATCGCTAAGCACGGTCACAAATAACGAGGTAAACACTTCTTCAGCACGGCCACCTAAATCAAGAGTGCCCCATTCAACCTCACCAGTTGAACAAGCACATGGCGTAATGCGCACACCTGCAGGGCCGCCTGGATCGCAGTCGGCAAGGTTGGTGTCAAAGAATTCAGGTCTGTTGAAGTGGCCCAGTGAACCAATACAACCAGTAGTGCCGATCTCGCTTAGTGTGTAGGCCCGGTACAAGTCTTGGCGAGTGCCGCCAGATTCTGGGCAGAGTTGGCCCGTGTCTAGATCGAAGCAACGAATCAGCTCACGGGAGTCAATATTTGGAGTGACCGTATTGCCGGGGACAAAGAGGCGATCCCCAACTCGAAGTGGTTCAAGGTAGAAACCTGAGAGTAGGCGAAAGAAACGATTTTGTGCTTGTGCTGAGCTGCCATCCCAGAGGTTCAGCCGCTTAGCTTCTGATTCCAAGGTTCCTATAGGAATCTCATTGCTGTCGTTCTGTCCCTGACGGTTCAAACACTCTAAGTCGTTAGACCATGTGGCGTAGCAGACACCGTCATGGCCACCTGAGGCATCAACGTTCTCGAAGAAAGACGAAACAACACCAGAGGCTCGCCCTGGGTTAAACCCCGAACATGGAGCATTGCTATCAAGGTCGTAGCAAACTATCCAAGATCCACCAGATCGTGGATGAAATGCAGCATAGAGTCGTTCATTAATTTGAATCGAATCAATAGTCGAGCGATCAACACGGTAATTATTGGTGGAGTCGAGATAGCGATCATTACGAGCACTCGACCATGCAGCTGCTCCGTCAGGCTGAGTTCCATTTACCCCTGCACATGGCTGGTTGGTTGAAGTTTCTAGGCAGTACACATTTAGGCGGTAGTCGATGCTGTAGACACGCCCATTGTGAACAACAGGGTCTGTCTGTGGAGCTACAACATCTTGGGCTGCAATGCCGTTGCGCAATTGCACTCGGCCCCATACCCCAGACTGAACAAAGCCACTGCCAGAAACCCCACTGCACTGTTGACCCCGTACTGTGACACAGCCAATACCGTACGTTGTACTGCTGCCACCGTTTCTATTTTGGTATGAGTAGTAAAGGTTGCCTTGCGCTTCATCGACCGCAAGTTCTGGTTCCCAGCTTGTAGCTGTCTCCAGCCTGATGGGCCAACCTACTCCGGCGCCATCGTTACAGCGTTGGCGAGTATTGAAATCTACACAGACCAACTGATTGGTGCCTTGTGTAGAACCAACGTGGTGGTTTAGTGCATAAAATCTTAACTGACCGTCGACATTCACATAGATGTTCTTATAGCCGTCACCATCGCCAATTTCTGGAAAGCTAGCGGTGGGAGGAGCAATCAAAACCCCTTGAACACAATCGAAACAGCCACCGGTAGTTGCGGTAGCTGTTCTATCCACTTGAACTTCATCGGTAATTAGCTGAGAGAAAAACTGGGCTACATTTTGGTCAGAAACGTCAACACGAACACCAGTACCGTCTACCAAATCGTAGTTGTACTGCAAAGATGGATCACTCACGTCAAAACCATTAGCTTCGAGTATGCCTTCGATCAAGTCCTGCAAGTCCGATTCCTCAAAGTCGTCACGCGACAACGCTTCTGCACCAGCCAGTGCTGCAAGGTCCGACGCAGTCTGGAGTTCAGATGCTCTCAAATAAAAGGAGCCTAGGTCAATTGCAAATGCTGAAAGAAACAACATCGGCACAAATAGGATTACTGTCAACGGGAGAATCTGTCCAGATTCTCCAAAGATGAAATATCGTTTCATATACCTATTAACAACGGCAGAAAAACCACAAAAATGAATCCTGTAGAAGTACACGGAAGAAATTGGTCTATACGACCTATGCGCCAAGTTCTCCCAAAATAGTATTAACCGCAGTGGCGCGTGAAGTGTGGTGCAGCCCCTCAGCGGACAGTCTGAGGTACTGACTCGTAGTTGAAAGGTTTTTGTGTCCTAGCAGAGCCTGTAATTCAGCGGGATTTGTTCCGTAGCTGAGCTGCGAGACAGCATAAGTATGTCGGAAAGCGTGTGCTTTCTCACCTGGGGGCTTGGAAACTCCTGCCGTCGTGAGCCAGTTATCAACCAAGTTTTGCAAAGCTTGATTATTTAGAGCAGACCCGTTCTTACGAACGAATAGCACATCATCTTGGTCCGCCCCACCAAGGTCTGACTCTCGCCGTTCCGTCAGGTAGTCATCGATACTGCTAACTATCTCGGCTGATATCGGAACGACTCTGTCCTTGTTGCCCTTTCCCGTAACCCGTATCTTCATTGGTTCTGCACGCTCAATCGAGGCAAGCGACAAACCACATAGCTCAGCCGAGCGAAGGCCACAACCAGCCAACGTAGCAACCATCGCGACATCTCGTTTCGGCCAGTGTGCTCGCAAGCTCTCAGGGGGAGCGCTAGCCGCAGAAAATATTCGTTGAAGTTCTTGAACGTTGAAAGCGACCGGCAGGCGATCACTAACCTGAGGCGTCTCGAAGTCGGTAGTGGGGTCTTGGCTTATATGACCATGTTTAACACACCAGCCACAAAAGCCTCTCAAAGCTGAAAGCATTCGACCTCGAGATGATGCAGCCTTTCCTTGATCTATCAGTACCGAAAAAACCTGAGCCAGGTTTGCGTCAGTAAAGTCGCTTACCGTTATTCGCTCAAGAGCTTGCGATGAAATGGGCTCATCTGACTCGATAACTGGCCTTGCATCTATGTCTGCCAGAGTGTTAGCGAATAGGGCAAGATCGTTTCTATATGCTTGCTCAGTCTTATCTGAAAAGCCACGCCGAGACCGGACACGACTGTCAACAATCCAGCTGTCTACCAAATCTGTTAGGCATGCTCCCATAGGTAATACATTAGTCGCAGAGGCCATTACACTCGTTCTATGGTCGCAAAACCGCAGCCGAGCTCAATCCCGGATACACCTGGTTCTTATCAATTCCTTGATGAGTCAGGGCGTGTTATCTACGTTGGCAAGGCTAAATCGTTAAGAAGTAGAGTTTCTAGCTACTTCGGGACAGGCAAGCATCCGCGTACCGCTGCGATGGTGAACACTGCTGCGTCAGTTGAGTGGATTCAAGTAGCCAACGATGTTGAAGCTCTGATGCTCGAATACAATCTCATCAAGAAGCATCGCCCACGTTTTAATGTTCGACTAGTTGACGATAAATCTTACCCCTACCTTGCACTCACCGTTTCACATGATTGGCCTCGGCCACATATCGTTAGAGGTAAGAAACGAAAGGGAACCAAATACTTCGGGCCTTATGCTCACGCATATGCTGTCAGAAACACTTTGGACGAACTTCTAAAGATATTTCCACTGCGTAGTTGCAGCGATGCGAAGCTAAACCGTCATGCAAAGTTAGGTAAGCCGTGTCTTTTGTTTCATATCGACAAGTGTTCCGGGCCTTGTGTCGATGCAGTCAGCAAAGAACAATACAAAGAATACGAAGATGGGTTCACTAAGTTTCTTAATGGTTCGTCTGACGAAGTAGTCACAGACCTTACCCAAAAGATGTCTGCAGCAGCGTCTAAACAAGAGTTTGAACAAGCCGGACGTCTTCGTGACCAGCTGGCTGCAATCGAACGAACGCTCGAAGTTCAAACAATGGTCGGCTCCCAGAACGAGAACTTTGATTTACTTGGCTTCGCTGACAGCGAACTAGAGGCCGTTGTCTACATATTCTTTGTTCGCAACGGTCGGGTAGTGGGCCAACGATCAGTTGTCCTAGAAAAATCGATCGAGACTGATGCATCGAAACTCGTTGATGACGCACTTGAGCAACTCTATGGTTCGAACCATGAGCCAGCCAAGAAAATCTATCTTCCCAAGCAGCCTTCTGAGCTCGAACTTTACCAAGACTGGCTCAGCTTGATTGCAGAAACCCCCGTTGAGCTAAAAGTTCCTCAACGCGGAGCTAAAGCAGAGCTCCAAAAGACAGCTGAGACTAACGCTAAAGAAGTCCTATCTAAGCACCAGTTGCGTCGAGCCGGCGATTACAACTCACGGGCAAAGTCTCTTGCAGAATTAGCTCAACACCTAGAACTCGATGACCCACCATTACGTATCGAATGCTACGACATGAGCCACCTCCAAGGAACCAACTACGTCGGGTCAATGGTTGTGTTTGAAGATGGCTTAGAGACCAAGAGCGAGTACCGCAGATTTAAGATTCGTACGGTCGACGAGAATGATGACTACGCAGCAATGTATGAGGTAGTAAGTCGGCGCCTAGACAACTACCTGAAAGAACGCGAGCTGCCAGCATCTGAACGTGGCAAATTTGCATATCCACCAGATCTATTGATGGTTGACGGAGGAAAAGGACAATTAGGCGTTGCTGTAAAGGCTGTTCGTGAACGCGGACTTGAGAATCAGATCGATGTTTGCTCTATTGCCAAGAAGTTTGAAGAAGTCTTCGTTCCTGATCGCAATAGTCCGATCGTGATCCCAAGAGGTTCAGAGTCGCTATATCTCTTACAGCGCTTGCGAGACGAGTCCCACCGCTTTGCAATCGAGTATCACCGCAAACTTAGACGCAAAGCTTTAGCCGAGTCAGAACTCGATACTATCGCTGGACTCGGGCCGGCCAGAAAGAAGAAACTGCTCACACACTTTGGCAGCCTAAACAAAGTTAAGCAGGCCACAAACGAAGAGCTGCAAGCCCTAACCTGGCTACCTAATACAGTTGCCACAGCTATCTATAAAGCCTTCCATAGTTAGCGCTGAAGGTATGAGAGACTAGACCCATGGCTAAAGTTGTCGTGATCGCAGGCTTATCGGGAGCGGGTCGTTCCGTTGCAGCAGAAGCACTCGAAGATCAAGGCTGGTTCGTTGTCGATAATCTTCCAGCAGAGCTCGTTTCCACTATCGGCAACCTTGCACTTCAAGCTGGCGACGACTACCAGAAGATGGCGCTAGTCATAGGCGGTTACGACGAGCGCATGAGCGAACAGGTTGACCGACTCGAAGAAGCAGTAGATGACTTCACTTTGGTCTTTCTAGAAGCAAGTCCCGAAACTCTTATCTCGCGATTCAAAGCAACCAAGCGACCACACCATCTTGGAAGTGATCAGTCTTTGGCCGAAGCTATCGCCGAGGAGCGCAAGGGCCTAGAATCTGCACGCGCAAAAGCAGATCTAGTAATTAACACCAGCACAACTAACCCATACGAATTGAAAGAACGCGTAGTCTCAAGCCTGGCCGAAACAGACTCTAAGTCAAAGCTGCAAATTAACTTGTTGTCTTTCGGGTTTAAAAACGGTGTCCCTAGGGACGTGGACATGATATTTGATGTTCGATTCATGCCGAACCCTCACTGGATCCCAGAACTCAAACCAAAAACAGGCAAAGAGTCAGTAATACAAGACTATGTTCTAGCCCCAGATGTCAGTAAAGCATTTATGACTCAGCTCAAACAAATGCTAAACACTTTGCTACCTGCCTTTAAAGCTGAAGGTAAGTCGTACCTTGTTATTGGCATTGGCTGTACTGGTGGTAAGCATCGCAGCGTTGCTGTGAGTGAACTTATTGCCGCTCACTTAAGCGAGACCGGCTGGGACAACTCACTAAGACACAGAGATATGGATAAATAGGTTCTTCGAGTAAGCCACCTAGCATTTCTCCTCGATCATCAACTGGCTGCCCAAGCTCGATTAGTCTCTTTTCGGTACCGACAATAATTTCTAGGAGAAATAATGACAGTCAGGGTAGGCATCAACGGTTTCGGCCGCATTGGACGCAATTTTTTTAGGGCTGCAAAGCAAGCGGGTGCCGATATCGACTTCGTTGCCGTCAACGATCTAGGTGATCTAAAAACTATGGCTCACCTCTTGAAATACGATTCAGTTCTCGGCCAGTTAGACAGCGACGTCTCAGTTTCTGGTGAAGGAATCACTATTGACGGTGACGAACTTAAGGTCCTCAACGAACGATCACCAAAAGATCTACCTTGGGGTGATCTCGGAGTGGATGTAGTCATTGAATCGACTGGCATCTTCAAGACTCGTGACTTAGCAGCCCAGCACCTTGAAGCAGGTGCTCCGTTTGTTGTCATTTCTGCACCTTGCAGCGACGCAGACACCACTATTGTCGTTGGCGTCAATGAAGACACATTCGATCCCGAGAATCACAAAGTAGTTTCGAACGCGTCCTGTACAACGAACTGCTTTGTCCCAATGGTAAAAGTACTAGATGATGCTTTTGGAATTGACGAAGGTTTAATGACTACAATCCACGCCTATACCGGAGATCAGTCAACCGTCGACTCTCCACACAGTGACTTACGTAGAGCTCGAGCAGCAGCGATCAATATCATCCCTACAACAACTGGGGCTGCAAAGGCAACTGGACTGGTTATGGAGTCGATGAACGGAAAGCTCGACGGCTCAGCAGTTCGAGTTCCGGTACCTACTGGGTCCTTAACTGACTTTACGGCTCTACTTAACAACGAAGCATCGATCGACGACATAAACGCAGCTTTCAAAGAAGCTGCAACAAACGGTCGACTAAGCAACGTACTTGAATACACAGAAGATCCAATTGTTAGTTCTGACATTGTTACCTCTGCCGCTTCTTGTACATTCGATGCAGGCATCACTATGTCCCAAGGCAAGCTCGCAAAAATTGCCGGGTGGTATGACAACGAATGGGGCTACTCAAACCGTCTGGTTGATATTGCTGCAATCGTTGGTGCTGCAAACTCTTAGCAAGCCAAAGCTATTTACAATTGATAATAGGAGAGTCATGAAATTACCTGCTCTGGAAGACTTGTCAAAACAGCTCGGGGGGCTGAGTGGCAAGAAGATACTTGTCCGCGTTAACTATGATGTGCCAATAGAAGACGGCCAAGTTACCGATGACTTTCGCATTCAAGCATCCATGCCAACCATCCAATGGCTCACAGAGGCAGGTGCTGAGTTAACCTTATGTAGCCATCTTGGCCGACCAGGCGGAGAACCGAACCCAGAGTTCAGCCTCGACCCAGTAAGAGAGCGCCTCAGCAACATGGGTGTTAAAGCCAAACTGCTTCCAAATCTACGTTTCTCCCCGGGCGAGAAAACTAACGATGCAGAATTTGCGGCGACCCTAACAAACGGTATGGATGGATATGTCAATGATGCTTTTGGGGTGTGCCATCGAACTCATGCTTCGGTAGTTGCAGCTGCTCAGAATCTTCCGAGAGCTGCTGGCCGATCTGTTGCTGGCGAAGTGAATGTTCTTCACAAGATGATTCAATCACCGGGCGACAATTTTGTTGCCGTCATGGGTGGGTTGAAGATTTCTGACAAGCTGCGAGTTGTGGAATCGATACTGGACAAGGTCGATGCCCTATGTGTCGGCGGAGCAATGGCCTACACTTTCCTGAAAGCGCAGGGAGTCGAGGTTGGTGCATCGTTGGTGGAAGATTCTATGGTCGACAAGTGCAAAGAACTCCTGGGGCATTCAACCCCAATTCATCTGCCAGTAGACTTCGTTGCCCTCGCAGAAGATGGCATAATCGGACAAGTTGACGACGCAGAAGTTCGAACCTTCACAAACCAAGTTGACAGCGGCTGGTCCGGCGCAGATGTCGGACCAGAGACAAGTGCTAAGTTCGCTGAGATTATTGAACAAGCATCTACGGTTTTTTGGAATGGACCGCTTGGCGCTTTCGAGGATCCAAGGTTCTCTTCGGGCACCGCAGCAATGGCAGACACCCTGGCTGAGGCTTCCGGATATGTAGTTATTGGAGGTGGAGACTCCGCCGCTGCGGCTGCCGAATTTGGTGTAGCGGACCAGGTAGATCACGTCTGTACTGGAGGAGGGGCTGCGCTTGGTTACATTGAAGATCCGAATTTACCAGGCCTAGCTGCTCTGATGAGTTAGATTGTCACCATGTCTCAAGAAACACCACGACGTCCGCTTGTAAGTGGCAACTGGAAAATGAACTTTAACCACTTTGAAGCTCTTAAACTGGTGCAGGAACTCAGCTACCTAGTTTCCACAGACGATATCGATGAAGTCGATATCTCTCTGCACGTGCCTTTCACCGCCATTAGAACTGTTCAGACAACACTTGAAGCTGACAAAATTCCATTCATACTTGGAGCACAAGACTGTCATCAAGAAACAAGTGGAGCCTTTACCGGTGAGATCTCAGCTGCAATGCTGTCCAAGCTAAATGTTGCTTCGGTTCTTGTCGGACATTCCGAGCGACGCGAGATCTTTGCGGAGACAGACGAACTAGTCAACGCTAAACTTAAAGCCGTCCTTGCTGCGGAGATGCAAGCCATTGTCTGTGTCGGCGAGTCACTGGAAGTCAGAGAGGCCGGCCAACAAGCAGAGTTCGTCTCTGGACAATTGAAGGCAAGCCTGGCTAAAGTCAAGGCGGAACAATTCGAAAATATTGTTATTGCCTATGAACCAATATGGTCGATCGGAACTGGCCAGACCGCATCGGCGCAACAAGCTCAAGAGATGTGTGCACACATCCGTAGTGAGATTTCTGAGAGCCATAGCAAAGATATTGCTGACTCTTTGATCATCCAATACGGAGGTTCAGTCAAGCCCTCAAATGCCGCTGAACTACTGACACAGCCAGACATTGATGGCGCCCTGGTAGGCGGTGCTAGCCTGGACCCAGCATCGTTCTCTCAGATTGTGCAGTTCAGAACCCATGACCTTCCAGACCTCAGCACGACACTTAACTAAATCGAGGCTCAGGCTGGCTCCAATAGGTTGGGTCGTAATAGCTTTGTTTGCCGGCGCCTGCAGCGAAACTACAAATGGCGATGCCTTCTCTGACGCTTTAATTGATAGGTCTGACCTTATCAATTCCGACCAGATAATCACCGCACCCGAAATATCCGAGGACACAATCGTTTGGCTACATGACATAGAGCCAGCTACCTTGAATGGACAAAGTGAATCCAACTTGGGTTCGTCAACGGCTTCATGGATATCGCAAGGTCTTCTCGAAGGGCTCTTTGGCGTAACAACTGACCTTGGCTATGAGCCCGAGCTTCTAGACGTAACGCCTATCCCCGAAGAAACCGATGATGGAGTGGTCATTGAATACACCCTAAAGGACGACTTAGTTTGGTCAGATGGTGAAGCTCTCACTACCCAAGACGTTGCTTACACCTTTGAGCGGATTGCCGAAGGGTGTGGAATCGACTCCGACGATTCTATCCAGGACAACTCAGACGCTGACTGCGTTCTAGACTGGGTCGACCGCTCCGGCTACTCTGCAATAACAGCTTTAGACATTGTTAGTGAACAAGAATTTAGCGTTACGTTGTCAAGGCCTGTGGGGGATTGGCAGAGACTCTTTGACACCGTATTCGCCGAGCACAGCTTCGGCGATAGCTCGGCGCAGTTAGAAGACAGACTCCTGACGTTCTCTAACGATGGCGCTGTACTTCCGAGTTCAGGCCCTTACGAATTAGATAGTTGGACGCCTGGCGAGTTCCTAGCATTGACTCCAAACGAGAATCATCGAGATTTCGATAACGCATCTCCTACAGCCCAAAGCCAGGTAATAGTTCGCTTTCTGCCAAACCGAGCAACGCTGGAAACAAACCTGGATGCAGGACGTGGTCACTTTATTCTGAACGATATCGCCAATGAGCCACTGGCTGTAGAGAGTTCCGATATCACTTTCGCCTCGACTGGTGGATGGCAATGGGAACATCTTGGGATGAACCTTACAAACTCGCATCTAGAGAATGTTGTAGTCAGAGAAGCAGTCGCAGCAGCGCTAGACAAACCGGCTCTCAGTACGTCAGTCTTCGAGCCTTTCCATGGTGTTACTTCAGACTCAGGAGCACTAGGCAATAGTTTTTGGATGTCGTATCAGGCCGCTTACGTTGATAATCAAGCCGAATACGCAGCGACTGACCTCGATCTTGTGACAGAGAATATGGAATCACTCGGCTACGCACGCGACGAAGGTGGGTCTTGGGTTCATCCAGAGTTAGGTGAGCCAGCTTTTCGAATTGCTGTCATTGAAGGTGACCTATTCAGGATCGAACTCGCAAACCAGATTGTTGCACAACTAGATGCGGTCGGATTCGATAGCTCCGTAGTTGAGATTCCAGGTGGAGACTTCTTCACCACTTCAGCTTCTGGTGAAGGCCCGTTTGCCTCGAACCAAACTTGGGATCTAACACTCTTCTCTTGGGCATCTGGCCCTTGGCCAGGTGGACAGATCAGTGCTTACGGCGGGCAGAGTTCTGCCAACAACATCAACAACATCTATGACTATTCAAATGGAGTTTTTGACGAAGCGGCTCAAGCCTGTTCCACTGCCTTAGATCCAGCTGAAGTGGCCAATTGCTTTAACGAGCTCGATCTCTTTGCTACGACCGTCACCGGAGATACAGGCCTATTCATAGTTCCATTAGGGGAGCGGCCCTCGATTTTGGCCTACAACGGCACTATTTTGGCAGAACCGGTCATAAATGACTTTCCAGGCGCAGGACCTCTTACTGCGCTTAGCCATTTAAGCCCAATAGACACTGTTTCTTAACGCATTAAAGATGCTCAAATACTGCTTCAGATGCTATAGTCATAGCTGAGGTTGATATGACAATTGTACTTTTAGTTGCATATGTGATTGTTGGAGTTGTTACCGTCGGACTAGTTCTTCTTCATAGTGGACGCGGTGGCGGAATTTCTGACATGTTCGGTGGAGGCGTCGGTGCTTCTGCTGCTGGTTCGACTTCAGTAGAACGTAACCTAGATAGGCTAACAGTTCTGTTTAGCGTCCTGTTTGTCTTGCTCAACCTGTTGCTTACTTTCCTTCTCGCCTAAGAGTTACAGTTTCTAGCGCTTTAACGTTCTCAAGATCACTAAAGATCTCACTGGCGTATGTGTAGTAGTCGAAATCAGATTCTTCTCTAAGTACATGTTGAGCTAGAGCCCATACTGCAGTCCAACCACGGAAACATGCAACCCAATTGTTGAGGTCACTCAGGCTCGGTTTGTCCGTCACGTAATAAGAGTTCAAAAGCTCTTGTCGGCCATCTAAGCTTAGATGTCGAGCATAACTTGCTAGATCGAAACGATAGTCGCCGACCCCTGCATACTCCCAATCAATAAGCCAGCCTCGGCTATCGTCGAACAGTATATTTCCTGGGTCGAGGTCGTTATGACAAAGAACGTTTGACTCGTCTCCGCTCATAAACTTCTCGAACAAGCCAGGTATGTCTGCTACCGACTCGGAGGCCTGCTCTGCAATTGGGGAGCCCTTTATCACGATGGCCCAGTGGATTATGTCGTCCACCGGATCAAACAGAAATTGTTGTTTGGAATCCAATTCAGCACTGTGGAGTGTTTTTAGAAGCCGGCCGACCTCTTGTGCTCTTACACCCTCGTTCGACCACCTAGACTTATCGGCTGGCGCTGCAATGAAGCGAGTAATATTGTCACCTCGAGAACTATCAAAGTAAAGAGTTGCTGGAGCGACTCCCAGGCTTGCTCCTATTCGTTGGAGATACATTTCTTTGTTACGGTCGATACCAAGCACCGCTGTAAGTTCGGTGCTGAGTCTGACCACTACTTGTTGCTCACTCAGCGTCACTAGAAATGAACGGTTGGTGATTCCACTTGCCATAGGTTCAATTTCAGGCGCCAGTCCTTTGTCTAGGGCGGCTTGATTAAGCAGTCCTAGAACGCGGCCCCGGTCTGCAGCAGATATCTCTTTGTCTGTATTTCCAGTCGAGGTCATCGACTAATACTAGTCCTGCTGGAGGAGCGAACCTAAACGGGACTTGCTAGGATTATGAATCGGAGAATGCGAAGCATTACTCCAAGGAACCGGCAACGGTTCCCTTTGTCGGAGTGGCGGAATTGGCAGACGCGCCAGATTGATTGTGGGGCCTAGACCCTCATTGAACGAAGTGAAAGATATATTGATCTAACAGCTACTTGTCGGAGTGGCGGAATTGGCAGACGCGCTAGCTTGAGGGGCTAGTGACCTAACGGTCGTGGGGGTTCAAGTCCCCCCTCCGACACCATTATTTGGGACTAGGGTTCATCTGTGCAAACTAATACTCATGCTCTAATAGGTTTGGCCGGTTTCTGGCGTAGGTCTCTGCGGGGGTCCGGCTGGGCCTCAGTGGTCGGTGCAGTTCTACCTGATGCGTTTATTGGGGCACTTTTGGCAGTTTCACGAGCCAAGAAGATACCCAATAAACAAATTTGGTCAGAAGAGTACTTTAAGGAGCCTTGGGTTACTAGGGGAGCGATTTCTAACTCTGTTCCTCTGTGGTCTGCATTGTTGCTCGGCGGTACGATACTGAAAGTAGTACATCCAAAGACGGGTGAGCTAGTAACCATTGCTGCAAAGAGCGGTTTAAGTCACCTTGCAATCGATTTTGCTACTCATGCAGACGATGCTCATCAACACTTCTGGCCGATATCGGACTGGAAGTTCAATTCGCCGGTTTCTTATTGGGATGTGCGGCACCATGCAAACTATGTCATGCCTGTCGAAGGCGCGATTGGTCTAGCGGCTATCAAGTCGCTGTGGCCTAAGACAACCTCAATACTGCAGCGTGGTGGTCTTGTCCTGTTTGGTGCAGCTTCTACTGCACTTGTGCTCGGCCCGGCCATACGGCCCCTAGCAACGCGAATATGTCAACCGAAAGATGCCGAAGGACCTTTGGAGTCCAAGTAGACCTAAGCACAGGTTTCGGCCATAGCACCGGAGGCCTAAGATTGGGTTGTGCAGACCACTACACATGCTCTGATTGCCTTAACGGGGTTTCAACGCAAATCTATACCTCGGTCTGGGTGGGCTGCCGTCATTGGTTCGGTACTACCGGACGCATTTATTGCAGTCTTCATCCCTGTTACCTTCGCCCGAGGTATATCGGCTCAACAGGCATTCGATGTTGAATTTTTCAATGAGCCTTGGGCAACAATTGGAGCTATATCCAATTCATTCCCGCTCTGGTCACTCGTTTTAGTTGCCGGGGTTATTCTCAGGAGTCGCAACCCGCAAGCTGGCAAGCTAGTAACAGTCGGCGCCCTGAGTGGCTTGGCTCACCTAGTCGTTGATTTCTTTACTCACGCAACAGATGCGCACCGGCACTTGTGGCCGATAAGTAATTGGCGCTTTGAGTCACCGTTCTCATACTGGGAAGTCGAGCATCACGCTAACTTTGTCATGCCTATCGAAGGAGCTATTGGACTAGTTGCGGTAAAGCTTCTTTGGCCTAGAACTACTTCGAAGCTACAGCGTATTGGATTGGTTCTCGTGGGAGTAGTCGCCGTTGGCCTACTGGTTAGCCCGATTGTTAGACTGGCCGACTCCTAGAAACATCGTAACTAGAGGAAAAGTAACTGAGATGGGTTTCTCCAGCGTCCCAACCTGATGCCGGAGAAACCCAAACCTTTAGCATTAGACGGTGGTTGGTTTCTCCCAAGCCTGCGGTGTGAACGCTTCGTCTACTGGCGTGTGTGCGATGTGGTTTGCATAGTTAGAAATTGTTTTCTGCGCTATGCCGAGCACAACATCTAGGACAGCTTCTCTACTGTAACCTGCGGCAATGAAATCGTTAACTGCTGCATCCACAACAAGCCCGCGATCTCTTACTACCGAGCGTGTGAAGCTGGCAAGCGCATTCAACTTAGCATCAGCGATTTGAGTCCCTTGTCGTAGAGCTACGACAACATCTTCTGGAACTCCGCTCATGTTTGAAATAGTTGAATGCGCTGCCATGCAATATGTGCACCCGTTCTCAAAGCTTGCTGTCATCAGAACTATCTGCTGTTCGGTTTCGTTAAGACTTGACGTCCCAACAGCTCCGGCAAGGTCCATATAACCCTTTAGTGCTGCAGGGCTTTCAGCGAGCATGCCGACAAGATTTGGGACAAAGCCAAACTTCTCATTCACGCCCTTAAGAATTGGCTTTGAATCTTCTGGAGCGTCTTCTAATGAATAGACTTTGAATTCGGTCATTGGATCCCTTTCGTGGATTTGATACCACAAGTAACCAACTATGACTGACCCTTTATTCCCTCGCAATTTGTTTTCGAACTGCTATGGCGGTGGTTGACACTCCTAGACCGGCTGTAGGTCGAGTCTGGGTCGTAAGGCCTATATGGTTAGGAGATTTACACAGATTCGTCCTAAAAACTGGGGCTCATGGACCGATGTTTCTATAGGTGATCTTTCCTTGGGAAGGTGACTAGAATACAGTTTCGAGCGAACCAGGATTTGGCGGGCATGCTAAGCAGAATTTCACAATTTTTTGCAAAGACAACACCATTGACTTTGTCTCTTTGGTTCTTTGCTCTGGTATTCGGCATCTTGGCATACACGACCTGGCTGCCTCGAGAGAGCTTCCCGGCAATCGAAGTTCCAACTGCAGTTGCTGGCGGACAGTTCTTTGCTCCCGATGGTTCAATACTTTCACCGGATGAAATAGATGAACTAATACTCCCACTAATCACCGAAATTCAAAACAACCCCGATGTCGAAAGCTTGACATCCATCAGCCGACCAAACTCATTCCAAATGGTCTTGCAGGCAAGAGATGGGCTTACAGCCGAAGACGCTAGCAATTTCCTGAGCGAAGGATACGATGCAGCTGGGCTAGAAAACTTTGAGTTTCGTTCTAACCCTTTTAACATTGCCCTCCTCCTTGGCGAGTTCAACTCTCTAGTCGGCGTACGAGGTACAGCTGACAGTACCCCAATTGAGATTGAAGCAGAGGCGCAGGTTCTTGTAGATGCAATCTCAGCTAGGCCTGGCGTCCAAAGCGCTGCTGTCGTGCCACTGACAGCAACGGGCCCAGATGAATCTGGAGAACTGGCCACACGCCAGGTTGCTTTCAACCTGCTAACTGGCCAAGATGGTGCCGATAATAGCTTCAATCAGGCAGGGACTGTTGGCGTTGTTGGTGAAGATGGGGTAGATGCCATCGAACTTAGAGACACCGTCCAAATAGCAATAGATGAGGTCAATACTTCTGGGGCCCTCGCAGATGGTTTTGAGACCTTTGTTGCGTTTGACTCAGCTTCTCAAATCGAAACCGAGATTGGCTCGCTGCAAAGCAACGTAATTTCTGGAATCATCGTCGTCGCAATTGTTGCTCTAATCCTTATAACATGGCGCGCCTCAATCATCGCAGCTGCCTTTGTCTTTACTGTGATCGCCACTTCGGTTGGTGTTCTGTTTGTCGTTGGAATCACACTCAATACAATCTCACTATTCGGTATTGTTCTTGCGCTCGGTTTATTCGTCGACGACGCCATAGTTATCTCCGAAGCAATATATAATTTCCGCCTAGCTGATGAGGGCTACCTAAGATCCATTGGCCGAGCGATCCGCAAGGTTGGGGCTGCAAGTGTTTCCGGAACTTTAACCACAATTCTTGTATTTGTTCCGATGCTGTTCATTTCTGGGACACTCGGTGCCTTCATTTTCATACTCCCGATTTCGGTGATGATTGCCCTTGGCGTTTCTTTAGTTCTTTCACTCATTTTGATTCCGTTTGCAGGCCGTTTCCTAATCATCCCTGCCGACACCAAACCAAGTATCAGCGGTCGAATCCAAGAGAAACTAGCTGGTGGCCTTGCATCCCTAATAGGTGGAGGCAAGTTGGGTTTCGTCGGAGCCATTGGCGGAATAGCTCTAAGCCTGGGCCTCACGGCCGTTGGCATCGGGGTACTCGCACCACAACTAGCCTTCGATATCTTCCCAGCAGCTAGTGATTCAATTGACATCACAGTTGGAATCAGCGACTTTGAAGAAGGCACCACTATTGAAGAAGCAAACGAATTAGTGCTAGAAATCAATCAACGGGCATCCGCTGCACTCGGCGAAGAACTTCTTAGCGGCTACATTTCTCAAGGAAACACTCGATTGGTTGAGGGTTTCTTTAGAGTCACAGAAATTGGCAGCCGCCCACCGGTCCCAGAACTAGTTGAAACACTACTAGATCCACTCGAAGAAGAATATGCAGACAGGGCCCGTGTTAATTTCGACAGTCTGTCGGTTGGCCCACCAGCAGATCCATTCCCATTCAAATTGCAGATATTCGGAGACGATCTTGAAACTCTGCAAACCGCTGCAACAGAAATCGAAGCAGAACTTACTAACCTGACGATCGGCGAAGACGACAATGCTTTCATGGTTCTAGAGACTCGTACATCAGGCATCGATACGGTAGCTAGATCCGGTAATGATCGATTCCTTGAAGTCGAGGCACGATTCGACTTGGCTGTTGCCACCACTACAACTTCTGAAACACGAGATCACCTGCAGGAAATCTTTGACGAAGACGCTCTTGTTGCGTTGGGTCTCGACGAAGACGCTCTTCAATTTGACTTTGGCCTCGAGTCTGAAAATCAAGAGTCATTCAATTCACTTCCAATAGCATTCGGTGCAGCACTAATCGCAATGGTCTTACTCTTAGCGGTCCAGTTCAGATCATTCACTCAGTGGGTGCTAGTAATTCTGGCTATTCCATTCTCTTTCTTCGGAGTGTTCGGTGGACTGCTACTAACTGGCCATCCAATAAGTTTCTTCGTCATGATCGGCTTCCTCAGCCTTATGGGAATCGCAGTAAACAACACAATCTTATTGGTCGACTTTGCTAACCAAGAGCGTAGCGAAGGTGCAACTGCTGTTGAAGCTATCCAAGTGGCGGTACGCAGACGTTTCCGTCCACTTGTGGCCACAACGTTTACAACTATTGGTGGACTACTGCCACTTGCACTATCAGACCCATTCTGGGAGCCATTGGGCTACACCGTTATCTTCGGTCTAATCTCAAGTACTTTCCTAGTACTTGTGGCCTTCCCTTACTACTACTTAGGCTTGGAGTGGACAAGAAGCAAGGTGCAAACCCCTTGGCGACGCTACTAGCAGATGGCTGTGTCCTATAGTTGAGGCACTGTGATAAGCGTTACAAAAGCACTGAGCATTGATGAAGAAGAGCTTTCATGGCGTTATAGCACTTCCGGTGGACCTGGTGGCCAGCACGCCAATAGAGCCAAAACCAGAGTTGAATTGACGTTTTCAATTGTGGATTCAGACTCATTAACAGAACAACAACGCCAACAGCTATCCAAGCGGCTAGGGGCGACAGTCATACTGACAGTAGATGAATCTCGGTCCCAACATCGCAACAAGCAAATAGCCATGGACAGGTTGGCAGACAAGCTGCGCATAGCTTTACGGCCAGTCAAAAAACGAAAGCCGACAAAGCCTACCAAAGGCTCTAGAAAGCGAAACCAGAAGGCTAAGCAGCACAGAAGCGAAACAAAGTCCAATCGTAAACCAATCAAAGACTTCTAGGTCTAGAGCCGTCATATGCGATAGATTGTCAATACCGTCTGGGGCTAACCAGTTGAACACTTTCTAGGAGAACAAATGAGAGAAGCAGAATTCGTAGTTATTGGTTTAGGCCCAGCAGGCGAAAACGTTGGCGGCCAGCTCGGCAAAGCTGGCAAAAAAGTCATCGGTATAGAGGCCTCTCTAGTAGGCGGCGAATGTCCTTACTGGGGTTGTGTCCCATCGAAGATGGCCATTAGAGCAGCTAACTCTCTAGCAGAGGCGAGTCGGGTTAATGAACTCGCAGGATCTGCAACACCCACTCCAGATTGGGCGCCCGTAGCAAAACGAATTCGTGAACAAGCTACAGATAACTGGAACGACCAAGTAGCCGTCGACCGCTTCACTGATGCTGGTGGAGAATTTATTCGTGGCCGAGCAAAGCTAATCGGGCCAGGATTAGTCGAAGTTAACGGAGAAGAAATCACTGCCACTGAGGGCATAATTTTAGCCACAGGTACCATGGCAGCAGTTCCTCCAATCGAAGGCCTAGCCGACACACCGTACTGGACCAACCATCACATCATCGAAACAGAAGTTGTCCCATCTAGCTTGGTTGTGCTCGGTGGCGGACCAATCGGTTTAGAAATGGCACAAGTCATGAGCCGTTTCGGTGCAGATGTTACAGTCATAGAAGGCGCAGACCGTATCCTCACACGTAATGAACCTGAGGCGTCTGAAGCGCTAACTACTGCATTCGAAGCCGAGAATATCAAAGTGCTCACTGGCCAATTCGCTTCAAGTGTCAGCCACGCAGACAACAGTTTCACAGTTACTTTGGCCGATGGCACAACTGTTACTGGCGAGAAACTCTTGGTAGCGACAGGTCGAGATCGTCTTCTAAAAGAACTCGGAGTCGATGCTCTCGGTATAGATTCTTCAACTACAAGAGCACTAAAGGTAGGGCCAGATCAGAAAGTGCAAGATGGGCTTTGGGCTGTTGGCGATGTTACTGAGACTGGCCTCTTTACCCACATCGCTGTTCGTCAAGCTTCGATCGCTGCAAACTCAATACTCGGCCAGCCATTTGAACCGATCAAGACCAGTGCAATTTCTGCTGTCACCTTCACCGACCCGGAGGTAGGTTCTGTAGGACTAACCGAAGCCGAGGCGAAAGAACAAGGTCTCAATGTCAATACAGCAGTTAAGCTAGTGGGCCACACTGCACGTGGCTGGCTACATTCTGCTGGAAACGAAGGCGTCATTAAGTTAGTAGTTGACACTGACCGCAATGTACTAGTTGGCGCAACGTCGGCCGGTCCACACGGAGGAGAAGTCTTGGGTCTTCTCTCACTAGCTGTTCACGCCGAAGTCACAATTGATCAGCTAATGACAATGATTTATGCCTACCCGACGTTCCATAGAGGTATTGAAGACACACTCGGTGATTTGTAGCGACTAACTTTGGGAGAGGCTGAAGCCACCAACTCCAGTTTGTAACTCAAAGCCACTTCCTGGACCAGCACCTGTATCTGCTGAACCATCAATGGGTCCAACAAATGCACTAGCTGCTACCCGTTTTCCGTTACTGCCATCTGAGGTGAGATTATTGGACGCTTGCGCTGAACCTTGGTTAGCGAAGTCCGTTCCATTTGAGAAGAGGGTGTTATTGCGGATGACTCCGCCGGAGCCTTCCTCTGCCAGAATCCCTGTGTTCCCAGCACGAAATACAACATTGTTTTCGACCACCGCATTATTTGAATCAAACCTAATGCCAATAGCGCTGTTGCATCTATTTCCATCTCCACCAGTGCCACTCGCCGATATATCGTGGATAACGTTGCCGATTATCGTTAGGTTTTTGGAAGAATTAACTCTGACCGCAGCCTCGCACCAGGAGTCAATGTTGAAGATGTGGTTATTGCGAACAGTTACGTCAAAGGTTGAACTCTTAACGTTAACTGCTTCAGAAGTAGCGTTCCCGTTGTCGTGAAGAACATTATTTTCGACAGTTATATTATTAGTAATGTCTCCAGCTTTAGCTCCATTACCTACGTATACGAGTTCACCGAACACAGAGTACCTCAAGGATTGACTGGTGTCAGTACCTGGCCGGTTTCCTGTATTTGAGATATCGCAGCCAGCGACCCTCACTTGAGAAGAACCATCACGCACATGGAAACCTTCTTGTCCTGTACCTGAAATAACACAATTGAGTACCTCAACCTGTTGAGAAGCATTTACTCCGATTCCTCTCATCGAGTTTGTAGCCTCAAGACCGTTAACAACGATATGGCTAGAGTTGTCGACAGATACCGCTGATGTACTTGGGCCCGCTTCGACACCCCCGAGAGAAAAAACTGCTCCTCCATCTGGCGCGGTGAACTCAATTGGGTTATCCGGCTGTCCATTTTTACCGTTTATAAGAAGGTGCCCATAATTACCTGGCGCAAAGCAGACAACATCACCCGGGCCAGCCTGTCCAACAGCACCTGCAACGTTGCCACCAGAGCTAACCTGAATTGTACAAGATCCGCCGCCGCCAATCTGGCTCTGTTGTGAGCCAGCTGTAATCTGTCGTTGGGACTGGTTGCCTGTGTTTGGCAGCTGATCTTGTCCTTGAACTCTAAGATTGCTATCGCTAAGATCTTGTCCTTGAACTCTAAGATTGCTATCGCTAAGAGTTGTTGGAGTATTTGTTGCTGCACTAGATCTTGAGACATCCAACTCTAGATTGTCTGCTACGTCTTGTGTACTAGGCGCTGACTGTGCGACCTGAATTGCATCAGAGTCTCCACCAAAACTGAAAACTACAACCAACAAAAGCATCACCAAAAGTACACTGCCTGTTATGAGATTCTTCTTTGACATGTTTGCCGTCAAACTCGCCCACAGTTTCGCCATAAGACCCAGGGTACCATAGGCAGAACTGCTTAGCTAGCCGGTCTTAAAGTCATCAATAACTCAAGCAAGCTAAGCAACTAAACTTGCTACTAAATGACTAGTATCGGCACCCTAAATGAAAGCCCGCTTCACGCTGCGCTTAAAGAGTCATACAGACGCCCCGGCGACGAGGTAGAGGTCCCAACCGAAGGCTTCGTGGCTGATCTACGCAATGGAGATTCAATTATCGAGATTCAAACTGGCAGCTTTTCGGCCATGCGTAACAAGTTCGATACATTATTAGACCGCTATCAGATTTTGCTAGTTCATCCAATCGCTCAAACCAAGTATGTACTCAAACATGATAAAGATGGGAACCAGCTGTCTCGTAGAAAGTCCCCAAAGAGGGGAGTACTTAGCGACATCTGCCGTGAGCTTTCTTCTTTCCCAATGCTGCTTAGCCACCCGCATTTTACACTCGATGTCGTAATGGCCGATATCGAAGAAGTTCGCAGCCCTAACGCTACGGCCAAAAGACGCAGAGGAGACTTAGCTGTCGAGTATCGCCAACTCATCGAGACTAAAGAGGTGTATCACTTCACCGAACCAGACGATCTACTACAGATACTGCCGCCCCAACTGCCAGATACGTTCACAACTAAAGACATTGCTACCGGACTTGATGTGAGTAGGAACAAGGCACAAAACGTCGCTTATTGCCTTAGGACCGCTGAAGCAATATACGAAGTCGACCGAAGCAAGGCCGGTATCCGTTATCGAAGGTTCGATACATGACAGCTTTAGCTTTTGACTACTCCGTCAAGCGATCTCGCCGCAAATCAATTGGTATCTATGTTCAAGATGGATCTGTAGAAGTGCGAGCTCCAAGGTATGTCAACTTGGGTGAGATCAACTCTTTTGTTACCGCCGAAGCCGATTGGGTTGAGAAAAAACTATTAGAAGCGCATCGGAAGAGCTCAGAGAAGCCCAAGCTGGCACATGGCCAGGAGTTTCTGTTCTATGGACAAGTACGTATCCTGGACTTCCAGCCCGGGGAGTCAGAGGTCTATGAAGACGGCAACCACATTGTCATCTCACATAACCTTTTTACTGACATCGAAGAACTGTTCACTGACTGGGTAAAGACACAGGCCCAACAATATTTGGATGAACGCATCCCCGAGTTGGCAGAATACATGGATGTTGCCGACGTAGTCTCAGAAATTAAATACAAGAGGACCAAAAGTAAGTGGGGCCACTGCACTAGCGAGGGGAAGCTTCAGTTCAACTGGTTGATTATGTTGGCTCCACCAGATGTGATCGATTATGTTGTCATACACGAACTAGCCCACATGTACTATTTGGATCATTCGAAACAGTTTTGGTCTTTGGTAGGGGAGTACTGCCCCAACTATGAGACACATCGGAAATGGCTAAACACAAACCAGCATCGGCTTTGGTTTGACTAGCGCCTCATCTGCCTAAACCGTTCCTGTGGCTTCGATTGTACCCATGCGTCCTGCTTGGAAGTCAATTATCGCTTCCTGCAATTCGCTTCGTTCGTTCATAACAAAGGGCCCCTGTCGGACCATCGGCTCATCGATTGGTTCGCCGGTCATCACCATGCAATCGAGGGGCGCTTCTGAGTCGCCGGGTACCGAAACAGCAACATCGCCACCAGAAGTATCGAAGATAGCTAACTTTTGCGAGCCAACGGTTTGGCTATCGAGGTTGGCTGAGCCTGCAAATATATATAGTGCAGCTGTGTGGCCTTCTGGCACAACAAACTGAAGTTCTGCTCCTGGTTCTGCTGTTAGGCGAGCGTAGCCAACGGGGGTATGAGTCTTTGCGGGCCCGGTAACACCAAATAAGTCGCCAGAGACAACAGTTGCTCTCCAACCAGGCCCACTCGCTTCTGCTAAAGAGCTGGCAGGTAATGCTTGATAGTTGGGTTGTGTACGCCGCAACGCTGCCGGCAAGTTAACCCAAAGTTGTATACCGTGACCTAGTCCACCTTCTCGCTGTATTCGTTCGCTTGGCATTTCTTCATGCACAATTCCATCGCCTGCGGTCATCCACTGAACATCGCCAGGACCAATGATGCCATGGTTGCCGGCCGAGTCTTTGTGTTCCATTTCACCTTCAAGGACGAAAGTCACGGTTTCAAACCCACGATGTGGATGAGCGGGTGCTCCAACTGGCTCACTGTTTGGTTCGTGATAGGTCGGAGCCATTTCGTCAAGCAATAGGAATGGGTCTACCCAATTGAGTTCTGTAATTGGGAATGGCCTAAACACGGTAAAGCCACCGCCTTCGATAGCTGTGACAGAGTCAACTATTCGATTTAGTGATCTAGTTGCTGAGCTATTCGGAGTTGTCATAGAGGGCCTTTATGGAAGTGGTTCCAGTAGCTTAGCTGATTTTTCTCATTTGCCCGTAAGCTGGAATAGGCGAAAAGGCGGTAAATAGGATGAAATTAGCGAACTTTGGGTTAGTTGGGATTCCGATTCTTATTGTTCTTGGCACAACCGCTGTGGGTTCAGCTAGTGCTCCTGGACCAAATACCTGCCTCGGTAACCCAGTTACGATCACTGCTCCTTCCGGGCATCTGGAAAATGGTACGCCGATCTTTAGGGGTACAACCGGTCGAGATGTAATCTCTGGTACGACTGGCAACGATGTCATTTATGGTTTCAAAGGCAACGATATTATCTGCGGATGGGGTGGCGACGACTCGATATTTGCAGGCCAGGGCGCAGACACCGTTTTCTCTGGCGAGGGCGACGACATCGTCCAAGGCGGTTGGGGAGCCGATGTACTTTATGGTGGACCTGGCAACGATGTGATCCGTGGCAGCAACGGAGCAGATACCATTTACGGTGAAGCTGGAACGGACAGACTTATTGGAAACCTCGGACACGACACTTTGATTGGCGGACCTGATTACGACACTACAAACGGAGGACTTGGTACAGACAACTGCGAAAGCGAAAACGTCTTAACTTGCGAATCCGGAACGCAGAATACATCGAGTAGCGGGAACACCTCTGCTACGAAATCGACTTCTGGCAATGCCAATACGGCACCAGATTACGCTGGAACGCCTGCTTCCGTGCTAGCAATCGTCGACCATATCTTTCCTGCTAGCCAGCACGAAAACGTACGTACCATCTTTGCTTGCGAGAATCCTTGGTTGGACCCAACAATAGAGGGGCTCCACAGCCGACCTGAAGACGGAATCGACTATGGTTTGTTTCAGATCAACGCCAAGGCTCACACTGATGCCATCCCTAAAGCCCTTCCATCGCTATCGGCGAAGTCTCAGCGAATCTATGCGAACAAAGGCCTAATTGGCTCTCTGAAAGATGCGCACTTCAACATTGAGTACGCCTACCATCTAACCCAAACAGAGACCTGGCGTGCCACAATCGACCACCCCACCTTTGATGCAAATCCATGGCGACGAACCCGCTGGGGAGCCTGGACATGTGGCAAAGACACCACGCCTTGGCACTTCTAGCTAATACGCTAGCTAGCACTTAAGAACATAGTTCCTCAACTGCTTCCTCAAAAGCCATCGAACAACCTCCGCCAGGGGGGACCTCCAGGTCCTGCTAAGATTGCGCTACTTCAGCCAATTACAAGAAAAATCAGAGCTGGGATAATTATTAGCCACTCTGGGCGTAAGAATATTTTCATTCGAATCTCCGAGGTCTGGGTCAAGAGACTCTAGAACAGTCCAGCGCCCAGGGGTGTCAATGGAGCAAGGTTTCTTAGTGATGCCTGAATGGCTAGCCAAAGGCGCCTAAATAGCCTGAAAAGAGACTCGGATTCTCTTAACAAGCTCTTAACACTAATAACCGATAATGTAACTGTGAGTTGGGTCGAACGCGTAGGAGTGACCATGTACAAGCTTCCAATAGTTATTGCTATAGGGCTATTTGCTGCAAGTTGTAGTAGCTCAGAAGAAGCCGCGGGTAATAACATCTTGATCGAAGGCGATGACGACATCACAGAGCTAGAAGTGAGCAGCGACGACGAAGCACTCGCCCTCGAATTTGCAGCCTGCATGCGAGAGAACGGCGTCGACATTGCTGACCCAACAGTCAACGCTGACGGGTCAATTGACTTGTTTGGTGGCGGCGGACCAGGAGCAGGCGGCAACCAAGTTGATGCGCAAGCACGTCGTAGCGCTTTCGAAGAGTGCGGCGACATTATTGCCGAAGCTAGCTTCTTCGGTAACCGTGGCGGCAATGGACCAGATGTAGAACAACAAGACACCATTCTTGCCTTAGCTCAGTGCTTACGTGACAACGGCTTTACCGATGTTGAAGACCCAACCTTTGATGACTTTGGTGCTGGTGGCGCACCTGCGCTTGGTGCTGGCGGCCCTGGTGGTGGCCGTGGCGGCGGACTCTTCGGTGACAGTATCGACTTCCAGGATGAAGCTGTTCAAGAAACTCTAGCTTTGTGTAGAACTGAAGCCGGCATCGAAGATGGACAAGGTGGGCCCGGTGGCGGTGGATTCGGTGGACGTCGAGGTGGCGGAGCGGGCAGAAACGCAGCAGCTAACTAAAGTATTTAACTTCTCTGAGAGTGAACATAATGGAAGAATCAGTTACAACTTTAGACCACGAAACAAAACAGGATTCCAAGGCTAGACCATGGTATCTACACCCACTAGTAATTGGCGCAGCCGTAGTCGTCATAGCAATTGCTACTTGGCTCACGTTCTTTAACGGTTCATCAGATGATGCAGACGCTAGTGGACAAATTCGTGCCGTTAGAGCCGAGACACGAGACCTAGTCGAGTTCACAACTCTTTCTGGGACACTTAACTTCTCAGACATAGTCAATGTCAACGCTTCTGGTGGGGGAGTAGTCACAGATGTCATTACCGACGGCACCAGTCTCAATCAAGGTGACACTATATACAGAGTAAACGACCAGCCAATCGTATTGCTTTATGGCAACGCTGCCTTGTTCCGCAACTTTGGTAACGGCGACACTGGCGACGATGTGCTTCTACTCGAACAAAACTTAGCTTCCCTAGGGTTCAATGTAGACTCCGACGGTTCTTCCACCGACTTCATAGTAGATGGCACCTTTACTGCTACAACCGCTGATGCGTTAGCGCGCTTTCAAGACTCAGTCGGGCTTACTTCAACTGGCTCGTTTAATGTATCTGACTATGTAGTTGCTGGAGGACCTTCCGTTGCCTCAAACATATCGGTTCGCACAGGAACTTCAGTTACTCCGGGAACGTCTATCTTAGATTTGAATGTTGATCGATCAATCAATGGCTTATTCACAGCCCACTCTGGAGTTATAGAGTCAACCCTTGAGGCTGGTAGCGAAATCAGTTCTGGCGAAGTTGTTTATGTACAAGACGGTCTTCCTATAACTGCATTTGTGACCGACGAAACCTTCACTAGAACACTTACCGAAGGCATTACCAATGGGGCTGACGTAGAAGTACTCGAACAAACACTTAGCGACCTTGGCTTCGATGCCGGCGGAGACCTAACAGTAGACGAGTCCTTCACTTCTGTTACTGCTGCAGCCATTACCGAGTGGCAACAAAATCTCAGTGAAACTTGGAGTGCCGTTGAATTAACTGGTGAGCTGGCTTTAGGTGACCTTTTAGTGGTTTCGCCTGACTTTGTGCGAATTGATAGCGTAACCAATGGCGAACCCGTTACTCTCGGTCTAGCTTCACAAATATATACACTCAACTCCACTGCCGGCGATCGTATTGTTGAAGCAAATATTGCTGCAGCTGACAGAAGCCTTATATCTATTGGCGATATAATAGATGTCGAGTTCCCCGACGGCACCATTACTGACGGCACAATAATTAGTCTCGCTACTTCCGCACAACCCGGCAACGGTGATGGCGACGGCGGAAACGGGATACCTCTAGAAGTTGCAGTATCTGAAACCCCAGAATCTGCCCGAGGCCTAACCGAATTAGCCGTTGACCTAAACATCACAACCAACCGAGCGCAAAGTGTGATCGCTATTCCCGTTGGAGCACTCATTGCACAGGGAGATGGAGTCTTTGCTGTTGAAACAACAGATGGTGAAACAACAGAGATTGTGACGGTAGAGCCTGGACTTTTTGCTGAAGGCTTTGTTGAAGTATCTGGTATTGAAGACGGAATAGCAGTTGTGGTGCCCTCGTGACAACTGCCCTTGAGCTCTCTTCGGTAACTAAGGAGTTCCCTGGGTCGCCACCTGTTCGTGCTCTTGATGACGTTTCATTAACAGTTAATGATGGAGAGTTATTGGCAGTTGTTGGCCCATCGGGGAGTGGTAAGTCAACGTTACTAAATGTTGTTGGTACTCTTGACCGACCAACTAAAGGGACCGTCCTGATTGACGGTATTGATACAGCCAAGCTCAGCGACAACGACTTATCTGGAGTTAGAGCTAACAAGATCGGATTTGTCTTCCAGCAGTTCTTTCTACTACCAGGCATGTCAGCAATTGATAACGTCGCCAATGGCCTTCTTTACCAAGGTGTCGAGATAGAAGAGCGCCGCGAGCTCAGTGTCGCAGCGCTAAAACGTGTTGGCCTTGGACACCGATTAGGTCACAACCCGAATGAACTTTCTGGTGGAGAACGCCAACGTGTTGCAATTGCAAGAGCTCTTGTTCATCGCCCTGCGTTTGTATTAGCCGATGAGCCTACAGGAAACCTCGATTCTGAGACCACGGGCGCTGTCATGGATTTGATTCGAGGGCTCAACGATGAGGGTTCAACCATTATTGTTATTACTCACGACCGAACGATTGCCAAAGCTCTACCTCGACAGGTTGAAGTTTTGGATGGGCGTATTCAATCGGACTCGAAGTCGACTTGGAGTGCCAATGACGCAATCTAAGACTTCTCGACTGTTGCCAAAAGATATTCTGCGCACAGGCGCATCGGGGCCACTTGCAAGAAAGGCACGAACCGCCCTGTCAGCCTTAGGTGTCTCAATTGGTATTGCTGCGCTAGTAGGGGTACTGGGGTTAAGTGAATCTTCAAAGTCAGCGTTGCTCGACGAAATCTCGGCACTTGGAACAGACTTGCTAACTGTGCAGGCAGGAGAGGGCTTCGGTCAAGGTAATGCTGCTCTTCCAGAGACCTCACTTGATTCTGTTCGTAGGGCCAACAATGTTGAAAGCGCTAGCAGCATCATTGGAGTTGATGCTTCTGTGTTAAAGAGCGAGTTCATTCCATCAGGCGAGACAGGTGGCATCCAGGTTGCTGCATCAGACGAGCGTTTGTTACAAACTCTCAATGGTGAAATAGCTACTGGCAAGTTCCTAGACGATGCAACCAGTCGTTACCCTGCAGTTGTTTTAGGTTCAGTTGCTGCTGAGCGTCTAGGGATACGAGACCTGTCTGCTTCTCCATTTATTTTTGTGGGGGAGACCTATGTTGAGGTAATCGGAATTTTAGAGCCTTTCCCAGGGGCCGCTGATCTTGACCGTTCTGCAATTATGGGAACTGTTGCTGCTCAAGATTTCTTTGGAGCCGACGTTGCGCCTAATCAAATATTTGTGCGTGTCGAAGACAGCATGGTTGACGAAGTTAGAGGACTGTTACCTGAAACAGTTGACCCTGCAAGCCCAGAGGAAGTAACGATCGATCGTCCAACTGATCTACTAGAAGCCGAAGCTGCGACCAATGATACGTTAACTACATTATTTCTAGGTTTGGGAGTGGTGGCACTACTCGTTGGAGGCATTGGTATTGCCAACGTAATGGTTATTGCTGTTATTGAGCGTCGTGGCGAAATAGGTTTGCGTCGGGCACTCGGAGCAACCGAAGCCCACATACGAAATCAGTTCCTAACAGAAGCTGTGATCCTGTCAGCCCTCGGGGGATTCGTTGGAGTCGTAATTGGGATACTAGCTACTGTTGGATATTCATTGATTCAAGGTTGGCGTGTGATCATTCCTCTAGAAGCCGTTATTGGAGGTCCAGTAGCAGCGATCCTAATTGGAACCATTGCTGGACTGTATCCAGCTATTCGCGCAGCTAGGTTGGCGCCAACTGATGCCCTAAGGTCTTAAGTCTTGGGCATAGTCGCTGACAGCTACATGCATTCAGAAGGGGAGTGCTGGCTACTCTCCTAACGAATAATGCCGCCAGATTTCGGCAGCTTTTTTAAACACTGAGGCGTGTACTGCTCCTACAAAGTCGACCTAAAGGTAGACAGTCTCGCTTCTTTCAGACGTGGCCTCACAGATTCAGGATGTTCTGAGAATCCTGATACAAGATTACTCTCAGGACTCTTATTGCCGAGGTATCTAAAGAGGTCCTGAAAGAAAAACGCCTCACGTGCAGCGTTGGTTTGAGCGGCCATAATCTCTATGCCGGCAAAGCCAGTTAATATACTAATTCCAGCTTCTTCGAGCACCGGTAGAGCTGACAAGTGAGCCTCATAGAGTTCGCTAACATTTCCCTGGGGAACAACCTGTCTCAACTCGCCACTGGAGATCGGCGTACTGTTAGTCATCTGTGTCTGCAAGTAACCCTGTGTTCCAAAATCAGCAAGTCCCAACCATGATAAGAAATAATTATGACTCTCAAATATTGTGGAACCCTCGGGGGAGTAACTCGTAAGCCGAACCATACCTATACCCTGCTCAACATTGGAAAAAGAGGTTATAAAGTGCTTGATGTCCTGCCCACTAAACTCAGCAATATAGACACCATCTTTTTTCAAAGGCAATACAGAAAGCGCCCTCTCTGTATCATCATCCATCAGAAGGTGCTTAACTGGTTCGATAAATTCGGCTGGGATATCACTAGACACAATTGGGTTTAGCGACATCCATGCAGCAGCTGCGTGATTAAACCCCATTAAGCTTGTACCTGTGTTTGATCCCTCATATATGCGTTATCGACACAGGTGCGCAAAGCCTATATAGGGCCCTTTAACCAGAAGTAACCGTGATAATCTATCTTATAACGGTTACCAATCTACGGTCCCCTTTGTCCACAGGACAGCTATATAGGCCAAAAGAATCATGGTCCAAAAGACCTATAGATGCAATGGCAACTGTCTTGAATCTGACGTTCTTCATTCCCGACCAGGCCTAGAGGCGAACATACGCTTCGATAATCTGTGACAATCTGGTCTTATGACAGTTACAGAAGCCAATTACCCGATCGTTAACAGTAGTTCATTTAAGCGCCGGCTCGAAGAATGTCAGCCTTCGCAGAACGCCTTGTTTGGCGGTGCTGGCAACTTGTCTGCCGGGACGCCTCAGCAAGTAAATTACGTGTTGGGCGGTAACTAATATGTCATTATCATCAGAGATGCTTCGGCGGACCAAACAGACTCTACTATTTGGTCCAATTGCTGGTGCGTTAACGGGTCTTAGTTTCGTTACGCTCTTTACCTTGTTAAGTCTGCTAGCCGGTAGTTTAGATGTTATTACGTCAGGCGACATCTTAAGTGTTTGGTTCGTTATTTCACTATACCTTGCTGGAATGGGCGCACTGACTGGAGCACTAGTTGCAATTATTGTCGGACTTACTAACTCACTCCGATGGGCTCCCCTAGTAAGCGTCATCACATTCTTTGCTGTGGTAGGCCTGCCGTTCATCCTGAACTCAACTCCGAGTTCAACAGTTGGGCGAGAACTCGTGTTACCGATCGCTCTGGGACTCCTTGCTATATGTGGAGTACTTGCTGCACTAAATGGACAGCTACTAAAGCACCTGTTGCAATCCCAACATTCCTCCGATAAGTCGTTGCATAAACTACGAAAATTAGCGGCCGTCGGCTAGTTCGTAGCGGTCATCTTCGGAGTATTTATGACTCTAAGCTTTGTTCTCCAATACCAAATCGCCCTAGCGGGTGTTGACAATGTAATCAGATCCAGACCGGCAGAGGTTGACCGATCGCTACTAACAAACAATCTGTTGAACTTTGCGTTACCTGCTTTAGGGCTCTACATCTTTATTGGGACCATCTGTGCAATTCTAAGTCACCTAGCGTCGGGACTCGTGGCAAACAGGTGGTCTACTAAAGTTTGGGGTGCCACCTGGGCTACAACGTTTGGTGCCTTGAGTTTGCTTTTTCCACACCGACTAAGAGTCTCAAGACTAACTCCTGTGGGCACGCTAAGCGATTGGCTTACTACATCTCTGTTATCTGCTCCTGAAGCTACAATTTTTAGTGTTATCAACAGTGAGTGGTCCTACTCGCTAAATACACCACTACTCAATCTCGAATCAAACATACCGGCGATATTGGCGACACTTCTCGGAGGGACATTGGGGTTAATGGGTGGTCGAATTTACAACGGCAAAGTTAGTAAAGGAGTCAGGCAAACACGAGGAAAACCTACTTACACGCCATCAAACACAGGGCTTAGCAACATCAAACCAGCAATATCGCTCACAGAGGCCAGCTCAAACACTGCTGTTTAGGCTGAAACTTAATCAAGAACTTCAGCTAAGAACTTGCCAGTAAATGACTTCTTAGACTTCGCAACCTTTTCTGGCGTACCAGTAGCCACGACTTTGCCCCCACCGTCTCCCCCATCTGGGCCTAAATCAATAATCCAGTCAGCTGTCTTAATGACATCCAAATTGTGTTCAATAACTAGTACCGTATTGCCCTGATCTACCAGGCGTCCAAGAACGGTCAGCAACTTGGCTATGTCTTCAAAGTGCAAACCAGTCGTCGGCTCATCTAATAGATATATGGTGTGGCCGGTTGATTTCTTAGCCAACTCGGCGGCAAGCTTTACACGCTGTGCCTCTCCCCCAGAAAGGGTTGGTGCAGGCTGACCAAGCCTCACATAACTAAGCCCCACGTCAACCAGTGTTTGCAAATGTCTGGCTATAACTGGTTGCGCTGAGAAGAACTCTAATGCTTCACCAATTGGCATCTTCAACACATCTGAGATTGACTTGCCTTTAAACAGAATCTCTAAAGTGTCACGATTGTAACGATCACCCTTACAGACTTCGCAAGGCACATACACGTCTGGCAGGAAGTGCATTTCGATACGGATAGTTCCATCACCACTACACGCATCACAGCGACCACCGGACACGTTAAACGAGAACCTGCCTGGTTGATAGCCACGAACCTTTGCCTCTGTCGTTAGAGCAAACAGCTTTCTAATCTTGTCGAACACGCCTGTGTAGGTAGCGGGGTTTGACCTTGGAGTACGGCCAATCGGCGACTGGTCGATATTGATGACCTTGTCTAAGTCTCCAACACCTTTGATTTCTTTGTGTAGCCCGGGAGGATACTTTGACTTGTAAATCTTCTGCATCAAGTGACGAAGCAGAATCTGATTAATCAGAGTTGATTTACCAGAACCAGATACACCTGTGATTGCCACTAATAGACCGAGTGGTATCTCAACATCTATGTTCTGAAGATTGTTTTCTCTCGCCCCAATAATCTCTAACGAGTCGCCATTTGACTTACGACGCTTAGCGGGAACTGGAATTGACTTCTTACCAGCAATATATTGACCCGTAATAGAATCCTTCGATTTAACAAGCTGCTTTGCGGTACCAGAAAAGACAACCTCTCCCCCATGCTCACCGGCTCCAGGCCCAATGTCTACAACATGGTCCGCTACACGGATTGTGTCCTCATCGTGCTCGACCACCAAAACAGTGTTACCAATGTCACGCAGACGCTTCAAGGTAGAAATCAACTTTTGGTTATCCCGTTGATGCAAACCAATACTTGGCTCATCTAGAACATACAAAACTCCAACAAGTCCAGAACCAATTTGCGAGGCAAGACGTATTCGCTGCGCCTCTCCCCCGGAGAGTGTATTCGCCGAACGACCAAGGTTTAGATAGTCAAGACCTACATCTAGCAAGAAGCCAAGCCGAGCGCTGATCTCTTTAAGAATCAGGTCAGCAATAAGCATGTCTCGCTCTGTCAGCTCCAATGTTTGAACTGTCTTAACAGCTTCACCAATTGACATGCCTGTAATGTCTGCAATATTGACATCGCCAATGCGACAAGCGAGTGAAAGTGGGTTAAGCCTTGCACCCTCACAGACACTGCAGTGTATTTCACGCATGTAGCCTTCTACCTGGTCTCGAACATTGTCAGACTCAGACTCCGAGTGTCGACGCTTAAGGTAAGGCATGATGCCTTCGAAGTTTGCGTTGTAAACACGCTTACGTCCATAGCGATTCTTGTAGGTAACCTTTACCTTCTCGTCAGGGCGACCTTCGAGAATTATGTTCTGATCCTTCTTCGAAAGTTTCTTCCATGGCTTATCTACGGCTATGCCGTGTGCTTCGCAAACGCCTGCAAGCAGTCTCGTAAAGTACTTGCCTCGGCCATCTGACCATGGGTGTACTGCGCCTTGACCAATTGTTAGATCTGGGTTCGGAACAACTAGTGCAGGATCGACTTCGTATGTAGTACCAAGTCCGTCACAGGCATTACAGGCGCCATATGGCGAGTTGAACGAGAAGTTGCGTGGCGCTAGTTCTTCAAAGCTCTTACCATCACTCGGTCGAGACAGATGCTGAGAGAAAGTTAAGAACTCTGAGTCCTTACCCTTCTTTACGATTTCAATTTCTGCTAAGCCTTCTGCAAGACCTAAAGCAGTTTCCATCGACTCGCTCAAGCGACGTTCGATGCCCTTTTTGTGAACGAGTCGGTCGACCACAACCTTGATTGTGTGCTTTTCGTATCTCTCTAATTCTGGGAGGTCATCAGACAGCTCATACTGCTCACCATTAATTACTACACGAGCAAAACCTTGCTCAGCAAAATTACTCAACAGCGTTTCATAACTACCTTTGCGACCTCTAACAACTGGAGCAAGAACCTGGAAACGCGTGCCTTCGGGCAACTGCATAACTTGGTCAACGATTTGCTGAGGAGTCTGCTTGACTAGAACTTCGCCAGTCTCAGGATCATGAGGGGTTCCGACTCGAGCAAACAGTAGGCGGAGATAATCATAGACTTCAGTAACCGTACCGACAGTTGAGCGAGGGTTGCGAGAAGAAGACTTCTGGTCAATCGAAATAGCAGGCGAAAGACCTTCTATAAATTCAACGTCTGGCTTGTCCATTTGGCCAAGAAACTGGCGGGCATAAGAAGAGAGCGATTCGACATAACGCCGCTGACCCTCAGCATAAATAGTGTCAAAAGCCAAAGAAGATTTGCCTGACCCAGACAGTCCGGTAAAGACAATCAGCTTGTCACGGGGGATCTCTATATCCACGCCTTTTAAGTTGTGTTCACGGGCCCCACGGACCACTATCGAATTCGACACCTAGCCGAGTCTAGCGAGTATCAGGCTAGACAGTCAGTGTTCTGTTGTCTGATCCAAGCCACATATCAGGCAAGCCCACCCAAGCCAACTCGCCTTCTGAGAGGTCATCCAGGCATTTGACTTGCTCATCTACCATCCTAAGCCTGGTTATAGATGGTCCAAAGTCACAAAAGGTTTGAACAGCCAACATATCTTTCGAGCTTTCTCCCCGTCCGAAAGACCATCGAAATCAGGCCCACTGAAATCCTCGAATCCAGACATATCCAGAGCTTACTTCTACTTGCTCATTTCTTTGAGTTCACGCTTGAGATCTTTGATCTCATCCCGTAGACGGGCCGCATACTCGAATCTAAGATCTGCGGACGCTTCATTCATCTCAGCAGTCAATGCTTCGATAAGGCGTCCCAAATCTGCTTCCGGAAGATTCTTCAGTTCTTCAATGCGTTTCTTATCTGCTGCAGTCTGCTTACGCTTGCCTTCACCAGGAACTGGCGCAGTCTCGCTACCTGATCGCATCATCGCCAGAATGTCGGTCACTGGCTTACTTACGGTTTTTGGCACAATCCCGTGTTTCTCGTTGTATGCAATCTGTAGTCCACGGCGGCGATTCGTTTCAGAAATTGCTTTCTGCATCGAGTCTGTAATCTTGTCGGCATACATAAAGACACGGCCCTCAACGTTTCTCGCTGCACGACCAATGGTCTGCACTAGCGACGTTTCACTTCGCAAGAACCCTTCTTTGTCAGCGTCGAGAATGCAAACAAGCTGAACTTCTGGGAGATCAAGACCTTCTCGAAGCAGGTTGATACCTACAAGGACATCAAACTCGCCAAGACGTAGCGCCCGAAGTATCTCGATACGTTCGATCGTGTCAATCTCTGAGTGCAGATATCGCACTCGCACACCCTGCTCTAATAGGTAGTCAGTGAGATCCTCAGCCATCTTCTTGGTGAGCGTTGTAATCAACACTCGACCCTCATTCGCTATAACGTCTTCTGTATTGGACAAGATGTCATCAATCTGACCTTTAGTTGGACGAACCTCAACTTCAGGGTCAATCAAACCGGTAGGGCGCACGATCTGCTCAACAACTGCTTTAGAGTTCTCGAGCTCGTATTCGCCGGGCGTCGCTGACAAATACACAACTTGATTAACACGCTCATGCCACTCTTCAAAACGTAGTGGCCGGTTATCTCTAGCAGATGGCAGGCGAAAGCCGTGCTCTACCAACGTGTCTTTACGACTCCGGTCACCGGCATACTGCCCATGAAGTTGCGGCACTGCTACGTGAGATTCATCTAACACCATTAAAAAATCATCTGGGAAGTAGTCGATAAGGGTGAACGGGGCCTCCCCTGCTTCTCGCCCATCAATGTGTCGTGAGTAGTTCTCAATACCGTTGCAGAAGCCCATCTCCTGAATCATTTCAAGGTCATACTCGGTTCGCATACGAAGACGCTGCGCCTCGAGTAGTTGGTTGCTGTTCTCAAAATCCTTGAGCGTAACCTGCAACTCATTCTCTATCTTTGTGATAGCTGAGGTCATCCTGTCTTCGGAAGCTACATAGTGAGACGCCGGAAAGATCACCACCTCACCTAACTTCTCAATCACCTCACCAGTTACCGGGTCAATTGCGGTAATGGATTCGATATCGTCGCCAAATAGCTCTATACGAACAATGTGTTCTTCGTAAGCCGGGTGAATCTCTAGAGTGTCTCCCCTAACTCGAAAAGTTCCCCGCACAAGATTCATGTCGTTGCGTTCATACTGCATATCAACAAGACGCCGTAAAATTTGACGCTGGTCTTGCTCCTCACCTGCTGTGATAATCAAAAGCTGTTGGCGATACTCTTCCGGCGAACCAAGACCATATATACATGAAACCGAAGCAACAACTATTGTGTCTCGGCGAGTTAGCAGTGCTGCAGTAGTCGAGTGACGCAAACGGTCAATCTCATCGTTAACCGACGAGTCTTTCTCGACATATGTGTCCGACGAAGCAATATAAGCTTCCGGCTGGTAGTAGTCGTAGTAACTGACAAAGTATTCGACCCGATTCTTAGGGAAGAACTCTTTAAACTCGTTAGCCAGCTGAGCGGCCAAAGACTTGTTCGGTGCAATAACAAGTGTGGGACGTTGCAGAGCCTCGATTGCCCAAGCAATAGTCGCAGACTTACCAGAACCTGTAATACCCAAAAGAGTCTGCATCTGGTTACCAGCATTAATCGACTTAGTCAAAGCACTAATTGCTTTCGGCTGGTCACCGGCAGGCTTGTAATCAGCCATCATTTCAAACTTAGGCACAGCCCCAGGCTACCGCCGTTCGCTTCGCTCACTAACCGAGTTTCAACGATAGATCGCACAGCAGCGTGCGAGGCTCATGATGTTAGTTGCCCATTTACTTGCCTAGATTCCGACAAATGAATGCAGTTGGATCCCTTTGTCTCCAGACGGCTACGTAAATGTCACCGAACATCATTCGTATAAGCAACGCTCTTGCCGCTAGTGAAGCTGGATGACTGCAGTTTGCGCAGACCTCTGGAGGCGGGCCATCCGACAAATCTTGAGAACTCAGATCTCTGCCTGCCGTAGTCAGGCAAGCAAATTGCCAGTCACCAGCGAGCGATCACATGTGACCTCTGTTAGTAGTCGCTTGGACGAATTAGTCCAGAGTTACTATCCCCATTCTTACAGCCTGCAAGACTGCTTGCGTACGGTCACGTGCATCTAGCTTCTGATAGATCGATGCAAGATGGTTCTTAACAGTCTTCTGCGAGATGAACAGCTCTTCAGCTACCTCAGGGGTAGAGCACCCGTTGGCGATCATTTGAAGAACTTCTTCTTCACGCTTAGTGATGACACGTTCAGCCTTTGGCGCCCCGTCCATCTTGCGTACTTCTGCCAATACAGTTGCGGCCAAGTTTGGCGATAACGCTGTTTCACCTGCGACTACAGAAGTGATCGCTGACCCAATCTCGTCGACACTGCAGTCTTTTACGAGGTAGCCGGTGGCTCCAGCAGTAATTGACTTAGAGAGCATGTCCTGGTCTGCGTGCATAGTCAATATAACGATGGCTACTTGTGGGTTAGCTTGACGAATCTCACGTGTTACCTCAATACCGTCGACGCCTGGGAGGCTGACGTCCATCAAGATCACGTTTGGTCGAGTAGACGCAGCAAGTGCTGGCGCTTCTTCGCCATTGGCGCACTGGCCAACAATTTCAAAGCCTCGCTCTGTCAATGCGTCAGACAGACTTTCACGATATGACCTGTGGTCTTCGACCAACATCACGCGTGTCTTTGTTGGCTGAGACTGATCCGGACGAGCTCGTCGTCCTTTATTCTCTGGGTTTAGATTTTGTTCAGGGTGCATTGTATGACCGTGCCCTCTTCTGTAGTTGATTGAATTCTAAAAGTCGCACCGATTTTGTCGGCTCTCTCCCGCATCCCCAGAATCCCGTAAGAGTCAGATGATCCTGATCCGGGTTCAAAACCGCATCCATCATCGATAATCTCCAACAGACATTCCCCATCAAAGTTACTAAACGCCACTTGAAGCAGATTTGCTTCGGCGTGCATTCCCACATTGTTGATAGCTTCGGTAGCGATAAGCGCTAACTCTGCTTCAACTTCGGGGCTTAGCGAATAGTCAGAACTATGTTCAAATGCTACTTGGACTCTATTCTGTAGAGCTTCAAGAGCAGAATTGATCGAATCATAGACGTTACGTTGGTTTGCTTGCTCGCCACGTAGCTGTGAAAGAATCTCCCGCAATTGCGTTCTAGCTGTTTCTATCTCGGTCAGAGCTGAAGCCAGTTCACTGGCCGAACTCTCCGGAGCTCTACTTGCCCTTCGAACACGAATCTCAGCTGACGAAAGTGAGGGACCTAACTTGTCGTGAAGGTCACGTGCAACAGCATCAATTGGATTGATTGTTTCGATCTGTTCGCTCAACATTACCATTCCGCCAAAAATTCCTTACTATTCGCCGTAGTTAACTATTCGGCAATTTATTCCAGCCCTTAAGCCATTTGGATTATTTTGCTTCTAAGCTCTGTGTTCATGCTTTCAGTACTGATTACAGGGCCTATTGGATCTGGCAAATCCTCTGCTTTAGCTACTTTTGGGGAGCGTGGATGGCTTACTTTAGCTGCCGACGACGTGGTTGCTCTGCTCCAACAGCCTTCGGGAGCAGCTTTTCCTTATATTTTGGAACGCTTCCCCACGGCTACTCTGACCGACTCAGATGGCTCCACCGTTATTGATAAAGCCAAACTAAGGGAACAGATATTCAGCGATAAATTGGCTAAGGAATCTCTTGAGGCCATCCTGCACCCACTAGTCCAGAACGAAATTACTAACTGGCTAACAACTCACAGCGACCACAACCGAGCCGTCGAAATACCACTTATCGATTCTGAGAGTCCTTATCTGGAACTCTTTGATCATATTATTGCAATCACAGCTCATGATGCTTCCATCGATCGTAAAGCAAGCCAGACTGGTTTAACGACCGAGCAAGTAGCGACCATCCGCAGCAATCAACCAAGCAATGACGCATACATCGCACTCGCTGACACCCACATAGCCAATGACTCAACCGAAGAAGAATTTGTTCTCCGAGTTGCTGAACTCGCCGGACAACTAATTATGCGTTAAACGTTTCTAGAATTGATAGTGCCGCCGGCCCAAGAATTACAATAAACAGACTTGGGAAGATGCAGAAAACCATTGGGATAAGCATCTTAACTGGAGCTTTCTGAGCCTTTTCTTGCGCTTCCTGACGTCGACGGATTCTCATCTCATCAGCCTGTCCACGTAACACTCGCCCGATACTTACACCAAATGTGTCGGCCTGAATCATGGCTAGGACGAAAGAGCGAACTTCTTCAGAGTTAATTCTCTCTTGCAGATTGCGGAGAGCATCAGCCCTAGAAGAACCAGCTGTGACTTCACCCAACATGCGGGCAAACTCTCTGCTTAACGGACCTGGTACATTCTCAACCACACGATCCACTGCCTGATCAAAACCCAAACCTGATTCGACACAAATGGTCAGAAGGTCAAGGGTGTCTGGTAGAGCACGACGGATTGCAACTTCACGCTCTTCGACTTTCGCATCAAGTCGTTTGTTCGGAAGAACGAATGCACCAACAGCGACAAATCCGACTAGACCAATTTGGCGAACTAGCGTATTGAAGAATGGAAGTGGTACGAAGAAAATTATCAGAGCTATCGGAACGATTGCAAGAATGAAAGCTGCACGTTGAAAGAGAAAGCTCTCTACTGCCTTAGTCTTGTCAATTCCAGCACGAAGATGCTTATCTTTGACACCTGCAACGTAATCTGGTGGGCTGAACTTTTTACCAACGCCTTCGATTACACCAGCAGCTGGACCAAGCAGACGAGTTCTTAGAGGGACCAACAGCGACTTGTCACGATCGCCTACTATCTCGAACTCTTGAAGCTGGCTCAAAGCATCGCGTGCAGAAACACGCTCTTGCTGACGGCTAACGATGACAAATGCCACCAAAGCCACACTTAGTGCTCCAAGAACTGGGATAGCTACTGTGAGAATTGAGCTAAGCATCGATAGTCACCACCTTACGCATCCAAAGGACGCCAATAACGCCAGCCACAAACCCGACCACTAGCAATAGCCAGCCAATCGGTTTTGCGAATAGCGGTGAGATGTATCCAGGATTAACAACAGAAATTACAGTCAACAGCGCCGGCGGCATTAGAGCCAGAATCATTGCCGACAATCTACCTTCCGCTGTTAAGGCTTTAACCTCACCACGAAGTCTTTCACGAAGAGTAATAGTTTCAGCAACAGTCGTAAGTAGCTCATTCAAGTTACCGCCGACTTCACGCTGAATACCGATCGCTAATACGGTCCAGGCAAAGTCAGGACTATCCATGCGTTCACCAACACCGCCAAGGGCTTCTTCTAGATCCTTACCGAGTGCTGCTTCAGACATAGCCTTTTGTAATTCAGAACCCATTGGTTCAGCAATTTCTGCCGAAACAGCATCTAAACCTTGAGGCAGTGAATAACCAGCACGCAAGGTACCACCTAGAAGGTTGAGGGTATCAGGTAGCTGAAGCTCAAACTTTCGGAGACGACGTCGAGCCAAAGCTTGGAGAACAATCACCGAAACTACAAGCGACATTAATATCACAAGCCCGACGGCCAAGATGCTGCGGGTTGTGAATCCAACCAGTAGTGCCAAGACAACGGTCGCACCAAACGCTAGAAGTAGAGCTTCACCAGCTCTAAGTGGAAGGTCAGCTTTCTCAAGATCCGAGTTGATTCGCTCTGTAAATCCTCTACCTTCGGTAAAGGTTTCGGTTGCGGACACTGCCTTTTTTACGATTGCAGACTGTATCAGCTGATCTGCTTGACTTAGACCTTCTCCGTCAGCAGTTTGGTTACCACCGATATAACTAGAAAGAACGCCGTCAATACTGTTCTCCCGATACTGAAGAATCAAGTTAGCAATCATAAAGACAGCAAACGCAATTACTCCAGCCGCCAGAACTAGTGAAATGTAGAAGACCCATCGACCAGAAAAGAACGATCCAGAAGCGTCAGGATCGATCACAACTGGAGCGTCCAACGCAACTGCACCTGTACTAACAGTATTTGCAGCAAAGCCATGAGCTAATTGGCTACCACCAACCGTGATATCCAAAGCCTGTCGCCCTGTTAAGTCTGCTGGAGCATTTAGCTCAAAGCTCCACCTAGAAATAGATGCAGCATTTTCAATCGAGGTCGCAAGACTTTCTTCCTGAACGATATAGCCCGAAGAAAGTTCAACTAAACGATTGATCGACTGTGTGACTGATCCGGCGCTTGGAACAACTGCTAGTTGAATTCCACGAACCACGAAGTCATCATTAAAGCCCTGGTCTAGCGAACCCAAACCTGGAGTTACTAAGACAACTGTCTTTTGAGCACTCTCATCATCGAGTTGACGAATCGCTAGCGAGATTGCCCCAGTAATGTCTGACTCACCTTGTGAGGCAAGGTTTGACAGCTCATCTAGAGCGTCTGCTGGTGTTCCAGCTCCAGACAGAACACGAGAGACCGTACCAGCTTCTACTAGAGAAACTGTTACATCGTCACTCAGCCCAGAAAGGGCTGACTCCACTGCTGCCACAGTGGCATCCAGTTGACCAGCGTCTCCACCCGGACCGACGTCTACAACTAGCGTTACCTGAGAAGAACCTTGACTGACCTCACTACTCGCTGAAACTGTGACAGATTCTCCGGCTACTGCAAATTCAGCCGAAGCTAGATCTGTAGCGGGGTCAACAGAAATCAGTGATGCCGTAAGTTGTTCTCCAACGTCGTTAACTTCGACTAGCTGAACAGCAGGAGCTGATTCTTGCCCTTGAGCTGACGCCAAAGAGGTCGAAGCCAATAGAAGAGCAACGACTACCAAGAGTAGTGAAACTACTTTAGTATTCTTAGCCATTCGACTTCCTCATTCTCTGTTCAGCAATTCTCACTGCTTCAGGAGCGAACATCTCAGGGCCCATCTTGATACCGTGATCAGCAAGCTTCTCGGTGAACTTAGGTCGAACACCCGTCGGCTTCAAATCGCCCTTATAACGACCATTGTCGTCAAGGCCGGCTGAATAGTCAAACTTGAAGATGTCCTGCAAAGTAATAACCTCGCCTTCCATCCCGACAACCTCGGTTATATGCGTAATGCGACGAGTTCCGTCCTTTAGGCGCTGCAACTGAACAATTACGTCAACTGCAGACGAAACTTGTTCCCTAATTGCTCGCACCGGTAGATCAAATCCAGCCATCATCACCAGAGTTTCTAGACGAGCAAGTGAATCGCGGGGGTTGTTAGCGTGAAGTGTTGTCAGAGACCCATCGTGACCAGTATTCATGGCCTGCAACATATCTAACGCCTCACCAGAACGACACTCACCGACAACAATTCGGTCAGGTCTCATACGAAGGGTGTTCTTCACGAGGTCACGAATGGTGACTTCACCTTCGCCTTCAATATTTGGAGGACGAGTCTCTAATGAAAGCACATGGTCCTGACTAAGTTGAAGTTCTTTAGCATCCTCAACTGTGATGATTCTTTCATCGTCAGGAATGAAGCTTGATAGCACGTTCAAGGTTGTTGTCTTACCGGTACCAGTACCCCCAGAAACAATTACATTTAGACGGCCAACAATACAGGCTTGTAAAAACCTTGCTGAATGCACAGACAAAGTACCAAATCTGATTAGATCATCAATTCGTAGTGGTTCGGCTGAGAACTTTCGAATAGTAAGAAAAGGTCCGCCTAAAGCCAACGGAGATATCACAGCATTTACGCGAGAGCCATCAGGTAGACGAGCATCGCACAAAGGCGAACTCTCATCGATTCGACGACCAATCTGTGCAACTATCTTGTCGATAATGCGACGTAGATGAGCTTCATCAACGAAATGAATATCTTCTTTCGAAATACCACCTGTTCGTTCAACATAGATGTTGTCGGGCCCATTGCACATGATTTCAGTTACATCGTCGTCACGTAGGAGCTGGTCAATAGGACCATAGCCAAGAACATCGTCAGAGACTTCTTGAATAACTTGAGCCTTCTCCATTGCTGACATCGGAGTATTCTCTTGCATTAAGAATCGCTGCAGAGCTTCCTGAACACGAGCACGCAGCTCGACTTCGCCCATAGCCTTGTCGTATAGAACCGGGCCTAACTCTTCAATAAGGTTCTGATGAACTCGATGACGTAGCTCGCCCAACGCACGCTTATGCTGATCTTGATCTCCATCAGATTTGTCACTAATTCTGTCGTACAAGCTCATTGCTGTCCTCTATCCAAAAAACTTTCTTCGGTTCTTTCCAGCTGGTGCTGCAAGAACTCCACCTTCTATGAACAAACTCGCAAACTTCTCAAATGCTCTCGCCACTCCAGAGTTAGGAGCATCGATTACAACTGGTGCGCCCTTGTTTACCGAAATAGGGACTACAACATCACTTGGAACGTGAGCAGCAGCTTCGATTTTAAGTGCTCTCTCTACTTCACTAGCCTGCAATTTGACCTTTGAGTTCGCACGGTTTAGAACTAGTTTGATTCGCTCAGGTCCTACACCCAACATCGATAGTGCATTCATTGCGATACGAACGTTCTTGATATTTGGAATGTCCAAACCGGTGACGATTACAACTTCATCTGATTGCTCAAGAGTCTTGAATACAAGGTCATCGAGAATCGCTGGGAGATCTACGATCACATACTCAGCAAATGTTTTACAAAGTTCAATGATCTTGATGAAGTCTTCAGCATTATACTGATCAGCAAAAGCTGGCTCTGCTGGTGCTGGCAATACCATAAGACCAGAAGGCTCATGAGTTGTCATATAGCTCTTGATTAGTTCAGAATCTAGCTCATCTGCTCTTCCGATAGCATCAACAACGCTGTGTTGAGACTGCTTTAGTTTTAGCATTACAGCTACATCGCCGAACTGAAGGTTTCCGTCAATCAAAACGACTGGACGACTAGCTCTTCGAGCTAACACAACACCCAGATTCGTTGCCGTTACAGACTTACCGGAACCACCCTTAGTCGAGAATACAGTAACCTGTTGCCCAACTTGTCCAGGGCCTAGATCTTGTAATGCAGGAGGAGCAGCCGGAGCCTGAGTGACACCTTGAGCTGTAGGCAAACCTTCAGCTACACGGTGAACGGCTTCGACAAGTTGCTCTGACTCAATTGGAGCATTAAGAACATCACGAACACCGTGACGCATAGCCTGTTGCATCAACTCTGTAGACAACTCTGCAGTCACCAGTATCGTGGCGACATTTGGATACATTCGCTTCCATTCATCAACTCGTTCAAGTTCTTCGCTAGTTGCACACGATGGACCCATTACGATTACGCGTGACTCAAGACCAATTTGTGGTTCTAGAGCGCCTAGCGAGTAGGCAGCATCAACTGAACCGTCGAACATACCGCTTAGGTAGTCACAAACCGATTGATCTGCGTCGACAACAGCCAAGGAGGCTCCACCAACTAGCTTGTACTCTGAATCCGGGCTAACAGGTTGTTCACCTGTTGAGCCACCAAAGGAGTCAAAGTCCATTGATGAAAAATCGTACTCTTCCATTAGCCCTCACCATTATCCGGTACTTCTACTTCTTGTTCGATCTGAGCTGGTTCGTCTACTACTGCGTTATCGGCAGATGCCAATTCAGCTGGTGTCAGGTTCGCCGTGGTGACACCATCAATAAGGTTCAAGACACTGCCTTCTTCTGACCCAGTTAGGGCTCCAAAGTCTTCACCAGGTGCTATCTGTCTTGTTGGGTCCAGTGGGACGATTGGGCGTGAAACGTAACTCTCTGGAACTAGTGATAGATATAGTCCACCACCACCGCTTGATCCTGCACGACTGGCGTTCAAGACAACTTGAACATCTTTAGGCGATACTGCCAAAGTAACAAGTGCTGAACCTGCAGCTAGTGTAGCCGTATCACCTTCGCCACCTTGACCTACGCTTGAGGCTATTGACGAGTTAATCGCCAATACTCGAGTGTCCTGCAAGATGTAGCGTGATGTGTTCTGAGAAAGCTGGTCGGTAATCTCGATTAGATCGTTACCGGAAACCCAGTTAATTGCTTGCTGACGTTGTGTATCGTTTAGTTCATCAAATGTAGGAACGTCATCGTTGTTTGCGCCAATTGCGCTACGAAGCCCAACCGGAACATAGACAGACTCAAGTCTTGCCGCTGCGTGAGCAGCCAATAGTTCTGCAAGTGATTGCTGCGATAGCAGTGCCACAGGGTCTTGTCCATCTTCTGGGTCTACAAGGCTTTCATGAGAAGCGATAGATAGAACGTTGACGTGATCTCCTGGTCTAACCAAGCCTGCACCCCAACCGATTGGATCGACTGATATTGTTACAGACACTTCATCGTCTTCTAGAGCTGCGGATAATCCGGAACCTGCACTACGTGGGCTAGCGAAGTTGGAAGTCACTAGTGTGTGACCAATACCAAAGTCAGCTACTGCTACGAAGTCATCCAGGATCTGCGTCTCGGGGTCGGTGATTGCTGCAGCTGGCGCAATGGCCGCTGGAACCTGTACTTCTTCGATCGCTGCTAACACCTGGCTCTTAGTGGCGCCTCGGCTGAATGGTTCGGTCACACGGTAAACCGGTGTTGCCTCACCATCGGCTTGTGCATCAGACTGAAGGTTGTTTATAAACCAGAACAGACCTAGTGCTGCGATTAGGCCGACTATTGCGGCGATTCCTATACTTAATTTGCGAGCTCCCACTGGGATTCTCCTGACATTGCCAAAGTTCCTACAAGTGAATTGTCGGTAAGTCAGGGCGCGATAATTAGAAAACTGCGAAGAAAATATAGGATTCCGGGCCTATTGTGCCCTCGCCGAGAGCTTTAGCCCTGTTCTGGGGCTTCTTCGGCTCCTGGAGTCGCCTCTGTCGGAGCTGCTTCTTCAGCAGGAGCCTCAGCATCAGCGCCTTGCGCTGGCTTGGCTTCGCCGTCTTCGAAGTACTCTGCCCAAGCCTTTTCGGTCTCAGGATCAACCTCTGTTGGGCCAATGTAGTTACCGTCAGCATCGAACGATTCTGTACCGAAGTGCTGCTGGTACTCTTGGGCGACTACACCACCTTCAGCAGCTTGCTTAATTGACAAGCTGATTCGACGTGCCTTTAGGTCGATCTCGATGATCTTGACCCAAAGCTCTTCACCTGGAGTCACGACCTGTTCTGGCATTTCAACGTGGTGTGCACTCATCTCAGAAATGTGCACAAGACCTTCGATGCCGTCGCCAACCTGGACGAAACCACCGAATGGAACGAGCTTAGTAACTCGACCATAGACAAGTTCTCCAACTTCGTGAGAAGTTGCAAACTCTTGCCATGGATCTTGCTGTGTTGCTTTGAGGCTCAAGCTGATTCGTTCACGGTCATAGTCAATTTCTAGAACCTGAACTGTGACTTCGTCTCCTACTGAGACGACGTTGTTCGGATGATCGACATGCTTCCAAGAAAGCTCAGAAACGTGGATTAGACCGTCCATGCCACCGAGGTCTACGAAGGCACCGAAGTTAACAACAGAAGAAATGACACCAGATTTAACTTCGCCTGGAGCCAAGTTGGTTAGGAAGTCTTCTCTTTGTTCTTTCTGGTTCTCTTCAAGGAATGCTCTACGTGAAAGAACAACATTGTTGCGCTTCTTGTCTAGCTCGATGATCTTACAGTCAACGTTTTGTCCCATGTATGGGTCAAGGTCACGTACTCGACGTAGTTCAACTAGTGACGCTGGCAGGAATCCACGCAAACCAATGTCTACGATTACTCCACCCTTAACGACCTCAATTACAGGGCCAGAAACAACGCCTTCACTGTCTTTGATAGCCTCGATTTCACCCCAAGCTTTTTCGTACTGAGCTTTGTTGCGGCTGAGGATTAGGCGACCGTCAGAGTCTTCTTTGGTTACTACTACTGCTTCAATTTCTTCGCCGACTGAAGTTATCTCTGATGGATCTAGGTCGTGACGTATAGAAAGCTCTTTAGAAGGAACAACACCTTCTGATTTGTATCCGATATCTACAAGTACTTCGTCTCTATCTACTCGAACTACTTTTCCAGTTACCAACTGGCCATCATCTATTGACACCATTGATGCTGTGTAGGCGTCTTCTAACGACCCCTCAAGGTCGTTGTCGGTTATTTGTCGCAGCGTGTGACCCCCAGCTGCCGGGTCTAGTTTTGTATCGGACACGAAATAATTACTTTCAAAAGCGCGCTCGAGTACTTCTCAAGCAACGCTTCAGGCTACAGCAAGCCTTACAGAAAGCAATCTTCAAGCTATATTTTGATGATTGTTAACCTTTGGCGTCTGCCCAGGTTCTACCAACTGACAAGTTGACTTCTAGGGGCACTTTAAGCTCGAATGCTGCTTGCATTTCTGCTTCGACGAGCTTCTTGGTTTCTTCTACTTCGTCTTTTGGCGTGTCGACGATCACTTCGTCGTGCACTTGAAGCACTGTTCTAGCCTTTAAACCGGCTTCTATCAAGGCTTGGTCAACTCTTATGATGGCCACCTTGAATATGTCGGCAGCTAGACCCTGTATCCCAGCGTTCATAGCTTGACGTTCAGCAGCTGCTCGCACTGAATAGTTAGGTGAATGCAATTCTGGGATTGAACGACGTCGGCCAAACAATGTGACCGTATAGCCACGATCCTTGGCTTCTTCTACCGAGGCATCCATGTACGCCTGTACTGCTGGGAACCCTTCAAAGTATGAGTCTAAGATTTGTTGCGCTTCACCGGTCGGAACATTGAGTCGCTGGCCTAGTCCGTAGGCTTCCATGCCATAGGCCAAACCGTAGGAAACCATCTTTGCGTACTCGCGTTGTTCAGCTGTGACGTCGTCTGGTTCGACCTCATAGATTTTTGCTGCAGTTGCCCGGTGCACATCGGTGCCAGAGCGGAATGCTTCAACTAGACCAGGGTCGTCTGATAGATGCGCAATGCAGCGCAGTTCAATCTGGTTGTAGTCGGCAACAACAAGTTCTGACTTCGTAGATCCTGTAAACACTGTTCTAAATTGTTTACCAAGCGAGGAGCGAACTGGAATATTGTGAAGGTTAGGGTTTTCGCTACTTAGGCGTCCGGTCCTAGCAACAGTCTGTCTAAACGTTGCGTGTATTCGACCATCGTCAGACACCGAGTCAATTAGGGGTTGCCCATAGGTCGAGCGAAGCTTCTCAACTTCTCGATAGTCAAGAATGGTTTCAACTATTGGGTGGTCCCCCATTAGTTTCTCTAGCGTCGCTTGATTGGTCGAGTAACCGGTTTTGGTCTTCTTCTGTGGAGTCAGACCAAGCTCGTCAAACAAGACACGCTGTAGCTCTTTAGTTGAGTTGACATTAAATTCTTCTCCAGCATGCTTGTGGATTTCTGCGCGCAGGTCTTCTACCCTCGACATCATTTCGGCAGCCAGGCCTTCTAGCGCCTTAACATCTACCGCTATCCCGATTCGTTCCATCCGAGCTAGCGAAAGCGCTAACGGTGTTTCCACATTCTCGAGTAGTTCTGTTAGATCTTGTTGGGCAAGCTTTTCTTTCAGCGCCTCGCCGAGAACGATTAGAGCCGCTACTACTTCATCGGCACTGTCTGGTTCTTCAGAGTCCATGTCGAGTGACAGCTGACCGCTGTCAGCTGCTGCGCCAGCGATCGCTATGTCTGTGTGTCGTTGGCAAAGATCTGCAACTGGGTATTCGCTAGTTGCGGAAGGATCTATTAAGTAGCCAGCTAGCGAGACATCAAATGCGTTTTCCATGTCAAGGTTCATTTCGATTAGTTCATGCCACAATCTCTTATATCCGTGGACTGCCACAGTGAGCCGTTCGAGTTGAGGACCTAGCTTGACTATGTCATCACCTTTGGACACTGGCGCAGAGTGAACGGTGGTTCCAACCGCTACTTTCAGAGAATTGTCCACTAATCCAAGCCCAACCATCTCGCCATTATCTAGCTCTTTGAGGGTCTTAATAAGTTTGGGGATCGTTGTCTTTACAGATTCAACTTCGAGTGTCTCAGCTTCTGCAATATCTACCTCAACACCGAACGCCGCCATAAGTCGTGGGTAAACAGCGTTAAATTCGAGGCGAGAGCACAACTCTTGGACAGATTCTGCATCGATAGCTTCTCGCTCGAACATTTCATCGACACTGAGACCTAGTTCTACATCTCTAATGAGGTCCATGATCTCTAGGTTCATGCGGACGTCATCTTCTGCTGCTTGCAAGTTCTCTTTCAGTTTCGGGGTGTGATCATCCATTGCCGCATAGATGCCGTCGATGCCACCGTATTTGTTGACTAGCTTTGCTGCTGTCTTTTCACCAACGCCAGCAACACCAGGCAAGTTGTCTGACTTGTCGCCACGCAACGCTGCGTACTTTACGTAGTCTGCTGGCGTAACGCCAGTGCGTTCTTTGATGCCTGCTTCGTCATAGAGTGCGTAGTCGCTGACGCCACGCTTGTTGTAAACAACCTTGATGCCCGGGTCTTCAACCAACTGGTACGAGTCACGGTCTCCAGTTACTACTAGGACTTCATCGCCATTTGCTGCAGCCTGTGTTGCGGCAGTTGCAAGAATGTCGTCTGCCTCTACACCCACTTTGTCGATCTGAACAACATTAAGCGCTTCCAACACTTCTTTCACAAGCGGGAACTGGCTCAGTAAAGCATCCGGGGTTTCTTTCCGCCCAGCCTTGTATGTATCGAGTCGCTTATGACGAAAGGTTGGTTCTTTCCTATCCCAAGCAACAACAATTCCGTCAGGGTTATGGTCGTTGACTAAGAAGATCAACATGTTAGTAAACCCAAGGACAGCGTTAGTTACCTGACCCGTTGAAGTCGCTAGCTCAGGAGGCAGAGCGTGAAAGGCTCTATAAGTAAGAGAGTTACCATCGATCAACATTAAACGGCGAGACATGGCCCCAAACTAGCAGCGCAGAGTTAAATAGCGAATGGATTAGCGATGTCTTGGGTTGTGCTTTTTCGTTACGTTTGCGCCAGATTTGTATAGCGGAACTGCTTGTACAATGAACTAAGGCGAACTCACAGCGGAGCGGGCAATGAAACAAACAGAACTAACACAACAAGCGTTAGACGATTTACCAAAAAGCAAATTCTGGGGAACCACATGGGGGTTCCTCGCCATAGCTACTCTCAGTGTGGCTGCCGCAGCTGCTCTAAGTTTTTTACCCAGAACGACTCTTATTTCTGAAACAACTTCTTCAGCAGGCTCGATAGTAAATGTTGTTGCATTCACTCTCTTGCTATACCGAGACCGGCTACAACTGGGGTTCGACCGTTTGCGCCCATTTGGTCAGTCAATTCTAGAAAATCTAAGCAAAGTAAACGTCCGACCATACTCAGCCTTCAAAATCACACCATACCACCCATTTAGATCTACAACCTTAATATTAGGCAACATGGCCAACAACATCGACGCATACCGTGCCATCCAAGAAGCCTTCGAGACCAACCGAGCAACCTGGGCCTTTCGCGTTCAAGACGGCAACATCAACTCAAAACCTATGCCAGCCAAAGAGTGGCTAAAGGTAGCCACCCAAATCACGGACGCAGCAGCCAAAGCGCAGCCAGAACCAACCCCGCAAGACGCTCCCCTAACCGGCGCCGACCGAGAAGACCCAGAAGCCAAGTTCCAATGGGAAACTCAACAAGACATTGCAGCGGCTGAGATTCAGGATGCCGCACTCGACCAATCACCGGTGATTCCGAGGCCCAACCCAACCGAATCAAACGCTGCCAATGTATTAGGTAACTCACAACCGCCAACACACGGCAAAGAGAATAAACCCGACGGACCTGGCCAGGGCCTCTAAAACCACACCTCACAAGTGGTTTACTCAAGCGGAATACATTTCGCACCGTTACCCGTCTAACGAATATGAAACGGATCCTTGCCCTCTTAACAGTCGCTGCACTACTAATAGTTGGCGGCTACTTTGGTCTCAATGCTTTCAACGGTTTCACTTCTGCCAGAGCATGCGACACCCTCACCACAGAACAAGCAGAACCACTATCAGATGGGCAGCTTGCCAATTTGCATGATAAATGCAATCCGACTCCCAGCAGCCAAGCCGGCGGTCACGACGAATGCTTCCCCAGCGCCCCAGACGTACTGCCAATCGCAACTAGCAAGCAGATCACTCTTTATACGATCACCCAAGACGGCCAAACCCAGACTTGGACTCCTGAAGAGTTAGATGTATGGCGAGCCGAGTTTGATCCCGACCTTTACTTCAATAGCCCCGATTCAATCCAGGCCGATGAATACCCTTACCCAGAAGTGATTAGAAGAGTAAGAGTCTTCTCCGGGGAAGAGTTGATTGCTGACGAAGTGCTAAAAGCCACAGCTAGCTCATGTGGATTCTTCCGGGACAGCGACCTTCCGCTTGTGATTGAGTAGGCAAAAGCTAACCTTTTGCAGCAAACGACGTGAGGGCCGCTTATAATCAGATTCCTTCAGATGGCGGACACAGACAACGAGCAACCAGGCAGCAACACTTCTCACCCTCATCCGCAGGCTGCACCAAAAGCCCCAAGTAGCGAACTTTTGAGATCAGCATGGGCTGTGCAACGGAAATCAGGAATCGACTGTTCTTACTACATGAAGGCCGAAGCCGATGAGCGAGATCAACACCTCGCAACACATCTCGCCAACGTGAACAGTGATCAACCCAAGCTAGCTTCACTCACTACCCTGATCATCTTCCTACTCATTGAGCTCGCTGGCCCAGACCTTAAACGGACGCAGAAAGCAGGCAGAGAGCTAATTCAGGCCCTTCAGGTGAACCAACACTCCTTGACTTTCATACAATCACGCTGGCTTACAGCTACAGAACTGCTGTTCGAAGAAGTGATGACGAATTCGGGAACTGATTTGTCGGCGTACCACGCTGTTTTTGAAAGGAGCAGCTTTGCGAGGGATGCAAGCTTGAAAACCCTCTTGCAACAGAGGCCCAATCCCGCACGTCATCTGTAACACTTTCGTAACCGAATCTAGAGCTATCTAGGATGGTTGATTGTAGTTAAGATCCGTTGAGAACAACTGCCAAAACTTTCTTCATTTGCACCCTCTAATCAGGGCGAAATGTCAGACCCGTGTGGGATTATGGTCACATGAAGCAAGGCGACTTGTGTCCAACCCGACTTGGGCACGCAATACGCAAACTCAAAGACACAGTTGCTGCTGTACCTGTCGAGCATCTTAGTGCTGCCCAAGCGAAGCAACTTGTCGGCCTCAGCTCAGAAGCTGTTACTGCGTTAACTGCCCTCCGATCTCGCAGCGCACTACAGGTTGCCCGTGCTCAGTCGGCGACCTTAGACGCCGGCAGCGTTAGGCGAGTCATCCAAAACTCATTTGATAGCAGCAGTCTCAGCCAGCGAGAGGTAAAGCACGAAACAGCTAAGGCGCAAACTCTTGAAGCACTTCCCAAGTTGGAGAAGAACCTAAGTGCCATACCATCATCAAACTTTGATGTAGTGACCAAGCACGTCGGACGGCTCAAGCCAGACCAGCTCGAGTCACTGAACGAAAATCTAATCGTTCGCAAAGCTAAGGACCTCGGCCCCGATCAATTTGAACGAGTACTCGCCAACCACGTTCGAGAATCGACTACTGAACTACTCGACAACCACAACGCAATGCGTGCAGCATCCAAGGTGAAACACTGGCTGGACCGCACAACAGGCATGGGCCACATTCACGCAGAGCTAGACCCCGAACGCTACGAAATTGTCGCCAATCGCATCGATCGAACAGTGACTTCGCTGGCAAACGCCAATAAGGCAGCTAGTGGCAGTTCAAGCAACGCCACCAAAGATTCGAACCTTGCCGCTGAAGCATTCTGCAGTTTGGTTGGTGTCGGGTCTGGCACGCGAACCAAGTCTGCAGCGACAAATAGGACAGCACGACCTGCGCCACTTGCAGATCTAATTATTCTGGTCGACCACAAGACTCTGAAGAACGGTCGCCATAGAAGAACTATCGCAGAAACTGAATCAGGTACAACATTGCCGGACGAGACCATTTCCCGTTTGGCATGCGATGCAACAATTCGCAAGGTCGAAGTAAATTCTGCTGGCTTTGCCCTAAACGTAGGTCGCAAATCAAGAACAGCAACAGACGCACAATGGGCGGCAACTAAGGCAATGCACTCAAGCTGCGCATGGCACGGTTGCGGAACCAAAATTCAACACTGCCAACTACACCACATCCAATACTGGCGCAATGGCGGCAAACCCAACATGAATAACTTGGTGCCGCTGTGCAGCCATCACCATCATAAAGTTCACGAAGGCGGCTGGTCACTCAAACTCAAACCCGATCGAAGCTTGATTCATATTAAGCCAGACAAAACCGTCTGGAAACAAACCAAACCACCTAACCGATTAGATAGTGGTTAAACGCTAATCCTACTTCTACTGCAGAGCTATCTATGATCATCAGCCGTTGCGGTTCCATCCGAATTCTCAGTGGACTAAAGCTATATGAAACGTGCAGGCTTGCCGAAGCCCTCTCAGGGTTCCCGAGTCCTTCGAGCTAGCTGCGGACTTGACGATCTGGAGTTAGCTCACCAGAGATTATCTGGTTAGCTACGTCAGTCATTGTGCCACGAGTTCTCATGGCTGTTTGTTGAATGAAACGGTATGCGTCTTGTTCTGCCATTGCGTATCCGTCGATTAGCTTGCCTTTGGCACGGTCGATTACTTTGCGAGACTCTAGCTTCTCGGTCAGGACTTTGACTTCAGTGGCTAGTTCTTTACGCTCAGCTGCTCTTGCTTTTGCCATTTCGATTGCTGGCACTAAATCGTTCTCGTTATATGGCTTCACCAAGTATGCGCAAGTCCCGACTTTGCAGGCTTGCTCGACCATATCTACTTGAGAGAATGCAGTCAACATCACAACTGCTGCACCAGTGGCTTCAACAATTTCGGCTGCTGCGGTTAAACCATCCTTGTTTGGCATCTTAATATCTAACAGCGCAACATCTGGTTTGTGTTGTTTAGCAAGAGCTACAGCTTCTACCCCATCGGAGGCTTCGCCAACTACCTCATAGCCTAGTGCAGTCAAAGACTCGACCAAGTCCAGCCTTACGAGCGCTTCGTCTTCCGCTACCAATACTCGCTTATCCGCCATAAGAGTCTTAAGTGTACCGGCGTATAGGGAAATTTACCCGAGTGAGTCCAGCAGGGCGTCTGACATGCGGTTTAAATGCGCCAACTTTTCAATGAGCTTGTCACGGCTTTTCTGCATCACATCAAGCGTTCGCTTGGCCTGCGAATGCTCTTTAGAAGTAATCGGAGTCTCAGCAACCATGGCCTTTAAACGTGCTTGATCTTCTACATCAGCGAAATGCAATATCTGCTCGTCCAAAACCTGGAGCTCTTGTTCGATCTCGCGCATTTCAGAAGACACGTTATTGAGCTTCTTCTTAATTGCACGATCTGACATAACCACATGTTAGTTCACATTCTTAGCGCAATAACCTGTTTGAAAATGCAAGCACTCTAAGTGCAAACATCAGGGAGGTCAAGCAGTTCAGCCATTCTGGCTGCGGTTTCACTAGGCGTAAGCTCGCCGTTATCAATCGAATGACAGTCGCTAAGTTTAGAAACTCCCTCTTCGTAATGAACTGCGACTCGATCTCGTTCCCATTCGGACAACTCCCTATCGCCACGGTCAGTCATAGCAATCTCAATTGGCGGTGCCAAAGTAAGAACGTAGATTTCTGGGTCTAGAAGCTCAGAACGAAATCTTTCAACATCGGCTGGGCGCAACACCCATGAAACTACAAGATTTGAACCAGACCGATCTGGATCATTCAAGTATGAAACAAGGTGATCAATCAGCGCATTGATTTCTGAATCTTCAGTGGGATCAAAGTTAGGCGCTACCACATCTTTGAAGTCATCAACTTCTAAGTGCGTAAAGCCATACTCACTAGCGAATGCCGAGGCCGTCACAGATTTACCTGAGTTGAGGCTTCCAGACACGAATACAATCACCACCCAAGGATACAGTGCTTGCCGACGCACCCTTAGACAACTAGGCAAAGCCAGTTTTCGGACATCAATCACCAATCGATATACCCCCGGAATGAGCAATGATGACTTTAAACCGTCGAGGATTACCCCAAGAACATTCCGTTATATGCTTCTTACTGGCCTCGCAGTCGTCGTCGTACTAGCCATCACCTTCTAGGCCAATTCAAGCTGCCATCGGAGCACACCGATATTTGGAATATGCGTAGGACCACCATTCTCATACTCATCATTTTCCTTGGTGGCTGTTCAGCCGTCGGTTCACCATTGTCATCGGGCGATGAGACGTCGGTTCTGATAGTTGGCAATTCGCATACTTTCTACAACAACATGCCTGAGATGGTTGAGCGAATCGCCGACCAAAATGGCATCGACTTAGACGTAGATATGGCAGCCCAGCCGGGTTTCTATCTTGATCAACACGCCAACTCACCGGAGACTCTCGATGCAATCAATAATGGCGAATATGACGTTGTTGTCTTTCAAGAACAGTCAGTTGCTCCAGCCGTTCCGCAGTTATACAGCCAACGCACTGCCCCGGCCTTAACCCAGCTATCAAACACAGCACGTGCAACGGGCAGTCAAATAGTTTTGTATCAAACTTGGGCACGCCGTGACGGACTACCCGAAGCCGGCTTCGGCGACTACTCGACAATGCAGGCTGCAATCATCGATGGCTACAACCGGCTAGCCGCAAGTAACGGCGCCACAGTGGCCCCAGTTGGGCAAGCTTGGCAACAAGCACACAGCCTTGGACAGTCAGGCTTTTTATATGACCCTGATGGAAATCATGCAAGTGCTGAAGGTTCATATCTGGCAGCAATTGTTATTGGCGAAACAGTAACCGGAACCAGGTTTACCGAGGGCCCCTCACTGGGTGACGTCGACGAAAACGAAGTAACACAGCTTCTTAGCTATAACTAAGACGCTAGAGCCAACCAGATCGGATCGTAAAGCCATAGACTCTGACATGTGTGGCTTGTCTTTCGACTTATCGATCTATTCTTCTTCGCTAGTGTCGCGTACTTAGACGAATTTCTCACAAGCAATAACTCAACTGAAGAAGACGCCTCAATTCATAGACGAGTTGGACCAGTGATTATGGTCTCGACGCTACTGTCACTGTTAGGACTCCTCGTCCTTTCGCCGTTTATTGTGCACGCCGATATCTTGAGTTCAGCGACATGGTTTGGTGTCCTTGGCGGGATAGCAGGCGCAGGCATGTATACCGGCTACTTTTATTGCTTAGAGAAGTTTCCTGTACAAGCAGTAGTCCCAATGTTTGTACTCACTGTTGTTTGGGTTCTACTGTATGAAGTCGTTAGAGGCGCTTCATTCACAACCCTTGGGCTAGTTGGCGTTGTAGGCGCTGGTATCGGCGGATATGTGTTGGACGCCGGGTTCAACCTGCGAATACCTAGAGGCGTTCTACTTGCCATGGCTCCGACTACAGCGGTCTGGGCAACGTCGTTTATCTTGATCGAAGAAGCCACCACTCGAACAACGGCATTCACCGCCTACTGGTTCTTCTTGGCTGGCGTTCTACTAGTAGGTCTTGTTTACCTTGCCTTCGTCCGCCCTTATAGAGAATCATTCTTTGAACGATTGAAAGCGCAAAGGGTTTCCTTCGGTGCTACGAGCTTACTTAACGAATCTCTAGCGATGACTTCGTTCTTCTTTCAAACACTCGCCTTAGCTACTGCACCCTTTGTCAGCTATGTTGCCGCAACATCTGGCATCAGCAACATTTACCTACTTGGCCTACTGTTTTTCTTCCCTCTCAACGAACGATCGAAACCAACTAAAACTCAAATAACAGGCATTGTCATAATATCGGCAGCCACCGCAATGCTGGGCCTCGCAAGCTAGCTTGCACGTAACTGCAGCCAATACCCTTGGCCGTTAGTCACACCAGCTGAAGAATGCGTCGGCGTATTGCTTCGGTTTGTGTTTCTTCTCGAAATCGAGATCGTTCGGCACCCAAACATCGGCCCACAATGTTTGAAACGCTTGGTCTCTGGCCTGACCATTTGCATTTGCTTTCTCAATCGGCGTGTCGACCCAGATTCGAAAATCAAAATCTTTCTGACGTTCTTGTGTGAACAGTCCGATTCCTTCGATAACCAACCAGTCAACTGGCTTGCGTCCACTTCTAAAAGTATCAACGTGGGCAGACTTGATATCGTCGTAAAGTACCCCATCCCAATCATCGCTTCTTGCTTGCAACCTCGGCCAGTCAAGGTAGTCATCAACGTGAACCAGTTGGATGCCCGGCACGTCTCTACCAAGCTTCTTGCCTAACTCGGTCTTGCCAGATCCCCCGAAACCAGAGATACCAACAATGCCAGTGCCAGGAAGTGAGCCTTGAATATGAGCCCACAGCTGAGCTTCTTCTGTAAATCGCATCGTACTACTTATCGTGCCAGAAAATAGTGCCCGCAGTGACTTAAATAGCCAAATTTTATAGTCTGGGTTCCTGGCTCGGACCACTGTTTGGCTCGGCAGTGCGAACCTGGTTAAATAGCTGGTCTAGTGCAGTCTGCTTGCCTGAGTTGTCGGTCATGTAGTTAAGGCCGATTGCTATGCGATCCCCGCCCAAGTCGGAGGCTTCAACAAGCTCGTCAAGGGACAATACCGACTTACCAGCGCTCCTGTACGCAACATGATTATGCAGGAGTGCCTTGATATTAAAGCCTTCGAGAGTTTCACTGAACTTCGATGCACGCTCACTCTTTGAGTCAGCCGAAGTTATTCCAAAGCTGATTCCTATGTAAGGATGCTTCAATCCATTAAAGATAAGAAAGTCGCCCTGTCTAGGAATGACTAGAGTCGCCGGAGAGCGCCGAATTTCTTCCAAGCTCTGTGCTCTCGTATTGTGTGAAACCAACAGAGCACTCCCAGGCACTGGATAGAAAACAACAGTAAGGCGTTCGTCGCGATGTGGATCTAGGCTCTCTCCCCCATCTGAGTTCACAACGAAAGCCTCAGCCACTCTCGGCTCTTGATCCCCATCCATTGCTTCCAAGCTTATGCCAGTACTATTCTGGGCAATAGCTCGGAGCACGTTTCTATAGCGATCGTAAAGCAGGGAGGCAGCTAGACCTCGCGGCGCCTTAAACAAGTTAGGTACATGTCTCATCGGAAAGACTTGTTCGTTATCAGCCAGGGTTGTCTCATCACTTCCTGGGAATCTGATCGGAACAGCCTGATCTCTAACTAATTCAACGATCTCATTGCAAATTTCAATCGTACGCTGTCGCTCATCAGAATACCGTACGACCGAAAGTTCCTCGAAAGACTAAAGCTCGATAGCCGGAAAGCCCTCTTGGTCATGTCCGCCGCCAATCATATCTATATTATTGTAAGCCCAGATCTGCCAAACTATGAGTGCCCGGGGGGGGACTTGAACCCCCACGACCCGAAGGCCAACGGATTTTGAATCCGTCGCGTCTGCCAATTCCGCCACCCGGGCAGGTAGCTGGTAGAGCTTTAGCTCCAGCGAGTAAATGATAACTGAGCCGAAACCAACTTCTGGTGCTTGTCTAGAAATTTCTAGCGAGAACCTTAACGCTCCATGCCCTACAATGATTGAGAGCCACTAGGCTAAGCTGTCCATCCAAACGTCATACTTTCTGAGGGATCTAATGACTTCGATCAAAATTGCGTTCGTCTTTCCAGGACAAGGTGGACAAAAGCCAGGAATGGGATCTGCGTGGGTTGACCACCCGTCTTGGGAACTAGTCGAAGAAGCATCAGACGTTACCGGTCGAGACATCGCCAAACTATTACTCGAAGCAGACAAAGAAGAGTTAACCAAGACTCACAACTCTCAACTCGTCACCTACATTGCCAGCATGCTCGCACTAGACGCAGTCGAACGAGTCGGCGTTGACGCAGCCTGCTATGCCGGTCACAGCCTCGGCGAATACTCAGCCCTCACTGCTGCCGGTTCACTTTCCTATTCTGCTGGAGTCAAACTCGTTGCCGAACGTGGTGAAGCAATGCAAGACGCAGCCGAATGCCAACCAGGAACAATGGCTGCGGTACTTGGGTTAGAAGACGACGTCGTCGAAATGTGTTGCTCAAAAGCAGTCGGCGATGTTTGGGTAGCCAACTACAACACTCCAGGCCAAGTTGTTGTTGCCGGCTCGGTCGAAGGCATTGAAGCCGTCACCGAAGAATGCAAAGCTGCCGGCGCTAAGAAAGTAATACCACTTCCTGTTGGCGGAGCATTCCACACAACGTTTATGTCTCCTGCACGCGACCGACTAGTCAAAGCCATCGACGAAACCGACCTCCGAGACTGCATTGCACCGGTATACGCCAACGTAGATTCAGCCCCTCATACTGAAGCCGCCGAATGGAGCAAGCTTCTAGCCGCTCAGCTCACCAGTCCTGTCAGATGGCGCCAATCTATGGACCAAATGGGCGCCGATGGGTTCGACGTATATGTAGAGCTAGGTTCAGGTAGAATATTAAGTGGAATGACTAAACGCACAAATCCTGCCGCCGAAGCCATCAATGTTGGTTCACCGGCCGATGTAGACGCCCTTTTGGAGCGTCTCGCAAAAGCGCGTACAGAACCTACCGAAGAAGAAACTCCAGATGGCGAAACTCTCTATGCAGTAGAGCGACTAGTCATTAGCCCCGGTAACGGCGTATTCGAACCAGTTATAGACCTAACTGATGGCCAAACAATCAAACAAGGCCAGATCATCGGTAAAGTTGGCGAGCTAGAAGTTAAGTCACCATTTACCGGCCACCTACAGGGCCTACTTGCTTTGGACGGCGAAAAAGTTAACGCTAGCCAACCGCTAGCCTGGCTTCGCATTAACACAGACTAATTCTAAGAGCTGGCGGACCACTGTTTTGTGTTTCATAAGGTGACGCCACAAATGAATTGATGCCAGACAATGCGTCTGCTGCAAGGACCTTCGTTTGGGTCAATCAGTGTTTCTGCAACATAGTCGGGAACTGCTTCTGGTTGCGAAGGTTTATTGACTGCGTCACCAGTTCACTGTTCGCTAACACTCCCCTACGAATTAACCGGCAATCACAAGGGTAACTAAAGACAAAGCCCATGCAACCAGCAATTTTCTGGCATCGCGATACCCTGGAAGCAGACAAAGGCGGTCGATAATGGCGGAACAACCGGACAAACTGCGAGCTAGGCTGACAGAGTCGATTGCTAAGTTCAATCGCTCCGCCATGGCACACCGAACAAACACCCAAGAACTGATCAGGGAGTTCAAAGCTATTGCCGAAAGCTTCCGAGATAGTCCGGGTTCTGATGCCAGCTCGCTTCAACCTGCTCTGGGGTCAGTTCAAGTTATCCTGCGCCAAGGAATGCTCGGAGAAGAAGCACAAAGAAACGTTGAGTTCTTCGAAGGTCTTTTCGAACAGACCATTAAAGTGCACGAACTAGTGGGGCTTTCGACAGAAGACATGAGCGACAGATTGTTTAGCTCTGAGATGAGCCGCCAGACGAACTATGCAAACAACGACAGCGCAGGCCGCCAGTCACTTATTCGACAGGCCTTCCAAGAAGCTCACATTGCTCCGACCAGTCAAGTTCTTGACGAGTTTTTGAAATATCTTACCTTTGAGTTACTGGAAGCAACCAACCAACAAGCCGACGAAAGAATTGATACTCTAATCGAATACCTGTTCCTACTAAATGACGACCTCTCATCTACACAGCACGGAGCATTCGACGCACTGTTGATATTTCAAGACCATAAATCTCTGCCTTCTGTAAGCAACCCTGGACTAGACACACAGTTGTACAAGTTGGACGCCCAAGAAGACCTGCCAATCGGGGCTTCCCCCGTAGATCAGATACTAAAGCGGTTTCGTTGAGTCTAAAAGCCTCTTTGAGAGTTCTTGGAACTCTTACACCCACCGGGCTACACTAAGCCAGGCTATGAGCTTTAAGTTTGCTGGTTCTGGATCTGCACTACCTGACAAAGTAGTTACTAACGATGATCTAGCCAAGACAATGGACACATCTGATGAGTGGATCACCGAGCGCACCGGCATCAAAGAACGACGTGTAGGATCTTCAACCCTTGAGCTTGCTACTGCCGCAGCCAAGGCAGCTATCGCTGATGCTGGAATGAAGGCTGAACAGATCGAACAAATCATTCTTGCTACTACTACCCCAGAACAGCTCTGCCCCGGGACTGCACCAGCTGTTGCTAACAACCTCGGTATACGCTGCGGAGCTTTTGATGTTCAAGGCGCTTGCGCTGGCTGGGTCTATGCGTTAATGGCAGCAAACGGGTTACTTATGGCTGGAGCAAACAATGTCCTATTAATAGGTGCAGAGGCTCTAGACAAGATTACCGACTGGAAAGATCGCAGCACAGCAATCTTGTTCGGGAACGGTGCGGGCGCACATGTACTCACTAATACCAGTGAAGCCAAAGGAAACATTTTGGCGTGGGACCTTAACTCCGATGGCTCACTAGGCTCTATTCTTTATGCAGATCATGGCGGCAAGTTTGTAATGGAAGGCCGGGAAGTTTTTAAGAACGCTGTCAAAGTTGTGGTCGACTCGGTAACTAAAGTTCTCGACGAGTCTGGCAAATCACCAGAAGAAATCAAACTTGTCATACCTCACCAGGCCAATGTTCGAATTGTTGATCTAGCGTGGCGCAAACTTGGGTTAACTATGGATCAAACACAACTGGTGTTAGCCAAGACTGGCAACACTTCAGCTGCATCCATCCCCATCGCACTCGATGAGGCAATTGATGCCAACCGGCTTGAACCAGGCGACGTTGCACTCTTTACCGGATTCGGTGCAGGCATGACCTGGGCTACTGCCCTTTTAGAATGGGATCACTAGATTTAGGTGGCTTCCAAATCTTTGACTTCAATTAGGTTGCTATAATTGAACAGTGGCGGAAAAACAACTAACGCTAGCTGAGCTGCGTCAACTCATACCAAGCTATGTTTCCGACGATGTTTTGAAAGATGTCTTCAACAAGTTCGCTGGATTAACTGAGAACCCAGAAACCATCAAAGGACTCGTCCGAAAAGATTTCTTTAGGCCACCGGCACCTATAGCAGATGGCCGAAACCAAAGCCACGAAACACATACCCAACGTATTGAACGCTATACCAACAACATCACCCAAGTCGTCGAACACTTCAAACCACACGGCCTAACACTCAACCAATACCTCAAAGCCGCAACAAAACAACCATCACTCTTCTACCAGAAACCAGAAACCAGAAACAATACAAAACAACATCACCCAAGTCGTCGAACACTTCAAACCACACGGCCTAGCACTCAACCAATACCTCAAAGCCGCAACAAAACAACCGCAACTCTTCTACCAGAAACCAGAAACAATTTGCCCAAGACTCAAGTCCATACATGCAACGGTGTTTGACAAATACGACCCCTGGGAATACCTAGTCAAATATCCATATTTGCTGACGCTGAGCGACGCAAACCTTCATGCCAAACTCATGAATATCGCTATCACCCAACAGCCTCCAGCAGCGTCTAAGGCTAAGACCCGAGATCAACTTACAAAAAATACCTACCCGGAACATCCTGTGTTTATAAGAAAGCGTCGCTATCGAAACCCTATAGAAGAGATCTTCAAAGCAAATACCGAACACGCACAAACCTGCCACCAACAGATCAGACGCCCAACTACCCCTCGGCCCAACACTGTTTAACCCAAACCGTACAACCGATAGCTATTAAGCTAAACGCACCGACAAATTTAAACCCAACGGCTCATCCCTCAAACTTCACAGTATCGTTACTTATCTAGACCTGAAACTCAAAAGGGGAGCTAACCATGACTAAAACAGCTTTTGTAACCGGAGGATCTAAAGGAATAGGGCTAGCAATTGCTAAACGTCTAGTCGCCGACGGACTAAACGTAGTAGTTGGCTCACGCTCAGAACCTACATCGCTTCCAGACGGAATAACCTGGGTGAGCTGTGACATAACTGACACCGATTCTGTTAACGCTGCCTTCGACAAAATAGAAGCCGACCACGGAACAGTTGAAGTACTAGTAGCTAACGCTGGAATCACTAATGACTCACTAATGTTACGCATGACCGACGAAGACTTCACTCAAGTACTAAACGCCAACCTCACCGGCAGCTTCCGTACCGCAAAGCGTGCCATCAAACCAATGATGAAAACCAAAGCCGGACGCATTGTCTTTATCTCATCTGTTGTTGGGACAGTCGGCCAAACTGGCCAGGCAAATTATGCAGCATCCAAAGCCGGACTAGTTGGGCTGGCCAGGACTATGGCTAGAGAGTTCGCTAGCCGAAACATTACGGTTAACTTAATTGCTCCCGGCCCAATCGAAACAGACATGTTGGCCGAAGTCTCAGATAAGGCACGGGAACATATGGTCTCTGTAGTTCCGCTTGGCCGAGTTGGCCAGCCAGAAGAAGTTGCTTCTGCAGTTAGTTTCTTATGTTCAGACGATGCTGCTTACATTACCGGCGCCACAATCCCAGTTGACGGCGGCATGGCTATGGGCGGCTAGATCGCAACTAGGACCCGCTACCGTCACAAGCCAAATATTTGCATAACCGGTACAATAGAACCAGGCGACAAGAGGTGGAATGACAGTGCCTACCAATAGAGCGATGAAATTGTTAGTGCAGGGTTTGAACTTGACGAGTGTCGAAATCGATAGAATTCAAAGACACACGGATGAGGTTACCGACGCCACACAAAATCTCTTTCTGCGAATGTCTGAAATCAAGCGACAACTCGTCAAACTAGCTGACCAACTCGTTGACAGTGCAGAAGAATTTCACGATGATTTAGCAGCTTTAGCTGACCACTTCGCTTCGGTAGAAACCTCTAGGTTCACAGAAAAGGACCTAGAAGACTATGCAAATTTCAATTCCTTTTTCCAGGGCATTGCCGGATTTATAAAGGTCGATGAACATTACCCTAGATTTAAGGATGCAAACACAAGAAATCAAAGCTTGTTCAACGCTGGTTATGACCTCGGTAGCAACAATCCATCCGTCTCGATAAATCTGGTAATACCAGCAATACTTTGGGAATTAAAGTACTCGTCCCCAGAAGATCGCGCACCTAGACTCGAACAACTGATAGACGAGCTAACCGCAGTTGCCGACTTCTTTACACCACAACAAAGCGGGATGTTTGACGCCATTAATTACCTTGTTAAGTTCGAAAAAGCTCAACTGGGTATGTCTCAAGCACCTACTTTTGGACTGAGTAGTTCGGCACAGATCGCAGAGCCCCTGCATTCACGAGACCAAGACACCAATTCATCCAGGCCAAGTGGCCCTTCTCACAGCCACTAGAAGCGAAATCCAACGCATATAAAGCCAATCCCGCTATATTTAGTGGTCGATGACAGCCAGCTGTTACAATGGCTAAGTCTTAAACAGGAGAAATTAATGAGTGACGACAATTTCGAGAAGTTTCAGAACGTAGCCGTAGAGGTTCTTTCTGTCGACAAAGAAAAAGTTACTAAAGAAGCTAAGTTCGCAGAAGATCTAGACGCTGACAGCCTTGACCTAGTCGAGTTTGTTATGGCACTAGAAACAGAATTCGACGTAAACGTCGAAGACGAAGAACTAGAGGGTGTCGATACAGTTGGTGGCGCCTACGACCTAGTTATCGGTAAAGTAAAGTAAACCAAAAGCTGGTGCCACACAAATGTGTCACTAGATCTGGTATTCATTATGTCTGAAATTGTTGCAGCTGTAACCGGTGTGGGCGTAGTCGCTCCTTGCGGTGTAGGCAGGGACGCCTTTTGGGATGGCCTCTTAGGCGAAGCCGCTAGTGGCTACCAAAGCGTTCAAGACTGGGACCCAAGTGAGTTCTACGCCAACGCTAAAGAAGCCAGACGCCATGACAAGTTCGCTCAGTTCGCAATTGTTTCATCTACCGAAGCTTTAGAACAAGCCGGCGACCTCTCAAGTTATGACCCATCAGACATAGCTGTTAGCTACGGCAGCGGCATTGGGGGCCTGGCCACGCTAGAAGCCCAGATCGGGGTTCAAATTGAAAAAGGCGAGAAGAGAGTCTCGCCTTTCCTTGTTCCAATGATGATGGCTAACGCTGCCGGCGCAGCTGTATCACTACGACACGGCGCCAAAGGCCCTTGCGAAGCTATCGTTACAGCCTGTGCAGCAGGCACACACTCAATTGGGCGTGCCCTTGATTGGATTCGCCTTGGCAAAGCTAACGCAGTAATCGCAGGAAGCGCCGAATCATCGCTAACCCCAACCGGTATTGCTGGCTTTAAGAACATGACAGCGCTGTCCAAATCTGGAGACTCCAAGCCATTTGATGAAACCCGTGACGGATTTGTTATCTCAGAAGGCGCGGGAACACTCATTCTGGAAAGGCTGGACTTAGCTGAAGGCAGGGGCGCCGACATACTCGGTCTTGTGATTGGATCGGGCAGCACCGCTGACTCACACCATATAACAGCTCCATCCCCAGAAGGCGAAGGCGCCATTAGATGTGTAAATCGAGCGCTCCAAGATGCTGGTATCAGCGCCACTGACGTGACATACGTAAACGCTCACGGCACCTCTACCCCACTTAACGATCGTGCTGAATCTAACGCAATGTTAGAAGTCTTCGGCGACCATAAGCCGGCAATTACTTCTACCAAAGGTGTAACCGGACATGCTCTAGGCGCAGCTGGAGCAATGGAAGCTGTTTCTGTAATACTTTCTATGCAGAATAAGAAAATTCCAGCCACAGCAGGACTAACCACGGTCGACCCAGAGATGCCAGAACTTGACTTCGTTACAGAAGCCAGAGACTGGGAACCAGGGCCAACAATCTCGAATAGCTTCGGCTTCGGCGGCCACAACGGCACCGTCGTGTTTGCCCCTTACAAACAGTAGATCCTTGGAGCCACTAGGTTCTATCTGAAATGGCCCCCTAACAAATGGTTCAAACAGGTACACTAGGCAAGGTGAACCAGGCGGATAGACAACATCATGATGAGCGATTCAAGGCTGAACTCCTACCCCACTTAACTTGGCTGGAACGATACATTGCTAGGCGCAGTAATAACCCTGAAGATGCTCAGGACCTACTACAAGAAACCCTGACTTCGGCCTATAGCTCCCTACACAACTTTGACGGGAAGAAGCCAAGAGCATGGTTGAGAACCATCGCCAACCGAAGACTCGTCGACACTGCACGCAAGAAAACGCCTAGGCCACTTAGGAATCCAATGGCTGCAAGTAAGTTGCGCGATACTGAGCCAGAGCCAGCTGACCTCGTTGACGGTGTAATAATTGATAGCAAAGTAACCCGGGCTTTTCTAGGTCTCAGTCCTAACTCACGGGAAGCTCTCTACTTAAGCGCTGTCGAGGGTCTTCCACAGGAAGAAATCTCACGGCAACTTCACATCTCAGTCGCAGCAGTCAACAGTCGACTCCACAGAGGAAGAGAAGGATTCAAAGCGAACTACCGCTCTCTGTAAAAATGCCACCCGACTTAAGAGCCGAAGCTCTTCAACGAAGTCTTAGCCCTGGTCGACCAGCACAAACAGCAGCTCTGCTACACACGCTAGCTCATCGCCCACATAGGCCTTGCCTGTTCCCCTGCCAGCCCGGGAGCCGAGCTTGGTGATTTCAACTTCTAATTTGAGAGTCTCGCCAGGGCTGACTTGGCGGCGGAATTTGACCTTGTCTACCCCACCGAATAGGGGCAGTTTGTCCTTGTACTCATCAACACTCAGGATGCCACAGGCGCCGGCTTGAGCCAGCGCCTCAACCATCAATACTCCTGGCAACGTTGGGCGGCCTGGGAAGTGCCCTTTGAAGAATTCCTGGGTTACCTCATCGCCAGTTATGTTCCAATTAGCCACAACCCGGTGTCCTGGCTCCATTTCGACGATCTCATCAATAAACAAGAACGGTTCGCGGTGCGGGATTAAATCTTTAGCAACAGGCATTTCAGTAGAGCTCATTGCCACAAGATAGCCCAACAACAAATACTTCCGGCTATTTCGCTACAAAATGCTAGCCAACCCAATGTAACTCAAACCCTACCGAGTACTAAAAGCTGTCCTTGCCTCGTTATGAAAGAACTCAGGCATACAAAAAACCCCACGACTTACTGTTAACAGCAGGCCATGGGGCTTTTAAAGTTCTATTGGTTAGAAGAGTTACTTCTTACCAGCTTCTTTTAGCTTTGAAAGAACTGTAACTTTGGTCTTTGTCCCAGCTGGAATAATAATCGGCTGGTTTGTCTGTGGGTTGTGACCTTTTCTTTCTTTAGTGTTAACACGCTCGAAAGAAAGCTGACCCTGGATGGTGATTTTCTCGCCACCCTTAGAAACGGTGTCCATAACGACTTCAAACATTGAGTCGATTACGTCACCAACAGCCTTTTTGGTCTCACCAGTTCGATCTGCAACTTTATCTATCAGCTCTGACTTGTTCATTATTTGTGTCTCCTTCTACTTTGACACTCATTTGGACTTACAAGCACCTAGTGCACTCGCAATTGAGTCCAAAGTCAAGCATTTGCCCGACGTTTGATGTGGATCACAGTAGCACACATCCGCATTAATAGTGGGTTTATAGCTTGTTTTTAAAATTAATCGGGCCACTTCGAAATATAATTAGTAGCCTTGTAGTTCTAGGGAGTGTGGATACATTAGTGAAACCTAAGTTAAACAAAGATCAAAGATTCCAAGAACAGATAGTTCCAGAGATAGAGCTTCTCTACAGAATTGCTTGGAACCTAACCCGGTCATCGACCGATGCTGAAGACCTCGTACAAGAGACACTCTTGAAGGCTTACAAAGCGCTAGATCGCTTCGATGGTAAGTATCCAAGAGCGTGGCTACTAACCATTCTTCGTAATACCAATATCAACACTGGACGTAAGAAAAAGCCAGAACTACTTAAAGACCCTGACTACACCTTCGAAACAGCCGAACACTCGGACCCAGATGGCCCAGAATCCCTAGTCGTAGATCCACTGTTTGATGCAGAGCTTGAAATGGCATTCAATGCCCTGAGCGACCAATTCAAACAGGTAATCGAATCTGTCGACCTACAAGGACGTTCATATGCTGAGACAGCCGAGCGCCTGGAGATTCCATTGGGAACAGTCATGAGCCGCCTACATAGAGCTAGAAATCAAATAAAAAAGTCACTTGAGGATCTCGAAGCGGCACAATCGGAGGAATCGTAGGACCATGATGATGTTATTTAAGAAGCTGTTTCTGAAACGCAAGTGCGCTGAGGTTCAAAGCAGGGTCCAGATGTATCTCGATAGCGAACTGGATGAAACTACCGCAGCCAAGATCGCCGATCACCTTGAAATGTGTGAGGACTGTTCATTTGGGGCTGACTTTTTTGCAAGGATTAAGTACTCTCTGCAGAAATCTGGCAGCGCTGTTGCACCAGACACCCTCAATCGACTCAATGCTTTCGCCAATGGTTTGACCGAAGACGCAGAACCAGCAAGCTAACAATCTCAATCAATTTAGTTTCTAAGTGGCCAGGTAAACTCTTCTAGAGTCCCTGGCTACTTCTATGTTGGCTTATAAGCTTATTTGATGTCTCAGACACCAAGCTCCATGCCCTTTTCAAAATATCCGTCATTTGGGACCATAGAGCTGTCGAACCGAACCTGGCCAGACAAAGTAATTGATAAGGCACCACTGTGGTGTAGCGTCGATCTCCGTGACGGCAATCAGGCACTCATCGAACCCATGGATCAAGAGCGCAAACTGGCTATGTTCACCGCCCTTTGCAAGATGGGCTTCACCGAGATAGAAGTCGGTTTTCCTGCTGCGTCAGAGCCAGATTTCTTATTCGTCCGCCAGCTAATAGAAGAAAACTTGATTCCCGATAACGTAACCATCCAAGTCCTAACCCAGGCGCGAGAACACCTCATAGAACGCACCTATGAATCAATCCAAGGCGCTGACAAAGCAATAGTTCATTTATATAACTCAACCTCTACCCTTCAACGCAAGGTCGTATTCGGTTTAGACGAAGCCGGCATTATTGACATTGCCGTTAAAGGCGCAGAGTATTGCAAGAACGCCGAGTCAAGTCTGTCTGGTACTCAAGTCCGCTACGAGTACTCGCCCGAGAGCTTCACTGGCACAGAACTACCGTTTGCAAAACAAATTTGTGAAGCCGTGATGGACGTATTCTCCCCTACGCCGCAAGATCCGCTAATCCTTAATCTTCCGGCGACGGTTGAGATGGCAACAGCCAATACTTATGGGGACCAGATCGAGTGGTTCCACCGCAACATAGCTGACAGAGACTCTATCGTTCTTTCACTACACCCTCACAACGACCGTGGCACTGGGGTTGCTGCGGGCGAGTTTGGCGTGATGGCCGGCGCTGACCGAGTCGAAGGCACTTTGTTTGGAAACGGCGAGCGCACTGGCAATGTAGACATCGTCACCATGGCTCTCAACCTATTCTCGCAAGGCGTAGACCCCGAACTAAACATAGATGACATTAACTCGCTCAAGCATGTAGCCGAATACTGCAACCAGCTTCCGGTTCATCCAAGACATCCATATGTTGGCGATCTCGTTTATACAGCATTTAGTGGTTCTCACCAAGATGCTATCAAGAAGGGCCTCGAAGCCCGTAGCCAACAGCTTGGCAACCAAGACGACCACGCCGTTATGTGGGAAGTACCTTACCTTCCGATTGATCCAGCAGATGTAGGTCGCACCTACGAGGACATTATCCGAGTCAACTCACAATCTGGTAAGGGTGGAGTGGCGTTCTTGTTAAAGTCCGAACAAGGCTTGGATCTGCCTCGTCGTCTCCAAATTGAATTCACACGACAAATCCAGGCTGTTACTGAAGCAACTGGCGAAGAAGTTTCAGGTACTCAGATCTGGGATAAGTTCAATGCCACATACCTACAAGCCAGCGGTAACTACGAACTCATTTCTTACACGACTTCGCAGAACACACAAGGTGAGGGAACCACTAGCTTGGAGGCTGTCTTAACCGTTGAAGGCGAAACTAAAACCATTTCTGGAGATGGAGGCGGCGTTATCGAGGCCTTTATAGGCGCTGTAGAGGCTGCCACAGGCAAAACAATTAGAGTTATCGATTACACCCAACACGCAGTCGGTGCAGGCTCAGATGCCTCAGCGGTCTCCTATTTCGAGTTAGGCATCGATAACTCAGAGAAATGGGGCGTTGGGATTAACTCAAATACGACTAGAGCCTCTTTAGAAGCTATCATTTCTGCCGTTAATCTAAGTAGTGGCTAATCCCGAAGACCAGGCAGAACCCGACATCCTGGACGATTTTCTGAATACAGAAGATGCTGACGGATTATACGAAACTGTTCCGACTGAGCTACAAGGCCTAGACGTCTCCGTTCAACTAGATGACGTTTCTGAGATTCAAGGCTCCGCTTACGGCAGGCCGATTGAAGCAGATTCACAAACATCGCCCGAAGTCATTGCCCCACTAGAGCTAGCCAATACAAAAGCAGGCTCAAACATTCCTATGTTGATTGGAGCTACGTTTCTCTGCCTTGTGCTCTGCGCTGGACTAGCATTCTTTCTACTTTCCAACAACAATAATATTAACAACAACAACACTCGCCTCGCTGAGGAGTCCCCCGAGGTACAACCGGGCACGACACTAGGGAACACTGTGCCCACTGAAACTACGGTCCCCGAGACAACCCCAGATACTGAACCGCCAGCCACGCAAGAATCAACGGCGGTGCCAGCGATCAATGACACCCCCGCTCCCCCAATTGACAACAATGTGACCTTTATTGACAACTTTACCGAACTTGATACCTCGGTCTGGCGTGTCGAAGATATATCAAGCTTCGGCGACGGCAACAATGAAGAACAGTGCTACTTGGCAGAAAACACCTCAGTCCGAGACGGAAAACTAGTCTTAAGAGCTCGAGAACAAACAGTTCAATGTGAAAGAGATCAGCGTGAAGTCACCTCCGGGATGGTTAGGTCTCGCGGCGTTACCTTTTCCCCAGGCCAGGGAATTGACTTCAGAGTCAAGCTGAATCCGGCAGATACCGAAAACTCTGCCGGGCTATGGCCTGCTCTTTGGGCCTCAGATTTTGGAGGCATAGGCTGGCCTCGTGGCGGCGAACTAGATTTCTTCGAGGTGATGACTGCAGTAAACCCGACTCGAGTTCTCTTCAGCATGCACTTTGAGAATGAGCAAAATCAAAATGATTTGATCAACACGCCAGTATTTCTAGATGAAGACTTCTCCGATGACTGGCACACCTTTAGATTCGACTATGGCTTAAGTGGCAAACTGACTTGGTACCTCGATGGAGAAATCGTACAACAAATAGACGATGCCCCCACCGTGCAAGGCTATCCGGCACCATTTAACTCAACGATCGAACAACTAAGAGTCAACCTAGCCCTAGGTGGTAATCCTGGAGATCTGGATCGACGTGCAGTTGGTGGCGACGGTGCCACTTACGAAATCGACTACATTAGAATCTTTGATCTGTAGGCCAAATCTTTAGCTCTGACCAATAATCACAGTGTCCGGCTGGTAGGCCGCCCAAGCAAACCAGAACACATCTAAGTGAGGTATCTGTTCGAGGGACTCCCCCGCATCAGGTCCAGAGACAGCTTGGCCAAAGATATTCCATTGGTTACCTAGCTGGTCTTCAAATAGCGAGCCATCTGCTGTTTGGTTCAGCACCAGTGCTTCTCCGTTAAGCTCACTAACAAATACACCAATCTGACCAATATCGGTACCAGTGTTTACATCCACCCCGTCGAAGGCTGCCGATGAGCCAGCAACATGCAATGCAACTAGTACATCATCGCCACCAAAATACTGGACCCCTGTATCATCTAGGTCGCTAAAGCGAATTGCAGTAGCATCACCCTGGAAATCGACACCAACCACAAGATCTTCTCTAGGCAAACGCTCATCGAACTCGCCATCGAACAAGAACCCTACCTGCTGACCGTTATAAGCATTCGCTCCATACCTGCCTGGGTTTGCGTTCTCTTCGTGGATCTCGCTTAACACCTGCCCGTCAGGGAAAGCACGCCTGAATTGACCAAACGAAATTGTCTGCGACGGCAATACATCTAGCTTGGCACCTGAATAGTGTCCTAGAACTCCTTCGCCGGTGAAGTGACTCCACAGCGAAGAAGTCTCCCGGTCCCACATCAGCAAAGCTGAATTGAGAAGCGTTCCTGAAACTCCGAAAGTTAACTCACGGTTTCCAACTCGACGGTCAATAACAAGTGCCGAGTTACATAGCGGGCAGAAGGTAACAGCAACAGGTACATCGCCAACAGTTGTGTTGACTATCTCATGGCTAATTAGAACCTTTAATGGAAATGCTCTAGCGTCGCCGTTAACGAACGCAAGGACTACTGGCTCTTCATCCCCGGCCAAATAGGTTGCGCCTTCGATTGAGGTGAACTGTGGTTCATCGATTGGCGCAATTCCGCCGTCCTGCATACCGTCAAAGAACCGTCCGAACCCAGCACGAATATCGGAGACCTCAACCACAGGCTCTGGAAAATCAGAACTAATTCCACCATCGATCAACTCATCGAGAGCAAAGCCGATTGGGTCGGCATCATAGTCTATGTTCTCATACTGCTCACTGACAAATTCAAGTGGCTCTGGTGCGGCTACGTCTCGTTCAACCCCCAAGAAGTCACCCTCAGCAAGCACATTCTCTGTGATCTCAAAGCCAGAGGCCGCTATTCCATCGCCGCTGCTGTCGCCACCAGGACCATCACTAGCATCGACTAGCTCACTCCCGCCACAAGCAACAGCAAATAGGACTATGGGCAACATTAAATACAGAGATCTCTTCATACAGCAATACTAACTCAGACATACCTATATTTCTTCCCGGACTACTGGGAAGTCATTGACGTGTAACTAGAACTCTAGCTGATCTAGTGAGGTGTAAGTAATGCGCTTGAAAGCCTCTGCTGCCAAATGAATGCTTCCACCAAGTTCTGCACACTTGCTGGCGTGAGCGTAGACCTCTTCGGCGATGTCTGCATTAGTGCCAAACTGAGATGAGTGCTCTGCAAGAGCTTCCAACTTGAGGTCAAGATTTACACTGATATCTACAAAATAGTCAGGCTCTGGGTCTTCCACTAACCAGACTTCTGATACCTGATGAGGCTCGAGGCCTAGTTCGGGGAAGGCAAACTGGTTTCTTGAATCTGGATATACCGCCGCCAAGCTTGCGCTTCCTGTTGCGAGATGATCTGGATGCAAGAAGTGAACATTGTCTAGGTTGTATCGTGGAGATGGTGTGACTACTAACTCTGGCCGGACTGTTCGAATAACTTTGGTCAGCATGCGTCGCAGATCTAGATCGGCAGTAACGGCACCATCTGGCAATCCAAGATGAAATGATTCGGACACACCTAGCACCTTGGCGGCTCTATGCTGTTCATCTTTGCGTAGCTTGGCCTGCTCTAGCCTCGAAGTTCCAGGCTCGGAACCTCCAGCTTGGCCGTTGGTTACTAGGCAGTACGAAACGCCATGGCCAGCAGCGACCAGCCGAGAAATTGTTCCACCGGCTGTGAAATCTATATCGTCTGGATGGGCGCCAATAGCTAGAACTCTCATTAGTTATCTCTTCGGCACTTAAGACGAGCTAGTTAGGTACTTTGACGCCTCTATGCCACTCTACTTTGCGTTCGGATCAGCTGGTCTGGCAGCTCTACCCTCAATTGTTGTAAAGAATTGAGCTGCTGCCTTGGCGAGCCCATAAGACCAGGAAGGGTATGCGTGATTGGTTTGGGCAATGCGCCCAACGAACGCTTTGGTTTGCATTACCAATGCCAGTTCAGAAATAAGCTCGCCTGCCGTTGGAGCAACCACAGTGGCACCAACGAGTTGACCTCCACCTGCGTTTTTGAGGAACTTGCGTTCTGCAGAAATCAACTTAATGTAGCCGGTGGTATTTCCTGAAGCGATTGCTCTGTCATGTTCGGTCAATGGCATATACGCCACCATTGCGTCCCTATAAGTTTTGGCTGCTTCTGCTTCGCTTATTCCAATCGATGCGACTTCTGGCGTTGTGAAGGTTACTGCCGGCACAATATTGTTTGTGTAAGTTTCTTTCTTACCTAAAGCATTAGCGCCAGCTACTCTACCCATCCAATTAGCCGACGTGGTTAAGGCAAGATTCGGGGTGCAGTCGCCGGCTGCAAAAACGTCCTTGATGCTGGTGTGCATCTTGTCATCGACGATTATGTGTCCTGAGTTAGTTGTTTTCAAACCAAGACTTTCGGCGGACTCTATCCTGTGTGGTTTACGGCCAGCGGCCATCAAAACGTATTCGGCATTGATTCGTTTAAACGCTGAGGTCTCTAGTTCGAGTTCATCGCCAGATAGCCTAGCTGACTGCAACGACTCTCCGGAATAGATGTCTACTCCGGCTCCCACCAGAGCTTCATAAACAATTTGTGAAGCTTCTTGCTCTACTGCGGGCAGAACTCGCTCGGCTAGGTCAACTATAGAAACCTTCACGCCGGTCTTTGCCATAGCCAAGCCAAGTTCTGTACCAATTGGTCCGGCTCCGACAATGCAGATTGATTTGGGTGCAACCTTCAGGTCCCAGAAAGTGTTCGTTGTTAGCAGGCGATCTTCTGGAAGACCAGCGACGGGAAATACTCTTGGCTCAGATCCAACTGCTAAGACGATGCCTTTCTTGGCGAGGATCCGTTTGTTCTTTACTTGAACCTCATTGGCGCTGATTAGCTCGGCATCCCCGGAGACGAAGCCGATGGCTTCTTGTTCTAGAACTGCCGGCGACTCCGTGTTTCCAATATGTGCTGAAGCCTTGTTTGCTCTTGCTATAGCTTCTTCAAGGCCGACATCAGCCGCCACGGCTGCGATCAAAGCCTTCGATGGAACACAGCCAAAGAAAGTGCAGTCTCCGCCGGGAGCTGCGTTACTGATCAGTAGAGCGGAAGCATCTCTACGTCTGGCTTCTCTAACAGCCGCCAAACCTCCGGCGCCGCCGCCTATAACTACTACGTCAGCTTCCATCAAGGGCCTTTCGTATTTGTGATACAAACTCAACCGCACCATTTATAGAGCCACTGTCGAGAATGCGTCTGATGACTGCCGAGCCAACGATTACGCCATCGGCGACTGATGTGACCTGCTTAGCCTGATCAGAAGAAGAAACGCCCACCCCTACCAGAACCGGTTTGTCTGTTACCTGCTTAACTCTTTTGGCTATCTGCAATGCACTGTCAGCTAACGTCGTTCTCTCACCTGTTGTGCCCACTAGGCCAACCGAATATACAAAGCCGCTCGAAGCGTCAGCTATCTGGGCTAGTCGTTCAACGCTAGAGGTTGGGGCTGCAAGCAGAATCGAGTCGATCTTGTTTGCTTCAGCTGTTTGTCTCCAGTCCGAAGATTCCTCTAGCGATAGATCGGGCAAAATGGCTCCAGAAAATCCAGAGCTCTTAAGCTGTTCGGCAAACTGGCTATGGCCCATCCGAAAGCAGATGTTGTAATAAGTCATAGCAACAAGTGGTACCGGCGAATCAATCTTGGCCGCTTCAGCAAATACCTGTGCAGGCGTTACTCCCGCAGCCAACGCCAAAGATGATGACTCTTGAATAGTCGGACCATCCATAACGGGGTCACTAAACGGAATCCCTATCTCGACAGCATCAGCGCCAGCTTCGGCCAGGCGTTCTACAAGTTCTGGCCAATTAGCTGGATACCCACCAGTGATATATGGCACTAGTAGTTTTTGGCCAGCGGCTCGTTTATCGGTAAGTGTTTGTTCGAGAAGGTTCACAGTAACTACTTTCTCATCGTTGCGAGCGCTGCAGGGTCACCGGCTTTAATAGCTTGCACCTGAGCAACATCTTTATCGCCACGACCACTCAGGTTAAGCAAAACAGTTTTACCTTGAAGGTTTTTCGCTTCTCGGATAATCCAAGCTAGGCCATGAGCTGGTTCTAGGGCTGGGATTATCCCCTCTGTCTGAGCGAGAGTCTCGAATGCTTCTAAGACTTCTGTGTCGTTTACAGATTCATATGTGGCCTGACCTGAGTCTGCGAGGTAGGCATGTTCTGGACCAACACCTGGATAGTCAAGCCCCGCTGACACAGAGTGTGCTTCGATAACTTGGCCGGCGTCGTCTTGCATTAAGAATGATTTAGAGCCATGAACGACTCCTGGTGCCCCGTTACCAATGGCGGCGCCACCAACTGGTTCTACCCCAACTAGTTTCGCTTCGGTTCCTATAAAGCCTGAGAAGATACCAATTGCATTCGAGCCTCCACCAACGCAGGCAACGACATAGTCGGGGTCACCGCCCAAGATGTCATTGCATTGTTTGGCCGCTTCGGCACCGATAACACTGTGAAACTCTCGCACCATGTACGGATACGGGTGTGGCCCCATGCAAGACCCAA
>CAZYMB010000009.1:0-44396 GCA_964648795.1 uncultured Acidimicrobiaceae bacterium
CTGCATCTCTGACTTTGGCGATATCTTCGTCGACGATTCCCACCCCGCCAATCTAGTCCCTAAATGCTTATCTGGGTAATGGTGGCGGATAATACCAAGCAAATCAGTGAAGTCACAGAAATGGTAGTATCTCTTCCAACCCGCCAACAGGAGACCCATAGTGCCATCAGACTTAGACATTGCACAAGCCGCAACGGTTAAACCAATCTCAGAGATAGCAGACTCTTTGGGTCTGTCTCGAGACGACCTCATCCCCTACGGCCACGACAAGGCCAAAGTACACCTTGATGTAATCAAGAAGCTAGCTGACAAACCACGTGGCAAGTACATTGACGTAACCGCTATTACCCCAACTCCTTTAGGTGAAGGCAAAACCACGACCACGATCGGGCTGACTCAAGGCCTTGGCCAACTGGGCCACAAATCTATTGCTTGTATTCGCCAGCCAAGCATGGGGCCAACGTTTGGAATCAAAGGCGGCGCTGCAGGCGGCGGCTACAGCCAAGTCATCCCGATGGAGGAATTTAACCTTCACCTAACAGGCGACATCCATGCCATCACGGCTGCACACAATTTAGTTGCCGCCGCCATTGACGCCCGCTTGTACCACGAAGACCGATCTAACGACGAGAAACTAGCTGAGCTTGGCCTTAAGAGGTTAGACATCGACCCATACAGTCTCACATGGAACCGAGTAATGGACGTTAACGACCGAGCGTTGCGCAACATAAACGTGGGCTTAGGTGGACCACTCGACGGTCGGGCCCGACAAACCGGATTTGATATAACTGTAGCGAGTGAGATCATGGCCATTCTGGCACTTGTCGATGGTGAAGACTATCAATCTGTCCTGGCAGACCTACGTAGTCGCTGCGGACGAATTGTTATTGGCACAAGTAAAGACGGAACACCTATAAACCTTGAGGATCTGGGTGTAGCCGGAGCAGTCACCGTGCTTATGAAAGATGCCATCCACCCAACACTTATGCAAACGCTCGAAGGCCAAGCTGCCTTTGTGCACGCTGGGCCTTTTGCCAACATAGCTCACGGCAATTCCTCGATCGTTGCTGACAGAATAGCTTTGGCACTTGGCGACTACGTCGTGACTGAATCTGGCTTTGGAGCAGATATCGGCATGGAGAAGTTCTTCAACATTAAGTGCAGGTATTCGGGTCTAGTGCCGGACTGTGTTGTGTTGGTGGCCACCATCCGGGCGCTAAAGATGCATGGAGGTGGACCAACGGTGACCCCCGGCAAAGACCTCGACTCTGCCTACACCAATGAGAACCTTGACCTCCTAGAGGCCGGTATCGACAACATGGCAGCCCACATCAAGAACGCTAAACGCTTTGGCATACCAGTTGTCGTTGCGGTGAACAAGTTCAGTACTGACACAGATGCCGAAATCGCTTTAGTCAAGAAAGCCGCAATAGAAGCAGGTGCCGAAACCACTGCTATGAGCGATCACTGGGCTAATGGCGGCAAAGGTGCAGTGGAACTTGCAGAGGCTGTCGTTGCAGCTTGCGAACAACCAACCAATTTTGAGTTCCTCTACGATTTGAATTTGCCAATCAAAGAAAAGATCGAGATTATTGCCAAAGAAATCTATGGCGCCGACGGCGTGAGCTTTGATGCTCAAGCTGAAAAGCAGATTGCAAGCTACGAGGCCAACGGCTTCGGCGACCTCCCGATATGTATGGCCAAGACACACCTAAGCATCAGCCACGACCCAGCCCTAAAAAATGCTCCAAGCGGGTTCATAGTACCGATCACGCAAGTTAGGGCCTCAGTAGGTGCCGGCTTTATCTATCCCCTGGTGGGTACAGTTCGCACTATGCCAGGTTTAGGCAGCAAACCAGCCTTTATGAATGTAGACGTCACCGAAGACGGCAAAGTAGTGGGATTGTTTTAGATCTTGGGCAACCCAGTCTGACACTCGACTCACGCTGCCAGTCGACTCTGCTCACAAATTACAGGGTAGGCCCCCGCCAATTATCGTTGGTCCCGTACTTGCGCATGTTGTTCATATGAGACGTGAAGTCAACGTAGTTTGGTGGGTCAAAGGTTTCTTCTCTGGTCGCAGGCAATTCGGCCAAGAAAATATCGCCTGACCCTCCTGCTCCTCCGCTGCCTCTTATCAAGCCATTGACAATACAGAAATCCCGAAATGTTCGATCAAACTCTGCTCTAATGCCTTCCATTTGGTCCAGGTTTTGAGGTAGCGGCGGGTCAAGCTCCCATTCGAATGTGCCATCTACTCCTGGAATTCCAACAATCACCGAAAGAGCGCTTGATCCATCGACAGAAACAAGGCTAGAAGGATCCAAATCGTACTGGACTTTAAATTCTTTGACCCAATCCCGAGTTTTTGCTAGAAGAGCTCTTTCTAGCAAAGCCGAATCTAGTTCTAGCATCTTCGAGTAGAAGACCTCGACCTCAGATTTCACCGCCGCCTTAGGTTGCAACAAGGAGACCTCGCTACTTATATAGATCTCTAGCTCAGATGAGTAAAGCGATTCGAAACTTCGCAACCAATCTTCCCAACCCGACACATAGCGCAAGATCAAATAAGGTGGCCTCTCTAAACTCCAGGCTGTTGTTTCGACTAGGTTATCTATTATCTCCCTAATCACGTTTTGTGTAATCGCCTCACACTCGTACAGGTCTTGTTCTGAGGGTCGAAAGAGTTCTAGAGTTAAGGCGTTTCTATGGAGACCATTCAAGCGCCCAATGTCTTTTGGGATCCAGCGCTTAACTGTCTGAGCTAAGTTTTCCATATCTAGTTTTGGAGATAGCGAAAGCTCCAACTTCTGATACCACTTTGGATTAACAAACCAAGCCAAAGACACGAACGTTGTTACGAAGCCTGCAGCTCGAAGCTGCCACGATCCTGCCCCAAACCAAAAACCAAGAAACACTATTGCCGCAACAAGTGGTATAGCGACGAGCGCTAGGGCAATTAATCTGGATCTCAAAGGTATGAAATAGTCCGCCGATGCCACGCTAAGAGTCTATCGGTGTAGTCGCCAACCAAGCTGCCTGCGAGATTCATCGCACTAAGCGAACGCAGCCCTTGATTTAAGCCTTGAGTTGGTGTGAGCTTCAATCATGTGGGTGGTTAGGCAGTCAAGTTCGATCACGATTTTGTCTGGGGTAGAGTCGAGCATGTCTCGAACTTTCCCGTCGAATACTTTTCCTAATGCTTCTAGTGCTTCAGGCGAAACAGTTTTGCCTCGGCGACAGTCTTTGCAACTCACTCCCCCTTCAGAAAGTTGAAATGCAACCAAGTCTTTTTCTGATCCGCAAACGCTGCATTGGCTTACCTGTGGTGCCACACCTTCTATAAGTAATAGTTTGGCGACGAATGCAGTTACAACTAACGGGTTAGGGTTTGAATCAAACTCGGTCAAAGCCCCAGAAAGTAATCGAAACAAATGGACGTCCCTAACGTTGTCTTCGGTCACCCGGTCCACAACTTCTAACATCGTGGCCACACGAGAATAATGGTCTATATCGGTTCGATCGGCCTTGGGCACATAGTTGCGCTCGACCTGGGTGACAGTGTCAAGGTTGCGTCCTTCGTAAAGCTGAATCGAAACAATAGACCCATTCTCTAACCTGGAGCCAAACTTAGATTTAGTGCGACGAACGCCTTTGGCTACGCCACGGACCTTTCCACGGCCCTTGGAATAGAGCACGATAATACGATCAGCCTCGCCCAGCTTATAGTTGCGGAGTACCACCGCTTCTTCTGTATATAGGGCCATCTATTATCCATAGTAGCCGTAAACCAATCTCAGGATTACCCTTAAATGAATGGAGGGAATGGATCTAGACCCTGGGCAACTTCATATCGGGTGGTGGAGCAAGGCTCAATTAGAAGACTGTACAAGCGTTCCAAGGAACAAACGAGAGGCCAAGATTTTTGCTATCAGAGATCAACTCGCCACAGTAGAAGAAGCCCCAAACGAAACAAACAGCTCGTCTAATTCTCGAGAACTTGTCCTATTCGCTATCAGACAACACTACGCAAACCAGTTGCTTGCAAACGAAAAAAATCAACCCGAACTCGAGTGGCAACAACCACAACTTCCCGCCACTCTCCGATATTGGCCTACTGGGTTCTCAGGAATACCAGAGTTATTTCGCTCGTTCGCTGAACACATTGTTGACTCGCTGCAAGCAGACTCCTGTGAACAACATTTTCAGGCCGTTGTTGCCTTAGCGGTCGCAGCCAAGCACACCAGCAAAGGGGCTCTTGATAAAATCTACGAACTCGCTACCCCAGACAACCAGGTCGCACTCACTGCACTACATGTCTTAACTACACAGATTCGAAGCCAAGAAGCCTTAAAAGAAATACAGCAAGCGTATGCGACAGTCACATACGAACCTAGATACAGAATTAGGGCAGACGGATTTTGGCGAAATCAGACCCGTGATGCGATATCGCTCCAAAATGGAATTTTGAGATCTGTAACCAAAACTCTGAAGAATGAAATAGCATCTCAACGTATAGCTATGCAATCCCCCCAAGGAAAGCTAGAAATCATTAGTGGCGATCTCAAGGCACAACCGCAGCCAAACCAAAAGATACCGCTCCTTGTCCAACAACTGGCGGTTGTTACTATGGCAGAAGCTGGCATTATCAAACGCTCAAACCACACAAACCGCCAAAGATGGTTCGAGATAAGCCGTGATCTCCAAGACCCTGAGATTGCTACAGGATGCGAAGATCTTGTAAGAAGAATCAGCCAGAATCTATAGAAGTAGCTGTAATCCACTAGCCCTGTACCCTTATACATATGGCGGAATTACTATGGAAACACCTCAAATCGGTGCGCGAGTCTCCTCTCTTCTTGGAACGACCAGCTCATTTAGATCCAGATGATGTCTTTGCTGATCAGGAAATCAAGAACACCCTGACCTATGTGGACAGAACCGGCGGTATTGGTGAATGGGCCGAAGAGGTTGTCCGCCTCAATCTTGGCAGAGAACCACAATTTTTTCAGTTCGATCTTGCACTATGGATACGCCTTATGGGGAATACCCCTAGTGATCTTCGAGACGAAGCCATCAGAGACAACCGACGACGCAAGGCCAAGAAACCGTTAAACCGTAGCTTCAGAACTTTTGACGAGGTCGTCGAAACCTTGAAACATGATTCCCCTCTCGTCCATTTTCAAACGGTGGTTGCAATTGCTTCGGTGGACAGAGGCCTAGCTCCTACCGTGGCATACAAGCTTGTTGCTGTTGCTGAGGATACTTCAGAGTTTAATACTGAGCTAAGACACCCTGCACATAAAGCACTCGTGGAACTAGCAAGACAAACCCAGAACTGGGGAGCTTTGAAAGTGTTATGGCGAAGTGCAGTCGACCCCAGCCAGAGCCCACGAATCCGAGAAGTTATCGCCCACGGGCTTTGGAGTGCACCATATGCTGCGACTCTAAGGGCCCAAAGAAAGTTACTCGATGCGGTAACCATCCAACTAAGAACAATGCTTGAGGCCATCGAAATGACCGAAGTCGAGGATCACGAACCAGATTTCGGATCACAACACGTAACTGAGATTGCTCATTTGCTTCATCCATTACAATTTCGAAGCTCTCCTCCATCAGTTGAGCTCACACAATTTGGAAGAGCGACCTTTGAACTAGTTGTAACCCATCTTCAGGCCGCCAGACAAGCAGGGATTAGTCCCGCTACCTCAGGAGCCCTGGCTGGAGCAACAACGCTACTAAGCAGAACAGATCGCCGGGCGCTAAGCGTACATCATGTCCAACGCAATTCATAACTACTCAGACCTTGGCTGGTTTCCGCTGAGAAAGCTGGATCGGCTGATTGCCTGGGGCCCAATTGGAGGTGAGATAAACAAACAGTGGCTCAATATGGAAACATTCGAATTACATCCACAACTGCGACAAACATTCCTCACTCAAGCAGACGAAGCGGTTGTAGCTACTGTTAACTCCCGTGAACACTCTGTCAACGTAATCCTTCCCGAAATACGAAAATCCCTCGATGACCCCAGCTTGACGAATGAGTGGGCGCCTACATACCCAATTGCCGTCAGGGCATTCAGCGAAGATGAGTGGCTCCTAAATGGAGTAATTAGTCTGATCAACCATGACGTTAGTCAGAATCCAGTTCTTGTTGCGCAAATATTGGTTGCCATCGCAGCTGTTGAACCAAAAGCAATTTCAGAATGCGAACGCCGCTTGCGGCAGTTCACCAACCAAGAACTAGCGCAAACTGGTGTTGAGATAATTAAGATTCAGAAAGCAAAGCGCAGTCGTAGAAGCGAGCTGAACTTTGCAATGCTGCGCAGTCAAACTGCAAACGAACTAAGAGCTGCTAAAGGCCGCCAAATCGTCTATGGCGTCGGCTAAATTCTTCGATTGCATCTTCGAGCTGACCTTTGTCCATATCTGGCCAGTAGGTGTCTAGGAAAACCATTTCTGCATAGCTAGCCTGCCAGGTCATAAAGTTGCTTAGTCTGTACTCGCCTGAAGTTCTAATCCACAAGTCGACTTCTGGAATCGCTGCATCATAAAGGTTTGCCGAGATCATCTTCTCATCAACATCAGATGCCTGAACTCCCGAATCAATAATCTTTCTTACAGCATCAACTAGTTCGGCTTGCGAGCCGTAGTTGAACGCAATTGTCAAAGTCATGCCAGTGTTATCTTTGGTCAGCTCAACCGTTTCGTCAATACGCTTTAAGACTTTGCGTGGGACACGCCAGTCTCTACGACCAATAACTTTGACACGAACATTCTTTTCATGAAGCTCATCACGACGCTTCAACAGAACTGATTCGTCAACGAGTTTCATTAAGAATGAAACTTCAGATGGTGGACGTTTCCAGTTCTCAGTAGAGAAAGCATAAACCGTTAGCCACTCCACCCCCAGGTCATTGGCGGCTTGGACGACCCGGTGCATTGCCTCTTCACCCTCAAGGTGACCGTCAGTGCGCTTTAAGCCTCGATCTTTGGCCCAGCGTCCGTTGCCGTCCATAACGCAAGCGATATGTGAAGGCACTATTAGGTTGTGTTGTGCGTCTTCCATGCCCATTCAGCCTTATATTTCCAACGGTTAACTATTGTACTGCTCTAATCGGTGAGGCCACTGTCACCTGAGTCGACTATCCTATGGGCTGATGTCTGAACTCGAAGTACAACTAGACCAAGTCGTTACCGCCCTTGGCAATAGTGGCGAGCTCCGCCCCCAGCAGCTAGAAATGGCTGAATTGGTAGATCAGGCGATCAAATCCTCTGAGCGGCTATTTGTCGAGGCTGGCACGGGCACTGGTAAATCATTTGCCTACCTGACCCCGGTTGTGTCGGCAAAGAATACAGCTGTTGTATCCACTGCCACAATAGCGTTGCAGTCACAGCTTGCTAACTACGACATCCCCCACGTCATCTCATCTCTCGGTTCATCTAAGACAACGGCTATTCTCAAAGGACGAAACAACTACCTTTGTAAGCAGAAGTTGGTTGAGTTGGGCGACGAAAGCCAGATGAGCCTCTACATTGACGACACAGATCAGCTCGAACAAGTATTGGAGTGGGCTGACTCGACTGCAACTGGCGATAAAGAAGATTTAGATTTCAGCGTCTCGCCTGGGGTGTGGCGAAGTGTTTCGATTCCGGCAAATGAGTGTCCTGGGGCAGCTAAGTGCCCAATGGGTGAAGAGTGCTTTTCTGAAACTGCACGCAACGAAGCATACGCTGCGGACATTATTGTCACCAACCACTTTCTTTACGGACTTCACATTGCCTCAGACGACGGCCTACTTCCAGAACATGAAGTCACAGTGTTCGACGAGGCACATCAGCTACCCGAGATATTCGGCACAACCTGTGGGCTTGACATTGGTCCTCAGGCTTTCAAAAACTTGGCCACACAATTTCGTGCTGTTAGTACAGACAGGGACTTCCCGAGTGCAATCGACAAAGTCGCTGAAAGACTTGCCGAAGTCTTGGAGCCAAGCAGAGGCGAAGCTTGCAAACTAGATACTGAGATTGTGTCCGCTCTAGTCGCTGGCCGTAGCGTCTGTGAGAAAACTGTATCCAAAGCCCGTGGTATGCGTAAATCCGTTAACCCCGACTACATGGCCAAGTTAGAACGCTTAAACCAATACGCCGAGAAGCTGGCCGTGACTGCTGACTCTGTTCTTGAAGCTGACGAAGACCAAGTGGTTTGGGTAGAAGACCGGCTAGACCTGCCAGGCCTTCGTGTAACACCAATTAGTGTCGCCAACTTGGTCGATGATGCCCTCGACGATGACACAGCCGCAGTTTTCACCAGTGCAACAATGCCAGAAACTATTGCAGACCAACTTATTGGCGACCAGACAAGCGAAGTGCATAGACTTGGCTCGCCATTTGACTATGAAGAGCTCGGTTTGCTTTATTGTCCAACACATTTACCAAACCCCAACTCCCCCGAGTACAGGGAAGCCACCCACAAAGAAATAGCTGAGCTAATTAACGCTGCAGGTGGGCGAACTCTAGTTCTGTTCACTAGTTACTCGGCAATGCGAGAAGCCGAAACCTATTTGCTAACCAACTGCGATTTCCCGATTCTTATGCAAGGCGATAACTCCAAGTCTTACCTACTAGACAAGTTTCGCTCACGGCCAGAAGCATGCCTACTAGCCACTATGTCGTTCTGGCAAGGCGTTGACATCCCCGGCGACACGCTCAGCCTGGTTATAATCGACCGTATTCCTTTCCCAAGACCAAACGAACCAATCACAGCCGCCAAGCGAGAACGTGCTGGCGCTAGAGCATTCGCAACCGTCGACATACCGAGAGCTCAAACACTTCTAGCTCAAGCGGCCGGTCGACTAATCAGGTCTCACGATGACCGTGGTGTTGTTGCGGTACTGGACCCACGCCTTGCAACTGCCAAGAACTATCGCTGGGAACTAATCAAAGCTTTGCCACCGTTCAAGCGCACTAAAGACAAAGACACCGTTGTTAACTTTCTCGAAAAGATTACTGACTCACAATAAGTGTTGGACTGGCGGTCGCTACTCGAGCGCCCAACCCAACGCTCCATCGATGTGTTCAATAAAAGCAGGCTCGGCATAGTCTTGCCCAAAGTGTCCAAGCATTGTGTAGAAAGACTTCACACCGTGAATATCTTTAGTCCAGGCAACAGAATGCTTGTTATTCGGCGAGGTGACTGGGTTCTGGGAGAAGTCTTGTGACAGGTAGCTGGTTTCATCGACCGACAGTAGAACCCGGCTGTTCTGCGGCTCCGCCTCAAAGTTGTACCATTCGTCGGACCATTGGAAAGTAGCACCTAAGTGGCTGGTCGACGGGTGACTTCCATCTTCGACAATCACAGTTGCGGTTTGGCGATGTTGCGGTGTTCCTTGTGGAGGGTGAGAGTCAAAGATGCCGCCGACTAAGTCATTGTAGAAAGCCCACTTAGTGCCGTCCTCCCAATGTGTAGCCGAAGCTGAATGAACACCCACGAAGTTTGTACCCTGACCAATTAGTTGCTGGAAGGCTTGTTTCTTCGCATCAGTATCGAACACTTCCCCATCGCTGTTCCACATAACTACAACGTCAAACAAGGGTTCAGAGCCAGATAAGTCCAACAACAAGAGCTCGTCTGCATTCTGCATTCTCGTCACCTCAAAGTTCAGATCATCGGCCAATGACTGTACAAGCCCAAAACCCTGCTGGCGTGCGCCCTCATGAAAATCAACGCCTTCACGGTTTGCCCATTCGTCTAGATATAGGACTTGTCTTGGTTCATCTGTAGTTGTTGTATCGTCGACCGTTGTGGTTTCAACTGCTGTGGTTCCCACATCTTGAGATGTCTCAGTTGCCGCCGTAGTCTGCGAACTCGAAATTGTTGTCCCTGGCAAAATTTGAGCAGAACTATCTGTGACTGAGTCGCCAGGCACCTGGCCTGTGGGCTCAGACACTGCAACCGGGTCAGATTCAGCTGCGCCTCTAACAAAAAGCACACCGCCAATTAGTAGAGCAGCAAGCCCCAAGACCGAAACTATTGATATTGCTAGAGTCTTACCAGTCATAGAGCTGGGTTACTATCGGCAGGACGAACCTGGCCTTTAGTGGCTATCGAAGCTCACATCGCCCCGAATAGGCCACGAAACCTGCAGATCCACTACATCCCTTTAACACCATTAATTGCACGCTAAACACGCCTAAAAGCACCTATTTTGAGTGTTCTTGCTCTAGCCAAACCCTACTTTCACCTAGTACAATCTTGGTTATGGCGGAATTTGAGGCGGAGGGCCTTTACCCTGAAGTTACACGTGAAGACCTTGCAGAAGAACTAACAACTCACCGGGATTCATCGGGTCGTTTAGTAAGCACCAATGAATGCATTGAGGTTCTTGGCACGTTCATTGGCGAGTCAATCTCTGACGAAGTCACATCCGACATTGAAGCTTCTAACTGGTAATAGTTAGTAACCAAACTCACTAATAGCGTCTACATCTTCTTGCCAATTCTTACGGACCTTGACGACAAGTTCGAGATACGCTCCCTTGTCTAACTTCTTGCGAACGTTGATTCCGACTTGTTTGAGCACGTTGCCATTCTTGCCAATTACTATTGGCTTCTGCGATTCACGCTCCACAAGAATCTCTACTTTGATCCTTGGCCACTCCCAAGAAACCAGCCGGGTCGCAATTGAGTGTGGTAGTTCTTGTTCAGCAACTCGAAGAAGCTGTTCTCTAACAAGCTCTGCCACTCTAAACCCATCTCCCCTGTCCGTTCTCATCCCCGGAGGAAACCATAGGGGCCCTTCAGGCATACGAGACTTCAGATGATCGACTAGAGGTTCCACTCCCTTGCCTGTCCAGGCAGAAACCGGGTAATAGCTTGAAAAGTCAAGCTCTGAAAGCTCGCCTAGTTGAGACAAGATTTTGTCTGGCTTTACTCCGTCGATCTTGTTCAAAACACAAACGGTATTGGCCGGGTCTAGCTTCTCAGCAACGAAACGATCGCCCCTACCGAATCCAGAATTGCCGTCGATAATAAAGCAGACCAGGTCGACTTCGTCAGAAGCGCCTAATGCCGACTTGTTTAGACTCTTACCTAGTTCTGAGACTGGCTTGGAAATACCAGGAGTGTCGACAAATACGATCTGATGTGTGTCGTCGGTGAATACTCCTCTAATGTCAGACCTTGTTGTCTGAGCTTTGTTTGAGACAATACTTACGTGTTCATCTAAGATCTGGTTCAGAAGCGTCGACTTGCCAACATTAGGTCGTCCGGTCAGGGACACAAAGCCAGATCTAAAACCAGCTGGTGCCGTCAAGCCTGTGTCACTCATTCGCCTACCTCACCCAAAACACGCTCTATCAACACTCTGCTGATGCGATGTCCCTGCACTCTTTCGATACTCAGCTTATAACCCTGATTGGTCGCAGACTCCCCTACCTTTGGGACTCTTCCAAACATGTCAAAAACAAGTCCGCCGACGGTTTCCCATTCACCTTCAGCCAATTCGAAACCAGATACCTCATTAAATTCATCTATCGAGATTCGAGCATCTGTGCGGAACCTTCCAGGGCCACTGCGTTCGACCATTGGTTCTTCGGTGTCATATTCATCTACGATCTCACCCACTATCTCTTCAATCAAGTCTTCGAGCGTTACCAAACCAGCGACACCACCATATTCATCTACAGCAATGGCTAGATGAAACTGGTTCATCTGCATCTGTTTTAGTAACGGCGCAATCGAGTTTGTCTCGGGAACAAAGCGAGCATCACGTGCGAGGCTGCCAGCACTAGAACCAATCGAGCCTGCGAGCTCGGCCTTGATTAAGTCTTTCACATACACAATGCCAACAATGTCATCAGCATCCTCTCCAACAACGGGGACACGTGAGTTTCCATAGCCAGAAGCTAGTTCCAGGGCTTGTTCGCCAGTCATTGATGCCTCAACCACATTCATATCAGTGCGAGGGATCATCACTTCGCTGACTACTGTGTCGCCGAACTCGATTACAGACTCGATCAAGTCTCGCTCTCCGGGTTCGATGATCTCTTCTTCCACTGCTGCATCGGCAATTGCAACGATCTCTTCTGGCAAGTCAACTGCGGTGTACTTGGTTGCCCGTCCAGGAACCACCATGTCTGTCAGGAACAACAATATGCGGCTTAATAGCCGAACGGGCCAGAACTTAGATAGAGCAAGAGTTGGCTGAGCAAAACCAAGCGCAACAGCATCGTCTCTTGCATACCCAATCGATTTCGGAATTGTCTCAGTCACTAAGATAAGCAGCAGGCCCAACAGGATTAGAACTAGCCAACGCCATGAACTTTCTATAGTTCGCTGGATAAAGCTGGCACCAGTAATAGCGGCCGCCAACTGCAGACTTACTGCCACAAAAGTTAACCGGACTTCAACGTTCACTCTGTCGCTCACCAATTCAACCAGCGCTCTGGCCCGCTTCGGAGACTTCTCAGCTAAGGATTCAGCCTTGACGAGAGTTGTTTCGTCCACTGCCTCAATTACTGCTGCAAGCACGGCTGCACCAAAGGCACACACTACGGAGGCAACAATAATCAAGATTTCGAAGGTGGAGATCATCTAGGTCTCGTAGGTGTCGACATACTCCAGAGAGTTTCGCACCAAATGTGCCTCTTCTGCAGATTTCATCTTCTTTTCTTCTTCTGGTTCTTGGTGGTCATAACCCAATAGATGCAAGGCCCCGTGGACCACCAACAATGAGAGCTCGCTTGATTCTGCCCAGTTGTGGTCTTTGGCTTGGCGTTGTGCAACGCTAGGACAAACTACAACGTCGCCCACTTCTACGACCGGCTGGTCGAGCGGTTCGGTTACTCGAGGACTGAGTCCATGTTCAGGAGTAAGTTTTTGTACAGCGTTTTCAGCAGCTGGAAAGGAAAGAACATCGGTGGCGTAGTCCTCACCCATGTGAGTCTTGTTGAGTTCAGTAATTTCTTCTTCGGTTACGAAGGTAAGAGATGCTGCACCAGTGACGCCTTCTTTTTCAAGCACATCATAGAAAAGAGTGCCTAAGGCTTCTACGTCCACTTCTAGACCTGAGCGGTCTGCTACTTCAATTACGATCTCATCCGCCATTTGTTCCTCTAACTTCATATGCGTCAACGATATCTTGGACAATCCGATGCCTGACCACGTCACCTGAGCTCAAGTGCGCAAACTCTAGTCCATCTATCCCAGTCAAGATCTTCTCTACTTCAACCAGCCCAGACTTGTTACCTGGCAGATCAACTTGTGTTCTATCTCCGGTGATTACGGCCTTAGTGTTGAAACCAAGTCTGGTCAGAAACATCATCATTTGCTGCGGAGTGGTGTTTTGTGCTTCATCCAAAATCACAAACGAGTCATTCAACGTACGGCCACGCATATAGGCGAGTGGTGCAACTTCTACTAAGTTCTGTTCGAAGTATCCTTTAATATTTTCTGGACCAACCATGTCGCCAAGAGCGTCATACAAAGGACGCAAGTAGGGGTCGACTTTACTCATCAAGTCCCCAGGAAGAAATCCTAAGTTCTCACCAGCTTCTACCGCTGGTCGTGTTAACAGTATTCGCTCTACTTGCTTTTCTTGTAACGCACGGACAGCGCAAGCAACAGCTAGCCAGCTTTTGCCGGTACCGGCCGGGCCAATACCAAATGTGATGGTGTTAGACCTGATTGCGTCAACATAGCGTTTCTGGTTAGCTGATCTTGGAGCAACTGGCTTGTTTCGATAAGTGTTTAAGATTCTGTCGTTATATACAGTACTTGGTTGGTCGTCATTGTTAACCATTCGAATTGCCCCAAGGACTTCTGCTTCGGTTACTTCGTTACCAGCCTCGGCCACCTTTGCAAGCTCTGATAGGACTTCTTTAGCCAGAGACTGCTTTTCGCCTTCAACTGACATTTCAGGGTTCCTGTATGAGATAGCGACTCCAAGCTCATTCTCGATAAGGCGCTTATTTCGATCCGCAGTGCCGAGCACAATTGCAGCTGTTGAACTATCTTCAATTTGCATGGGCTGTCAGCATACCAGTAGCGTGGCGGCCGCAACGGCTGCTGTTTCGCTTCGTAACACTCCACCAGGCAGACTAACCGTCTCTTGCCCAGCTAATTCTGCTTCTGTGAATCCACCCTCTGGCCCAATTACTATTGTGTTGTCGCTGGCTTCGATACTTCTGCCTCCTGGCTCTGCAAAGCAAAGCCCAGTGCCGCCCAGTTCATCTACGCTATGTATGCCAGTTACAGCGGGTAGCCATAGCTGTTTCGATTGCATAGCTGCTTGACGGGCCACCTCGGTGAGCTTGTCGATTTTGTCGGCCGCTTTGTCTGCGTCCCACTTAACCACGCTTCTCTCTGACTCGATTAGACCAATTGTTCGCACTCCAAGTTCTGTCAGCTTTTGGACAACATATTCTGGGCGCTCGTTCTTTACCGGCGGAAAGTGCACTGCAACCTGTTTAGGTGCCTGTGTTTCGTGAACAGAAGTACTCACAGGGTTTAGAGACAGCGGCGTCACACAGAAACGACCTTGACCATCGCTAATAGCAATCTTGGAACCCTCATTAAGTCGACGAGACTTTGTCAGATGGTTGAAATCTTCTTCTCTAAGTTCTGGAGCCGATAAATCGTCAACAAATACAAGGGGAATGTCTCGAAGGTCTAGTGTCATCGGAATTTGGATTTGATGTGGTCCATAATGCCTTCGGCTTCATCGGCAACAGACTCTTCTCGAACTTCTGCGAACTGACGTAGCAGCCCTTCGGATTCACCATTTAACTCGGTTGGTGTGTCGACAACTAGTCGCAGAATAAGATTGCCTCTTGCTCCCCCGCCTCGAAGCTTAGGAACTCCAAGGTTCTTGAGCTTATAGGGGTGTCCGGTTTGAGAACCAGCCTTTATTTTGACAGGAACTTTACCTTCAAGTGCATCGAACTCAATCTCCGCGCCCAAAGCTGCTTGAGTCATTTCAACATGGAGACTTGCATATAGGTCGTCGCCGTCTCTTGTGAATACATCGTGCTCGGCAACTTTGACTCTTACGTAAAGGTCACCGGATGCTCCGCCTCTTGGACCAACTGCTCCTTTGCCTGCCAACTTCAACGTTGAGCCATGCGATACCCCGGCCGGGATATCTACTGTGTACTCACGATCCTTTATTATTCTGCCCTCACCCGAACAAGGACTACACATTTTTTCGACAATCTGGCCTTCACCAGCGCACTTTGGACATGCTGAGGTGGTGACCATTTGACCAATAATAGATTGGCGGACTTGTCTGATTTGTCCTGCACCACCACACTGATCACAGGTGTGTACTGGTGAACCCTTTTCGGCTCCTGTACCCTCACAGTCGTCACAACCTAAGGCAGTTCTGACGGTCACCGGTTTTTCTATCCCGTGGACGGCTTCTTCTAAAGTCAATTCTGTCTGTACTTCTAAGTCAACGCCTTGGGAAGCCGAACGTCGTTGCGCTCCGCCACCTTGATTGGTAAAGAACGTCTCAAATAAATCACCTAGGCCACCACCGAATGGGTCGCCACCACCAAAGCCTCCAGCGCCCCCGACAGAACCAAAGCGGTCATACTGCGCTCGCTTAGAGTCATCAGACAACACCTCATAGGCTTCGGCTACTTCTTTGAACTTTGCTTCTGCTTGCGGGTTATCGGGGTTTCTATCTGGGTGAAGATCACGGGCAAGGCGACGATATGACTTTTTGATCTCTTCTGCCGATGCATCACGCGAGACATCTAGTGTTGTGTAGTAATCCTGCGCCATTGGCTAGCCCTCGCTCAATCTGTCACCAAGTTGAGCAGACACCGCAGCGACTGCCGATATGGCTTGTGGGTAGTTCATTCTAGTAGGGCCAAGTACCGCAATGGAACCTGCTTGCTCACCGTCTATTTGATATGGCGAAACCACTAGCGAACAGTCGGCGAGGCGTGGTCGGCCGGACTCCTCACCAATCGTGACAGAAACTCCCTGGCTAGTGACCTCCGCTAACAAAGTGGCGACGACAAGCTGTTGTTCTAAAATATGTAGCACTTTGCCAACTGATTCGACTGCTTCGAATGCATTCACTACTCGATGTGTTCCATCTACAAAAACACGTTCTGAATCTGTCGTAACGGTACTGACCCAGTCAATGGCGGCGACTGCCAGATCTTTTGCTACCGAAGGTTTTAAGGCTGCAGGTTCTAATTTGACACCCAGGCTCTGACCAATCAGCAGCTGTCGAATTACCTGATTGGCGCTGTCAATATCTGCATCTGTTACTTGCTCTCCAGATTCGACACCATGTTTTAGAACTTGTTGGTTCGATAGCACACAAACAAATAGGCACGTGTTCGTAGAGATTCGATGGAGCTCGGCTGAAATCACAGTTGCCTGATCTTCGTTTGAATCAACTACGACTGCTGCGTAGTCGGTCAGACGAGATAATAGACCCGCAGTCTCTTTCAAAACTTCTTCGATTTCGCCTTGCATTTGCGAGAAGAAGCTCGACACGGCCTTAGTTTCTTTGCCCGGGCTGATTCCGTGTGAATCAAGTCTGTCGACAAATTCTCGATAACCCTTTTGGGTCGGAATTCGACCAGCGCTGGTATGCGGTTGAGTCAAGAATCCTTCAGACTCCAAGAACGACATGTCGTTGCGAATAGTTGCAGATGAAACATCGAAGGTGTCTAGTGACTCGATTACAGATGAACCAACTGGCTGCCCGGTCTCTGTAAACACCTCAATAACTGCGTTTAGTATGTCTGCTTTTCGTTCGTCTAGCATGCCCACATCACTCATTTGCACTTAGCACTCTATTATACCGAGTGCTAAGTCCACGCCATTGGCTCGGACCGTTTAAGATCGGACCAAATGAGACGTTTAGGTAGCCCGCACCTCTTCGTACCGGGCCAAAGCCTCTAGACGTTCTTCAGCGTGGTCAACGATTGGTGCTGGATATCCGGCTGGAGCGCCAACCGGGTCGAGCCATGGTTCGTGAATGTATTTGTCTGAAAGATGCACAATTTCTGGTATCCACCGACGGATGTAGATTGCTTCTTTGTCGAACTTTCGTCCCTGCGTTACTGGGTTGAACACTCGAAAGTATGGCGATGCGTCTGTACCTGTACCTGCGGTCCATTGCCAACCGTGGGAATTCGATGCTAAGTCACCGTCAATTAGGTGATGCATAAAGAACTCGGCGCCTCTACCCCACCAAATGTGCAAGTCCTTGGTTAGAAAGCTTGCGACAATCATTCGCACACGGTTATGCATCCAGCCTGTTTCTACTAGTTGTCGCATACCAGCATCCACAATCGGGAAACCTGTTTGTCCAGTCGCCCAGCGTTCAAACATTTCGTCTGCACCTGGTCCTTCGTCGTAGCTGATACGACTCATCTTTTCCGAGAATGCCTCGGTAGCTGTTTCGGGACGGTGATGTAACACATCTGCATAGAACTCTCGCCACACAATCTCTGAGCGATAAACCTCAGCCCCGCCTCCGGTTGGCAGCTTGGCCAAGATCTGACGTGGATGAAGTGTGCCCCATTTAAGGTAGTGACTTAGACGTGACGTTCCCTCAACGCCTGGCAAGTTGCGATTGTCAGAATAGCCACTTGCGGCTGCTGCCATAAATTCTTCAAGCTGGGCGTGCGCTGCATCTTCGCCTGCAGGGGGCATTTCAGAATCATACGCTGATACGTCAGGGAGCTTGGCGTTTCGCTTAGCTGTAAGCCAATTGATTTTCGGGACGCTATTATCGGGCTCCGACCAACCCTGACTAGCCCAAGCCCGGGAGAACGGGGTAAACACCTTAAACGGGTTATCAGACTTATTGTAGATAGTGCCCGGTTCAATGGCGTATGGCGAATCAAGCAACTCCAAGGTCACATCATCGGCTGCTAGTTTGTCGGCAACGTGAGCATCCTCGGCAGACCGAAACGTTGACCAACTCTTTGTTGAGAACACTTTGGTTGCACCCACCTGTGCACAAAGTCCGGCCAAAGCATCAACGGGGTCGCCGTAGCGAATGCAAAGCTTGCCGCCACCAGCCTCTATAGAGCTATCCAACTCTTTTAGAGAGTCAACGAGAAACTGTATGCGGGGCCTGTCTGCGTCTTCACCGAGCTCTTTAGAAAAAACAAAGACCGGTAGAACATCCCCGTGCGCTACAGCGGCTAACAGGGCGGGATTATCTTTAAGTCGCAGATCTCTACGGAACCAGAAAACACAAGGCACTGGAGCATTCTAGACTCTCCCCATAGCCCTTCTAGACGACTTTTCCCCATATCTACTAAGTGATACTATTTAAATATGGCCAACAGGCGGGTTGTTGCACTCTCAATTGCAATGTGCTTAGTACTAACGACGTTTGGAGCGCTACTACTCAATGCCGCCGGCAATCAAACAGCAAACTCAGATATCCTACAAACCGAAGGCCCCGCACCACAGTTGGACGTCACCGGAACTACCGTAGGAACTGCACCTCCATCTGATGCAGCCACCGAGGCAGAGTTACCGGTGGTTCCCCCAACGACTGAAGAGCAAGTAACTGCTGCCCCAACAAGTCTGGCTCCACAGGCACCGATTGGCGATCTTGATTCGCAAATCTTTTCAACCTCGATTGATGAGCTCCCACTCACGTCAACAGGACAGAGCAAGGATAACTTCCTAAATATTCTTCGACCCGAATTCGGGAACTTTCGCTTCTCAGGCAACGAGAACTTTAACAACTTCTCAATCGTCGATGATCCTGCCGGTCGATCGTTGCAGTATCGGTCGACGCCGGGCACTAGCTCACACGTTCAGTTCTCTGCAGCTGTTCCAGAAAACCAGGAGAGCTTCCTTGTCTACCGCTTTAAGCTCGAGGAAGGTTTTGATGCAGGCGATGGCAATGGAGATGAAGGTAAACCGTCTCATTCGACTGGGATCAAACTACCAGGCCTACTTCGCGGTTCTCCTGCAGCAAACACCGGCGGCAACCACACCGCTGGCGGATTCTCTGGTCGATTAATGATTCGAGGGACTCGCAAGTCTGACGGTGTCAATAGCGCTCCTAGAGAAGGACTAGCGCTTAGTGCATACATTTACGGTCAGAATATTGGTGGTCAGAACATTGCAAGCGGTTTCGGCCGTTCGTTCTACTTCCTAGATAGTTTCGAATCTAAGCCGTTCTTAGGTCAAGGCAGTGGACAGTTCGAAGGTGTTGGAGACCCAAGGATCGAGGATCTCGAAGAAGATAAATGGGTGACACTTGTTCTCGGCTACCGAGTTGACGGCAACAATGGCTGGTTCAAGGCATGGACCAAGACTGAAGGCCAAGCCGACACGGTCTCACCAAACTTGTTCATCCCCAACGTTGACTGGACCGGCGGTTCGGCCGGCGCAGACAACCTACTAGTCCAGAACTTCTGGGGCGGCAAAGGTTCGGTTTGGCACCCAGATTCTTCAAGCAACATTCGTTACAGAGACTTTGCAGTCTTTACTGAAGAAGCTGACGCTATAGCGTTCGCTAATAGTTCTGTCTGAAGACTCTAGGGGCGAGACAGGCGCTGTATATGATTTACTAAGTGAGCATGGACATCTGGCACCCGATCGGCTTCATAGTAAGGAATCTTGGGTCTAGTTGTTGTGTCATGCTTGCTGGCTCTTGGTAACGAACCACTAAGTAACAAATCGATCTCAGAGGGCAGCGTCGAGCTGTCTACCTGGATTAGTCGATTCAATCGGTCCACTACGCGCTTAAGGTCGTGTTCGGATAGCTTAAACGTCTTTACCCTGCCACCACTAAAGCCGTCTCCTAAATAACTGCTTGGACGACTACCTTTGTAACGCTCAAAAATTTCATCGACACGCTTGTTTACTAAATCCTGCGAAACTACAAGATCAAATACGGCAATAGAAACAACTTCAAACAATTCATCGAAGGTCTGATACGCATCTACAAAATCGAGCATTTCTAGAAAGTCAAGGGCCTCTACTATCTGCTCAGCGCCATCAAGCTTTTTCACTAAAGAGCGAACAGCGCTAAGTTCAGACTCTTTGTATCTGGAGACTGCCGATGGATAGTTGGCTATAGCATGTACCTTCCGACCTCGTTTTGTCCCGTGAAACCCCGACACATTCAAAACATTTATTGAATTTGTAGGAATGTCGATTGCCATCGATCGCAGTCGATACCAAGAAACAAACACTGGGGGCTCAGTATGGTCCTGCTCCCAGCCCTTGACTCGCCTAGCTTCTAACAGAAGGTCGTCAGCCTCCCCAGCTGGTTCCACACCAAAGACTGCAGCTATACGCTGGTCTTCACTGGCATTTTCTATGGTTCCGATTTTGAAACTCTTAAGCGAATCACGAAGCACCATCATTTGATTACGAAACGCAACTATTCTTTCGTCCGTTGACTTTTTAGTCTTGCGATCCTTTAGGAGTCCCTCAATTAAAGAGATCCACGTGCCAATATCAGCCCGCGTCGATGCTTGTGCTGCCGCCCGCTTGTGTTCCGCCATCTAACGCCTCAGTAGTGTACGCAGAGCGTCACTGTACTCTGCAGGGTGAGTGATTTGAGGTGGACATTTACTTGGATACTGACTCTTTACCGGTTCTGTTTTTAGAACGAAGATTCTTGAAGCTGATGGCGGGTTCCACACTAGTAAATCCAGCATCTCAGCAATCGTTGTTTCAGTCTTAAACGCAAGAGCATCCAGGTCAGCCAAGAACTGGTCGACCAGTGGTGGCGAGACCCGAACAAAAGTCCTTACTAAGCCCTGGGTTCCTTTAGAGTTGAACAGCCTTTGGCCTTCACCTTTAAACCAGAGGCCCTGTATCTTCTTACGAATAATTCCAGAAGCAAATACTTTTTGCATCACGTCAACCCTGGTCATCTCCAACACGACGTCACGCTCTTCTGCAAACCCACCAAATTCCAACCATCCAAGAAGTTCTAAAGCATCGACCAACACTTCCATGTGGTCAATACTGAACGGCTCATACTCAACAAGCTCGCCGAGGGCAAGGATCTCGGCATGCTCAGACATCATCAAGCCCAAGTTCTTTGACGCTTTATGCACCAAATGTGTATGTTGACTAGTCCAGTTCATTTCAGAATTGACCGACATGTACTCGTAGTAACCGTTGTCAATCATCTCAGCCACTTTTGTTGCAGCGGGTGCAAATGCATTCGCATTGGCAGTGCGGATGACATCTCCAACATTTTCTTTCACAAGGCCACGTGCTTTTAAACCAAAGAGAGCAGAAAACAAACCCACTTCAGACTCCAAAGCTTCGATAACACCTTCAGCAGCGTGATACAGATCAGACAGTGCGAGGTGAAAGTCATAAGCATAAGACCCGACTGTGGCAACTTCGCTGACTTCTAGTACTTGCTCCAGATCGGTACGAACACCCCTAAGTTGCACAAGTCTTTCTGTTTTGTCTTCGTCAATCATGTCCGCCTCGGATCCGCCTCTAGTCGTCGAGCTTAAGCGCTCGTATGAAAGTATCGGGCGGTATATCCACCTTACCGATGCTCTTCATACGCTTTTTACCCGCTTTTTGCTTCTTTAACAGCTTAGCCTTACGAGTAATATCTCCACCGTAAAGCTTCTCGGTCACATCTTTACGGAACGCTCGCACGGTCTCTCTAGCAATGATTTTGCCGCCAATCGCCGCCTGAATAGGCACCTCAAATTGCTGACGAGGAATAATCTCTTTGAGCTTCTCGGTGATTCGTCTTCCGTATTCGAACGCATTGTCTTTGTGCACAACGCTAGAGAAAGCATCGACTCGCTCGGAGTTAAACAAGATATCGACCTTTACTAGGTCGCCCTTTTCGTAGCCTGCTTGTTCATAGTCCAAACTTGCATAACCTTGGCTTCGGCTCTTTAGCTGGTCAAAGAAGTCAACTACTACTTCAGCCAACGGCAGCGTGTAGACAATTTCGATTCTTTCTGGCGAAATAAACTCGATCTTTTCTTGACGACCACGTCGCTTTTCGCACAACTCGATGAGTGTTCCCATGTATTCAGATGGGGCAATCATCGATGCTTTCATATAGGGCTCACGAATCTCGTCCCACTCGCCTGCTGACGGCAACTCGCTTGGGTTGTCGATGGTTTTATCTTCGCCTGAAGCCATTGTGATTTCATACTCAACCGATGGACTAGTAGCAATTAGGTTCAGGTTGAATTCTCGCAACAGGCGTTCTCTAATAATCTCCATGTGGAGTAGCCCCAAGAAGCCGCAACGAAAACCGAAGCCCAGAGCGTTTGATGTTTCTGGCTCGAATGAGAAACTCGAATCGTCCAAACGCAATTTGTTTAAAGCGTCACGAAAGTCTTCGTAGTCGTCACCCTCAACCGGATACAGACCGCAGAAGACCATTGGCTGCGGCTCCCGATATCCGTCAAGCACGGCTTCCGCTGGTTTAGCCGATGTAGTAACTGTCTCACCAGATCGAGCTTCGCCCACATCTTTAATGCCGGCAATTAGGTAACCCACTTCCCCAGGGCCCATTTGTTTGGCTGGAGCGTTAGAAGGCACACGACTGCCGATTTCATCAGCCTCGTAAGAAACGCCGGCCTGCATGAACTCGAGCTTCTCGCCTTGATTCATCACACCGTTAACAACACGAATACTTGAGACAACCCCACGGTAGGTGTCAAAGTGCGAGTCAAAGATTAGAGCCTGCAGTGGTTCGTCAGCGTTTCCTTCGGGAGGTGAGACTCGTTCGATAACGGCTTTCAATAAGTCTTCGACGCCTTCACCTGTCTTAGCCGATATTGGGAGAATGTCCTCTGCCGGAATGGCCAATATGTTTTCAATCTCAGTGGCATAACGGTCAGGGTCTGCTGCTGGAAGGTCGATTTTGTTTAATGCTGCAACAATGTCCAAGTCATTATCTAAAGCTAGATACATATTCGCCAGAGTCTGAGCTTCGATACCTTGCGAAGCATCAACTACAAGGATTACACCCTCACACGCCGCCAGCGATCTAGAAACTTCGTAGCCGAAGTCAACGTGGCCGGGAGTATCAATAAGGTTGATTACATAGCCGTTGTATTCGAGCTTGACCGACTGCAATTTAATAGTAATGCCACGCTCACGCTCAAGATCCATTGAATCGAGGTACTGTTCCCGCATCTCACGAGCCTCAACGGCACCACAAATCTCGAGCAAACGGTCAGCCAAAGTGGACTTACCATGGTCGATATGGGCGATAATCGCAATATTTCGTATCTTGGACTGATCTATGGCCATGGGCACCCATCTAGCGTAATGGCCCAGGATAGCGGCTAGCGGTTGGTACCCCGCATAATTACAGCTAGCCTAAAGGGTCGATTCAGATCTATATAAGAGGTAAGCCTGTGGCTAACATCAAGAGCCAAATTAAGAGAAACAAAACCAACGAGAAGCGTCGTCTTCGCAATAAGTCGGTTCGTTCTAAAATGCTTACCCTCGAGAAGCTTGCTGTTGAGTCAGCTGGAACTGATACAGCAGACGCAAGCATGCGTGACGCTATCTCTGCAATCGACAAAGCAGCTCAGCGCAACGTTCTTCATAACAATGCTGCAGCCCGTCGCAAGAGCCGGCTAATCAAAAAAGCTGCTGCCGCAAGCTAACTAGCTTCAACGTAACCTAATGTAGTCTTTCCGGCTCTAGGGCATCATGAATAGCACTTTGATATTTGGCTTACTGGCTGGAGCATTTAACGTTGGAGCATCGTTTTTCTATGTCCAAGAAGCTAGATCTTAGAGTTGTGAGCCAGCCGGGCTACTAGCAACTCTGAGACTGTTTCAGCCGGCAATGCGGTAGCTCCACGCAAGTCGACGTCTGCTTGAGCTAGAAGAGTTACTGCTTTCTTTATTCGGGCCGACCCAAGACGTTTACTTAGCGCAAGAGCTTTCTTGGCTGGAAACGTTGAGCCTTTCATGCCGAGCAAATCAGCAGCCTGTCGCTCCCCCATTACGTTTGCACCATCAAGTGCAAGAGCCTTTTGGTAATGACCGTGCAGAATAGCCATAACTGAAAGCGAGTGGCGCTCGCCACCTTGCAGCATGCGGTGCAAGGTCTCAATCGAGCCCTTAATGTTTCCCGAATCTATTGCATCGGTCAAATCCCATGGCGGCACATCTGATGGGCTCGGTAGATACGGTTTAACATCTTGAACCGAGACACGGTGGCCTTCACCAAACGTCGAGGTTAATACATCTACTAACGCTTGTAGTTGCCCCACATCGTCGCCAATTGTGTCTTCGACCAGAGCTCTAGCATCTCGGTCAAGGTTAACACCTGACATATCGAGCTTTTCTTTGAGTAACGTCTTGCGAGCCTTGCCAGACGGAGCAGCATTAATTACCTGAGCCCCCGACTCGGTGAGAGCATCTTTGAGAACTTTAGGGATAGCGGCTAAGCGTTGCTTCGAACCGGTTGGCTTCTCCCAAACTAAAACCATGTCAACAGGACCGAGATCTGACGAAAGTACTCGAGCTAGAGGTTCTACATCGGCTTTGCGACTAAACATCGCCAAGTGACGCCCCACTACGACTCTACGTTCTGTTAAGAAAGGAGGCGTCTGAGCGGCTACTACTAGAGGTCCGATATCTGGAGTTTCGTCTTCGGCCAAGAATTGGGCTTCGGTAAGCTCTTCAACCATCAGCGATGCGTCGCCAGCACCCACCAGTGCCTTTACTTGCGCCTGGACTTCTTGGCCAACAAGCGCCGAATCATCACCTTGAACAACAACAATACTCATTAGGACATAGATACTAGCTCAACAAACATCTAGCCCATATTGAATAACAGGCCAAAACTGCCTAGTCCTGGCCGCTAACCGCCATGAACCGGTTTAACTCCACCAGACGTCTCGAATTCTTCGCATGTTCTAGCGATGTACGCAGAATTCTCGCTCCGTTCTGAAGTTGACTTGTTTGGTAGTGGACTAGCTCCACTACGTCCCAGGAGCGGTCATAGTCTCCGACCGGATAGCTCAGTGTTTCTAGTTCGATGCTAGAAAGTAGCGGAACGTCAAAGCTTGCCTTTAGTTCGCCTAGCAAACTCGACTCAACTGCCACTACATCCACGCCGTTATCGAACAGCTCAGAAAGTTCATCGCCAGCTTCTGCCACGTTCTGGGCTTCAACGATCCCAACCAGCACGACCTGATAATCAAGATGAAAGCGAAAGTCTCCAACTTCTAAAAGATCATTCATTGAGGGCTCCCACTAACTTCTCTCAGCCTAGTCATAGAAGTGTTATATTCATAGACACATGAGTAGTCAATCAATAAGAGTTCACCTTGTCACAAAAGACCATGACTTTGAAACACTTGCATCTTCAATCGATACAGCCACCTGGGATGACCTAAACGAAATTAACGTTGGCGATTACACAGCAAGCTCACTACAGAACTTTGTCGAGCAACCACGAACGTTTCTTGTTATCGCTGAGATCGACAACGAATTTGTTGGGCTCGCAAGTGGATCCGTAATGCTGCATCCACACAAAACTGGTCAATGGCTCTATGTTGATGAGTTAGATATTGCCGTTAACTTCAGACGCCAAAGCGTAGGCACAGCAATCATGGATTTCTTAGATAGCTATGCCCGAGAACTAGGGTGTTACGAACTAGCCCTCGGAGCTGACACCCCTAATGAGGGAGCTAACGGTCTCTACAAGTCTCGCAAGCCGGATGAAATCGAACCCGCAAACTGGTATTGCTACCAACTCAACAAAGACTAGGCTGCCTCAGTTACGACATTCGATACGCCATCCAGCACTAACTTCGAATCTTCTTCGACTACCCTCAGCGCACCTACATCTAACGGAGCTATAACTCTTCTGGCTCCAGGAATTGAATGCTGGCTCGGGGCTAGCACTACTTCGGCGTCGACCAAAACCTGTATGGCCTGTAATTGCTCGCCGACCAGACGACTACCGCTTTGCGAAACCACAATGTCAGCCTCGACATTATTTGAAGTGAACCAAGACACATCAGCTCTTGTGACTGCTTCACTGACCCACAAAACGTTGCCAGCTTCAGCCTCGTAAAGTGCAAACGAGTCAGGCATTTGCGACCTCGATGCAATTCCCATGACAGTCATTAACGCCACACCTAAGCCGACGACAACAATACTTCGAGCCAGCTTATTGGATTGCGCGGCCTTGATAAAGCCAACTAAGCCAATAAGACCAAACCACAGACTCAAGCTTCTAAACCCCAGACTGAACTCTGCCACGAACTGGAGGTAGTCAACCCCTAGGTTTAAAATCGGAGCCACTAAACCTATAAGACCATCTGGCAAAATCAGAGCCAACAGGCTTGCCGCCACGCCCACTGCCATTATCAGGCCGGCCATCCAACCCGCAGCTAGATTCGCCGGAAACGATACAACAGATGCTGATCCAAAGTACAGAGCAATTAATGGGGCAACAGCCAATTGTGCTCCAGTGGTAACTGCTAGTGCTTCTGAGATAGAACGAGCCACACGAGACTTAGTTTCTATTCTTAGCGCTGGCGAGATCAACAAAATGCCGAGCGAAGCTAGAACCGAGAGCTGAAAGCCAATTGACAAACTCAAAAACGGGTCAATAAACAACAAGAATACGACAGCAAGACTCAGGGCATTTAGGCCACTGGTTTTTCGTCCAGTCAGTGTCGCCCACAAACTAATCGATGTCATGGTTATTGCACGCAACACCGAGGGCTCTAAACGAGTAACCAAAGCGAATACGACCAAAGCAAGCACCGCCAAGGCTGTTCGGGAACGTAATGGCAGCATCCGCAATACAGGGCGAAGAATTAGTAATACAAACGCCACATTCTGACCAGACACAGCAAGCAGATGAGTTAACCCAGAAGCAGCAAACGTTGAGCGTTCAGATAATGACTGTTCTGAATCATCTCCAACAACTAGCCCATTAAACAGTGCTTGATTGTCGAAGTTCAGTGTTTGAGCAACACGCTCTACCTGAGCTCGCAGCAACTGCGGTACCACCTGCAACCCAGCTACACCTTCGACATTGCCGACATCACTAGCCTTTAGTTGTCCTTCAATATGGCTTGCTTTGCGAAAACTGGTCTTTTCACGTGGACCCAACTTTCCTTCGACTCGCACCTGATCGCCAACTTGGTTTCTGAATAAGTCCCACGCTGCCTGGCCGTTAGCTGTCACCTCGACCCTTGAACCTGTGTGACTTCCATCGAGCAACTTGACTGTCAGCCTTGCGCCAGCAATCCCAACTGACTCTGGCTCCGACGCAACCTCGACCAAACCCGAGTAACCACCACTAGATACTTGCTGATACTCTGCTACTTCAATAGCGCTACGAACTCCTAGCGCTAGCACACATAAAACTGCCACTAAAGCGAACTTCTTAAATTTGGCTGCGAATGCGATTAACAAAACGAGCAATAATAGCAACCAGGTTTCGGGCCTTGGCAAGCTTTGAAGCGAACTAACTAATGCTGTAGCGGTAAAGCAACTAACTGCCAGCGCTAGGAGTTTTGTTTCGCTTGGCCCGTTAGTTGAAGACCAGGTCGTCACGGAACTTCTCTAACTTTGCTTCGCCAATTCCTGAGACACCGAGTAAATCATCTGGCGTCGAGAATGTTGTGGTTTCTCGTTCGTCGATGATTGCTTGGGCCAATGCTGGCCCTATGCCATTTAAAACTTGCAACCCGGCGAGCGTTGCGGTGTTGGGGTCAACGATCTGAGGCAACGTCGAGCTAGCTTGAGTATCTTCTCCCCTGGCCGGCGCATAAATCGGGTTGGTAGTTACTTGCGGGGCTGTAGAACTGGCGTTCTGCAAAGAGGCCTCTTCGGCTATTTCATTGTCCGAACTTTGCCTAGACGTTACCGTTGGTCGGGATGGAACGAACACTTGTGTCCCATCCACCAATGGAGCAGCCAAATTGAGTGCCGATGTATCAGCATCATCAGTTATGCCGCCAACAAGCTTCAGTGCATCTATAACTCTTGCTCCAGGTTCGACTTCCACCACGCCTGGACCATTAACCTCACCAGCCACATGAACAGAGAACGCGTCGAGTTCGGCGACTGTAGTTTCGACAGAAGCTGCGGTTGATATTTGTGGGATTTGATCGTCAATACTTTGCGACGCCTGCAGCCATGGAAGCCGAAAACCAAACATGACAATTACAGAGGCAAGACTTATTCCGATAGCTGCCTTGACCCAGCCCGGAAGCAGAACAAGCTTGTCAATTAGGCGAGCAATGCGTTCTTCGATACCAACTGGTTGGGCTTGCTGGCCTAGTAACGGGTCTAGGGGTTCAACGATGATGGGTATTTCTTGAGTGTCCACATATTTCTATGCGGCGACCCGACAAATGATGTCACATGTTCGGCGGACGCCGGAACATACCAGCCACTCTGCTAGCAAGACCGCCCGTGAAGGAACCGGACAGAGGAGCTGTAGTTTTTGCCAATGCTTCAAGGGTTTTAACGCTCTCAACGATGAGGATGAGCAGATAGCGATCAGCATCGGGATTGTAAGCGCTCGAAGATACCGTCTCAATGTCACCTTCATCGATTTGAGTCCACGAGGCCGCTGGCTCAGAACCGTCGACACTCTCTGCAAACTCCACATTTGTGGTCATGAGCTGCTCTGCGGTCAGCTCCGACAGACCCAAATTTAGTTGATTGAGAATATGCTGCGCAGAAAAATCGTCCAAACCGGTCAACTCGCTATTACTGGCTTCGATGTAGTTCATAACCGCCATTGCATCAGCACCTCGGGTTCTTTGCAGTAGCCCATGCACCTGGGCCTCCCACACACCGTCCCGCTTCTCAAAAAGATCAGGCGGATTGTTCAAGATAGCTGTAGCAAGTGCACCTATTTCCAAAAAGCGCCTAACTTCCTTAGGATCAGCACCACGTGGAGCCGACCTACCAAACCGATCCACCATCACCTAGCTCCGATAGCTCTTACTGTTGTAGTTCTCAACTCTGGCGTTGGCTGTACTGTCTCTAGATAAGCGGGCCCACCGAGGTCCTTAGCATCGAAATATTCCGAAGTCATTGCCAACGTATACATGAACACTGAATCCGGAGATACGATATCTTCGTTGTGGTTATCTTGTTTTAAATGCTTAAGAGCATAGATAGCGGTGCTGGCTGTCTGAATGATCCGCATCAAACGAGGATCCACACCTCGACCGTAATGTCGATACTGCTCAAACTCTTCCTCGTAAACGCCTAGGTTGGGCAAGTTGGTAACCAAGATCTCTGGATTGCCGTTTACTCTTCGGTAATCATTCAGTAATTCTTTTTGCAGCCCTTTAGATCTTAGTTCTGCAAGGTGGAGCCACTGATTGTGGAGCACACGATTGCCAACAGTGTCGATGCACTTGCCTCCAATAAACTTGAGTTCAAGGTTTCTACGTATCTCAATACGGGCTATTTCCTCGAAGCTAGAGGCGTCTACACTTAAGCGCACGCGAAACGGGCCAGCTTCTACACGCTTTAGTCCTGGTACCGCCATATATTCAGTCTAGCGGGACTATAAAGTACGCAACTCTCCGGCCAAATACAGTTGTTTACACTTAGACCGCTGTACCTTGCCAGAGCTCGTTTTTGGCAGTGTACTGGGCTTAACAAGCATTATTTTGCCTACCGGGACGCCTACAGCTGCAATTGTCGCCTTCTTAATATTTGCCATAATTTCGTCAAAACCAGACTTTTCTTTCGTCTCGGCAACAACCACAACAGTTTCTTTACCTTCACCGGCGACACTGAAGGCTATTACATTGCCCGAGCGCACCTCCGCAATAGCATCAACTGCAGCCTCAACATCTTGAGGATAAATGTTGCGCCCACCAACAATCATGACGTCTTTGATGCGACTACAAAGGTAGAGCTCGCCATCAACCAGATATCCAAGGTCACCGGTTGAAAACCACCCACCCCTTAACACTTCGTTAGTTGCTTCATCATTCTTGTAATAGCCAGCAAAAAGCGAAGAGCCAGAGATTTGCAGTTCCCCAACTTCTCTTTCGCCTAACAGTTCATTGGTTGCCTTACTAACAATTCGAAACTCAAGACCTTGGACAGGGTGCCCTAGTGCAACCATTTCTCTGGCGCCTTCTGCACCCAACGCAACAGGCTTTGCTACATTTTCGGTTTCTATACCATCGGTGTCGACGTGGTCGATTCGCAAACCTTGCCCAACGACGCCAAACGAACCAGCAATACAAGTCTCTGCCATTCCAAAGGCTGGAAAAATAGTTTGCGCATTCAGACCATGGCGTTCGCCAGCCTTAACGAATTTGGATACCGTTGAAGGCGATACGGGTTCTGCACCGTTTAGCGCAATACGTAGCGCCGACAAATCGAGCTGCTCTTTGGTCCCCTTGAGATGGCGTGCCGCTAGCGCATAGCTAAAGTTCGGGCCGGCTGTCACAGTTGCTTTAAACTCAGAAATCCATTCCATCCAACGGCCAGGTTTTGATAGAAAATCTGCCGGAGAACTCTTAACCAGCGACACACCATGAGTCATCGAATAGGTAAGCATTCCAATCAGCCCCATATCATGATGCAGCGGAAGCCAAGAAACAAATGTGTCAGTGTTCGGGTCAATATTGCCGCCTGCAGTAATTGCATCCATATTGGCAACGAGGTTTCGGTGCGCAAGCATCACCCCCTTGGGAGCAGACGTCGAGCCCGAAGTGAACTGAAGAATTGCTAGATCATCGGGAGCAGCGACAACGACCATAAAATCGTCGGCTGAAGGCGCCTTCGCTAAGTCATCTAAAGCGATTGACTTGATGGGGCTGCCATCAATCAGTTTCTTGGGCTTAGCTATCCGAGCTACTTCTGAATCAATCACCAAATGCGATGTGTCGGAGTCGGCCAACCGAGCTCGGGTATCTTCAATGAAGCGCTCTCGAGTAGATAGGCGATACGGAAGTGGAATTATGACTACGGTTGCACCGCACAACCAAACCGCCTGGATTGCAGTGATCAACTCGAGTGAAGTATTACCAAGTATGGCTACATGTGAACCTTTGGCCACACCACTCTCAGTCAGTTGCGCAGCCATTGCCTTAGCCTTGTCGTGCAATTCGGCCCAGCTAATTTCAGTGAAACCAGACGAGCTGAGCATCCCGCCCTTGTCGAAGACTCGAAGCGTTCCTTGCAGTTCGCCTGCAGCGCTACGTTGGGCTACGTCAACGATACAGCCAGTTATGGTTCCGATATCTTGACTTCTCGTGACTTTGGCTGATTCGGGCATCGATTACCTAGTCTACAAGCCCAGCTTGGTAGGCTGTTGCTCCTTGGAATTAACAAAGCCCCCGATAAAGGGATCAGTTCAGCCGTCACCCATTTTCTTTCTGGTTTTGGCCATTACTATCGGTGGCTTTATAGCTCTTTATGTTGAACAAGTCCCAATTCGAATAGCCGCTTTCGTGTTTGGGACTGGCATCTGGATTCTGTCGCTCATCTTTCACGAGTTCGGCCACGCCATTGTTGCCTGGCGAAGCGGAGACCTAAGTGTTGCACCAAAGGGCTATCTGACACTTAACCCTTTAAAGTATGCACACCCGGTAACCTCAATTCTTATCCCTGTCGGAGTACTACTATTCGGCGGCATCGGACTTCCAGGTGGTGCCGTCTATATCGACAGAAGCAAAATGGATGAGATTGATGGAGCTAAGGTTTCTGCCGCAGGGCCACTTTCAAACTTAGCTTTTGGAGCCCTCTTACTTATTCCGCTTATTTTTAATTTGATTCCCTCTAGCCCATCGTTTTTAGAAACGACTTCTTTAACAGTTGCTCCGATACTCGCATTTAGCGCAGCGATACAAATCGTTGCTGCGCTTATCAATTCACTTCCTATTCCCCCGCTAGACGGCTTTGGCATATTCGAGCCACTTTTACCAGAATCTGTCAGAGCTACCGCCAGACAATTCGGCAGCTTCGGATTCATCCTTTTGTTCCTCTTAGTCTTCTCTACCGACCTTGGGACCATCCTCTTTGACCCAGTATTTTGGATATTCGATCTTTTTGAAATTGACAATACACTGATAGGTGACGGATTTAGTTGCTTCCGCTTCTGGAGCGAGGCTGAATCTATCTGTGACTTTGGACGGGCAGTAGATGTTGGATCGGCGTAATACAAACATTGCAGTTGGCGCAATAGTACTCGTGCTTTTGATTGCGGCTGTAGGTCTAATCTGGTTTACGCAACGTTCTCAAGTTGCCGCCGGCAACGACCAAAATGCTGCCCCAGCTGCAACCAGGGTTTCACCTGATGGCTTGTCATTTGCAATTCCGACACAAAGTATCATCGGCGAAATATACCCAGCCCCAAACACCACACCTGTAGTCGAACAAGGACTCATCCAACTAGACACGACAATCAGCGGGTTCGATGAAATCCGAATACTGGACCACAACCCGCTTTCAGACACGGGCTGGGAAGAACCCGCCAGTAGTTTCGCGTTCGAACCAACTAGCATCGGTTATCAGATTCTCGTTCTTGAAGGGCGCCGCCAAAACGGCGATACCACCGAGATAGCCCAAACATCAATTCCTGTCTTTGTTAATCCACCACGGATCAACGACAACATTACAGAAGTGCAGCGCTTCGGTAGCAACGCCGTCACCGTTACGATCTTTGATGGCACTGTTGTTTGGGATCCAGAAGGCTCACGACTAGAAAACAGACTCGACCTAGGCGAGCAAGACCTGGCCGATTGGACTCTCACAAACCAAGGCCAAGAGTTACGCCCAACAAATGTTGATGTCTGGTCACGGGGTAACGGGTCTGGTGAAGCCGGAGACCCAGTCACAGGCACACGCTTTGATGTGACACTGACCTTTGACCAACAACTCGGTAATGGAACTTATGAACTGGCTCTGGCAGATGACAGGCTTGCCGCTTTCAACTTTGACCTAGAACAAACTACGCAGACCCCACTAATTCAGACTTCTCAAATTGGCTTTGCACCCGATGGTCCTAAGATTGCATACCTTGGCGGCTGGTATAACCCTGACACTCCCGCAACCATTGGCACGACAGTCGAAATTATTAACTCTCAAACCGCTGAGCCAGTTAGCACCTTTGAAATACCAACCCTAAACGGTTCTTCTGATGTTACACCGATAGATTTCAGTACTTTCAGTGACCCGGGCCGTTACCAAGTTTGTGTAAGTAACGCTGGATGCAGCGCAGCCTTCGATATTTCTACCGAGGTGTACGCCGAAGCTGCATCGAAGGTAGCTCAGGGGTTCTACCATCAACGAAGCGGTATTGCCTTTGGCGATGCCACTCCAATTAATCGTTCGCGTCCACGACACCCAGACGATGGAACTCAGATACGCTCAACCGAACTAACTTTACTCGCCGGAGAAACAACTCTTAGAGACAGCCTCTTCAGTGAGATTGTTGCTCAAGCCGGAGGCCCCATTGATGCCACAGGACTTTGGGGTGGACATCACGACGCCGGCGACTGGGACCGACGTATTCAACATCTTTGGGCAGCAAGACTGTCAGCTGATCTTGTTAGAAGCTTTCCCGAAACCTACAGCAACGAAGGTCTCTCCATTCCAGAAAGCGGCAACGGCATCCCAGATCTTCTTGATGAGGGTCTTTGGTCAATTGATTTCTATCGGCGAACTCAAGCAGAAGATGGTGGCATATCTGGCGGTATAGAAGCCAGTGAGCACCCACAGCCAGGCGCAACATCGTGGACAAGTGATCTGGCGCTCTTCTTGTTCGCTCCCGATGCTTGGTCGAGCTACATTTATGCAGGTGTTGCTGCAGAGTATTCAGTACTACTAGAAGACTTCGATTCGCAGCGTGCAGCAGAGCTCGCTGAGTCTTCACGGCGTGCTTTTGACTGGGCAGAAGCTAATACTCAGGGACCCGAGGAACAAACCCGGCTTATAGCTGAGCAACGTGTAGTTGCTGCTGCGGCACTGGCGGCGTTAACCGATGAGCAACGATTCTTCGACATCTTTGAAGCAGAGTCAGGCCTAGCGGCGGGCCCTCTCAACCAGTTGAACTGTCATGCTCACACAATATGTGATGCTGCCTGGATATACAGCAGAACCTCAAGCCAGTTCACAAACTCGCAATTAGTAGACAACATCGAGCAGAGCTTTCGGGAAACTGCACAATCAACTGTCAACGGGGCTAGCTCTAGGGATTACTTCTGGACTAAGGAAAACGAAGACATCCCAAATATCTGGGGGCTTGGACTCGGAGGCAACCCCAAGACAGTTGCCTTACTGCGGGCCTATCTTCTGACCCAAGACCGCAACTTCCTTGATGCTGCAACCCAGGCGTCTGCATCAGCTGTTGGGGCAAACCCTCTAGGTGTGTCTTATCTAACAGGAGTCGGTTCAAACCCAGTGCAATATCCACTAGTTGTTGACTCAGTTAACGGAGCCCAACCGGTATGGCCTGGGACACCGGTCTTTGGCAATCACACAATCGGCGAAGACTCAGATTGGCTATTCCAATTTCGCCTTAGCCCACTCGGAGTAGAGGACGACCCGCAAGACTTGCCATATGAATACCAGTGGCAGGACGTCCACCTACCTCAGTTCACAGAATTTACAATCCATCAAAGCCACGGCCCCACACTGTTTGCATTCGGTGCTTTGCACGCTCTCAATAACTAGTTGAGTTTAGCCACCAGGGACAAAGCCACTTGAGCGAACCTGTCACCACGTTCACGGTAGTTGCTAAAGGCATTAAAGCTGGCAGCTGCTGGGGAAAGCAACACTACCCCACCACCAGCACTACTCACCCAACCAAAGCAGCCAGTAGTAGCTGTCTCCAGGTCTGGGTATTCGATGACTGTGGCGTCAATCTCTCGCTCTAATAGTTGAGCAGCAATATCTTTACCAGTATCGGGAATGCAAGCAAGCTTGATCTCTTCGCCTCTAGTCGCTAGAAAATCGATTAGATCAGATTGATCGACTCCGCGATCAAAACCACCAATAATTAGCGCCACAGTTTCGCCCTCGAGTGCAGTTAACGCAGCCATAGTTGGAAGAGGATTAGTACTCAGTGAGTCGTTTATAAAGTCAACACCAGCTGCGCTTGCTACAGTTTGGAATCTGTGAGCCAGACCTTCGAAATCTGTGATTGCTCCAGTCACCACTGGGTTATTTACAAGGTTAACTTCACCTGTGAGGGCTTCGACGGCAGCAATAGCTAATGCTGCATTAGAGCGGTTGTGTGAACCCCGCAACGACATCTCCTCTTGTGGAATTGAAACAATATCCTGATTTGAAGTTGCACGCGATACCCCAGCAAAGCCCGTGACTTCTGGACGTATCGCCAAGTTCTCATCATCTGAATTGAATACGAGCCGTTCTACCCCTTCACGCTTTGTTATCCCCAGCTTGTCGCTGAAGTACTGCTCTGGTTCTTTGTGCCAAGGCAAGTGATCGGAATGAAGCGATGTAAGTGCAACGACTTTAGGACCTAGTTGTATGTCCATTACCTGAAAGCTTGATGTTTCTACAACCCAGTAGTCCCACTCTTGGTCTGCCGGGCTAGCCCAAGCAGGCTCACCAATGTTGCCAGCAAGACAAACATCGTGGCCAAGGCTCGACAAGATTTCAGCACACAGTGCAGAGGTTGTCGATTTGCCTTTAGTTCCAGTGACACAGATTACTTTGTCTCGGTCAACTCCGTTTAGCCACAGACCTGTCGCTCCAACAATGGTTGTCTTTTGTGAAAGCTCGAGGAACTGTTCGTCATAACGACTAATGCCAGGCGACTTGATAACCACATCACAGGATTCAAGTTTGTCTTTGGCTTCGGCGAAGGTGAGAATCTTGTCTGATTCTTGCGCCAGCCCATCATCAACAATTATTAGCTCGGCGACAGAATCGCCAATTAACTCCTGCGTAGCCTTACCTTCAACTCCGTAACCCCAAAGAACAACTTTCTTGCCTTCAAGATCAACCCACGATGTGACTTGTTGCATACGGCTCCGAAATGTTGTGCGGCAATTGCGCAGGGTTGGCGGATGGGACTGGCCCTAATTCCGCCATCAGAGCCTTTAGCAGCATATTGCCGTCTCTATCAGATCGCTCACTTGCAAGCCTAATTGCCTGGCGACACTCACTAATATCACCAACACACTCAAATGGCTTTGTGAAACCAGGAGCTGTGCTGACTAGAGATTCAAATACGGGCTTGAGTTTTTCGTTGTTCAACGGCTCATTACCTGAGAAAACGCTGTCCAGGGCTTCGGCGGACATGTGCGGTGAAAGGATTAAGTCTATAAACGCACATTTATCGCATTCGCCACACCATTTAGTAGCTCTGGCGTCTGGGTCAATGTGAAAAGCTCTGTTGCAGCTACGAAAGACTGGGTGGTAATCGGTTAGCTGGGCAAACTCACTACCTATCCAAAGTTCATTACGATGACGCAGGTAGCTGAACCAATCCGGTGTCGCTCCCAGGCTATTTACTAGCACTTTTCTAAAGGCGTTCTCATAACCAAGACTCTTAGAGAATTGATGGTTTACATCGTTACCGTTGAAGGTTAGGTTCGGTTCTGACGCTGATGCTTCGTTAGACATCAGAACGGCTGTTGCTCCGTTAGCTTCTGCAACTGCTAACGCAAGAGCGGACACAATTGCAGTAACTGGCACGTGACCATTTAGAAAACCGTTATCTTTGCTCGCTTTAATTTGAGGATCAAGGAATCGTTTGGCACGCAGCACCTCGCAGCCGGTAACTTTGGCAGCGTCTTCAAGTGGCGCAAAGGTGGTGTCTTCGGGAGACATAACAAAAAGTCGTGGATTCGAGAACGTCTTCTTGACTAGTTCGATTGTAACAATCGAATCGATACCGCCACCAAATGGAACTAGCGGTACCGCTTCTGTAGTCTGAGCGGCTGGCACAGGCGCAGCATCTACCCCACCAACAATTTCCAATTTATCGAAAGAAATATTGTTCTTGTAGCTGTATTCACCTAGACCCCCCACATAGTAAAAAGCTAGGAAATCTTTTTCTCCATCGCGTACCGGGGTTTGTCCTAAGTCAATGGTTTCGGAGGCAAAGGCTTTGTAATAAGAGATACCGGCCAGCAAGAATATAAGGCGCGCGATTTCTTGCATGCGTTCTGTGTCCCAAGAGCCATCGATTTCGAATCGTTCAACGAAGTTGTAGCCACCACCAGAATAATTACAATGCAGGGTTGAATCGCTAGCCACAAAGTTGTCGTAGGTAAAGACCGTTTCTGTGCTTAGCGGAGTAGGTTTTTGACGCATTGACTTCCAATCTTTGGCGACTAGGAGATTTTAGGCTATCTCTAGCCATAGTTGGTGGGTATCGGTTTCATATGACTACAATGTGACTCTCGCCCCATATGACCATGATCGACCATTCTTCCGCCCAAGAACTTATCAAGCGCCTTGAAAACCCACTTCCCATCAAGGAAGCTGAAGAGGTTGAAGCTGGCCTTAAGGCTATGTGGACACAACAGTTGACCAAGGGTTTGAAGGCAACTGAGGTCCCACAGTTCATCCAGTTCTTTGCTGAGGTGGGCTTTATCGCTAAGTATAAATCTTATGGAGTTAAGTATGCTGCCCCATTTGGCTACTCGCTATTCGTGTTGGATGACGGCAAAGGCTTCAGTGTCCAGATCCACGAAGAATCGAAGGTCGAAGCCTTCCATATCCTTGAACCAGCTGCGAATTCTTTTATGCTTCTCGGCAAATTTGAGGCTTGGGAAGAACACGGACCAAATTTTATTCAGTCATGGACTAAGCGGAATCCGACAGAGAACCCGATGGTAAGCCATATCTCTCAGGGAGATGTCGCTATCATCTCTAGTCTCAATGTAGTACACACTGTAATTGGTGGTGTTCTTGAGGAGTATGCGACCACTTCTAATGACGCCGTAACACGCCTTTACGACCAAAACGCCGGACACGAGACTGCGTTACCGGAAGAAGTTATCGGAGTTGCTGAAGTCCTAGACGAAGTAGACGACCTCGAACCAAAGCGGGTCCTGCACGACAGCGGATACTCTTGGGGTTCATTCGAACTCGAACGGCCACGCCAAATCGTCAACCTTCCTGACGCTGGACTACAGGGCCACCATCTACTCGTCGACAAAGGCACCCCCGCCACACTAGAAGTTGATGAATTCCAAATCTGCACACTTGTGGCAATGCGCGGCGACATCACTGTCTCACTAGACGACATTCAAATAGCTCTACCTACTGGCACGACAACGGCCATACCGCCAGGGACCAGAGTAAGTCTCACTAACCGAAGCGTTTATGACCAAGCTCGTGTCGCTGTTTGCAAGGTCTCTAAAGACATAGCAATAAGCGACCTTCGCAATATTGGTGCTTCTTAGTCGACTAAGAATGTAACTTTCAAAGACACTCGGAACTCTTCAACTGCACCGTTGGCAACAGTCACATAGGAATCTTTAACCCATGCTGACTGGATGTTCTTGACGGTTTCTGAAACCTTCACGACACCAACTTTGACTGCGTCATCAAAACTCTCTGGCGAGCTTGCTGTTACTTCAATTGATTTTGCGATTCCCATGATTACTCCTGTCAACTTTACGGCCCTCAATATGTTGGGGCCGTCAATGACATTAGCAGATTCAGGTAGGCAGAGTAGCGACCGCTAGCCGCCCAGTTGGCTCATAGATTTTGATGGGCGAATGAAATTTACCTGCCCAATCCCGTGTGATTCAGCCTTTTTAAACACTTCGGTTTCGATCGCAGAACGCAGCTCGGCATCCGAGCACCCATTGCGGACAAGCTCTCTCAAATCCAAGTGACTCTGGGCAAACAGGCAGTTTCTGATTTGGCCATCGCAGGTCAGGCGCACCCGATCACACGAGGAGCAAAACTTATTAGTGACGCTTGGGATGATCCCAAACTCCGAACCATTCGAGAGAACATATTTTTGGGACGGCGACGAACCAGATTCGATCTCTTCATAATCGAATTCTTGTGAGACATCTGACAATATTTCCTCTGCCGAATAAACGGAGGCTTCGTCCCATATGCCGTGAGCTTCTAGTGGCATAAACTCGATGAAACGAACTATTACGTTGTTGGCGATTCCGAACTTGATAAATTCGAGAACTTCGCTTTCGTTAACACCACGCATCATGACTGCATTCAGTTTGATGTTTTCGAAACCTGCAGCCGCCGCTGCTTCGATGCCGGTAGTGACCTTGCTCATCTCGTCTCGGTTAGTGAGTTTGTAGAAAACGTCAGCATCAAGCGTATCCAAGCTTATGTTAAGACGGTTGAGGCCAGCGGCTTTGTATGCTTTGGCCTTCTTCGCTAGGTCCGATCCGTTTGTAGTCAAAGCAAGGTCAACACCTAACGCCCGAAGCTGTTCTATCAAGTTCGTTAGACCTGGGCGAAGTGTTGGTTCTCCACCTGTCAACCGAACGGATGTGAAACCATAGTGTTGAACGAAGATGCCAACTAGCCGAGTGATCTCATCGAATGTTAAGTACTCTTCGGATGGGGTCCAATCTAGACCTTCTTCTGGCATGCAGTAGCGACACCTGAAATTGCATCGATCTGTCACCGACACTCGTAGGTCTTTATGAATTCGACCAAATGAGTCTTTAAGTTCCACAAACGTCATTTTAGTGCCCTAATCATAGAAAGAGCCAGCCGAATCTAAGTTCGGCGTTGACTATTCCAGTGCCCGCATAATGTCCGCTGAATCTTTGCGAAGAATACGACCCAGACCTATCAAGGCGCCAACGACTACCGAGGTTCCAGCAACCGCCAGAACACCAAAGACTTGGGTGAAACTTAGTGGAACCAGGCTTGTTTGGGGCAACCCTGCCAGCAGCCCTTGCGCCCAGCCAAGTACCCCAGCCGCCAACCCTGCCATGACGAGCCAGATGGTAGCCGACCTTCTCACTACGGCTCGTCGCAAATCTCTAGGAGCAGCACCCATGGAACGGTATGAACAAACGAGTGCCCTACGACTGTAGATATCGTTTACGCTACTAACAGTTAGCAACAACACAATTGCAACCAGGCCACCAATCCTCAACAAACTTGAAGACTGGTCAAGCAAGTTCAACACGTTCGACGAGTTTAGATCTTCTAACTGTGTAGCCAACACTGTCACCTCTGATGGGCTATCAGTTGAAACTGTGGCAGCGACATATTTGATATCGCTCTCGGTTGGAACTCTGTTAAAGAGAATCGCTATATGTCTGTATGTGGCTGATTCACCGTCAAGGCTTATTGATTGAAATATTCCATCGTTTAACTGCGGCGCTCTAACGCTCGACCCAAGTGCGCCGACCACAGCACTCCCGCCATATTGAACTGGGACTCTTTCGCCAAGCGCAACTTTGGTCTCTGCGGCGACTCCTCCACCGATGGCAATTCCTCCGTGGCACAACACACAAGCACTACCTCTTTCCGCTTCAGGAAACGCTATTGTTAGAAATGAATCTGTAGCTTCGTAGACCAGATATCCGCTGTCAGAGGCTAGTGCACCTGAGTCTCTAGTTTCATTGCGGACCTCGCTAGCCCAACCAACTAACTCAACCCCAGGGTTAGCCTGAAGAAGCTCTACAGTCTCGGATTGCACTGATTCGCCGTGATACTGGGCGAGAACTACTCGATCTTGATAAGAGCCAAACACTCCACTCACAGATTGATTGACAGAACCCAATACCAGAACCAGCAACAGCAACCCAGTGACAACGATGCTTCCAAGAACAGAAGATCGAGAAAGGTATGTTCTAAGTTCGAACTTCATGAATGCTCCTCCATATCGATCACTGAATCAGAGGAACCAATTAGTGAATGGTCGTGGGTTGCAACTAAAGACAGGTTTCCACTAACTTTTGCGTGATCTTGAATTATCGAGATCACATCACTGGCTGTCGAGAAATCCAGAGCCGCTGTTGGTTCATCGCAGATCAGCATTGACGGGCTCGTGACAAGTGCTCGCCCCAAACTTGCCCTGTAACGTTCGCCACCAGACAGAGAGGAAACTCTCGAATCTAGTAAATGATGCATCCGAAGCTTTTGGCTTAGGTCATTTATGCGAGACACATAGAAGTCTGGCTCCTGTCCGGCAAGCTGAATACGCAGTTCCATGTTCTCCCTAACCGTCATGAATTCGCACAGGTTGGGTGACTGTGGGACATAACCAATATGGCTGGCCTTGAGCTCAGCTACGTGGGTTTGACTATCAAGCTCGACTTTGTCACCTTGAATTATGACGTTTCCAGAATCTGGCCTTCGTTCCAGGGCGGCGATCTCAAGCAAAGACGACTTACCAAAACCTGAGCGCCCAATTAACGCTGTTACTTGCTGTGTCTCTGCGACGACAGAAAGCCCGGAGAAAAGGCTGCGACGCTGCTTACCTTTACCGACTGCTCTACTTACCGAATTCATCACAATCATCTAGATCACCTGGAGTTTGCTACCAGCTTCAATCCCTGCGACACCATCTAGAACAAGTTGATCCGAAATGATTGTCGGGTCAATGACGTCAATTCGTTCAGTTACCCCTTCTGCATTGACTTTGTTGACAAAGAAGCCAGATTCACTGCTTCGCAGAACCCCGGCCGGAGCATGCAGGACTTCTTCTATAGAATCATTTGCAGTGAATTGAAGATCCAGTGAGTCTCCTGCACCTAATCCCAGTCCTTGAATGCCATCCACCGTTACTTGCACTTCTGCCATACCGGTTTCTGGGTTTACTAGTTCGGCACCAATGTCGGAGATGGTTACCTCATCAAATAGGTCACTTGACACCCCAAGATCTGCTGCATTGACAGCATTGGCAGGTATGTTCACTATCGCAATAGTTTCACCAACTCCGAACTGCAACTTGCCTTCATCCTCACCCAAGAATGTTGTGGATTCTCCGCCTGGCATCTGGAACCAGTCACTGGCATGCAGCACTGGGCCTCTACGGTCGTGGACGTCTCTAAGTTCAAGTTCGATCCTGTCGATCTCCTTTTTAGCGTCAGCTTCAGCGTTGAGGGCTCTAATCTTTTCAAGCCCGGTAGACCACTTATCTTCCAATACTTCTTTTGCGTGTGCTAAATCAGCATTTGCTTCAGCAATACCGCGTTCCAATATGCTCGCTTCTGCGCTCCAGTGGCCGTTGTCCCAAGGCACTCTAGCTAGATGACTAGCATAGAAACCCTGTAGCGCTTTTTGCGTTGACTCCCCCAACACCTGGTCGGCCTTGTCAGCAGAACTAATCGAATAGCCTTCTGACTCCAACAGTCCGTGTACACATTTCAAAAACTCGCCACCGAACTCTGTACCGCTGACATCCCGAGGTTTGTCGTTACATCGAATAGCAAAGAGTGACTCAGACGCTGAGGCCACGATCGGCGTTCCACTAGCGAGCGGCATCCCTTCCTGTATCTCTATCGCAGCTACGTTTTCAACTGAGCGCTCTTGGACCTCAGTCCACGCAACAGTTGCTTCAACGTTCCATGTGTCGACCAGATGTTCACTCTCGACCTCTACGGTGTGTATTGGCGGTTCTATCTCGTTAGTTGGCGGAACATACTTTGATGAGATCGCCCATCCTGGGGCCGCCAGCCCTATATATGCAACCGGGAGCATACCTAGGGCAACTTTGGCAAGGGTATTCCTGCGAGTCTTCATTGTTCTTATCCTTTCAACTGCGCCTGGACATCTGCCGGGGCATCATTAATCACTTGTTGCTGGAACTGCGCTATTTGTTCTAGCTGTGGTGCAATCTCTTGCTGTTGACATTGCCTGTCAGCTAGTGCAAGTTCAACTTCGTCTGGAATCAGACTGTTTGCTCGCTCGATTGCATCACTCTCGGCAATTGCAGCAGAGCCAGAATAGATCTGGGCCAATATATAACCGTTACGATCCGAAGGAGTAGTCAGTCCTTCAAAGCCACGCTCGGCTAAACAATTCGACCACCCTTCGTAGATGCCGTCGGCAATCAACTCTTGTTCGATAAATGAGAAAGCATCCAGAACAAGCTCGGCCCGTTCTTGCCCACTGCCGCAATTACTGTTTGATCCATCAGCTTGAATTTCCGAGGGCGACCTAGCTTGGCTAGAACTAATGCCATAGCCGTCAATTTCTGCTATCTGTTCCGAAGGCACCCAATATGGGTAAGCAGCTGTTTCAAATATCTCGACACATTCGCTCACCTCTGATACGAGTCCGTGCAAAGGCAATAAGTTGTAGTCAAGTTCACCCGTTCCTGGTGCAAGAGGGGCAGCCGCCGCTGACCCGCATGCACTTACAAGAACTACCAGACCCGCAATTGTTGTTTTTAGAAAGGGTTGCAATGTGAGCTCCCTGTTGCGCTTGGTTGTGCTGTCCCGTTTATGCGAGCACAGAAGTGTTGTGGTAGTTCAAAATCGAACCATCGTAGAGGTATTCTGATTTTGAACTGAAACTGCTTGTAAATGCGTGCCTCATTGTCAACAACCTCTGCTCCTTCTGTGTGCAACTCGTCTTGGCCAGTGTTCCAAAATGGGGTCTGAGACTCAGAGAAACTATGCAGCAAGGCTGCCTTTGTGACTGTGTCGTTCTCTACACACCAGGCGCCAACAATTGTGCCCGTCGCTACGGTGTTACCCGCTATGGCCTTAGCTTCTTCGGTGTATGGCACCCGATAACACTCTGTCTGTTCTGATAAGTCGGCAGAAGACTGCGCCGCAAGTGGAGACGCAAGCCCAATCACCGATAACAGTGCAGCAACGACTAAAGCCGATACCTTTCCTTTTCTCATTTCCTAGCCTTTCAATAGCTTTGGGAAATGAAGTACTAGTTATAGCTATTTGTCACCGACTCTGAAAAGAAACGGAACTACTTTATGACCAGGTTCGTTGTCTTTTGACGGACGATCAGACCTGCAAGAGTGACAGCAATAGCAGTTAGGACCAGATAAAGAGTATCTACACCAGTACGAGGCAATTCTTCAAGCGCTCCATCTGCTTCACCTTCACCATCTGCTCCGGCCTCACCGTTGGCCCCGATCTCACCGTTAGCTCCAGCTGATCCTTCATCGGTCAACGCTAGAACATCGGGCGGGCCAGCCGTTGTCGAAACTGAACCTTCAGCACCAGCGACGCCACCTTCTGTAGCTCCTGGCGTAGTTGTTGACGTAGTTGTTGGCGTGACAGAGGTTGTTGATTCGGCTGTCGTACTAGAACTTGCTGTAGTCGACTCAACCGTAGTCGTAGTCGGCTCCACCGTCGTAGTAGTCGATTCCACCGTAGTCGTAGTCGACTCCACCGTCGTAGTAGTTGGCTCCACCGTCGTAGTGGTTGATTCAGTTGTAGTTGTTGTTGGCTCCACCGTCGTAGTAGTCGACTCCACCGTAGTCGTTGTTGGCTCCACCGTCGTAGTTGTGGTTGACGCAATCGTAGTTGT
>CAZYMB010000009.1:44496-45985 GCA_964648795.1 uncultured Acidimicrobiaceae bacterium
CCGTAGTCGTTGTTGGCTCCACCGTCGTAGTTGTGGTTGACGCAATCGTAGTTGTTGTGGTTGGAGGAGCTGTAACAATTAAACTGACATCTGCATCGTTGTTGGTATCGGTACTATCGGTATCATCCCCGGCACTTGGGGCTTCACCTGCAACTACAAGCTCTGCTACATCATCGGCGTCAGGTTGAACGAATGCGACGTTATCTACGGTCTCACCCACTTCAGCGTTCGATATTCCGGTGACTAATATTTCGATAGATTCATCCGGACCTAGCGGTATCAATCCCTCGCAAGTGGTAACTGCGGCGCAATCGACTTCTGCTGGGTCTCCACTAAGAGAAACCGATGTCACTGTCGAACTGGCAGAGTCGCTAACGACCCAACCTGGTATCGCAGCCGCAGTTCCTTCGTTGCTTACAGTTACAGTCCAAGAGACAGTATCTCCAGCAAACTGAGGCGCTTTAGTAACCACTTTTTCGGTTACTAGGTCTGGTTGGCCAACTCCAAGTAGCGGCCCAACCCAAGACAAGAATTCTGTAATACCATCACAAGCTCTCGAGGTCTGCGTACAAGAGTCATCGTCACCAACCACAACCATCATCGATGTCACCGAGATGTCTGGGTCTACAAATCCAATGAACCTTGTGCTTTGGTTACCGCAACCCAAAGCATCAGCACTCACCACTGAACCACCACATGTTAAATCTGTTGCAGGTAACTCTTCTGGAAGGATTTCAGCGTACTGAACAACGTTGCCAGCAGCGTCAAACAATTTTACTCTTGCTAAAACTCCTCCGCCTGTTGGGTCGGGGTCCCTGGTTTCCAGGTCTCCAAACCAAAGACCGAAAGAGCCAACAGGCTGAGAGAACTCAAACAAAGCTGCATCCAAAGCATTGCCGGCAGGGAACCTTGTGGCATTCCAGAATGTTGCTGGATTTGCACCGATACCAGAGAATGCAGCTGGTGCAGCAAGGGTGCTTCCAGCGACTGGTGCTGTGGTTAAGTCCTCGGGACGAGGTGCACAGTCCTGCATGCGTGCACTGTCTGAGAAGACAGCGTTGTTGCTAAGAATTCCGGTTGAGGTATCGAGAGGGTCGTGGGCATTGATCGTTGGGACTTGTCGTCGAGACACCGTTACATCGACAGTGCTAACTCCTGGAAAAGACAGTACTGCACTGTCGCCAGATGCGTCATCGGCTGGCGTGATAGCTGGAGATATATAGGTGAAGCCGGAAGCGACGGCCTGGGTCGCCCAGTCGTTAGCTAGCGCAGCGGTTGCTGCTTCTTCTGCCGCATTCGCCGAACCGCTACCACAGCGAGTGCCGAAGACACTACCTGTTCGAGTTGTAGTACCTGCTACTGCATCAGACCAACTAATGAGACCTGTATGGCCGTCTGCCTGCACAGAAGAGAGCGGCATGAACAATAGTCCAGTTAAAGAAAATACAAGCAAAAATCTCTTCATGAACCGCCCATCGGCAGCACCAAG